>JAGNEJ010000012.1 GCA_018003315.1 Verrucomicrobiales bacterium
ACGGTGACCTTCAATTCCGCCTGGCCGCCGACTGGCAGTGTGGATGGGGGCGTGATTTCCGTCAGGACAAAACTGGTGCCGCCGTAGGCGTATTCGATTTTTCCGTCCTCCACATGGATTTGGGGGGTGCCGAACTGTTCGTCGCCCTTGGCGAAGCCCTCGGGCAGTTTCCAGATGAATTTGGGAGGCAGTTGGATGTAGCCGGTGTTTTTCCAATACGAGAGCCATCCGTCGGAATGATCGAACCGGAGGGCGACCGTAAACGGCTTGCCCGGCTGGATGGCTTCCGTGTCAGAGAGAATGCTGGCGGTGACTTCAGGACCATCGGCGGCCTTGCCCTCCGGAATGTCGAAGGGGTCAGTCACGCTTTCCGCATTCTGCCCCCGGGCGGCAGACAGGCAGGAAAGCGTGAACAGCGCGGAAAAAAGGATGCTGCGAACGAACATGGGGAGTTGGAATCAGGAGATGCCGCGCGCTCAATGGCCGCGCTGCGGATTGCAGGCAATGGCGGCACGGACTGGATCGGTTGTCGCGCTTCCAGTGCCGCGTTCGCGGTGGCCGGCAGGCTTCCGGTGTCAGGGGAGCTTGCTGTGGGAACCGTCGCAGAATGGCGGTGTCTTGGTGTGCTTGCAGTTGCACAGGCCGACGGTTTTTTCCTCCGCCAGGGTGAATTTTACCGGTGCCAGGCCGGTGCCTTTGTGGGAGCCGTCGCAGAATGGCTGGGTTTTGGAACGTCCACAGGCGCACCACCAGTAGGTGCCGGCAGCGAATTTGGCCACGTGGGGTTTGCGGGCATAAATGATGGGTTCTTCCATGATGGAATCCAACCTTGGCGGAATTGCTGGAGCGTCAAGCAAAAGAGGGGCTGGGCTCGGAGTGCCGCAGTCGGCGGCAAACGTCTGCGCCGGTTTTCGGCATCAAAGAAAACGGCTGAACTCCCGTCATTGGGATGACAGGAGGTTCAGCCGCGTAAAATCAGAAGCAGCGCTGCGGGATCAGCGGGTCTGCTGAAGCTGCTGCTGCTTTTTGACTTCGTCCTGTACGAGGTCGGCCAACTGCTTGGCCATGAACGTCTGGCCGATGATGCTGATGACAATGCATCCGGTCCATGCAAGCATGATGTTTTTCAGGTTGAACTGCTTGGCATTGATCCAGCCCCAGATGTAGGCGTAGATGCTGCAGATAATGCCGAGGATGCCGAGTCCGGCTCCCTCCTTTTTGAAGAGCGGGATCAGAACCATGATCCAGCAGACGAGGCTTCCGATGCCGCCAATACCGAGAAGAGCGTAGCCCATTGTGTGTGTGTTTGTTAATGTTGAGTTGTTGAGGCCGGTCCGGTTGGATTCACCGGAGTTCGGCCAGATGCCGCGGATTTATGCTGGAAGGAACCAACGGGTCAAGGTGTAAATGAGCAACGCCGCCAATAGCAGGACGTTCAGACGGCAGCGGCGCTCCACGGGCGCAAGCCAGGCGGCAATACCCCGGCGAATGCGCCGCGGGAGCAGCGCTGCGAGTACCAGCACCAGTCCGCCTGCCAGAAAGAGCGGGCCGAAGGCGTGGTGGGCCACGGCGGATTTGAAATCGCCGTGCAACAGCGCCGTGCAACTGCGGGTGAGGCCGCAGCCGGGGCAGGGCAGACCGGTGGCTTGTTTGAAGGGGCAGTGCCACGCGGCGATGCCGGAGAGATGCAGGGCGGCAACGACGGCGGTGGCGCCCAGCACGGCCCAGGTGAGCAGCGGGTCCGCGAAAAATCGTGCGAACAGGGTGTGCTTGAAATCCAGCGGTTGCGGTGGAGGACCAGGGGCGTCCTGGCAGGGCGGTGGTGGTGGAACGGTGAAATTTGGCTCCGGCATGGCGCATCACCTTTCGCTTTGCCACGGCAAAGTTCATGCTAATTTCCGCAGACCGGCGATACCCCCAAGGAGATGTCTCTTGCGCCCACGACGGGCACGGCCAATTTGAGCGGATCGTCCATTTGTCACAACACTTTGCCATCATGGGAAAAACACTTTTTGAAAAAGTCTGGGAAGCGCACACGGTGCGTCGGCTGAGCAACGGTCAGACGCAATTGTTGATCGGGACGCACCTGATCCACGAAGTGACCAGTCCCCAGGCATTTGGAATGCTGCGCGATCTCGGGTTGAAGGTGAAGTATCCGCAGCGGACCTTTGCCACGGTGGATCACATTGTCCCCACGGACAACCAGGAGGAGCCGTTTGCGGATCCGCTGGCGGCAGGGATGATTCAGGAACTGCGCCGCAACGCCGTGGAGTTCGGGATCACTTATTTCGACCTGGCCAGCGGGAAACAGGGGATTGTCCATGTGGTCGGCCCGGAACAGGGCATCACCCAGCCGGGCACCACCATTGCCTGCGGCGACTCCCACACGGCCACCCACGGTGCCTTCGGGGCGGTCGCATTTGGCATCGGAACCACCCAGGTGCGCGATGTGCTGGCGACGCAGACCATGGCCATGAGCAAGCCGAAGGTCCGGCGCATCAATGTGGACGGCAGACTGCGTCCCGGCGTGTATGCCAAGGATGTCATTCTGCACATCATCGCGCTGCTCGGAGCCAAGGGCGGCATCGGGTATGCCTACGAATATGGCGGCGAGGTGTTTGATCAATTCTCAATGGAGGAGCGGATGACGGTCTGCAACATGAGCATCGAGGGAGGCGCCCGCTGCGGGTATGTCAATCCTGACGACAAAACCTTCGCCTATTTGAAAGGCCGGCCCTATTGCCCGCAGGGTGCGGAGTGGGATGCGGCGGTCGAGCGGTGGAGGGCGTTTGCCTCCGACGCCAACGCCCAGTACGATGATGTGGTGAATATCCGGGCGGAGGAAATTGCCCCGACGGTGACCTGGGGAGTCAGTCCGGATCAGGGCTTCAGCATTGACGGCACGGTGCCAGACCCGGCAGATGCAGCCACCGCAGTGGAACGAGCCAGCATTGAAGAGGCGCTGGCTTACATGAAATTGACGCCGGGAGCACCCATCAAGGGAACCCCGATCGACGTGGCTTTTATCGGCTCCTGCACCAATGGCCGGTTGAGCGATTTTCGGGAGGTGGCCCGATACATCCAGGGCTGCACGGTCAATCCGCGTGTCAAGGCCATCGTGGTCCCTGGCAGCCAGATTGTGGCCCATTTGGCCGAAAAGGAGGGCTTGGACAAAATCTTCACCGCAGCGGGTTTCGAATGGCGTGGCGCGGGATGTTCGATGTGCCTCGCCATGAACCCGGACAAACTCGTGGGAGATCAGCTCTGCGCCAGTTCCAGCAACCGCAATTTCAAAGGCCGCCAGGGAAGCCCGACGGGAAGAACCATCCTCATGAGCCCGCTGATGGTGGCCGCGGCTGCCATTACGGGGACGGTGGCGGATGCCCGGGAGGTTTTTGGAATCAAAGCGGAACCGGTTCTGGCCTGATGCGACGGTTGCGGTGCCAGTGCGGCTCCGCAATCCCCGGAGAGCCTGGTGCGGACTCCATCTCATTTCATGCGTGACATGGCGTCCGGCACTCCGATGTTTGAGGCACGGGGCCTGGGAAAGGTCTATCACACCGGCGAGGTGGACGTGGTGGCCCTCAGCGGAGTGGATGCGGATTTTTCCTCCGGGGAACTGGTGGTGCTGCTGGGGCCGTCCGGCAGCGGGAAATCGACGCTGCTGAACATCCTTGGAGGCCTGGATGTGCCGACCTCCGGCTCCCTCCGCTATCAGGGATGGGACCTGACGGGCGGCAATGAGAAGCGCCTCACCCAGTTCCGGCGCAACTGCGTTGGATTTGTCTTCCAGTTTTACAATCTCATTCCCAGCCTCACTGCCAGGGAGAACGTGGCGCTCATCACGGATATTTCCCGCGATCCGATGCAGCCGGAGGAGGCGCTGGAATTGGTGGGATTGTCCGACCGGATGGACCACTTTCCCTCGCAGCTTTCCGGCGGTCAGCAGCAGCGGGTGGCGATTGCCCGGGCCATCGCCAAGCGCCCGGAAGTGCTGCTGTGCGATGAGCCCACCGGAGCGCTCGATGTGAACACCGGCATCACCGTCCTGGAAGCCATTGAACAGATCAACCGCGACCTCGGCACGCTGGTCATCGTCATCACCCACAACGCCTCCATGGCCGACATGGCCGACCGGGTGCTCTACCTCAGTGACGGCAGTATTGTCCGCACCCGGACCAATCCGGCACGGATGCCGATCCGGCAATTGCAGTGGTAGGCGGAGGCAGGTGCGATTGCAAACGGGCTGCGTTTAGTCGGCCCCGAAAATGGTGCGACCGAGTCGTTGTCGGGGACGAACTCGGTCGCGGATTGCCTGCCATTGCGGCAGCGGCTGAAACAGGAGACCTCTCAGGCGAAAGCAGCGAAGAGAAAATGCATCCGTTCAGTCGCCGACCAGGCGGCGGGCAAAGGGTTAGTATCCAGGGTGCGCATCGGGCGGTGGAGTGGAGGGTGAAAATGGCGACGGCTGGTAGTAGGCGTGCTGCGGGCCATAGCCGTTTGGTCCACCTCCGTCGGCGGTGTCAGGAATCATGCCGGGGGAATCATTTGCCGACACGATGCCGACGCTGTCCATCGGTTGAATGGAATGATCCGACGGCTCACGCGAGCCAGTAACCTGGGAGGCCGGTGCGGCTTGGGCAAAGAGATAACCAATCGGTGCCGCATCTGGACGATCGGAAAGCGCAGGCCCCTGACATCCCGCCGGTGCCAGACTAAGCAGGCTCCCGGCGAGCAGGATGGCATGGTGGCGGATCTTCACGGTTTCTTGGCGCTTGTGGTTTGCAGATGGTCAACCCGCCCAAATTGTCCATGCTCCGCAGGCGTTTGCCAAACATTTTTTGAGAAATCGACGGAAATTCCCCTAATTTCCTGGATCTCAAACAGTTAACAAAAGATTTTTCTTCAAAAAAATAACGATCCCTCTGAAGGAACTTTAAAATGAATTTTCTGCAACCGAGGCGAGTTTTCCCGGGATCACAAGCGATCCCCGGTGTAGTGCAGCATGTCGGTCGCCGGATCATACCACAAGTAGGGCATTGTCTCGGCAATTTGCGCGGCATCCAGTGAGGAAAGCCGAAAGAGGACGGTGCGATAGACTCCTTCTCCATTCACTCCTCGGACGAGCGAGGCTATTTTTGCGGAGACATCATTTCCCGGGATCGCCGCACCGGCGGAACGCGCTCCGATGTAAATCGAGGCTACGCACTGGGCATTGCGCTTGTTCTTCGCCGTCGCGGTGCTTTCAAACACGTGGAAAACCAGCGGAATCGCAATGGTGACCAAGATGCCGATAATCGCCAGCACGACCAGAAGTTCCACAAGGGAGAATCCAGATGTTGAAGGATAAGGATGTTTTAAGTGATCGAGGCGGGTTTTCATGGCAGAGTGGAAAGCAAGGGGTGGCATCCGCTCCTCAAGATGGAACGCCTCTAATATCCATCATTTCCACACTTCGGTCAATGTTGAATGATAGGAAGATCATCAAAATTACGACTCAATATGGAAAAAACATCCGATTGGATGAATTGACGCGAACTGCGCGGTCCACGCCTCTTTTTTGGAACGCGCGGATCCTGGCGAACCCGCTATGGTTTCGGGCGGCCCAGGATTTCCAGTGCGCGCAGGGAGGCGGCATTGCGGCTTTCGACGCCCAGTTTTTGGAAGACGCTGCCGAGGTGTTGTTTGGCCGTCTTCTCGCTCATATTGAGGATGATGGCGACCTCTGCGTTGCTCTTGCCCTGGGTGACCCAGAGCAGGACTTCGGCTTCGCGGGGGGTGAGATCGAATGCGGCGCGCAGCGGTTCTGGGCTGCTGAAATCCGGGTGAAAGCCTGCCTGTGAGGCCAGGTCCTGGATGCGTTCGTCGAGCGATTCGGCGCGGGCCAGGCGGACCTGGACCGCGGCGAGCAGATCGTCGCGCACCACCGGTTTGGTCAGGTAGTCATCGGCTCCGAAATTCATGCCGATGCGAATGTCACTGCGGTCACTCTTGGCGGTTAGGAAGATGAAGGGGGTGTTGGCGAAGTCCTTTTGCGCCCTGAGCGCCTGGACAACGCTGTATCCATCCATTTCTGGCATCATGACATCGCACAGCACCAGGTCCGGGCGATGCTCGCGGGCCAGGGCGAGTCCGGTCCGGCCATTCTCAGCCGTGAGCACCTCGAACCCTTCCAGTTGCAGCATGAGCGCCACATTGCGGCGCATGGGAGCCTGGTCTTCAATGATGAGGATCCGCTTTTTCATGTGGTGGCTGGCGCGAACCGCTACAGTTCGCAGCTTTCGTCCCGCGCTTCCAGTTTCGCCAGCTTTTTTTTGATGGCTTCCAGTTCCGTTGTCAGCAGGTGGAGGTGTTTGAGGACTTCCGCCTGGGTTTCGGCATGGCCGAGACGGGGCACCGCAGGGTGGATTTTGAACAGGGACTGCGCAATGCTGCGGGCGGCATCGCGGATTTGCTGGATGGCTTCGGGTCGGTTCATAAGCGGACGATGGCCGGTTGGCCTGGAGGCATTTTCCGAGTGCTCCGATCAACCAGCGAGCGCAGTGCGTCAACTCCTTCGCCTTGCCGCCACCACGCGCGTAGGACCAAGGCACGAACGGCAGGTTGGGGAAGTGGCGCGTGGAAATCCGCAGTTGAATGCCGCCGCCCTTTGCGGAATGGAATGGGCAGCCATTTTTCAACCCGGAGAAAGCATTCCCTTGAGCGACGACCGCACACGCATCCACGAAATGGGCCGGCTGGCCCTGGCCGCTTCACGCAGGCTGGCCCAGCTTTCCACCGAACAGAAACACCGTATTCTGCGGGCGATGGCCGATGGGCTGGAACGCAACGGGGGGACCATCCTGGATGCCAACCGCAGAGACCTTTCCTCCGCCCGGGAGAAAGGACTGAGCAGCGCGATGCTGGACCGGCTGACATTGACTCCGCAGCGGCTGGCGGCCATGGCCGATGGCGTGCGGGAAGTCGCGGAACTGCCCGATCCTGTTGGCGAAGTGCTCGCCGAATGGCAGCGTCCCAACGGCATGAGCATTCAGAAAGTCCGGGTGCCCATCGGAGTCATCGCCATCATTTTTGAATCGCGCCCGAACGTGACGAGCGATGCCGCGGCGCTGTGTTTCAAGTCGGGAAATGCCACGATTCTCCGCGGAGGATCCGAGGCCATCCATTCCAACCTGGCCATCGTGGCAGCGATGCAGTCCGGCGGGGCGCAGGAAGGCCTGCCAGAGCACAGCATCCAACTGGTGCCCGTCACCGACCGGGAAAGCGTCCAACACCTCGCGGAGATGGACCAGTATGTCAGTCTCATCATTCCGCGGGGTGGCCGGGGGCTCATTGAAACGGTGGTTTCCCTGGCCCGGATGCCGGTCATCAAGCACTACGACGGGGTCTGCCATGTGTATGTCGATCAGGATGCCGACCTCGCGATGGCAGAGCGGATCCTGCTCAACGCCAAATGCCAGAAGCCGGGTGTCTGCAATGCCGCGGAAACGCTGCTGGTGCACCGCGATGTGGCGCGGGATTTTTACCGGGCGGCGGGTCCGGCCCTGCTGCAGCACGGCGTGGAGCTTCGCGGGGATGCACTGTTGCAGGAAATGCTGCCCGGCCAGGTGAAGCCGGTCCAGGAGACCGACTGGCACACCGAATACCTCGACCTCATTTTGTCCGTCAAAACCGTGGATGGCATGGACGCTGCCATTGCGCACATCAATGCCCACGGCTCACACCACAGCGACTGCATCGTGACGGAAAATGCCGCGGCTGCCGAGCGCTTCCTGGCGGAAGTGGACAGCGCCTCCGTGTTCTGGAACGTCTCGACGCGTTTCAACGACGGCGGGGAATTTGGATTTGGCTGCGAGATCGGCATCAGCACCGACAAGCTGCATGCCCGGGGACCGATGGGGCTGCCGGAACTCACGTCCTACAAGTATCTGGTCCGCGGCCACGGGCAGGTGCGCGGGTGAGTTCGCCGCCGCCCGGCAGTCTGGTCAGCGGCAGTATTTTTCGCGGAGATACTCCAGGTGGCAGCGGGTGCCGGTGGGCTCGCCGGTGGCCAGTTTCATGAGTGCCTGCGGCTGGAAGCGGCGTCCGTGGCGGTGGACTTTTTCGCGGACGAAAGCGAGCAGCGGCTGGTAATCGCCACGGGAGAGCCTGGCATCGAGATCGGGAATGTCGCCTCCGGCCCGTTCCATGAGCTGGGAGGCATTGAGGTTGCCGAGCGTGTAGGTGGCGAAGTAGCCGAAGCCGCCGAAACTCCAGTGGATGTCCTGCAGACAGCCCCGGGCGTCGTCGGGCACCTTCATGCCCAGCAGTTTCAGGAAAAGTTCATTCCACGCCGCTGGGATGTCCGCGACGGCGAGGTGGCCGCTGATGACCTGTCGTTCCAGGGTGAAGCGCAGGATGATGTGCTGGTCGTAGGTGACTTCATCCGCCTCCACCCGGATGAAGCTCGGTTTCACCCGGCATGAGGCCGCTGCCATCTGTTCCGGCGTCAGCCTGGCCAGATGCGGGAACATTTCCGCCGCACGGGGCAGCCAGCGGGTCCAAAACGCCGTGCTGCGCCCCACATGGTTTTCCCACAGCCGCGACTGGCTTTCGTGGATGCCCATCGAGACAGCCTCGCCGGCCGGCAGGTTCCACTGTTCGCTGTCGAGCCCCTGTTCGTAGAGGCCGTGGCCGGTTTCATGCAGGACACTGGAGAGGCTGTCGAGGAAATCCGCCTCATCATACCGCGTCGTCATCCGCGTATCGTGCGGACCGAGTCCGGTGCAGAACGGGTGGGCGGAGGTGTCGATGCGTCCGGCGGAGAAATCGAATCCGAATGCTGCGGCGACTTCCTGGTTAAACTGCTGCTGCACCGCGATTGGATAGTGTCCTTCCAGCAGGTTTGCTGGCGTGCTGCGGGAGCGTTCCGCGGCCGGGCCGATGAGCGATGCCAGTTTGGGTCCGAGATCGTCGAACAGAGCGGCAATTTCCGCACTGCGCACTCCGGGTTCAAACTGGTCGAGCAGTGCATCATAGCGGCAGTCCTCCCAGCCGAGGCAATCCGCCTGCTGCCGACAAAGTGCCACGATTTTCTCCAGATGCGGCTGGAAGATTCCGAATTCGGATTTTTTGCGGGCATCGATCCAGGCATGGTGTCCAGCCGTGGTGGTGCGGGCCATTTCCTCGACCAGTTCGGGGGGGATTTTGACCGCCAGATCATGGTCGCGCCTCCATCCCCGCAGGTTGGTTTCCGCGGCACTTCCCGGCTCCGCACCGGTTTCCTCACAGATTCCCAGCCATCTGCCGACCTCCGGCGCCGTGGCCAGCCGGTGGTGCTGGCCGCTGAGAAAGGCGAGCTGCGTCCCGCGAAACGCCGCGCTGCGCGGCGGCATGTTGGTTTCCTGGTCCCAACTGAGCTGGGCGACAGCGGATTTGAGGATCGTGACTTCGCGGAACCGGCCGTGGAGGGCTTGATAGGCATCGGAAAAGTTCATGCCCGGGAGCAAAGCCCATTCCCGCCCGCCTGCAAGCCGCGGTGCGCGGCGGATTCAGCCCAGCGCCGTGTAGGAAAGGCAGTTGATTTCGTCAAAAGTGGTGCTGCCGGCGATGACCTGCGCCAGCCCTTCCTGGTAGAGGCTTTTGAAGCCGTGCTCGACGGCGAGTTTCCGCATCCTGGTCACCGGTGAGCCTTCTGCAATGAGGCTGGCCAGCTCACCATTGACCAGGCACATTTCCATGAGGGCGATTCGACCGCTGTAGCCGGTGCCGTTGCATTCGTCACACCCGACCTTTTGATAGATGGGTTCGGCCAGCGGGCGCTCGATGGCGCCCTGGTGGTAAAGGAAATCCTGAATCTGCTGGGTGACCGTCACCGGGTGCTTGCAGTAGGAACAGAGGCGGCGCACCAGGCGCTGGGCCTGGGAAAGCGCCAGGGCGTCGGCCAGCAGGTACGGTTCGATGCCCATGGAAAGCAGCCGGGAGATGGCACGCAGCGAGTCGTTGGCATGCAGCGTGGTCAGCACCAGGTGGCCGGTGAGGGCGGCATTCACCGCGGCATTGGCCGTTTCCATGTCGCGGGATTCCCCGATGAGGATGACATCCGGGTCGGCCCGCAGCAGCGCCCGCAGGCCGGTGGGGAAATCCAGCCCATGGAACGGGTCGGTCTGCGTCTGGTTGATGCCTTCGATTTCGTATTCGATGGGGTCCTCGATCGTCTGAATGTTGATGTTGGCGTCGTTAATCGCGCTGAGGAAGGCATAGAGCGTGGTCGTTTTCCCGGAACCGGTCGGCCCGGTGACCAGCACCAGTCCCTGATCGCGCCCCAGCACCTGATTGATGATGCCCGACTGTCGCGGGGACATGTTCAATTCCGAGAGCTTTTTGATGCCGTCCTGCTTGTCCAGGAAGCGCATGATGATTTTTTGAAACTCCTTGCGGTGCGGAATGGCAGCCACACGGACATCGATGCGCCGTTTTCCGATGCGCATGGAAAACCGTCCATCCTGCGTGGTCTGGCGTTCCTGTGCCATGTTCGACCAGTTTTTGATGATGGCGATGTAGCGCAGCAGGCTCTCTTCCGCGCAGGAATGCACAACCGCCAACTCCCCGTCGATCCGGGCGCGGAAGCGGGCGGTATTGTAGAATTTTTCGATGTGCAGGTCGGAGCCACGCAGCGTGAGTGTGCGGTAGATGACCCATTTGACCAGATCCTCGACGGGAATGTTGGGATTGGCCGGGTTGATTTTGGCCATGTCCACGGGGTCAATTTCAATGAGGTGCTGGTTGTCCGAGTAGGTGAGGTCGCCCACCTGCACCGGCTGGGCTCCCTCGCGGCTGGTGCGGCCGCGGCTGCGCGCGATCGCCGCATTGATCGCGGCGGGATCGGCAAGCACATTGATGATCTGGATGGGATCGTGCCCGCTGGACAGCCATTCATCCTCAAAAGCATACGTGGATGGCACCGCGGAGAGCAGCCAGATGCGATTGCGCCCGCAGTGCAGCGGATAGACGCAGTGCTTTTCCAGCAGGGAATCCGGAAACATCGTCTGGCCGGGCACATCCTCCGGATTGAAGATGAGCTGCCGCCGGTTCTGCAGGTAGCTGAAAGCGACGGGGAAGTGCCTGGGGAGGAATTTCAGATCCGCCAGGGTGTTCATCAGCTTTTCCTGGCGCTCCTCCACCAGCCTGGTTAGTTTCTCCCGCTCCACCTCCGGCATGGGGTAGTTGGCTAGATACCATTCGACGACGGCTTTCAGCGGCGCATCCGCCGGCGGCGGCGGCAGGGCGGCTAGGGGGTTGTGATGCGGCAGCGGTTTGGCACGGACGCGGCTGAGGAAATCCTGACGCATCGCTTGGTATTGCTCCGGTTCCAGCAGGACGCGCACCACCAGAAACTCCGGGACTCCCCAGACGTCGCCGATGTCCGGCCGGTAATGCCCCAGAACCAGCAGCGGGCCAATCGTGCCAACCGGCAGGTATGGCTCCGGATTTGAGGCCATGCGGCCAAACAGGCGCAGCAGGTTTTCTGCGCTGATGGGACAGGTGGCGCGCGGCAATTTGACGGGAGGCAGGCCGTAATGAACGGCGATTTCTTCCAGGTCAAACCGGGCAGCAGCGGTGCTGGAGGCGGCAGCCGGGGCTGGCGGGCTCGGTGCCGGGGAGGCGAAGACCGGCGTTGCGGGAAACGGCTGCATGCCTCCGGTTCCACCTCGGGGCCGTGCCTGCCACGCTTGCTCCAGAGCCGGCGCAGCACCGGCCTGAAACGGGTTTACCGCGGGAACCCGGGCGGATGCCTCCGGCGGGGGCGGCCATCCACCGGCATTGCCCGTTGCCCAGAAACCGGCATCAGCGTGCGCCATGCCCGGCTCCAGCGGAGCGGGCTTCCAGAAAGCGAAATCGTCAGGGGTTGGATCGCTCACCTTGGCGGTTTTGGACAGGGTTGGGGAAAGGAAGATCGCCTGCTACCGTGCGCCCTCCGGCTTGTAACTGGCGGGAAACTGGTAGGGAGTGGTGTTGTCACTGCCGTCGAAGACCAACTGCAGTCCGGTTCCGGCATCACCGGGCACCAGCAGGTCGAATTCAAACCCGTTCCAGCGCACGCGGAATGCATCGGTGCTGCTGGTGCTGCCAGGATTCCATACGGGCGGGAGGAAGGGCGCACCGGCGACGAGGTGTGCGTTGCCGAGGTTCGACGGAGGCCGGTATTGCAGGCTGCGCAGCACGTTGAATTCATCCGTCGTGGCGGCAGGGTCCGCCGGGGTGGCGATCGTCCAGTTGGCCTGGCTGAACTGTTTCAGCGCACGGTTGAGCTTTTCCGTGGTGCTGCGCGCCTGGGCGGCGTGGGTTGTCAGGGTGAGCTTTCCGTAGGAGGAGATGGCGATGGCGGTGAGCAGGCCAAGAATGCCGAGCACCACCAGCAGCTCCGTCAGGCTGAAGCCCCGGTTATGCAAAACAGGAAATCGCCGGGCATGCAGGTTCATGATTGGGGGAGTGTGGCGCCGGACTTTAGTATTCGATTTTGGTCCCCAAGCTGGATGGGTTTGCGGCGTTGGGGCGGTAGATGTCCACCTTTGACAGCGCTGCCAGATCATCCGGCAGATCCGCGGAATAACCCGATGGCATGAAGGCGCCGAGCGACGCCGGTGCATAACTCAGATAGGGCTGGATCAGCGCATAGCGCTTGCCGTCCTTTTCTCCATTGTTGTTGCCGCTGACGCCATTCCAGGAGGTTTTGGCATTTTGAAATCCATTGGCCTGAATGTAGCTGGAAATGGCCATGTTCAGGGCTTCGGCGCGGGCGATGGCCATGTTTTCCTCCGTGTCCTTTCGGACGCTGATGATGTTGGGAATGGCCAGGAATACGAGGATCCCGATGATCGTGACGGAGGCCAGCACCTCCACGAGGGTAAAGCCCCGAAGGCAGCGTTTGGCGGCGGATGACAGGTGCATGAATGTCAGGGTGGTTGAGGGTTCTTGCGGATGGGGTTACGGCAGGATCTGCACCGTTGGATAGTTCCCGGCCTGCCAGGTGGGCAGATCCAGCCAGCGGCCCGTCTGCACCATGGCGTCGGACCGGATCTTGTCCATGTTCGCCGCCCCTTGCTGCTGGGCGATCGTCCGGTAGGTGTCCGCGGTCTTGGGTTCCAGGTAGGCTTCAAAATCCGGGGTGGAGGCGTCCAGGTCCACGCCGGCGATCAGTGTGAAGCGCTGGGTTTTGGTCCGGGCATTGTAAAAGGTGCGCAATGTTTCCACCGTGATCGGGGCCTTCGCCGCATCAATGGTGCTGTCAATGCGCCCCAGTTTGCCATTGACCCAGTTGTTCAAGGCCGACTGCCAGACGGCCAATTGCTGGCGCACCACCACTTCCCGGCTGGTCTGGGCGGCATCCGAAAAGGAACTGATGACCATGGCCGCCAGAATGCTGATGATGGCAATGACCAGCAGCAACTCCACCAGCGTAAAACCGGCCTGCCGCACTTGCCGCTTGAACCGCCGGCTGAGCGGCGCGCAGCAGGATGCTTGCGCGGTGGGCGTCGTTTGGCTCACGGCGTGCAGAGCGGTTCGGAATGGACAGGTGTGCATCGGAAATTTATCGTGAAATTCCAAAATTTTCGAATTTGATTCTAAAAACTACAACAAATCCGCATTTTTTGCAACAATCGATTTAATATAAATCAAAAATCCAACCAATTCAATAATTGTTGTAATTGGAATCGAATTTCTTGCCGCAATGCATCCTCAAGCGCTCGGCGTTGTTGGCGAAACGGGTGGCGCCCAGCCACTTTGACGGTGGATGGAACCGCCCAGTCGCCTCGCCAGGAAAAATCCACGGCGGACAGGGGAGCAGGCTTGGAAGTCAGCGAATGCCCGCAGCCTCCAGCGGATGCAGCCGGACCATGGAGCGCGAACCGCGCGTCTCCGATCCGTCGCCAAGATCCGATTACCGACGGCGGCGTGCCAGACCAATGGCTGCCATGGGGAGAAGCAGAAGCGCGGAGGGTTCGGGAATCGATGCCCCGAAGACATACACTTCACCCAGGGAAAGGATTCTGGCATCATCCTGGTTGCCGACCCCGCCCTGGCCGGACAAATCGTCATCTGGGGTGCGCAGAATGTCCACATAGCGGCCGGTGGTTCCGCCTGGAAAGGCTCCAGTCAGCGCCGCGGGGCTGCCGAGAGTGTTCTCGGGATTGAGCAAAGGGGAGGTATAGACCACGTTGCCCGAGCCGTCACGCACCCGAACGGTGATGTCCCGCAGGCGATAGCCGCAGCAGCCGTCACCGCGGTTGCGCAGATCGAAATTTTCGAGGCTCATCACCTCACCGAAATCCACCGTCCAGGTGGGGTTGGTGTCAGTGTTCGCCGTATGGGTAAAATCCGTGGTAACGCCGTTGATGGCATTGGCCGGGGAATAGCCGCCCAACTGGCTGGTTTGCGAGACGGTCATGGTCCCAATGTTGGCATGCGTCAGGTCAGTCCCGGACGGGAGCAGGACGTTGACTTGATTGCTGACGATCAGTTCGCCAATGGAGAGCGTCGCTCCGTCGTGGGTGCTTTCCTGTCCGACAATGGGAACTCTGGTGACGCGGATGTAGCGCGCTCCGGTCAGCGAACCGGTGGCGAGGTCGATAAAGGCCGGACTGTTGAGGACATCGCCGGGATTGATTCCGGACTGGGAAAACAGGGTGTTGTTGGAGGCGTCCCGCACTTCCACCGTCAAATCACGAAACCGGTTGCCGCAGCAACTGCTGCGGTTGTAGAGCCGCATGTTGGTAAAGGTCCGGTCGGTGCTGAGATTGACCTCCCACCAACCCGGTGCGAGTCCCACTTCAGGGGGATTGGTGTGGGTGAAATCGCCGAGGTTGCCGTTGATGCCGTTGTTGGCCGGCCCCGCCGGGTGCGTTGTGGACTGCGTGGCAGTGGAGCCGGTTCCCGTGGTGATGTCCACCGGAACGACAATCAGGGTCGCCGGTGCCGTTGCCGCGGTGAGCAGGGAAATGGTTAGAACTGCACGTTTTATCATGGGGCGATTCTAAACCGATGCGGTCGCCACGGGGCAAGAACTTTTTCCTGAAAATCGCGATGTGAGGCCTGAGGGGATCCTGAATGGAAGGCGGTGGTTTCCAGGCGGGCACCGCGGTGGAAAAAGGCGGTGCGCCTGGCGGTGATTTGGAGTATTTTGCTCCGCCGTTGAATGCCGGCTTCACTTTCACTGTCCAATTCTGAATGAAATCACTCTCTGCTGCAGTTTTCTTCCTGGCGGGCGCGGCTGCGGCCGCGGCGGAAACGATGCCCTGCCTGGTGACTGCCGATGGGAAAACCTACCAGAGGGTCAGGGTGACGGCCGTGGAGCCGGACGGACTGCGGATCACCCATGCAGAAGGCGCGGCAAAAGTCGGTTTCGAACAATTGAGTGCTGAACAGCAAAAGGAATACGGATTCGATGCCGCCTCCGCCACGGCATTTCGCCAGGCGCAGCAGAAGGAACTGGAGGCCGCCCGCACCGCCCGATTGCAGGCGCAAATGGCCCTGCAACAGGACAGGGAGGCGGCGGCATTCAAGCTCTTCCGGCAGCGCATCATGGAGACGATCCTGACATGGAATTTCGAACTTGCCCAGATGGAAAGCCTGCTGGAACAATGGATTGCCGCGTATCGCAAGGCCGGACGGGAGCAGTGGGTGGCGGCCCTGGAAAAGGATCGCGACTTTCTCCGGGAACATGAAAAGGAACGCCCGCTCTGGGAACTGAGCCGACGGACCAGGGCGCTGGAGGAGGAAAACCTCCGCCTGGCACGGGAAGTGGATGCCCTGCAGGCGAATCAGCGCCAGCCAATCCAGATCAGGGAAATCATTTCCTCTGCCGACCAGCCCTACTGGTATTCCAGCTATCCGCTGTCCTGGGTCAACCCGGTGCCATGCCTGACACCGCCAGTGCGGCCACTGCCATGTCCGACACCCGCACCGGTGCAGGACTTGACGCCCTCGCCTGCCTTTGTCATGCCGTCGCCCGCCCGGCGGACCATCCGGTCGCATTCATTGATGGGATCATCCGGCATCCACGCGGCAGGCTTTTCCCAGTCCAGGACTCCGGCCGCAGCGGTTGCGCCGCTGCCCGCTTCACCGTCGGCAGGCAGAACGTTCCGGCAGCCAGGCGGAGGCCTGGTTCCAAGTGCTGCCGCACGCACACTGAACGGAGCGGTGCCTCCAGGCGTGCGCAATGGGCGTTGACTTTGAGCGAAACGGCGTAGGTTGACCATGTGAGCAAAAACGCAGCCAGCATGGCAAAATTCCTGACCCGCGGCGGTTTGCGTCTGCTCGGTTTTGCTCTGATGGTGCTGGGGATGGCGGTGATTGCCACCGGACGTTGTGGAGCCTGGCAACCGATGCAGGAGACATCCCCGGCGGCATCTTGTGCAGAGTCCTGCTGTGGCGACGCCTCTTGCTGCTGCGTGGAAGTGCCCACACCGGCCAGTCCCGTTCCGCAGGACGTTCCGCAGGATGCGGTCGTGGCGGCGCTGGATTTGCGATTTCACCTCGCCCTGCCCGCACCGTTGCTGTCCCAGTTTGCCGTCAAAGACCTGCCAGACGGACGAGTCGGCGTTGCAGGCAGGTGGAGCGCGGACTTCCCGCATGATTCCGTGCCCCGCTTTCGCCGGCACTGCGCCCTGCGATTGTGATGGGTGACCGCAACGGGCGGGGTGTGTACCCCTGCTGCCGTTCACTGTTCGGAACGTCCCTTGTCAGGGATCGGAATGGCTTCCCGTGACGAAGCCCTGTCCTCGCAACCGGTCATCTTTCATGAAATTTCTGCTTTCCCATCTTCTCGCGGCCACGCTGGCCGCTGCCATCACTTGGTTCGCCGTCGGACGCCATCCTCATGAGGCCAGTCAGCCCCCGGGTGGTTCCGAACGGAAGATTTTGTATTACCAGAGCCCCATGCACCCGTGGGTCAAATCCGACCAGCCCGGGCGGTGCACGGTGTGCGGCATGGCATTGGTGCCCGTTTACGAAGGGGATGCCGACCATTCCGCTGACCATGTCGGCCTGGTCATTCTGCCGCCGGGCAGTCCGTCCGCTGCGCAGATTCAAACCGACACGGTCAAACGCGGCAAACTGCAGCGCACGCTGCGCGTGGCGGGCATTGTGGAGGAGGATGATTCCAAGCACCGCATCCTCAGCGCTTACATTCCGGGGCGGATCGAAAGCCTGCACGTCAACTACGAAGGGGCCGAAGTCGCCGTTGGCCAGCCGCTGGCGACCTTTTACAGCCGTGAACTGCTGGGGGCAGCGGGGGAATACAAACTGCTGGCCGCTCAGGGCGGTGCGGCGCTGGATGCGGTGAAACTCAAGCTGCGCCAGTTCGGGCTCTCGCCGGACCAGATTGCCCGGATTCCGGAACGCAAGAACGATGATCTGTTCTTTGACATCCTTGCGCCCGTGAGCGGCACGGTCGTCAAGCGCAGCATTTACCAGGGGCAGTATGTGACGGAAGGGGCTCCGCTCTTTGAACTGGCAGACTTTTCCACGATGTGGTTCCAGTTCATCGCCTATGAGCAGGATTTGGCGCTGCTGAAAGCGGGTCAGAAGGTGCAGATCACCACGCCGACACTTCCGGGCAAAACGCTGGAAGCCACCGTCAAGTTCATCAATCCCAACCTCGACAGCATGACGCGATCGGCAAAGGTTCGAGTGGAAATTCCCAATCCGAACCGGGAACTGAGGAATCGGGTGTATGCGGATGCGGAAGTGCTGGTTGATGCCCCGGAAGCCCTGATCGTGTCGCGGTCAGCGGTGCTGTGGTCTGGCACTCGCCCCCGGGTTTATGTGGAGAAGGACCAGGGCGCCTATGAACTGCGGACAGTGCGCCTCGGCAGGTCGGGAGATGCCGCCTGGGAGGTGCTGGAGGGACTGACCGAAGGGGAAAAGGTGGTGGCCAGCGGAAATATGCTCATCGACAGCCAGGCGCAGATCGATGGCATCACCGCGCCGTCGCACGAACACGAACCGCACCCGCCGGCGGTGCTGGCGGACGCTGCGGCAATGAAGCCGTGGGAGGAATATCTGCGCACTGCGGCCACACTTTCAGCCGCGCTCGCTCAGGGAAATCTCAAGGAATACAACGGGGCGCTGGCCGCTCTGCCGGTTGCGCCGGACATGCTGGCATCCGTGGTGCCGCCGGCCCCCGCAGGGGATATCAAATCGGCACGCAGGAACTTTTTGCCGTGGAGCCAGGCCGTTTCCGAATTTGCGCTGGGACTGCGCGGCAAAGTGCCATCGCTGCGGGTGCTGCAGTGCCCCATGACCGCGGACCTCTGGGAAGGCGCACCGCCAAAGGCCCGGTGGGTGCAGTTTTCGACCGGTGTGCAGAATCCATTCTGGGGCGATGAAATGCTCGACTGCGGATCGGATGTAAAATGATGCCGACCCTGCCATGAAAAATTTCCTGACCAATCCGGGGCCAGGCAAACCCAACAACAAACCATAACAGACAACATGAAAACAATCCAAAAACACCTCGGGAAACTCCTGCTTCTGGCATTCGCTGCCGGGCTGGCCGCCTGCCAGACCCCAACGGCACCGGGTCCTGAAAGCTGTGTGATGTGCGACAAATGCAAGACCGTCTGGGTAAAGCGCCCCTCACAGGTCGGTGGAAAATTCACGGTGATGTCCAGCAAAAAGGTCCATGCCTGTTCGGACTGCCGTTCGGCGGTGGAAACCTTCTTCAAAACGGGTGTCCTGAAACATTCCTGTGCCAAATGCGGCGGCGACATGACCTGCTGCACCGTGCAGCCATAGAGCCGCTCCACCCCCGCTTGTTTCCCCCCCTGCGCAGAAGCGAATTCTGCGCAGGGAAAGCAATTTCAACCCCATTTTGCCATGAGCCACTGCTGTTGCCAGCACGACCATTCCCATCCGCCCGTCACACCGCCCGCAACGGCGAAATACTTCTGCCCGATGTGTCCCGGCGTTGTTTCCGACGTGCCAGGCGACTGTCCCAAATGCGGCATGCGGCTGGAAGCAAATCCCCTGCTGGTGGATGCGGATGCCGAAGCGCGTGCGGAACTGGATGCGGCCAGGCGCAGGCTGCTCATCGCCGCGCTGCTCACCCTGCCAGTGTTCGTTCTGGGGATGGCGCATTTCATTCCCGGACTGGCCCATGCTCCGTGGGTGCACGGCACGGCTTCCCGCTGGATTCAAGCGGCGCTGTCCAGCGCGGTGGTGCTTTGGGCGGGCGCTCCCTATTTCGTCAAGGGCTGGCGCTCCTTGGTCATCCGGCAGACGAACATGTGGACGCTGATCATGCTGGGTGTGGGCGCCGCCTGGCTGGCCTCCATGCTGGCAGTGGCCGCTCCGGGATTGTTTCCGGAAAATCTGCGCCAGCAGGGACCTCCGCCCATTTATTTCGAGGCGGCGGCGGTGATCATCGTGCTCGTCATGTTGGGTCAATGGATGGAAGGCCGGGCGCGTCATGCCACCGGCGGGGCGCTGCGCTCGCTACTCGCCCTGGCTCCACCGCAGGCGACGCTGGTCAGGGAAGGCGGCGATGAAGTGGTGCCGCTGGCGGCGGTGCAGGCGGGAAACCGGCTGCGGGTCAAACCTGGCGAGCGGATTCCGGTGGACGGGGTGGTCATCGAAGGGCGGTCCAGCGTGGATGAATCCATGCTCACCGGCGAACCGCTTCCTGTCGAAAAATCCGCAGGCCAGCCAGTGACCGGCGGAACGTTGAACGGCACGGGCTCTTTTGTCATGGAAGCCCGGCGGGTGGGGGCGGACACCGTGCTGGCGCAGATTGTCAGCCGAGTCAGCGAAGCCCAGAACAGCCGGGTGCCCATGCAGGTGCTCGCCGACAAGGTCGCCGCGGTCTTCGTCCCGGTGGTCGTGCTGGTGGCGGTGCTCACCGTGGTTTTGTGGCTCTTCCTGGGACCGGCTCCGGCCTTTGCCAATGCCCTGCTCCACGGGATTGCCGTGCTGATCATCGCCTGCCCGTGCGCCTTGGGCCTGGCAACTCCCATGGCGGTGACGGCGGGAATGGGGCGGGGGGCGCAGGCGGGGATTCTCTTCAAGGACGCAGCCTCTCTCCAGCGGCTGCGGGATGTGGATACGATCATTTTCGACAAAACCGGCACCCTGACCGTGGGCAGTCCGGAGGTGACCGGAGTATTTCCTGCGGAAAATGTGACGGACGAAGCATTGCTGGCCGTTGCCGGTGCGGTTGAACAGTCCAGTGAACACCCGCTGGCCGCGGCCGTATTGAAGGAGGCCAAAGCGCGAAGTTTGGCGCTGCCGACGGTATCGGATTTTCATTCCGTCACCGGCGGAGGCGTGGAAGGAACGGTCGATGGCCGGAAAGTCCGCATCGGAACCGCCGCGCATGCCGGAGTCATCGTCCCGGAATCCGTGGCCATCGACCGCAGGGCGACGCCGCTGGTGGTTTCGGTGGATGGGCGATTTTTCGGCGTGTTAGGCGTCGCTGATGCCGTGAAAAAAAGCGCCTCCGAGGCCATCGCCATTCTCCGTTCCCAGGGGCTTGGCCTGAAGTTGTTCACAGGCGACCAGCAGGAAGCGGCGCTGGCCGTTGCCGAGGAACTGGGACTGGATTCCGGCGGCGTTTCTGCGGGGATGAAACCGGAAGACAAACAGCAGCGACTGCGCGCGCTGCAGCAGGCGGGAAACATCGTGGCGATGGCCGGCGACGGCATCAATGACGCTCCAGCGCTGGCGGCGGCGGATGTGGGGATCGCCATGGGCACAGGAACGGACATTGCGATGCAGAGCGCTCCGGTGACTCTGGTGAAAGGGGACCTGCGCGCCCTAGCCCGGGCCATCACCCTGAGCCGGGCCACGGTTTCCAATCTCAAGCAAAATCTCTTTCTGGCCTTTGCCTACAATGCGCTGGCCATTCCCCTGGCCGCTGGCGCTTTCATTCCGTTTGGCGGTCCCAGCCTCAGTCCCATGGTGGCCGGACTGGCAATGAGCCTGAGTTCCGTTTCCGTCATCACCAACGCGCTGCGCCTGCGGCATCTCAAATTATGATCCGACGTGTCATCGACTGGTCCCTGCGCAACCGCTTTCTGGTGGCCTGCGCCACGCTGCTCCTGGTTGGCCTGGGGGTGCGGGCGCTTTTCCTCACGCCGGTGGATGCCATCCCCGACCTGAGTGAAAACCAGGTCATTGTCTTCGCCGACTACATGGGGCGCGGGCCGCAGGAGGTGGAGGACCAGGTCACCTATCCGCTTTCCGTCAACCTTCAGGGGCTGGCGGGCGTAAAGACGGTCCGAGCTACCAGCATGTTCGGATTTTCGCTCATCACCGTCATTTTTGATGACAAAACCGACAACTACTTCGCCCGCCAGCGGGTGCTGGAACGGCTCAACTACCTCGGCTCCACCATGCCGCCGGGCGTGGAGCCCCGCCTGGGCCCGGATGCCACGGGCCTGGGATGGATTTACCAATACTATCTGCACGTGGACCCCGCTGCCTCGCCGAACGGCGGCTACGACCTGGGGCAGCTCCGCGCCATTCAGGACTGGTATGTCCGCTATCAACTCAACAGCGTGCCGGGAGTGGCGGAAGTCGGCAGCGTCGGCGGATTTGTCAGGCAGTATCAGATTGAAGTGGATTCCCAGAAGATGCGCTCCGTCGGCGTCACCCTCGACATGGTGATGACCGCGGTGGGGCAGTCGAATTTGAACGTCGGCGGCAAGACGATCGAGGAAAACGGAATGGAGTTTGTGGTGCGCGGCGTCGGCTTGGTGAAGGATGCCACCGACATTGAAAAGACGGTACTGGTGGAAAAGGACGGCACGCCCGTTTACCTCAAGGACGTGGCCCGCGTCGAAGTGGGCGGCGATTTCCGCCGCGGGACGCTGGACATCGACGGACGCGAAGTGGTGGGCGGCATGGTGGTGATGCGCACCGGGGAGAACGCCCGGGAGGTGATTCTTCGGGTGAAGGAAAAAATTGAACAGCTTTCCAGCGGCCTGCCTCCGGGGGTTTCGATCCGTCCCTTTTACGACCGCAGCGACCTCATCGACCGGACCATCGACACCCTCAAACATGCCCTGACCGAAGAAATCCTGCTCGTCACCCTGGCGCACATTCTGTTCCTCTGGCATTTCCGCAGCATTCTCATCGTCACGCTTCCGCTGCCCATCAGCATTCTCATTGGCTTTCTGCTGATGAAGGAATTCGGGATCTCCTCGAACATCATGAGCCTCTCCGGCATTGCCATCGCCATCGGGGTGCTGGTCGATGCCGCGATTGTCCTCACCGAAAACGTGATCCGCCACTGCGAGCTGGCCGAAAAGACCAAGGGCGCTCCGCTCGATGCCCGCGAGCGTTTCCGCGTGGTCAGGGCGGCTTCGAAACAAGTGGGTCGGCCCATCTTTTTCGCGATGGTCATCATCATCCTGGCCTTTGTTCCGGTCTTTGCGCTGCAGGGACAGGAAGGCAAGCTGTTCCACCCGCTCGCCTTCACCAAAACCTTCGCCATGGTCGGCAGCACCCTGCTGGCGGTGACCATCGTTCCAGTGCTCTGCACCTGGCTGGTCCGCGGCCCGTTTCACTCGGAGGACCGCAACCTGGTGATGCGGCTGCTCATGCGGATTTATGAGCCGGCGCTCGACTTCTCCCTCAAGCACCGCAAAACGGTGCTCGCCGGGGCGGCCCTGCTGCTGGCCGCGGCCGTGGTGGTGGCAGTCGGCCTGCCGGGCAAGGCCGTGGAAAAATTGTCAGGATTTCCCCGGCTCCAAAAACTGGTGAGCGGCATCGGGCGGGAATTCATGCCCCCGCTGAACGAGGGCAGTCTGCTGCTGATGCCCACCTATGCGCCGGCGACCAGCCTCAGCGAGGTCCAGCGCGTCATGTCCTGGCAGGACCGCGTCATCAAAGCCACGCCCGAAGTCGTGTCCGCCGCGGGCAAACTGGGCCGTGCAGACACCGCCACCGATCCGGCACCGACGGAAATGATCGAAACGACGATCATGCTCAAGCCCGAAAGCGAATGGCGTCCGGGCATGACCAAGGAAAAGTTGATCGCGGAGCTGACGGAGAAACTGCGGCAGGTTCCCGGCGGGGTGCCGGGATTTTTGCAGCCGATCGAAAACCGGATCCTCATGATTTCGACTGGCATCCGCGCGCAGTTGGGCGTGAAGCTGCTGGGGGACAACCTCGATGAACTGCAGAAGTGGGCGTTCGAAGTGCAGCACATCGTGGAATCAGTGAGCGGCGCCGCGGGAGTGACCGCGAGCCGCGTGCAGGGCAAGCCCTACATCGAGATCGAAGTGGACCGCGAGGCAATGGCACGGTTTGGCTTGCGCGTGCAGGATGTGATGGACGTGGTCGAGGCCGGACTGGGCGGGAAAAACGTGACCACGGCAATCGACGGGAGAAACCGCTATCCAATCCAGGTCCGTCTCCAGCGCAGCGAACGCGAGGACCTGACGCGTCTCAAGGATGTCCTGGTGGCCAGCCAGTCCGGCAAGGTGGTGCCGCTGGGCCAGGTGGCGAAGATCAGCCGCCGGGAAGGTCCTAACGAAATCGGCAGTGAAAACGGACGGCTTCGTTCCTTCGTGCAGGCCAACGTGCAGGGTCGGGATTTGGGCAGTTTCGTCGATGAGGTCAAGCGGCGCATCACCGAAGAAATCCTTCCGCGGCTTCCCAAGGGTATGACCGTGGAATACTCGGGAGAGTATGAAAACCAGATCCGGGCGGCAAAAACGCTGGCCATGATTGTCCCGACCGTCATGGGCATCATTTTTGTGCTTCTGTTTGTCGTTTACGGCAGCGCCAAGGAGGCCGCTCACGTGATCCTCGCCGTGCCGTTTGCCCTGAGCGGCGGAGTCTTCCTGCAGTATGCCCTGGGATGGAATTTCAGCGTGGCCGTCTGGGTCGGCTACATCGCCCTGTTTGGGACTGCCATTCAGACTGGCATCGTCATGGTCGTCTATTTGGAAGAGGCACTGGAACGCCGGCAAAAAGACCTTGCGGCGCACGGGAAGTCCCTGGACATGGCCGGGCTGATCCAGGCGGTCAAAGAGGGCGCCAAACTGCGCCTGCGCCCCAAAGTGATGACCGTGGCTACCATCGTCGCCAGCCTGCTGCCAATTTTGTGGAGCCACCGGACCGGTTCTGAAATCATGCAGCCGCTGGCCACGCCGGTCATCGGTGGCATGGTCAGCAGCCTGCTCCACATTCTGATCGTCACGCCGGTCATCTTCGTGTGGCTGCGCAGCCGGGAGCTTGCCTCACCGAAGCCGCAACATTCGGCGTGACGCAAAAAAGCGGGGTTGGGGATTGCCAATTCCACCGGGGTTTCGCAGATTCTCCGGCATGTCTCCGCGTTTTGTTTTCATGATAGGGCTGTTTCCTGCGGGACTGTGGTCCCATGCCGGGGAAACAACGTTGAACGGGCAAACCTTCCAGGTCGCCGACGGATACACCCTGGAGGTGGCGGTGCCGCCGTCGCTGGTGCAGCGGCCTGTGGAAGCGGACTTCGATTCCAAGGGGCGGCTTTATGTGAGTGAGTCCTCGGGGTCGAACGCACCCGTCGCGGAACAGTTGGAGAAAAAGCCCCACCGGCTGTTGCAGCTTTCCGACAAGGACGGCGATGGCAGTTATGAGGATCGGAAGGTTTTTGCCGACGGGCTGATGCTTCCCGAGGGGGTTCTCTGTCATGGCGGTTCGATTTTCGTGGCAGCGCCGCCGCAGATTTGGAAATTCACGGATGGGGACGATGATGGAGTGGCGGAGCGGCGCGAAGAGTGGTTCGACGGCAAAACCCTGACCGGATGCGCCAACGATCTGCACGGACCGTATGCCGGCCCCGACGGACGGATCTACTGGTGCAAGGGAGCCTTTGCCGAACAGACCCACAACCTGCCCGGCAAACCCGGATGGCAATCCCGGGCCAGTCACGTTTTCCGCGCCAGACCTGACGGAACGAACATCGAGTGCGTGTTTACCGCCGGCATGGACAATCCGGTCGGACTGGCGTGGACGCCGGAAAATGATCTGATGGTGAGCGGAACCTTCCTGCAGCATCCGGAAGCGGGGCGGCGCGACGGCATCATCCACGCGGTTCCCGGCGGCGTTTGGGGAAAAGATCACGATGTGCTCGACGGCCATCCCCGCACCGGCGCACTGATGCCGCCGATGACCCACCTCGGCCCGGCGGCCGCTGCCGGCATGTGCCGCTATGGGCGGGATCTGCTCGTCTGCCAGTTCAACCTGCGGATGGTTAGCCGCCATGAACTTTTCCCCGATGGCGCCACCTACCGCACCGTGGACACTCCGCTGCTCATTTCGGATCATCCTGATTTCCACCCCACCGATGTCCTGCAGGCCCCGGATGGCAGCATTCTGGTCATCGACACCGGCGGCTGGTACAAGCTCTGTTGCCCGACCTCTCAGATCGCCAAGCCGGAGGTTCCGGGAGCCATTTACCGCCTGCGCAGAACCAGCGGCGAAATTCCCTGCACCGTCCCGCCGCCACGCTGGAAGCTGCATTCGGTCGGCAACCTGGAAGCATTGTGCCGGCAGTTGCAGTCGGAAAACCGCCATGTGGTCCGGCGCGCCGTGGAGGAACTGGGCCGGTGGCCCGCACGGCGGAATTCCTTTGCGAAGGCTCACCAGGCTGCCGTCCGCATCGTCGGGCCATTGCTGCAGGCGGCATCCCTTCCGGACATGGACCGTTTTTTGGAGCATGCCATCACCTTTGCCCTGCTGGAGGGCGGCGATCCGGGTGAAATGCGCGCCCAGCTTGCCGGCGCGGGAATTCCGGCAAAGCGGATGCTGTTGATGGTCCTTTCGCAGAAGGCGCCGGAAATCGTCGATCCCCGGCAGGTCGCGGAATGGATCACCAGCCGTGACGCCGGACTCAGGGATGCGCTGCGGTTTGCTTTTGTCAGGGTGCCAGCGTGGAAATTCGCCGCCTCCATCTGGCTGCGGGATCATTTTTCCGCACTGCCGGAATCGGAGAAATGGCCGATCTTCGATTTCGCACTGGCTGCGGAGATTGATCTGGTTCCGGTGATGGAAACATTGATGAAGAGCGCGGCGGAACCGGCTTCCCGAATCAAAATTGCCGGAGCCATGCGTGCCGCCGCCCGCCGGGGTGATTGGCCGGATGCCTGGGGCGTCTGGATGCTCGGGCTGCTGGAATCAGAAAATCTTCGCGAAGCCACCGCCGCGGCAGAATTCTTTTCCAGCTGCGGCCTGGATGCCCGGAGGGAGTTGGAGCAGCGGCTGGGTGCCTTTGTCAGCAAGGAGCATTCTCCGGCCGAACTCCGTGTGCGGGTGCTGGCCAATCCCCGGTTGAACGAAGCGGCATCGCGGTCGTTTCCCCTGCTGCTGGACGCCCTGGCAACGGCCAAGTCAGCGGAAGACCGGATGCGGATTGCGGAAATCATCAGCCGCACCTCCCCGGCAAAGGACCAACTGCAAAGCATCTCCGGAATCATTGCCAGGACTGGAATGCTGGAGAACCGGCTGTTGTTGCGGGCCTTTCGGAACTGTGCGGATCCGGGTGTCGGGCGAGAACTGGTGCTGGATTTGGAACGAAGCGGAATGCTGGCGGTGCTTTCGAAGGACGTGCTGGGGGAAGCATTGGCGGGATTTCCATCCGAGGTGCGAGCACAGGCTGAGGCCCTGCGCCGGAAAAACGACCAGGACAAGTCCGCCCAGGCACCGCGCCTGGATGAGTTGGATAAAAAACTGCCTGCGGGAGACGCACAACGGGGTTCGGTGGTTTTTCAGAGCGCCAAGGCATCCTGCGTGCTGTGCCACAAGATCGGATACAAGGGAGGCACGCTGGGGCCGGATCTGAGCAGGGTTGGTTCCGTTAGGACACGGCGGGACCTTTTGGAGGCGGTTGTCTTTCCCAGCGCCAGTTTCGTGCGCAGCTACGAACCCGTGGACATTCTGCGCACGGATGGCGGGCGAATGACCGGAATCATCCGGAATCAGAATGCCAATGCGATCACCCTGGGCACCGGCGCTGCAACGCCGGACGCGGTCGTGAAACTGGGCGAAATCCGGCAGATGCACGCCGCTCCGTTCAGCCTGATGCCGGCGGGGCTGGACCGCATCCTGACGGAACAGGAACTGGCGGACTTGATTGCCTTTCTCCAGGCCATGAAATAACCTGTCTGTGCGGAAAAGCGTCCGGTGCCTGGTGGCGCCGTTTCGGGGCGCCGTCGGAAAAATGTCAGGGTTTGTCCAGTGCGGCGATCGGCCAGATGCGGGACTGCGTGTGCTGCTCGCGGGCGATTTTCAGCAGCTTTTCCACGATTTCAGGGTGCTGCGCCGCCACGTCGGCAGACTCGTTCGGGTCGTCCTGCAGATTGAAAAGTTCGGTGGTGGGCGGCGGGGGATGCTTCTGTTTCGGGCGCGGATTCAGATTCTGGCGCACGAGCTTCCAGTCGCCCTGGCGGACGCACTGCTGTCCGCCGTAGCCCGGACTTTCACGGTAGAGAAAGGGCCGGGGCTGCTGTGATTTTCCCATCAAGGTGGGGTAAAAACTCAGTCCATCGAGGTCCTTTGGCGCGGCCTCCGGGGCGTCGAGCAGTTCGCAGAGCGTGGGAATCCAGTCTTCGAAGGCAATCACTCGGTCGCTGGTCCCGCTGGCGATTTTTCCCTTCCAGCGGACGATGAAGGGCACGCGGATTCCGCCTTCGTAATACGATCCCTTGTGGCCGCGCAGTCCCCGGGTGCTGTTGAAAAAAACCGCGTCGGTGCCCCCGAGGCGATCGTAGAGC
Source organism: Verrucomicrobiales bacterium (assembly GCA_018003315.1). Taxonomy (GTDB): domain Bacteria; phylum Verrucomicrobiota; class Verrucomicrobiia; order Verrucomicrobiales; family V1-33; genus JAGNEJ01. The sequence goes on from JAGNEJ010000012.1 coordinate 27,738, forward strand.
GGACCGTTGTCGCTCGTGAAGACAAACAGTGTTTTCTCGTCGAGACCGAGGTCGGCGATCAATTTCATCAGGCGGCCTACGTCGCGGTCCATTCGGGTGATCATGCCCGCGTAGGCGGCATGGGGTTTGGGGTGGGGGAGGTAGCCGCGTTCGCCTTGATAGGGTGTTTCCGGAAATTTTCCGTCGAACGGAGCGAGCGAATCCTCAGGCACCTGCAGCGCGAGGTGGGGGACCGTGGTCGGATAGAACAGGAAAAATGGCCGAGCCTTGTTTTCGCGGACAAACTTCTGGGCCTCAGTGGCGATGACATCCGGGGCATACGCCTTGCCGCTGAAGGCTGCATACGAAGCGGGATTGGACGGGTCTGCGCTGGGTGGCAGCTTCTGGTGGGCGGAGAAGGGCGGGTTGTCGAGCGCCACCTGTCGGTCATTGCTCCAGAGATGGGTCGGGTAATAATTGTGTGCCTTCGCCTGGCAATTGAAGCCGAAAAAGCGGTCGAATCCCTGTTTCAAGGGATCACCGGAACTGCCCACCGGACCAAGTCCCCACTTTCCGAATGCCCCGCAGGCATAGCCAAGCTTTTCCAGCATGAGGGGCAGTGTCAGGGCACCATTTGGAACCGGTTCCTGACCTTCGGGGAAGCCTGGTGCCGGCCGGTTATCCCGGATCCAGCCATGACCCGGATGCAGGCCGGTCATCAGCACGCAGCGCGACGGGGCGCAGACATTGTGTCCAGAGTAGGCTCGCGTGAAGCGCAGGCCTTCTGAGGCCAGACGGTCAATGTTCGGCGTGGCGAATTTTTCCTGGCCGTAACAACTCAGATCGCCGTAACCGAGATCATCCGCTATGATGAAAACGATGTTCGGCCTGTCCGCAGAAGCAGCCTGGAGCGGCATCTGCGCACCGCACAGCACCAGAAGGAGGAAGAGGAGGAAAAATCGCAGGCGGTGCATGGGGGGCAATGGTGGAGGAAAATCAACCGCCGCCTGGGCGCAGTGCTGCGGAGGGATTACAGATTGAGCAGTTGCCGCTGCCAGTTCAGCAGGATTTCCTCTGCCGCGGCTGGATTCAGCGAGATGGTTTCCAGGGAACTGCGGGAGGCGATGAGCGAGGGGTCCAGGTCGAGATCCGCCCCGAGTTTGTCGCGTTTGCCCTTCAATTCCTCAAACAATCGATCCGCGTCGGCGGGGCGTTTGGTGTGCTGGCTGAGGCGACGGCGCGGCCACTGCTCGGGGGTCAGGGCCTCGGCATCCTTGAGTGCCTTGTAAAAACGCCGCACCGCCGAACCGGGAAACCGATCCGGCAGGCTGACCACGCCTCCGGCCTGCAGCTTTTCGGCAAACTGGATCAAGTCCACATTCCCGATGACTTTGAATGCCGGACGGTCGAGCCGCTGCGCTTCGCCGTCGCGCCACGTCCAGATGGCCCGCAGGTAGGCCATGCCCTGGGGCCGCAGTTTGCCGGAACCGGAAATGCGCCACAAATCATCCGCATCCCGCAATGGCCGGTTGGCCACACACTGCCGGGCGTGCTGGCAGCTTTCCAAAAACCATTGTTCCCGTCCCAGTTCCCGGAGCTTTGCGGTGAAATGATCGGCCAGCGGCAGAATGTAGCGCACGTCATTGAGCGCATATTCCACCATGTTGTCCAGCAGAGGCCGGCGGCCCCAGTTCGCCCGCTGGGATTGTTTCGAGAGGGTCACGTCAAACACGGCCTGCACCAGACAAGCCAGCCCAAACTGCCGCACTCCGCACAGCCGGGCGGCTGTCTGGGTGTCGTAAATTCGATCCGGAATCCGGTCGAACCGGCGCTTGAGCATGGTCATGTCAAAATCCGCTCCATGCATCCAAACCTCGGCGGCCTCCAGTCGCTGAACCAGCGGTTCCATTTCACCGTTCTGGATGGTCAGAGGATCAATGATCGCGTGCAGGTCACCGGCGCTGAACTGGATCAGGCAGAGTTTTTCCCGGTAGGAATGGAGGCTGTCCGCCTCGGTGTCCACCGCGCAGCGCATGGGTTCCCTGTCTGGCAGCCGGGCGAGGAAGGCCTGCAGTTCTGCAGGGGTTCGGAGATGGAAATTGTTGTTCGGCAGATCGGACACTGGGCGTTCTGGAAGAAGTCGAAACTCCTTTCTAGAAGCGTTTCCGCCCGCAATCGACTAAAAAAATGCAGAAATCACCGCCGAGGCCTGTGCTGGCCTTCAAGGGTTGAAGAGGCCCGAACCCGAAGGCACGGACATCCCAGCCGCAGTGAGACCGCGATGGGAGTCGAATCTCAGAGGGAGGCTGGCGTCTTTTTCGCCTCGCGTCCCCACCACCACAGGCCGGGCAGGACAAAGAACACGGAGACGGCGTGGATGTGGCTGGTGAACTTGATGGTGGTGAGCCAGAAGATCATGAGGTGCATGACCAGGAGTCCGCCGCCGACAGCCAGCGCCCACCGGCGTCCGACCAGGGTGAGGAAGGCAAAGAGTTCCAGCAGCAGGCCGACTCCGAAGAACAAACCGGAGAGCACCGGGTGATCGGTGAAGTATTTGGGGGCGGTGTCCAGCAGCCATTGGTTCAATTCGATGTCCGACTCGCTGTAGTAGCCCTGGAGGTTGGTTTTGATGGTCTGCACCGCCATGGCCGGTCCTTTCTGAAACCAGAAAATGCCGTTGCGCTTGAGTTTCATGAACGCGCAGGCGACGTAGGTGACGGCGATGACCCATTTGGAAACATGGACAAACCGGTCCTCCGACCACTGGTCAAAGCGCAGGCGAAGGCGCTTGTGACGGAACGTGTCCCAGAGGAGAAAAAGCCACTGGGCGAGCACCAGCATGGCGATGAGCTGCACGCTGTGCTGGGCGGCCCCTTCCCGCTGCGAGGCCCAGACCGCGCCGGCACCGAGGATGGTGAAGAGCGCAGGAAAAAGTGCGAGCAGGGGGACGAATCCGACCGCCCAGCAAGCCAGGCCGCCAATGACCACCGGACGGATCCAGTCCATGACCCCGGGATGGGCCAGCCAGCCGAAGGGAATCACGGTGGCAATGCCATTGGGATTGGGCATGGCGGCCCATCCGGGTTTCAGCGACCAGGGGATTGCGTCATAGATCACCCACGCACAGAGCAGCCGGATGAGGAGGTGTTCCCAGCGTTGATAGGACACCAGGCAGGGGCGGAGTTGGCGCAGCCAGTTCATCAGGGTTCCTTGGGGAGGGAGCGTTCAGCCAGGACGCGGGTTTCTTCCGTGAACCGGCCATCCTTGTAGGTGACGGTAAACATTTTCAGCCGCAGGGAGGTCGTCCTGTCCCTGTATTCGGCCCATTTTTTGGTGCGTCCGGCATAGAGTTTTTCCAGCATTTGTTCTCCGGCCATCCTCACCTGCTCTGGTTTGGCGTCCTCATATTCCTTGGTGCGCGCCAGGCGGTAGAGGATGCCCTCGAAGTCTTTTTTCGCTCCGGACGCTGCCAGGCCGAAGGCGTCCCGGGTGTGGATGATGCCGTCCTTTTCATCGGTCACAAACATCACGTCGGCGCTGGTGTCCGGGTTGGCATACATCGGAAACGGGCTGAAGGGAAACTTGTCCCCGATGGCGCAGAGCACCGCTGCCGCGACCAGGACATCGAGATAGGCGAAGCGTCTCCACCACGGGAGGCGGGCTGCGGATTCAGCAGTGGTTGTCATGCAACAGGGTGGTCGTGGGGTTTGGGTTCAACAGGCGGCGGCTGCCTGCTGCGGCTGCATTCTGCCGCCGCGCATTTTCAGGACAACTTCCGCCTTCGCCGCCAGTTCGAGGTCGTGCGTGACAATCACCAGCGTGGTCTGCTCTTCGCGGTTGAGATCGAACAGCATCTGCTCAATGGCCCCGCTGCTGCCCTCGTCGAGGTTTCCAGTGGGTTCGTCGGCAAAAAGAATGGCCGGGCGGCCAATAAACGCCCGCGCCAGGGCTACCCGCTGCTGTTCCCCGCCGGAAAGCTGGATGGGGTAGTGGTCCAGCCGCTCCCCGAGTCCGACACGCCGGAGCAGCGAGGTGGCGGTGCTCCGGTCCACTTTGCCGCCTCGCAATTCCAGCGGCAGCAGCACATTTTCCAGCGCCGTCAGAGTGGGCAGCAACTGGAAATTCTGAAAGACAAAGCCGACCCGTTCGTTGCGCAACCGGGCACGCTGATCCTCGCTCATGCGATGCAGCGGACGGCCATCGAGCCAGATTTCCCCGGCACTGGGAAGGTCCAGTCCCGCGCAGAGGCCCAGCAGCGTGGTTTTGCCGCTGCCACTGGGGCCGACGATGGCGCAACTGGTCCCCGCAGGCAGTGAGAAGCTGATGTCCTGAAGCACCGTGAGCGGACCATGCGTGGTCTGATAGGTGCGGGCAAGGCGGTCCGCTTTGAGTATGGCTTCTGACACGGAAAAGGGGGGGCGTGGGAGTTTCTGGGAAATTCTGCTGGCAGGCAGCAGGGCACCGGGCCAGAGTTTTTCGCGGATGGGGTGGCGCGGCCATCTTGCCTGCAAACTGGATTCTGAAAACCAAAAACTTCCGATGTTCGTCTGGTCAAAGCTGTCTTCAGCAAAATGGGAGGATGCCTGGGAGGAGCGATTCCATGCGGCGACCAACACCGCCCTGGTCATCAACCGCCTGCCCGGCGGACAGCGGATCCGCGTGGAAGTGTATTGTCACCGCAGGGAAAATGCGGATGCGATGCAGCGGATGTTCGGCGGAAGCATCCGGGAACTCAAGCAGCAGAACTGGGCCGCTCTGTCCGCCAGGAGCCTCAAGCCGCTGCATGTGCGCGGGCGGCTCATCATCACGCATACGGATGCTGCCGCAGCCAGGGAGCGGCGGCTTCACCCTGACAGAATCGTCCTGTGCATTCCTGGGGAGCTTGCCTTCGGCACGGGCGAACATGCCACCACGGCCTCCTGCCTGCGCCTGCTGGTGGACTTTTCCGCCAAAACCACGGGATCATGGGAAGTGCTGGACCTGGGCTGCGGCACCGGCATTCTGGCCTTGGCGGCCAGGGCGCTGGGTGCTTCCCGAGTGGATGCTTGTGATTTCGATCCTGCGGCCGTCCGGGTGGCCAAGAAGAACGCTGCCGCCAATGGCATCCAGAAGGTGCGCATTTTCCGTCAGGATGTCACCCGGTGGACGCCGCAACGGCAGTATGACATCGTCCTGGCCAACATCTTTCATGATGTCCTGACATTTTCTTTTCCAGCCATCACGGCGGCGGTCAAACCCGGTGGCCGTGTCGTTGTCTCCGGCATTCTGAAGGAACAGGCCGAGTCCGTTCTAGCGGCGGGACGTGCTGCCGGCGTCGGGTTTGATGCCCCGCTGCAACGGGGCAAGTGGGTGACGCTGACCGGCATCCGGCCCGCGTGATCTCCCCGGGCGGTCCAATCGCCGGGCCGGAACTCAGCTTCCCATTTTGGTGAGGTCGCTGTAAACGTCGAGGTCCAGAATCTGCCAGTGCGAGCCATTGTGATAGGCAAACAGACGCCACTGGGTGGGGTGCTCCCGGCAGCTCAACTGATAGGTGATTTCCCGCAGGTGCCGCCCGATCTGCTTCACCTTCATGAGTTCGAGGTCCACCACGGGGCCGTGCACCTTGAGGATGTCCCTGGTTTTTGAAATGAATTCGCCGGTGATCGAGGTCTCGCGTCCGATGCGGGATTTCTCCAGCAGCTTCTTGTAGGCATCCTCCACCTTGCCCTCCTGCAGCAGCAGGAAAAAACTCTCCAGGTGCTTTTGCAGGTCTGCTTCCAGTGACGGAATCTCCACTGCTGCCGGCTTCGGTTCGGCCTTGGACAAGGAACCGTCCGGCAGCGTGAGCTTCCGCTCCTGAGACAGGACGGAAAAGCCGGGCACCACGGAGATCAGGGCAGTCAGCAGGGCAATTTTCATGCAGCGACTATGCGGAGGCTCATCCGAATGTCGAACAGGGAATCCGGGAAGCGGCAAGGAGCCACCGCCACCGTGCGCGGAATTCATGTCCCGGGCGCCGTGCGTTCCCAGGCTCGGGCCACGCGCAGGATGGTTGCTTCCCCCAGTGCCGGTCCCAGCAACTGCAGGCCGATTGGCAGCCGAGGGGCATCCGGTTTTCCCGCTGTCCATCCGCAAGGAACGCTGATTCCACAAACGCCGGCCAGGTTGGCCGCAACGGTGAAGACGTCTTCCAGGTACATCTGCAGTGGATCGGTGGTCTTTTCCCCCTGACGAAATGCCGGAGTCGGAGTCGCGGGGCACGCCAGCACATCCACCTTTGCGAAGGCATCGATGAAATCCCGCATGATGAGGGTGCGCACCTTTTGCGCCTTGAGATAATAGGCGTCGTAATACCCGGAACTGAGCACGTAGGTTCCGAGAATGATGCGCCGCTTGACCTCCGGCCCGAACCCCTCCGCACGGGAGCGCCGATACAGGTCGATGATGTCGCCAGGCTCCGCACAGCGGTGTCCATAACGCACTCCGTCGAAGCGCGCGAGGTTGGCGGAGGCTTCAGCGGTGGCAATCACATAGTAGGCCGCGATCGCATGCTCCGTGTGCGGCAGGGACACCTCAACAATTTCCGCCCCCTGGCCCTCCAGCGCGGCAATGGCCGCCTTGACCGATGTCAGGATCTCCGGATCGGTGCCGTCGATGAAATACTCCTTTGGCAGACCGATGCGCAGCCCATTGACGCCGGCTTCCAGATTGCCAGTGTGGTCCGGCACGGCGCTGGACAGCGCGGTGCTGTCGAGCGGATCGCCCCCAAAGATGGCGTTGGAAATGAGCGCCGCATCCCTCACCGTTTTGCAGAGTGGTCCAATCTGGTCCAGCGAAGAGGAATAGGCGACCAGTCCGTAGCGGGAGACGCGTCCATAGCTGGGCTTGAGGCCCACACAGCCGCAAAAAGCAGCGGGTTCCCGAATGGACCCGCCGGTATCCGACCCGAGGGCAGCCACCGCCAGATGCGCCGCCACGGCCGCTGCGGATCCCCCGCTGGAGCCGCCAGGCACGCAGTTGAAATCATGCGGATTGGCCGTCCGACGCAGGGCGGAGTTTTCCGTGCTCGATCCCATGGCGAATTCATCCATGTTGGTCTTGCCAAAGGGAATCGCCCCGGCCGCCCTGAGCCGGGAAATGGCCGTTGCATCGTAGGGGGAAACGAATTTTCCCGCGAGGATTTTCGAGGCGCAGGTGGTCGGCTGACCCTGCACGTTGATGTTGTCCTTGATGGCAATGGGAATGCCGCCGAGTGGCAGCGAAAGATCCGCCCGTTCTGCTTCGGCAAGCGCCGCGGCCAAATCCACATGCAGATAGGCCCCGATCCGTCCGTCGCGTTCCTGGATTTCGCGGTGCAGGCAGCGGAGGATGTCGGCGGGGGCAATCTCACCGCGCAGCAAGCGCTGCCGCAGTGTGGCGATGGACTCGAGGTGCAGGGCGTCGGACATCGGGAAATTATTCAACCACCTTGGGAACAACAAATTGGTCCTGCGCCCTGCGCGGGGCGTTGCGCAGGGCATTTTCCACTCCGAATCCCGGACGCGGCGCATCTTCCCGCAGCATGGCCAGGACCGGATTGGCATGGGCGGTTGGCTCGACGTTCTCCGTGTTCACCTCATCCAGTTTGGCCACATACGCCAAAACATGGCCGAGTTGGGCGGAAAATTCCGCCAGTTCCGCATCGGAAAGCTGCAGCCGCGCCAGTTGCGCCAGTTGCGCCAGCGGACGGGCATCGAAATGTGGGTCCTCGTTCATGATGGGGCGACCTATGCGGCGGCCCCGCCGAAATCTCAAGCACCGAGCAGAGGAAAATCTATCGCACCAAGCCAACCGACCGGGAGCATTCCCGCAGGTGAGCAGTAACAGCCAACAGCGGCGGCATCCGCCCTGCCGGGAATCAGGTTCACGGAGGCGAGGCGGGCGGCTGGGTGACGCCGCCACCGGATGTCGGTTGGCGGTTGCTTCCCAAAAAGGCATCGGTGCGTTCCCGCCACAGCCGCCACTGTTCCTGCGTGAGGATTTCCTCCATCTGCCTGGTGTCCTCTTCGCTCAGCAGCGGCCCCCTTCTGTCAAACGAACCGGGTTTTTGCCGGGCTGCCTGCGCCATGAACAGGGCGTAAAGCCGGTCTTTCTGCGCTTCGGTCAGGTGGAGCATGCCCTGAAGGTCCAAGAGATTGCGGGTGGCCTGCATTTCCTGACGATTGTGCTCCTCCTCGCTGCAAAACTGACGGTATGCCGCGGCCTGGTCCGAATTGAGAAATCCCGCGATGGTTTCATCCAGCATCCGGCTCACGGCTGCCAGTTGTTCCGGGTTCGCCCGCTCTCCGCTGGCGCGCGAGGCATCGAAGGCGGCGCGCAGATCCGCATCCGCCTGTTCCATGGCGGCGGAAATTCCCGTGAGCTGGCTTTCATCCAGTCCCAGCCGTTCCCACAGGGCGGAGATCCTGGATTCGCGCTGCCACTTCTGCCATGTCAGCCAGCCATTGTGTTCCCGTTTCGGCGGCCCTTCCGCACCGTCTTTTTCCCGAGGTTTCGGTGCCGTGGACGCCGCCGTCCGTTGCGGCGGAACGGTGACCGGCGGCGCTGCGGCCACCGTTGTCAGGGTGACGGCCTTCGGAACCGCCGCCAGCCTGGAAGCCATCGCCCCATTGGCGGATTCAAGTTTCGCAATGCGCCTCGTTTGGACGACCACAGGGACGGACGCGGCAGCCAGACACGCCGCCACCACCTGAAGCTTGCTCAGTCCCAGGATTTTCAGATAGGCCAGCCCCGCCGCGCTGGTGGCCGGCAGGGAGGAAACCGAAGCGGAAATGCCGGCACCGAGCGAGGCGGGCGCTGCTTTGGCCGCCTGGGGCAGCAAGGCTGCCGCCAGCGCCGCCGTGGTGATTGAAACGCCCTTGCGCTTGAAAATCACGCTCAGCTTGTCCAGTGCCCGGCTGACCCGTTTGCGTGCGGCTTCCTCGGTGGTGCCCAGTGCGGCGCCGGTGTCCCGCAGGCTGAGCCCCTGCATGAAGCGGAGCAGGATCGCTTCCCGGTCGCTTTCCCCCAGGCTGGAAATGGCGTCGTCGAGGACCGGCATGAGCCGTCGGGCTCGCAAGGCCTCCTCGTCGGTTTCGGATGACGGATTCAGGTTCATTTCTTCAGCATAAAGACGTTCGCGGTTGACCCGCCGGGTTTCATCCCGCTGTCGGCGGGCGGCTTCGAGCAGGGCGGATTTGTAGAGCCACCCGCCCACGGTGGTTTTTCCAGCCAGCCAGACGGCCTTGTTGGCGAGGGCCAGAAACACATTCTGCGTCACATCGGCGGCCGCCGCATCGTTCTGCAGCCGCCGCCGGGCGGTGGCGAAAACCATGTTCTGGTGCCGTTCCACCAGTTCGCCAAAGGCGCTCTGGGAACGGCTCACCGCGAACTCGCGCAGCAGTTGGGCATCAGTCAGGGAGGTGGCCATCGTGGGGTGACAACACGATGATACTTCCATTCCCTTCACCAGCGGACGAAAAGTTTTTCCTGCTCCGGCAGAAAAAACCGCTCAACCCGACCGCGGCGGGCGGCAGAGGCCCTTGAGGCGCTGGCGGCAGTGCCGGCGCGGAGGGATGCCGCGGGTTTGCCCGCCTTTGTTTGGGAGAAAGGAGGCGGCCAGTTTTTCTTCGGTCGGCTCCTTGGCCGGTACTTTTGAACGCGGCGATCCCTGGCCAGTGGGGAGCAGAGCCAGCAGCGGGTCAACGACGCAATCCGGCAACAAACCGGGCGCAGCAACCGGCGCAGTCCCCGGAGACCCAAGCGCTGGGGGTTTAGTAGGCCTTGGCGAAAATGACTCGCTGTTCGCTGCGTCCGCCGGTGAACGGACAAGTGCCGCTTTCGGTGAACTGGTCGCCGCGGGGCAGACAGCGCATGGTCACACCGAGTGTTTTTTGCAGGCGGTCCTCGTCCTCCGCGCTGCCTGCCCAGTGGACAAGGGCAAAACCGCCGTGGATTTCTGCCTTGTCAGGGTTTTTCGGGGTGAAATAGGCCTCGAATTCCTCCCGGGTGTCGATGCGCACCAGGTTGGCGTCGCGGAAGGTGGTGGCTTTGGCCAGCAGGTTGTCCTGGATGGATTGGAGCAGGGCGGCGATGCCTGCGACAAATTCGACGGAGGTCGGAAATGCTTTGTCCTTCACGCCCTGATCGCGCCGGGCCACGGCCACGGTGCCTTTCTCCAGGTCGCGCGGACCGATTTCAACTCGCACGGGAACGCCCTTCTTGATCCATTCCCAGTTTTTGGTGCCGCCGGGGAGGTCGCGGGTGTCGAGTTCCACCCGCACCGGAGCGCCGTGGAAATGCTGGCCGCGCAGTTCCGCCGCGAGTTGTTGCGCGGCGTCGAGCACCGCTGCGCGAGATTCCTCCTTCGGAGTGACCGGGAGGATGACCACATGCGCGGGGGCTACCCTGGGCGGAAGTACCAAGCCGTCATCGTCACTGTGGGCCATGATCAGTGTGCCAATGAGCCGGGTGCTGACCCCCCAACTGGTGGTCCAGGCGAATTCGCGATTGCCGTTGCGTCCGGCGAATTGAATGCCGGATGCGGTCGAAAAATTCTGTCCCAGGAAATGGCTGGTGCCGGCCTGGATGGCCTTGCGGTCCTGGACCATGGCTTCGATGCACAGGGTGATGTCTGCCCCGGGAAAGCGTTCCCGAGCGCTTTTTTCCCCGCCAATGACCGGAATGGCCAGGTGGTCCCTGACAAATGTTTCGTAAACGCCGAGCATGGTTTCGGTTTCCTGCATCGCCTCCTCCCTGGTTTCATGGGCGGTGTGGCCTTCCTGCCAGAGAAATTCCGCGGTGCGCAGGAAAATCCGGGGCCGCATCTCCCAGCGCATCACATTGGCCCACTGGTTGATGAGCAGGGGCAGGTCGCGGTAGCTCTGCACCCAGCGGGCAAAGGCAGCACCGATGATGGTTTCACTGGTCGGGCGGATCACATAGGGTTCGGCCAGTTCGCCGGTCGGGACCATTTTCACCGATCCGTCCGGCTGGGTGCGGGCTTCCAACCGGTGGTGGGTGACCACGGCGCATTCCTTGGCGAATCCCTCCACGTGCGCCGCTTCCTTTTCCAGATAGCTGAGGGGAATGAGCAGCGGAAAATAGGCGTTGCGGTGCCCGGTGGCCTTGAACAGGGCGTCGAGCTGCTGCTGGATGTTTTCCCAGATCCCGTAGCCCCACGGTTTGATGACCATGCAGCCGCGCACTTCCGAGTTTTCCGCCAGGTCAGCCGCCCGGATGACCTGCTGATACCATTCGGGGAAGTCATCCTGGCGCGTGGGGGTGATGGCAGTCTGGGCTTTGGCTGGCTGGGACATGGAATGTGGTGGTGACGCCGGTTGCGATGGCGGGCGGTTTTCATGCTGCGGCCCGCCGCGTGTGTCCAGCGCGAATATCGGCAGCCTAGCCGGTGGCGATCGGATCCGGACAGACCGCGCGCAACTGGCATTGCGCACAGGGCTCCCCGAGGAAGAGGCGGTCAAATTCGCCCATGATTTCCCGGATGGCACCGCGGCTGGTTGTCAGCACTCCGGCTTCGAAATTGCGCCGGTGCCTGCTTTTGGGGCCCAGCCCTGCGCCGGTGAAATTGGCGCTGCCGACGTAGGCGATCTGGGCATCCACGATGACGATTTTGGAATGAATTCTGGGGCACAGCAGGCGTTTGAAGCGTTCGGAGCGCAGTTCCTCGCAGCGGTCAAAATCCCTTCGGAAGCGCGGGCCCGGTTCCTTGGCGTGCAGCAGGCGGATTTCCACTCCCTCGCCTGCCAATCGCGCCAGCACGGCCAGAAAGGGAATGTATTTTCCCTTGGCCGCCTGCACGTGCATGTCTTTGAGATCAGCCGTGGCGATCCAGACAAACTTTCTGGCAGCCGGGATGATGTCGCAGAGCAGCCGCTCGTGATGGTCCGCGTTGAAAATCACTTCCCACATGCATCCGAAGAATGTCCGAGGCTCAAAGGTGCTGTTCGCCGCCGCCGGCGAGCGCCTGTTCCAGGGCGCGCCAGGCCAGCATGGCACACTTCACGCGCTGCGGGAATTTCCGCACGCCGGCAAAAAGGGAAAGGTCGCCCAGCGTGTCAAAGTCCGGCTGGGATTCCCCGGTGAGCACTTCCTGGAACGCCTGGATGAGCACCTCTGCCTCGGCCCGTGACTTGCCGCGAACTTTTCCCGTCATGATGGATGCCGCTGCCTGGCTGATGGCGCACCCTTGTCCTTGAAAATGCACTTTGTCCAACTGGCCTCCGCCTCCAAATTCCACCCATACGGTGATTTCGTCCCCGCAGGATGGGTTGAAGCCCTCCGCGCGGATGGCGGGCGGAACGGGCAGCGGTCCGTAGTTGCGCGGGCGGCGGGAGTGGTCGAGCAGGACCTGCTGGTAGAGTTCGTCGAGGGCTTCGTTCATGAAAAATAACGCTGCGCTGCGGTCAGGATTTCCGTCATGCGCGAGATTTCCTCCGGAGTGTTGTAAAAGTAAAAACTCGCCCGTGCGGTGCCGGGAACGCCGAGTTTGCGCATCAGCGGCTGGGTGCAGTGGTGGCCGCCGCGCAGCGCCAGGCCGTATTCGGCAGCATAGGTCACCAAGTCATGGGGATGGGCCTGTTCCATGACAAAACTAACGAGCGCTCCGCGCGGAGCGCCGGGTTTGGGGCCCAGGATTCGCAGTCCGGGAATGGCGGCCATTTGTTCCAGGGCGATGTCGGTGAGTTCGGCATCCCGCTGGGCGATGGCGTCGAGGCCGATGCTGGAAAGATAGTCGCAGGCCGCACCGAGGCCGATGGCCCCGGCGATGTGCGGGGTGCCGGCCTCGAAGCGCTGCGGGGCCGCCTTGTAGGTGCTGCGTTCATAGCGCACGGTTTCGATCATTTCGCCGCCGCCGTGCCAAGGCGGCATGGCATCCAGCAATTCCCGGCGGCCATAGAGGATGCCGATGCCCGTGGGGGCGCACATTTTGTGGCCGGAGCAGGCAAAGAAATCGCACCCCAGAGCGCTGACATTGACAGGAAAGTGACCGGCAGACTGGGCTCCGTCCACCAGGGTGGTGATCCCGCGTTCCCTGGCCAGTCGGCACAGGGCGGCGGCAGGAGTGAGGGTGCCCAGCGAATTGGACGCCTGGGTGAAGGCGAACAGCTTCACCTCCGGCCCGAGCAGTTCATCGATTTTTTCCAAATCCAGTTCGCCATCGTCCAGGCGCACGGGAATGAAGCGCAGCACGGCCCCGGTTCGTTCGGCGGCCATTTGCCACGGCACCAGGTTGCTGTGGTGTTCGAGTTCGGTCAGCAGAATGACATCGCCGGCCTTCAGGTGTCGGGGTGCCCAGGATTGAGCGACCAGATTCACCGACTCGGTGGTGCCGCGGGTGAATATGATTTCCTCCGGCGATGCCGAGCCCAGGAAGGCGGCCACTTTTTTCCGCGCCCCCTCGTAGGCATCCGTGGCGCGGGCACTGAGTTCGTAAAGCCCGCGGTGGACGTTGGCGTTTTCGTGCTCGTAGTAGTGGCGTAGGGTGTCGATGACCTGCTGCGGTTTCTGTGAACTGGCGGCGTTGTCCAGATAGAGCAGCGGGTGGCCGTGGGTGGACTGCGCCAGGATCGGAAACTGACGGCGAATTTTCTCCCAGCGGGGCAGCGGCGTGTGGCCTGCGGCGGGAGGGATTGGATGGGATGGGTCGCTCAAGGTCTTTCGTCGGGGGATGGGGAAGACAAGTTTCACCCGCATCCCGGCGGCGTCCACCCCAGAGTTTGATTTTCCACCGGCGGGAGCGTGCTGTCATGGGGTGCCGTCCGGTGCGAGCGATGCCGTCCTGACAAAAAGGGAATCATTTCCGGCAGTTCCCGGTTGCACGGGCTGGAGAACGCTTTTACCGCTGCCGCATGGACACCATTCGCTGCCTCATGAAAACTTCCAAAGGAGACATCAGCCTCACGCTCTTTGCGGCTGATGCGCCCCTCACCTGTGCCAGTTTCCTCAATCTCGCCAAACGGGGTTACTACGACGGGGTGACATTCCACCGCGTCATTGCCGACTTCATGATTCAGGGCGGCGACCCGACCGGCACCGGCAGGGGCGGCCCCGGCTACCAATTTGAAGACGAATGCCGCCGCTACCTGCGCCACGACAAGGCCGGCATCCTTTCCATGGCCAATGCCGGTCCCGGCACCAATGGCAGCCAGTTTTTCATCACGCATGGACCGACGCCGCACCTCGACGGCAAACACACCGTCTTTGGCGAAACCACTGCCGGAATCGACGTCGTCAATGCCATCCGTCAGGGCGACGCCATCCGGGGGATCGACGTGCTGGATGATCCCGCAGACCTGTTCACCGCACAGGCCGCCAGCCTCACGGAGTGGAACAAGGTGCTGGACCGGAAAAAGTAAATCACGGGCCGCCTGTCGTGAAGCAGGATTGCCATCCGACCAGAGCGCGTCCGAACGGGCGGATGCGACTGGCACTGGCCTGGATGGCAGGGCTTGGCATTTCCTGCGGGCAGGGGCTGGAGCGGCTGCCCTACAACCATCCCGGCCTGGTGGTGGATTTGGGTGTCGGCCTCTGGGCTTGGCCGGTGCCGTGCGATGCCGACGGTGACGGGGATTTTGACCTGGCGGTCTCATGTCCTGACAAACCGTCCAACGGCGTCTGGCTTTTCGAGAATGCGACGGGCGACACGGCCAAATGCACACTGCCCGTTTTCAAGCCCGCCCGGCGGTTGAGCGGGTCCGTGCATTATGTCATGCCGAGCTGGGTGGACGGAACGCTCCGGGTGCTTTCACCCGGCTTTGAATACCCGGATTTTGTCAGGACCGGAATCAGCCGCAAAGTCAGCCTGCCGGTGGCTCCCGGATTTTTCAAACCCACGGGCACCGCCCGCGGCGGCCCGCGGCTCCGGCACAACCAGTGGCGTTATGCCGACTATGACGGTGACGGGCGTCACGATCTCGTCGCCGGCATCGAGGACTGGAGCCATTACGGCTGGGACAATGCGTGGAATGAGCGCGGTGAATGGACCAACGGCCCGCTGCACGGGCTGGTGTTTGTGTTCCGCAACACCGCCACCGACGCCGCTCCGCAGTATGCCGAACCATTCCAGGTGCAGGCCGGTGACGGTCCGGTGGATACGTTTGGCTGCCCTTCTCCCAGTTTCGTCAATGTGGATGAGGACGATGACCTGGATCTGATTTGCGGGGAGTTTCTCGACGGATTCACCTTTTTTGAAAACATCGGCACCAGCTCGGAACCGCGCTATGCACCTGGCCGCCGCCTGAAGGATGCCGCAGGCCGCGAAGTGCGGATGGAGTTGCAAATGATCGTGCCAGTGGCGTTTGACTGGGACCGCGATGGCGATGCGGATCTCATTGTGGGGGATGAGGATGGCCGGGTGGCGTTGGTGGAGAATCGGGGGCGGGTGCCGTGCGGAGAGGTTCCGGTCTTCGGGCAGCCGGTGTATTTCAAACAGGAGGCGGACACCCTGAAATGCGGGGCCCTGGCCACTCCCTGCGGCGTGGACTGGGATGGCGACGGCGACACGGACATCGTTTCCGGAAACACCGCCGGATTCCTGGAGTTCTTTGAAAACCTCAGCGGCCCGCGGCAGGCACATCCGCGCTGGGCTGCGCCCGTCCGGCTGGAGGCGGACGGAAAGCCGTTCCGGATCATGGCCGGTCCAAATGGCAGCATTCAGGGACCCGCGGAAGCCAAGTGGGGCTACACCGCGCCCAGCGTGGCGGACTGGGATGGTGACGGACTTCCTGACATTCTGCTCAACAGCATCCTGGGCGAAGTGGTCTGGCTGAAAAATCAGGGCCCCCGTTCCGCTCCGAAGCTCTCCGCACCGCAGCCGGTCGAAGTGGAATGGACCGCTCCGCAGCCGCAGCTCGCATGGGGCTGGCGTCGTCCCCACGGCAAGGCCCTGCTGACGCAGTGGCGCACCACTCCAGTGGTGTTCGATTTCACCCGCGATGGCCTGCCGGACCTCGCCATGCTGGACCACGAAGGATGCCTCGCCCTGTTCGAACGGAAAAAATCCGGAAATCGCCTGCTGTTGTTGGCGCCGCGCCGGGTGTTTGTCGATGAAGCCGGAAGCCCGCTGCGCCTCAATGCGAAGACCGCCGGCGGCAGCGGACGCCGCAAGCTGTGCGCTGCCGACTGGGACGGCGATGGCAGCGTCGATCTCCTGGTGAACTCCAAAAATGCCGATTTTCTCCGGCAGGTTTCACAAACCAATGGCGTGTGGACCATGCGCAATTCCGGAGCGCTGGCGGGAAAAAACATCGAGGGGCACGATGTCAGCCCCACCACCGTGGATTTTGACGGAGATGAAATTCCCGATTTTCTCGGGGGCGCGGAGGATGGCCGCCTCTATTTCCTGCGCAATCCCCGGTCGGTGTCAAAACAGTGATCCGTCTGGTTAGTCAGCGGTGACTGTCACGCGGAAAAAGCGGCGGGTTTCCGGCATCGGGCCGGTGAGGGTGAGGCTTCCTCCGGGCGCGGCACGGCCGCTGTTTTTCGGAATATCCCAAGGGGACCAAGCCAGCAGATCCGTGCTCTGCGTCACCTGCCAGCGGTGGTTTTCCGGAACTGAAAATGTCAGGGTGATGGCTCCGCCGGGAGCGGGTGCGGGGGTGACCAGAAAGCTGCTGCCGCCCTGGCGTGGCTGGGTGTCGGCGGCCCACTCGGCGCTGTTCGTCTGGCCGTCGCCGTCCGGATCCGCGCCCGGTTCGCCCTCTGGCGAGGCGGCGCTGCCAAACTGCTCCAGCCGCCAGGCGTCATAGGTCCGGTTCTGCGGCAGCCGGTTGGCAATCCACTCGGTGACCAGGGCAATGCCAGCGGCATCCAGCTCAGTGGAGCCCAGCGGCGGCATCCGGGTGAATCCGTTGGAGGCTGCCAGCCGGTTGAGCAGGACGGAGTGGGCGGTGTCGCCGGGGACCACAAGTTTGTTCTCAGGATTGCCGCCGTTGTTGATGGCGCCGCCTAGGATGAGCCCGGTCTGCTCCAGGGTGAGGTGGGCACGGGCATCCCAGGCGGCCGCTCCCTGCGGACCGCCGGGCCGGTGGCAGTAAGCGCAATTGACATCCAGGTAGGAGCGCACCCGGGCCTCCACGGAAACTTCCGCATCAGACGGGTCGTGCATCTGCGGCAGCAGGTTGGTCGAGGGCAGGCTGCTGGTTAGGAAATCGTGGGCCGCGAGCAGATCCAGCTGGTTCCCCGGAAAACCGGCCAGGGTTCCGGTGCGGTTCAACTGCCGGAGGTTGAAGGCCAGCGCATGTCCGGCATTGGCATTGTGGCAGCCGTTGCATTCCGCACGGCTGGGAAACTTCCAGCGCTGAGTGCGCAGAGAGCCGTTTTCAACGATGGTCAGGTCCGTTTCCGCTCCTTCGTCCGGCACCAGGGCGGCATCGGTCTGCTGGTCATTCCACCGGTAGGTGACACCGTAGGAACCGCCGGTCGTTTTGACCACCAGACGGGTTTCGATCCGCTTCCTGGTGGCGGGGTCGCCCCGGGTGGTCTCCAGGTCGAAATGCTTCACCCAGAGCATTCCTGCAGGCAGGGTCCAGTTGGCGTCCTGCGACCAGGCCATGCGGCTGACGCCATCCGGCACGGCGAACCAGCGGCGCTTGCGGGCATGGTCGCTCCAGAACGGGAGGTTCACCGCATACTCCACCAGGCCGGGAGCCGGAGTCAGGTCGCTGAGGTCATGGAAGAGGTGTGTTTCGCTCAATGTTAGGGGAAAACTTCCCGCGGGAGTCGTTGCTGCCAGTCGAAGCAGGCGGTTCTGGTCAAAGTCCGCCACCAGAACATCCCGGTTCGACGGGTCGGACCCAAAGGCCACAATCCCGATTTCGCCAGTGATGCGGGTCACCGTGGGCGGGCTTCCGGCATTGCGCCGCAGCGTCCACACATTCCCGGACGTGTAGTCGGCGAAAAGATAGGCGCCGCGCAAGCCCTGGAAACGCGAGCCGCGATAGACCAGTCCTCCGGTGATGGAATTCCCCTGGGTGGCGCCGCTGCCATGCGGGTATTCATGCACAGGGTCGATGGAGGTGAAGCCTCCCGGGGCGGATTTCGGACCGGCGTGGGCCGCTTCCCGGTAGGCCCATCCGTAGTTTCCTCCCCTGGTCACCACATCCACCTCTTCATAGGCACCCGAACCGACATCCCCGACCCAGAGTTCGCCAGTTAGGGAGTCGAAACTGACGCGCCAGGGATTGCGCAGCCCCACGGCCCAGAATTCCGTGCGCACCTGCGTGGGGTTCACCGCCACGCCGTTGAAACTGGTGACGCCGACAAATGGATTGTCCGGCGGCACGGCATAGCGGGCGACCCCGGCATCCAGCAGCACCGCGGCATGGGCATTGGGCGGCAGGCTGCCGGGTTTCTTATCCACATCGATCCGCAGGATTCCGGCAAAGAAATCCTTGGTGATGGTCTGGCTGTTGTTGAGGGAATCGTTCTGGTTGCCTTCATCTCCCAGGGTCACATAAAGATAGCCATCCGGCCCGAAGTGGAGATCGCCGCCGTTGTGGTTTCCGGCGTCGTCCACCTGTTCAATCAGAATCAGCTCCGAAGCGGCTTCCGCCGCGTTCGGGTCTGCCACCGAGGCTGTGAAGCGGGACAGGCGTTCGTAAACAAGCCCGTTTTTTTCCACGCTGTAAAAAATGAAAAACTGCCGGTTGGAGGCGAAATCCGGGTGGAATGCCAGCCCGAGCAGTCCCTGTTCGCTGCTGGTGCTGACACTTTCGCCGCGTGAGTTGAGCAGGGTGGGGAGGTTGAGGAACGTGACGGCGGACGGCGTTGCCGCCGTGACATCGGGAATGAGCCGCAGCAGTCCTCCCTTCTGGCAGACAAAGAGCCGGTTGGAATCGCCGGGCGGAGAAGCCAGGCAGACCGGCGAACTGAAGCTCAGGCTGCCGAAGGCAGGCTGCAGCGTGTAAACCGTGGGCGGCGCAGCGGCAGGTACATTCAGCCCGACCACCGGAATCTTGAGCGTCGCGGCAATGGTCACCGTCACCGATGCCGGTCCGGAGACGCCGCCCGGCCCGCTGGTTTGATAAGTAAAGGTGTCGCTTCCGGAAGCGCCCGGCGCCGCGGTGTAGAAAACCGTGCCGTCCGCCTGCGGTGCCGCGGTGCCCTGGCCGGGCGGCTGCTGGAGTGAGACTGGCCCGGCAGTCACGAGTCCGGTGTCGTTTGTCAGGACGGAAATCCTGACTTTTTGTCCGGGATGCACCGTGGCGCTGTCGGGATTGGCCACTGGCGGACCGGGCGGGCCGTCCGTCCACTGTTCGAGCCGAATGGCCTGGAATCCGTAACCGTAGGGAGCTGCGGAGGGCGTTTCCGTGTTGCCGCCCGGATAGTCGCCGCTGTAGCGCCGCGTGATGATGCTGAAGGTACCGTCGGCTCCCGGATCGACGACATCCCAGCCGACCACCTCGCCCGCGGTGTTGTAGCCGGAATTCCACGCGGCCTGAGTTGCTGTCAGGAATGCCGGCTGCTGTGTGCTGGTGAGGATTCCGCTGGTGTGAACGGCGGTCTGCGAGACGGCACCGGTGATTTCCGCCCGGGTCCACCGGTTCGTAAACGTGCTGTTTCCGCGCAGCGAGGTGCCGCGGAAGGTGTAGCGCCGTGCGGGATTCAGATTCGAAAACACATACGTCACCGAGTCCGCCGCGTCGATCTGGACCGCCTCGCCCGCTCCGCTGTTCCAGTGCGTATAGGGTGAAAAAATGGTGCTGGCAGCGCTGCCCACCGCAGGTGCGCCCATGGTGGTGGCGCTGGCGCTGCCGGAGTTGACGATGGCAAGCGATGCCGTGAGAGCGGCACCGGTAGCGACGTTTTTCAGTGTTCCGCTGCCGTTGGCAAACACACCCCAAAGGGTGGTGTGCGGATGGGTGGAGGCTCCGGCAGTTTGCTCGTTGATCGCCCGCCATTCCATGGCGGAACCGGCTCCTCCTCCCTGGCCGGATGCGCTGGGGGAAGTCAGCAGGCATGCAGCGCTGCACGCCGCGAAAAGGGGAATCCGGAAATGCATGACGCCATTGTTCCTCAACGCGGCAAAATCGAAAAGCGAAAACTCAGCCACCCGGACGGTTTGGGGGAGGGAATCCTCCGGCCAGCCAGTTCGTGGAGGCATTCACAGGGCAAGACTGCGTTCCACCGCCAGTGCCAGGCCGGCAATGGCAATGAGCGCCGAGGCCGGAATCACAACACCCCGGCGATACCAGGTTTTTTCCTGCCAGGGAAAAGTCAGGACCAGGAACAGCACCACGACGGCAAGCTGTCCGATTTCCACCCCGCAGTTGAACCCGAACAGGGCAGGCCAGAGGTCCTCCCTAACCGGTGGATTTTCAATGAAGGTGTGGGCAAAAGCCAGGCCGTGGACGAGGCCGAAGCCGCCCACGATCCAAAGCCGCCAGGGCGTCTGTCGCGAGGCGAGGAGGTTTTCCGCCGCGATGAAGGCAATGCTCACGGCAACGGCGACTTCCACGGCCTGGGAGGGAACCGAAATCAGGCCAAAGAGCGCGAGGCCCAGACTCAGCGAATGGGCCATGGTGAAAACGGTGATTTGCAGGAGGAGGCTGGCTCCGCCGGACCCGAGCAGGATCAGCCCCACAATGAAGAGAATGTGATCCAGGCCATCCGGAATGACGTGGCAGAAGCCTTCCCGGACGTAGCGGAAAAAGGCGGCGAGCAGCGGCGACGGCGGAGTCGGCTGGCTTGCAGCGAGGGCGGAGGCAGGCAGCCAGGCGTGACTCTGCGTGAAGAAAATGGGGACCAAACCTGCCAGGCAAGCGTGTTTCATGGGGAAGTGACCGGGTGTGGAATTAGCGACAGCCTCCGCAGGAAACAGCGCGCATTCCTCAGTGCAGGCGAAAGGTGTAGGGCACCAGGGCTTTGGATTTGACTGCGGTTCCATTGACCGTCAACGGCCGAAAGCGCGATTTCCGTTCCGCGGCCGCGGCGGCGGCATCGAGCAGGGGAAAGCCGCTGCTGGCGGCCACCTCCACCCGGTCCACGGTGCCGGCGGCGCTGATGTAGAGCATGAGCCGGACCGTGCCGGTTTGCCTCTGCCGTTCCGCTTCTGGTGGATAGACGGCCTGTCCCCGGCGGAGGTAGCGCACGGCACCGACGCTTTGATAGTCTCCGGTGGTGGCCGGGCGGGCTGAGGGAGCCGTGCCGGTCCGGGCTGCGGTTTTGGAAGGCTTGCGCGCGGGAGGAACCGGTCGGGCTGCTTTTTCCGGCTTGGTTTTCGGGGCTGGTTTTGGAATTGGGTGCGGAACTTCCGGCGCAGCCTTGGGTGCTTCCTCCAACGGTTCCGGAATGGGAGTGTTCACCGGTGGCGGCGGCGGTGGCTGCTCCATCGGTTCCGGCTCTGGCGGTTCTGGAGGCGTATCCGCTGGGGGTGGAGGCACGGGCTCCGGTGGCGGTTCCGGTTGAGGATCGGGTGCGGGTTCCGCCTGGATGCTGACTTCGACATATTCCTCCCTGGGAGGCGGCGGCGCGGACGGCGAGAGCTGCACGCCAAAGAGGACCGCGCCATGAAGGATCAGGGCGGCGGCAAAGGAGATGGCGGGAATGTGCGCCATGCGATCTCATTCCAATTCGTTTTCAAAATGAGCGGCATGATCAAGCCGCAGGCTTGCCAGTCGGCAGATGCGATGTTTGAAGCAAACAGCGCATCGGCAGGCTGCGCTCCCTCCGGGATCATGAGCATCTTGATTGCACATTGGAATCAGGGGTCTTTGGGGCGGGTTTGGAAAATGACTTTGGCAATTCCCTGACGGCGGCAGGCATCCAGCACTTCGAGGGCTTTTCCCAGCTTCGCCTCTTCGTCGCCGCGGATCAAGACTTGCGCGTCACCGTGTTTCTCCACCGCCAGCGCCGCGAGGCGGTTTGGCAGGTCCGCTTCGTCCACCGGTTCCTTGTCGAGAAACAGCATTCCGTCCCGGGTGATGCTGACCGTGGCATGGTCTGGAAGCGGCTGGGCGGCGGTGCTTTGGGCGGCGGGCAGGTTTACTGGCATGCCCCGGTTTTTCACCATGCTCAGGCTGACCATGACAAAGGTGGCGAGCAGAAAAAAAATGATGTCGATCAGTGGAATGATCTCAATGCGCGCTCTGCGGGATGCTCGTGGGGAGGGGATGGTCATTTGAGGTGGAGTTCCAGTTGGCTGGCCGCCGCTTCGATGTCCCTGCGGGTGCGCTCCAGTCGGGAGTTGAGCAGGTTGAAGGGCACCAGCGCGGTGATGGCCACCCCCAGGCCAAAGGCGGTGGCAATGAGCGCCTCCGCAATGCCGCCGGTGACCGCTTGCGGCGCTTCCAGTTCCGCGCCGCCCAGCAGGCCAAACGTGCGGATCATTCCCGTGACCGTACCCAGCAGGCCGAGCAAGGGCGCGAGCGTGATCATGGTGTCCAGCACTGCCAGCCCACGGTTGTAGCGGTCCAGTTCCTCGCCGCTGGCGTGCAGGACGGCGGTGGACAGGGCCTCGTCCCGGTGTTCCAGCGCATAGCCCAAGACCCGGGCGGTGCCGTCCGGTGACGCCGCCGCCGTTTCCCGGGCTGCCGCCAGATTTCCCTTTTCAACGTGGCGCAGGATTTCATGGACGATCCGCGGCGATCGGCGGGATATTTCTGTCAGGAGAAAGATCACGCGCTCGATCACCACCGTGAGCGTCACCAGCGAGCAGATCAGCAGCGGCCACATGATCGGCCCGCCTTTGTGAAAGAGTTCCAGCATGGGAGGGGAAACGGTTAGAATCGACAGCCGATGTTGACCCGGAGGGAACGCGGCTCCACCGGGTGAATGTGCGTGTCCGCCATTCCGGTGAGCGCTTCCCCGGGCAGGCGGGAGTCGTAATGGTATTCGATGTCATTGTCCTTGCGGTCAAAGAGATTGAGGCACTCCAGCGCGATGTCCCAGTTTTTGTACCGCCAGCCGATGCGGGCATTGACCTGAATGCTGTCCTTGGACTTGATGCTGCCGGATTCCTCCAGCGGGCGCCGACCGAAATACCGGGCCCGCAGCGCTCCGTAGAGTCCCTCCGCCTTGCCCAGAGTGAGGCCGCCGCTCCAGGAGACAGGCACGCTGCCGGGAATGTGATCCGCGTCGCCCGCATCTTTGAAGCGCGCATGGGTGAGGGTGAATTCGCTGTCAAATGAAAGCCAGTCATTGGGCCGCCAGTAGCTGGAAAGTTCCACGCCGTAGCGTCGGCTGCCGGGTCCGGCTTCGTTGGTGCCGGCATCGCCGACATAGACGAGTTCGCTGTCGCTTTCCAGGTGCCACAGGCTCAGCGTGTGCACCCAGCCGCGCATCGCTTCGGTGCGAATGCCCAGTTCCGCGCCGTAGAGCCGCACCAGGGGATCCACGGTGGAAACGGCATCGCCACTGACCGGATCGCGCCGCGTCAGCACGCCGCGGGCATCGTTGGAATGGAATCCGATGCCGCTGTTGACATAAATTTCCGTTTTTGCCCACGGGCCGAAAACCACGTTCAGCTTGGGACTGACCAGTCCGTCCCAGTCGGTGCCGGAGTTGCGGGAGTCATCGCTGGAAACGTCAAAGTGATAGAGGTCGCCGCGCAGGCCGGGAGCGATGCGGAACCAGTCGTTGAACCGCAGTTCCGCGTCCGCAAAAATGCCGGCGCTGGCTTCATAGACATCGTCCTGCCGCGTCGTGGCGTAGCGCTGGCGGCGTTCTGTTTTGTAGAGGCCGATCCCGTCGATCCAGTCATGCCGGGTGTCCAGTCCGAGGCTCAGACGGCTTTCCTGCGCGGCGGTGCCGAGGGAGATTTTCCAGTCCCGGCGCACCGTGCCGCCCGCCATCCAGCGACGCTCGCTTTGTTCAAACTGGTCGCCCCGTTCCGGGTTATCCAGGAAATAGGTGAAGTTGGAAAAAAGCGTCAGGTCGTAGAAACCCGCAAAAACATCGGCATGCCAGGTGCCGCCGTCCGCAGTCTGGTGCTCGTATTCAGCCATCAGACTGTAACGGGAGGATGCGCCGCGGTCGCTGGTATCGACGGCCCCGAAGCGCCCCATCAGACCGCGGTCAATCGCCCGCTGCGGCACCTGGTCGGTGGAGAGCCATCGGCCGTCGTAGCCCATCGCAGTGACAGAAAACCGCTCCGCCGCGTCCTTCCAGACGTAGCGCAGCAGGCCGTTCCAGCGGCGCGATTTTTCCGCCATGTCCCACGGCCCGTCGTAACTGGAATACTCCAGGGCATAGGTCAGGAATTGCTCCGCGCCGGGCAGGCCCGAAGCCACTGGCTGTTTGGAGTTTTTCCCCTGCGGGGCCTTTCCGGAGACCGGAGCGAGCTGGATGGGCGCGGGATTTGTCAGGGAAATGGTGTCGGCCACCAGTCCGCGGAAGTAGTTGTAGCCGCCCAGGCTCACGCTGGCGATGCCCTGTGGCAGCCGGTCCACCAGGTGAAAGCGTGCGGCCCCTGCAGCGCTGAGGTCGCCGAAGTCGGCAAAATACGGTCCCTTCCGGTAGCTGAGTTCGTCCACCAGTTCTGGGAGCAGCGGATTGAGGTCTGCATAGCCCTGGCCGTGGGCATGGGTGCGCAGGTTCACCGGCATGCCGTCGATGAATACCCCAAAGTCGGTTCCGTGATCCAAATTAAACCCGCGCAGGAAATACTGGTTGGCCTTTCCGTCGCCGGAGTGCTGGGTGATGATGACTCCCGGGACCACTTCCAGCAATTCACCGCGGCGCAGATAGGGGCGGGCGGTGAGTTCTTCGGCATTGGACTGCCCCTTGGAAGCGGCGGGAGCGGAGCCCAGCAGGCTTTCCCCCTTGCCGGTCACGATGACTTCCGGGAGTTCGGCTGCGGGGGTATCCGGCGCAGGCAGGGACAGCGTCTCCGAGCGGACGGGTCCGGCGGCGGCGGCGAAAAGGGCAGAATTTGTCAGGATAAACGATTGGATTTTGGAAAGGATCATGGTGGTGCAATGAATGGTGGCTGGGTGGCATTCACCCCGTGCCCGTCAGGGCAGGGCGAATGCGGACGCGGAAACCGCGCGAGCAAAACAGTCGAATCGCCGACGGAAACGTCCGCGGCGTCAGGCGGTGGCGAGTGCCAGTCCGCGTGGGGGCGGTCCCGGCGGCCCCGTCGCCAGTGCGGAAAACCACGGTGAATGCCAGTCGCCGCACGGCAGGCGTCTGGCCGGTGGGGGCGCAGTCATGCCGGGTGGCGGATCATCCAGCGCCAGCGCCAGTTTTCCGGCGTCCTTGCCTGGCAACGGCGACTTGGGATTGTTGTGCGGCTGCTGGCCATGGGACGGAATTTGCAGGTGCCGGGACTCACTGCCGGGGAGGGCGGACAACAGCACAGCTTCCAGATCGTCCCACGCCTGCCGGGCTTCCGTCATGCCGCCGGAGTCTGCCGCCGGGCAGCGGACGAATGCAACGGACACCGACCGGACGGTCACTTTTCCAAAAAGCACCGCAATCCCAAGGGCCAGCGGACCTCCCGCCAGTTGAAAGAGGGCTAGCAGGTAAATCCAGCGGCTGATTTTCTTCAGGCGCGACATCGGCGGCTTAGGTTGCGCAGCACTTGCCGGTGGGCAAATGAATTCTGGCTGTGGAACCGCACTGTGTTGCATTTGGAGCAGGCTTTGCAATAGGAGGGCTGCAAAGTCGGCGCGCTGGTCGCCTGCTCCGCCGCAGTGGACGACAACGACTCCGGCCCGGACGGCTTTGGTGGTTTCATCAACCCCATGAACCCGCACCCCGAAGGCCGCGACAGGCGCGAGGCTTTCAAAGGCGGCGGCTGTCAAATCCTGCGGGTGGCGAACAAATGCCAGACCGGTTTCGACCAACTGCTGCTCTGCGGCAGGCATGTGGACCAACGCCTGGCGGGGTGAAGCTTGCAATTTTTCTTGTCTCCCGTTGCACCAGCGGGAAGATGCGGCATGGCAGCGAAAGTCAAACACACTACATTCGTCACCGTAGGGCAGTTCTTTAACGACCGCGCCAAACAACTTCACCTGGAACTGTTGGGGTCAAATTCGGGCTTCACCCGAAAAATTCTGGAGCCATCCGTAAACCGCCCGGGGCTGGCATTGGGCGGGTTCTTCAACTATTTTCCCTACAAGCGGGTGCAGTTGCTCGGCAACTCGGAGATGTCCTATCTGGACAGCCTGCCGGAGGAAACCGCGCTGCAGCACTTCAACCGCATGTGTGAATGGGAAATTCCCTGCGTGGTGGTGTCCCGGGGCAAGAGCCTGCGGCGATCCATGGTCAAGCTGGCAGACACCGCCGGCATCTCCGTGTTCACCACGACGATGAACACCATGAAATTCCTCAATGCCGCCACCCTCTGGCTGGAATGGGATTTCGCCCCCACCACCCAGGAGCACGGCTGCATGGTGGACCTGCGCGGCATCGGGGTGCTGATCCGCGGCGAAAGCGGCACCGGCAAGAGCGAAGCGGTGCTGGGCCTCCTGGAACGCGGCCACAGCCTGGTGGCCGATGACATCGTGCTCTTCCGCGCTCCGGAAGGGCGCGAACTGATCGGCACATCGAAGGAAATCGGACGCTTCCACATGGAGATCCGCGGCATCGGACTGGTCAACGTTCCCATGCTTTTTGGCGTCGGCGCCATGCGCGTCGAAAAGCGCCTGGATCTGGTGGTCAGCCTGGAGCGCGTGGAGAACCTGCATGAGGTGGAACGCGTGGGCGCCAAGCAGGAATATTACAACCTGCTGGGGGTCAAAGTGCCGCATGTCCGCCTTCCGGTGGCCGCCGGGCGTGACATGGCCCGGTTGGTGGAGGTGGCGGCACTGGAGCAGAAACTTCGCAGTTTTGGCGTCAACGCCGCCACCGAATTCAGCAAGAAGTTGTTGAATTTCATGCGCGAGAAACGCATTAATTAGCGCCGTTTTCCCTAGCAATCCAAAAACCGCCCTTCCGGCTTCCCTACCAAAATGACGCGCGAATTTACGATTACGAACAAGCTCGGGCTGCATGCCCGGCCAGCGGCCATGTTCGTGAAGCTCAGCAGCGCCTTCAACGCCGAAGTGTGGGTGGAAAAAGACGACGAACAGGTCAACGGCAAGTCGATCATGGGCTTGATGATGCTGGCGGCAGGATACGGCGCCAAAATCACGGTGACCACGGAAGGCCCCCAGGAAAACGAAGCGATGCAGGCAATCCAGGATCTGGTTTCCAGTGGGTTCAAGGAATAGGCAGCTTTTTCCCGACGCTGTTTCCCGCACCCAATCGGCACGGTGGCCCACGGAAGTTCCGCGGAACAGATCCGACATCGCACTGGAAAATTCAAGGCACCCATTGCAGGATGTCGGATGAACTTGCGCCTTTTGCCAGTGTCCTTCCTGCTCTGCCCTGCGGTGCTGATGCTGCATGCACCCGCTCAGGCCCCTGGCATTCCGATCGAAGAACCCAAGCCCGCGGATCAGATGGAAACGATCTCACCGCAGGCGGCGAAATTGCTGAAGGATGGGAAGCTCAAGAATGACAAATTTTTTGCCAGCGCCCTGCAGAAACCGACGCCGGAGAAATTCACGCTGCCAGCTCAGCAGACCAAACGGCTCAGTCCGGGGGAAATCTGGGAGGCCGCGCGGAACAGCCGGATGCTGGTGGGCTGGTATTACCTCTGCAAGAAATGCGACCACTGGCACACCAGCCTGGCGGGCGGCTATCCGTTGACGGAAGATGGCGTCATCAGCACCTGCCATCACGTCGTGGAGGCTCCGGAGACGATGCGCGAGGGCTATCTCATTGCGGTGGATGCAGCGGGACGGGTTCGCCCGGTTGCTTCGGTCCTCGCAAAAAGCAAAACCATGGATGCCTGCATCCTCCGGACCGAAGGGGAAAAGCTCGTTCCGCTGGCGCTCACGGACAATGTCCGGCCGGGAGACTCTGCATTCTGCCTCAGCAATCCCATGCAGATTTCCGGCTATTTCAGCGAGGGAATCGTCAACCGGTTCTACTGGCGTTCCGGCGTCCGGGGCAAACCGGGCAGCCTGGATGAGGTCAAACACCTGCGCATGAACGTCAGCACGGACTGGGCGCAGGGCTCCAGCGGCTCTCCGCTGCTGGACGCCTGCGGAAACGTTATCGGGCATGTCTCCGTGATTTCCCAGCTTGGTCAGATCGGCGCAGGCAAAGGCCGGACCGGCGGCTCCGCGCAGATCGTCCTGCATGAAGCGACTCCCTCCCGCGGCGTCATGGCCCTGGCGGCGGAGGCGAACCGTCAGGCAGGCGATGCCGCTCGTCCGGCTGTTCCTTCTGCGGAGGATGCGGCGGAGGCCATTGCCAAGGGAAATGTCAGTGAAGCCGTGCGGATGCTGGAGGCCCTGGAAAAAGCCGGTGGCAACCCGGGTGAATGGCAGTCGTTGAGTTTCCGGCTCGCAGTGAAAACGCAGAACGCGGACAGCGCCATGAAGTTTGCCTCAATGCTGGCCGACGGTCCTGCCAAGGGGAATCCGGCGGCGTTGAATGAGGTGGCCTGGGCGCTGGTCACCGACCTGGAAAAACCCGCCGAACCGGTGCTCGCCGCTGCTCACCGAATCGCAACCCTCAGTGTGGGCGGCTTCAGTGGAAAGGACCCGGCATCGCTCGACACCCTGGCTCGCATTTTGTTTCTCCAGGGAAAAAAGGACGAGGCAGTCACCACGCAGAAGGATGCGGTGGAAAAAGCCAGTCTGGCATTGCGCGAGGAATTGAATCGCACGCTCCAGGCCTATCAAAAGGGCGAACTGCCTCCGGCAAAATAGCTACTTTCGTCCGCGGTGGAGCCGGCGCTGGACAATGTCGGCGAACTGGCGGGCCTCGGGAATCCTGAACAGATTCGCCGTCACAAAATAGGCCAGTCCGGAAAATCCCACCACCACGCCAAGGGCGGCCACGCGCTTGAACAGCCCGTAGTGGCGCCATTCCTCCGCGGACAGGAACGTGGCCATGCCGCCCCAGCAAATGAGCCCCAGCACCAGGCTTGGCACGAGGAGCCGGGCCAGAGTGGTCAGCAGTTTCTCGGTGTCCAGCCCGCCCGCGGTTTTTGCCAGGGTCACGTAGAGGATGCTGCAGTTCGTGAAGGCCACGACCGCAGTGCTCAGCGCCAGATACATGTGGGCATTGACTGCCGGACGCAGGTAGAACACGAAGAACGAATTCAGGGCGGCATTGACCGCAATCGAGATCATGGCCACAACCATGGGAACGAAGCGGCGGTCGATCGCAGTGAAGGCTGGCTGGATGACTTTGATGCAGGCGTAGAATACCAGCCCCACCGCATACCAGCGCAGCGCGGCAGCGGTGGCCAGCGTCTCCTCGCGGTGGAACTGACCGCGCTCATAAAGCAGGGAAATCACCGGCTCGGCGAGCAGGAACAATCCGACGGCGCATGGCAGCGTGAGAAACACCACCAGGCGGTTGCCTCCGCCCAGAACCTCGCGAAATTTCGGCGTGATGCCGTCCGTGGCCACACGGGCCAGCACTGGCAGCGTCACCGTCGCCACGGCGACTCCGAATACTCCGAGCGGCAGTTGCATTAGCCGGAAAGCATAGTTCAGCCAGGTCACCGGTCCGTTTTTCTCCTCCAGAAACGAAGCGAAGATGCTGTTCAGCAAGACGTTCACCTGCACCGCGCTGCCGGCAAGGACCGCCGGCCACATCAGTTTCAAAATCTTCGCCACCCCTTCATCCTTCCAGGGGCGGTCCCCTCCCAGATTCCAGACCACCCGGCAGAGAATGCCTCCGCCGAGACTGGTGCCAATGCTCGCTGCCACCATGGCCCGCACTCCAAAGGCCGCATCCAGATGCCAACCGATGAGCCAACCCAGCGCCACGCACCCCAGCGCCGCCAGGCCGGTGACCAGGGCGCTCCGGGTCGTTGCGGTGGCCGCATGCCAGATGGAAAACACCAGAGCGCCCAGGGCCACGGTGCCGAGCAGCGGATACAGATGGGCATTCCATTTTCCCAGTGCAGCCAGCGGCAGCGTGACGAGTCCGGTTAGCAGTGCGGAAGCGGCAAACACCATGCGCACCAGGCGCAGGGCGGAGGAATCAAACTGAAAATGATACCCGGTGCGCTTGAGCGAGGGAAGCTGCACGCAGAGCTGCGCGAGTCCGCCCAGCAGCGTGCCCACGCTGAATGCGATGATGGCAACCCGCCGGAAATTCGGGTCGGCGGGGTCGCCACCGTGCCGCATGGTAGGGTCGAGCAGCCATCCCAGCACCCAGCCTCCGACAATGGAGCCGATGTTGAAAAAACTGGATGCCAAGGCCGGCACTCCATAAATCCGCCGGGCATTGAGCATGCCCATCACCAGTGCGGCCAGACTGACCAGCAGGATGAACGGATACATGATCTGCGCCAGGGTGACGGTGAAGTCGAGTTTCTCTTCCGGCCAGGCCGGCGCCAGCAGCCGCACCAGCCAGGGAGCCAGCAGCACCCCGCCCAGCGAGATCAGGCTCATGAAAACCACGGCAAGGCTCAAAATCCGGTGGGCCAGAGCCCAGGCGGGGGCCTCCCCCTCGGTTTTGAGTTTTTTCGAAAAAACGGTGACAAATGCCGTGGACAGCGCCCCTTCCGCAAAAAGGTCGCGGAGCATGTTGGGGGTGCGGAAGGCCATCAGGAAGCAGTCGCGAAGCCGCGCCGGAAACAGCGCGGCAAAAATGAGATCGCGGACCAGCCCCAGCACCCGGCTGCAGAGAATGGCCAGACTGACGATTCCGGTGGTTCTGGCACTGGCGGCGGAGTCACCCCCGCCGGGTGCGGAACCAGCAGGGACATTGGCGGGATGGCGGGAAGGTGAGGACATGCAGGCTCAAATACGCAAAGCAGAGCCGGTTCCTTCCACATTTCAGGCGGGATGAAACCGAAATTTCACCTGCGACCGGACAATCATTTGGTGACCATCATCTGGATGAACCGGCGTGGTGCGGCGGATGCCGCGGCATTGTCGCGGGCTTTGAATGCGACGCCGGTATTTGTCAGGACAGTAACGTGCGCCGGTCCGGTCAGCCACGGCCCCGGCTCCGGACCGACCCGGGCGGAAAAAGTGAGGTCGATGGCCGCGGGGTTTTTGACCGATGTGATCGTGAGATGATCGCTTTCGATCGCGGTCACCGGCGGAATTGTCCCGCTGGCGGATTTGGGGGGCGATCCGAGGGCATACTCCATCAGGTTCTCCACGCCATCGCGATCCGGATCCGCGCGGTCTCCGGCGATTTCCGGATTCCCGGCATCCGCATCAAATTGGTCCTTCCGCCATTGGTCCACCGGACGATCCGCAATGCTGACCGCGGCACTCGCAGCAGATCCCGCCACGTAGGCGCCGGTGGGCGAGGGCGACAGCGTGACGACAACGTTTTCCGTCCCTTCCACCAGCGCATCCAGCACCGGAGTGACGGTGAGGGTCACGGCTGCGGCATTCACGGGGAAGGTTAGGGTGGTTCCAAGTGATGCAAAATCCACGCCGTTGGTGGCGGAACCGGAAACCGCCACGGTCACGACAAGGGCCGCGGCCGTGCTGCCCGTCCGCGTCAGCGTCCACTGGCCGGTGTCAGGCCCCCATTCGCCCGCCACGGAATCCGTGCTGGAAATGGTGACGGTGGGTGCGGGGTATTCGCTGCCGCCAATGTCCACACGGGATTCCAGCAGGCGAGGCAGGGAGTGGGCGTCCAGTTCACCGGCTGCCGGTGAAAATGCCGGATCCCCCGCATTGCGAGCCGGCGATGCTGCCAGGAGGTGAAAATCAGGAGGACTCCCTCCGGCATTCACGAACTGGGGATTGGCGAACAGCGAATGGGCATCGAATCCCGTGGCGGACCGCCAGGTGCTGAATCCCTCAACATATTCTTCATTCCACGCCCAGTTGCTGGCAGCAGCCCCGCCTGTTGAATAATACAGGTTGCGGTCGATGACATTGCCGCTGCTCCCGGCCGTCGCCACCCAGTTGGTGATGTGGATGTTTTTTGCCGATGGATGGAAGATGTTATGGGTGATGGCATTTCCAGTGAGATTGAGCTGCAGTGTGATTTCACCGAGCTGGCTGTTGGCCTTGGGGCTGGTGTCGTTTTGGAAAAACGAGTTGTGGCGGATCACATTGCCCGAGGCTCCGCCGTTGGAGCCTCCGGAGCCGCCGAGGACCAACCCGCCGATGTGGCAATGCCAGATCAGATTGTCGCGCAGCGTGCAGTTCGCCGTCTGCCGTCCGGAGTGTTCGCTGCCAAGTGAAACGCCAAAATTGCAGGACGAAATCCGGTTCCGTTCGATGAGAATGCCCGCGCCGCCATCCACATAAATCCCCGGTGCGCTTCGTTCCCCAGGGGTTGCTCCTTCCGCACCGTAGGCCGGATTAAACTGACTGTCGATGTTGGTCACCGTGTTGCCGCGAATGATGCCATTGCGCGCATAGTCCAGCGCCCCGGAGGATGTGCCCTCCCATCCAATGCAGTCGATGCCAATGTTATTGCAGTCATGGATGTGGTTGTTGGTGATTTCAAAGGTGTCCACGTTGCCATTGCACACCAGGCTTTCACTCCATCCAGTTTTCAGACTGTGGATCTCACAGGCGTCGATGATGATGCTGGAAATGGGCGTGACCGCATGGGTTCCGTAAACGCCGATGCCATTCGCCACACCCTCCGGGCCGTCTTCCGAAGCGAGCGCCGTCTCGATGTGGTGGACACGGCAGTTGCGAATCTCCACATGATGCGCGGTGCCGCGGACGATGATGCCCATGGCGTCGCTCCGGTTGGTGGTGCGGAAATTTCTGATTTCCAGATCACGGAACACGACATAGCCGCGGGATTCGATCCAGAGCAGCGCATAGGAGTCCCGGTTGTCTGGAATCGTCGCCCCGGCCGCCGTGCCGTCCAGCACCGGAACCTCGCCCTGGTAGGCTTTGAATGTGATGGGAGCACCGGCGGTTCCCGAAACGCCCAGCATGTAAACGCCGTTGGCCCCGGCTGGAATGGTGTCCGCGTAAATGCCCCCGCGGAGGAAAACCGTGTCGCCCGCCTGGCTGGCGGTCAGGGCTTTCCTCAGCGTCCATGGCTGTGCCAGGGTTCCCTGTCCTGTGGTCACTCCTCCGGTTGCCGCCACAAAGCGGTCCACGGCACCCGATCGTCCGCAACTCAGCAGCAGCGCCGCCGCGCACATCGCGGTGACGCTGGCTTTGGAGGGCAGGGGGAGGAAGCCGCGCATCAGATCAATGGCGGACCTATACCTTCCATTCGCGGCTTCGGCAAGCAATGCCGCCAGCCTGATCGGGCCGCGTTTCCTGCAGTGGTGGGCAGCCTCAAGTGCGGAGCGGGAAATGCTGGCGGGCTGAGCGGCGCTTGCTAAATTCTTACTCCCCGGCATGTGCCGGTTCCCTTCCCCCTCCTCCCATTCTTCACGCATGATCACGCACAAATCCGACGTCCTCGTTATCGGGGCCGGTCCGTCAGGCTCCACTGCTGCCGCCCTTCTCTCCCGCAGAGGCTGGTCGGTGAACCTTCTCGAAAAATCCAGCTTCCCCCGCTACCACATTGGGGAAAGTCTCATGCCCTACTGCTGGCACACGCTGGACCGGCTCGGCGTGGTGGCTGAAATGGAACGCCTGGCGTTTGTGAAAAAATACAGCGTTCAGTTTGTCGGTCAGGGCGGCGAGCAGTCGAAGCCGTTTTATTTTTTCCAGCATTACGACCATCCCTCCTCCACTTCCTGGCAGGTTTGGCGGGAGGATTTCGATTCCATGCTGCTGGAGCGGGCGGTTGCCGACGGTGCTGCCATTTTTCACAACACCAAGGCCATTGAACCCCTCTACCATTCCGACACTGGATTTCTTGAGGGCGTCAAAGCCACCGGACCGGATGGCGCCGCGCAGGAGTTTCGTGCCAAGGTGGTCATCGATGCCAGCGGACGCGGCTGTTTCCTGCAAACCAAGCTCCAGTGGCGGCAAAGAGACCCCATGCTGAACAAGGTGGCAGTCTGGTCCTATTTCCGCAACGCCCGGCGCGACGAAGGACTGGATGCCGGTGCCACCACGGTGGCCTACCTTCCCGGCAAGGGCTGGTTCTGGTTCATCCCTCTGCAGGATGACGTCACCAGCGTCGGGGTCGTGGCCGAACGCGACTATCTTTTCCGTGACGGGGTGCGCGAGCCTGCGGCCATCCTGGCACGCGAAATCCCCCGCAACCAATGGATGCAGGAACACCTGGCCGCGGCTCAACAGTTCGGTGAATACCGGGTGACGGGCGAATACAGCTACCGGTCCGCCTACTGTGCCGCGGATGGTGCGGTGCTGGTCGGCGATGCCTTTGCTTTTCTGGATCCCGTGTTCAGTTCCGGGGTTTTTCTCGCATTGAAAACCGGCGAACTCGCCTCCGATGCCGTGGACCAGGCCCTGCGGGC
This sequence comes from Verrucomicrobiales bacterium, assembly GCA_018003315.1. Lineage (GTDB taxonomy): Bacteria > Verrucomicrobiota > Verrucomicrobiia > Verrucomicrobiales > V1-33 > JAGNEJ01. The sequence goes on from JAGNEJ010000012.1 coordinate 62,071, forward strand.
GGGGGATGTTTCCGCCAGCCGGTTCGAAGCCTACGGGGAAACGGTCTGCTCACACCTCGAAAAAATGCGGACGCTCATTTACGCCTTCTACGAGGAAAATTTCAGTTTCGGCACGCTTATCAAAACCCATCCGGACCTGCGCCCGGACCTAACGGACTGCCTCATCGGCAATCTGGACCGGAACTTCGATGCCCTGCTGGCCGGTCTGGCGGATTTTGGCGCACTGCCATCGCCGCTTCCCTTTGGGATGAAGGGCTGCGCTGCTGCGACTCCATCCCCCGTCGCCTAACACACCGAAATTTTTCCGTGCCCCGCCGTTCCAGACCAGAGCCGCTGCCGGAAACCCGTGCTCTCCTCGCGGAAGTCCGCTCCATTTATGACGAACTGGCCGCACGCCCGGTGCCGCGCAACTGCACGGGGCTGGCCCAATGCTGCCAGTTCCGCCTCACGGGTCGGACACCTTTCCTGACAAAAGGGGAGGCCCTCGTTGCCGCCCAGGGATTGCGGGTCGCAGGGAAAAAGTCCCTCCCGATCGCGGAGGATGGCGGCTGCCCGCTTCTCAGGAACAACCGGTGCCTGATTTATGACAGCCGCCCCTTTGGCTGCCGCACGCATTTCTGCCGGGCGGCAGGCGGTCCCATGCCCCGCGATGCCGTGCGCGATCTGATCCAGCGGCTCGAAACCATCGACATCCGCCTGGGCGGCAGTGGAGCCGTCAATCTGCCATCCGCCCTGGCCGCGGTGTTATAATTGCGCCGAGCGGCGCAGGTCCCTCACCAATCCCGGCCCAGATTCCACCTGTCGCCCAGTGCGGCCAATTCCGGGCGCATCGGCCATTCGTCAGGACGTTCGCTGCGGGTGTGGCGGTTGCTCGCCCCCTTCAGCGTCATGCAGCCGGTGTTGTCACCGATGCGTCCGGCCTCCCGCACGTCTTCTGCTGTCAGCGGATTGATTTCCGGCAGCGCCGCCAGTTCCCGGATTTTATCCTCAATGGGGCGGGCTCCCTCGCCGGCTTCCTGAATGTAGGTCGGCACCACGCTGCGCACCGGCGCCTGTGCCAGATTCCACAGGGCTGCAAACTGCATCAGCGAGAGGCCGTAGCGGTTCGCAATCGGCCGCATTTTTTCAATTTTCTCACAACCCAGTTCGACCCACCCCGCGGGTCGAAAGGTCCGGTGGTCGCCCGGGCGAAACGGGTGGCCGGACTGAATGTCGTCCCAAAACAGTCCGCCATAGTCCACGACTCTGGTCAGGATTTTCACTCCGTGCTGTTCTGCAGCAGGCAGGCACAACTGCCCCGGCCACGGCTCCAGCGGATTGAGGATGACCATCGCCCAGTCGATGCATGCACCAAATTTTTCAAAACAGTCGATCAAATCGAGGGTGAATCCGTTGGCCGGTCCCGGGGCGATTCCCAACTGCGCGGTCAGCCCGGATTCCTTCAAGCGGCGCATGGCATTCCAGACCGCTTCGCTGGAATAGCCGCGCTCGTCGGGATTGTGCAGCATCACCAGGTCAAAGTGGCTGGTGCGGCAGCGCTCCAATGACTTCTCCGCCGCCATCACCAGAAAGTCTGCATACTGTTCCGGGCCGCGCAGCGAGGGGTCGGTAAACCGCGGATACCCTGCCGATCCCTGGCGCACTCCTTCGTAAAAATCATGCCCGAGCGCCGTTGCCAGGCAGTAACTCCCGCGGGGAACGCCCTCCAGCGCCTGGCCCAGAAATTCATCCGCCCGGCCCGCACCGTAAACGTCTGCCGTCACAAACGTGCGGATGCCCGCATCATAGGCGGTGCGGATCGCGCCCACGAAGCGCTCGTCCTCAAGCGCTTCGCCGAAGTGCATGTATTTGCCGCCGCTCCAAGTGCCGTAGGCAGTTCTCGTCAGGTCCATGGTGGGTTGCTGTGGGGGGTGAAATCAAATTGCCGTGCCGCCAATCCGGCGCCAAGGGGAAACGCACGCTTGCCTTCCCGTCGCAGCCTCGCAAGGATAGAATTTGCGAAAATCCCCCAACGAGTGCCGGACCACAAGATGGCACCCGCGCATGGGCAACAGCTGGAGTGCAAGACCACCCCGGCAGAAACCTGGTTCTGATGCAAGCCCCCAGGATGCGATAATTTGTTAGTGGATCACTCGTGTTCCATTGGGAGTGGATCCGTTGGTCGCTGCGGCTGCTCCGGTGGGACTGCGGAATTCAAATCCGGCAGGAAGCCGGTCAATAACCCGAGCAGCGGCAAAAACGCACAGACGCTGATGACGAAGGGAATGCTCGTCAGATCAGCGAGATTGCCCAGCACCGCTGATCCGATGCCTGCGAGCCCGAAAGCAAAACCGAAGAACAGACCGGAGATCGTCCCGATCCTGCCGGGGAGCAATTCCGTGGCATAAACCAGGATGGCCGGAAAGGCGGAAGCCATGATCAATCCGATCATCACCGAAAGCACTGCGGTCCAGAACAGATCGGCGTGCGGCAGCAGCAAGGCGAAGGGCGACATCCCCAGAATGGAAATCCAGATTACCAGCTTGCGTCCGATCCGGTCGCCCACCGGACCTCCCACGATGGTGCCCAAGGCGACGGCAATGAGAAAGAGAAACAGGAACATTTGGGATTGCTGCACCGAGACTCCGAATTTCTGGATCAGATAAAAGGTGTAGTAGTTTGTCATGGACGCCAAATAGATGAACTTGGAGAACATCAGGACCAGCAACACTCCCAGCAGGAACGCGATTTTTCTCAAAGAAATGCCAGGGCGGGCCGGTGCGGCAGCAGGTGCCTGGTCCTGGTGTTTCCGAAGCTGGCGCTGATACCAGCTTCCCACCCTGGAAAGAATCAGCATCCCCAGAAATGCCAGGAAGGTGAACCAGAGGATGCGATGCTGTCCGTGCGGCACGATGATCCACGCGGCGAGCAGCGGCCCGACCGAACTGCCGGCATTGCCGCCCACCTGAAACAGGGACTGTGCAAAGCCATGGCGTCCGCCGGATGCCAGACGCGCGATCCGCGATGCTTCAGGATGAAAAATGGCCGAACCCAACCCCACCATTCCGGAGGCGAGGATGATGAAGTGATAGGCGGGGGCAAGCGCCAGCAGCGTGAGCCCGCAGAGGGTCACGCCCATTCCCGCCACCAAGGAAAACGGTTTCGGATGCAGATCGGTGAAGTAGCCCACCAGCGGCTGCAGGACAGAGCCCACCATCTGAAAGGTCAGCGTGATCAGTCCGATCTGCGTGAAATTCAGGTCAAACGAGGATTTCAGCACGGGGTAAAGCGCCGGGATGAGCGCCTGGATCGCATCATTGAGCAGATGCGACAGACTAACGGCAAACAATACCGCCAGCGTCGCCCCCGGGGCGCCGCGACGAACCGCAGCGACAGCGGACGGAGATGTGTCAGGCAGGACGTTCATCCAGAATCACAAGGCTTGATGGCAGCGGTCACGCCTCAGAAAACGGATCGTCCACCTGCGCATGGCCCCAGCGGGAGACTGCGGCCCATTCGAGTTCGTAGCCGTCACAGGTGAGCTGAAATGCGGGACAGAGGAAGCACCCGTCGCCGCGAATGGTTTCCATGTTTGGCGTCGGCGGGTGGCGTTGCAGCAGGTCTTCCGCCTCGTGTCGGGCCTGCTGCTCGTCGTCGGTTGGGGATCGCGAGGGCAGTTCGCGAATCCCGGCATCCTGCAGGCAGACCGCGCCCTCCACGAACAGAACGGAATTTTCCGCATCAATGTGGTGCTGCATGCCGGTGATGTACTGCTCGGACACGGTCCGGAGACGCGTTTGTTCCGCCAGTGACAATGGCCGGCGGAGCAGCAGCGGCTCGATCTGATCCAGGCAGGCCTTGAATTTGCGGTGATCTTCTGTCAGGACGGCAATCGGGCCGCGATTGCCGGGGATGTCGAGTTGATTTACCAGGGTCGCAAACAGCACATCTTCCTCCCGGGAATGATGGAATTGGTCTGCATAGACTCGAAAGAAGCGGACGAAGCGCATCAAATCGTCCGGATCGGCCTGGTCATTCACGAATTGACCCACAGCCGTGCGGAACGAATCCAGCATCTGGTCGATCAAATCATGTTCGGCGCGCAGTTCCTCCAGCAGTTGCATGGCGGAACCATGGCACTGGCTGGCGCGGGAATCAATCGTGGCGTCGGCACCCGCTGGCAGCGGCGGCCTGTTGCACCCATCGGGCTGGGGTGGCTGTCCTGGAGCCGGCGTCATGATTTTTGGTGGCGGATGCGGGAAGGGGTTTTACAGGTGCCCGGAATCCACCTCCCATGAGCCATGAACCAGTCATCCGCATCATCGGAGCGCGCCAGCACAACCTGAAAAACCTCACGTTGGATCTGCCGCGCGAAAGGCTGATTGTGATTACCGGCGTGAGCGGCAGCGGCAAGTCTTCTCTGGCGTTCGACACGCTCTATGCGGAGGGCCAGCGGCGCTATGTGGAAAGCCTCAGCGCCCATGCCCAGCAGTATCTGGAAAAGCTGGAAAAGCCGGAGGTGGATTTCATTGACGGTTTGTCCCCGTCGATTGCCATCGAGCAGCACACGGCCCAGCCGAACCCTCGCAGCACCATCGCCACCGCGACGGAAATCTACGATTACCTGCGGGTTCTGTATGCCACCTGCGGCCAGCCTCATGATCCGGCGACCGGTGAGCCGATCCAGCGGCACACCACTCAGAGCATCGTGGAAGCGCTGCTGCGCTGGCCGGAAGGCGCGCGGTTCATGATCCTTGCGCCACTGCCGGATTCGGAACGGATCCAGCCAAAGAAGCTGCTCGAAAAGCTGAATCGGCAGGGGTTTGTCAGGATTCGCACGGGCGGGAGGATCGTGGAGATCGAGGAAAAGCCTGACATTTCCGAAGGGGCCGCGGTGGACATCGTCATCGACCGGCTGGTGAACCGTCCGGACGTGCGGACGCGGCTCATCGACTCGGTGACCATCGCCCTGCGCTGGAGCGGGGCGAACAGTTCGGTCATTGCGCTCCGGCAGGATGGCGACGGCTGGGTGGAGGAGAAATTCACCACCCTGTTCATGAATCCGGCCACTGGATTCCGCATGCCCGCGCTGACCCCAAAACATTTTTCCTTCAACAGCCACCACGGTGCCTGTCCGCAGTGCCAGGGACTGGGCGTGGAACTGCATTGTGATCCGGCGCTGCTGGCTCCGGACCCTGACAAATCATTGGCGGACGGAGCCGTCCGCACCTGGTGGGCCGGCAATGCCAAGCTTCGCGCGATGCAGGACCGGCAGATCGGGGCTTTGGCGGCCCATTTTGGAGCCGATCTGAAGACGCCGTTCGCGCAGTTGCCCGAAGCGTTCAAACACGCGCTTTTTTTCGGCACGGGGAAGACGCCCATCAAAAGCGGTTGGAAGACCGGCGACACCACGCGCAGCATTGCCAAGCCATACGAGGGGCTGACCGTGCAGGCAAAGCGGCTGCTGGAGGAAAGCGAGAGCGAATTTGTGAAGCGGAATGTCCGCCGGTTCATGAATCCCACTCCCTGTCTGGCCTGCGGCGGCCGGCGACTGAAGCCGGAAATCCTGGCCGTCACCCTGGGGGATGGCAGATCGGTCATCGATTTCACGGCGCTGACGATTGCGAAGGCGCGCGTGTGGCTGCAGGAATTGCATCTGAGCGAAACCCAGCGGCGCATTTGTGCCGACGTGCTGCGCGAGTTGGATGAACGCCTCGGATTTCTGGAAAACGTGGGGCTCGGCTATCTGACGCTGGACCGCCCGAACGGAACCCTCTCCGGCGGCGAGGCGCAGCGCATCCGCCTGGCCACGCAGCTGGGTTCGCGGCTCTCCGGCGTGCTCTATGTGCTGGATGAACCCAGCATTGGCCTGCACCAGCGGGACAACGACCGGCTCATTGCCACGCTGAAAAGCCTGCGGGACCGCGGCAACACGGTGATCGTGGTGGAGCACGACGAGGATACCATCCGCACCGCAGACCATGTGCTCGACCTCGGCCCCGGCGCCGGACCGCGGGGCGGAGAACTCATCGCCGCCGGCACTCCGGAACAGATCATCGCCTGCGAACGCTCGATCACCGGGCGGTTTCTCTCAGGAATGGAATCGATCCGACCCCCGCAGCGCCGGACGGTCCCGGGCCGCGGCTCCCTGCTGGACAGCGGATGGATCACCGTTCACGGGGCAGCGGAAAACACCCTGAAAAACATTGAGGCTTCGTTTCCGTTAGGCTGCTTTACCTGCGTGACCGGCGTCAGCGGCAGCGGGAAATCCACGCTGGTGGACGACATTCTGCGCCGCGAGCTGTTCCGGAAATTTTACCATGCCAAGGACGCTCCGGGAATGCACGCTGGCATTTCCGGACTGAATCAGATCGACAAGGCCATCGTCATCGACCAGTCGCCCATCGGACGCAATCCGCGGTCGAATCCGGCGACATTTGTTGGCGCCTTCACCGCGATCCGCGACCTCTATGCGCAGCTTCCCGCCGCCAAGGTCCGCGGTTACACTCCGGGGACGTTTTCCTTCAATACCCGCGGCGGACGCTGTGAAGTGTGCGAAGGGGACGGACTCATCCAGATCGACATGCATTTCCTAACCGACGTGTATGTGACCTGCGACGCCTGCGAAGGCCGCCGCTACAACCCCGAGGTGCTGGAAGTGCTCTTCAAGGGCCGGAGCATCGCCGATGTGCTGGAAATGAACCTCGACGAAGCCGCCGAATTTTTCCGGACCATTCCTGGACTGGGTGACAAGCTGCGCACGCTTGGCCAGGTCGGCCTGGGCTATCTGAAACTAGGGCAGGCAGCCAATACGCTTTCGGGCGGCGAGGCGCAGCGCATCAAGCTGGCCGCGGAACTTTCCAAGCGCTCCACCGGACGCACCCTTTATCTGCTGGACGAACCGACCACCGGCCTGCATTTCGCCGACATTCAAACCCTGTTGCGCGTCCTCTTCGGCCTGCGGGACCAGGGGAACACCCTCATCGTCATCGAACACAACCTCGATGTCATCCAGTGCGCCGACTGGATCATCGATCTGGGACCGGAGGGCGGCGAGGCAGGCGGTCAGATCGTCGCCCAGGGGCCTCCGGAGCGGATTGCACAGTGTCCGGACAGCCACACCGGCCGTTACCTGCGCAGGAAACTGAAGGCTTGACTGCGTCGCAGGTGCCACTGCCATTCCCTGCGAGTTGGCATTGCGCGGCACGTCTTTGTCAATATACCTGCACGCCATGTCATCCATCTGGAACCACGCCAACCCGCAGCTTCAAGACCTCCTGGCCTATGAACCCGGCAAACCCATCGAGGAAGTCGCACGGGAACTGGGGCTCGACCCCGCGGAAATTGTGAAGCTGGCTTCGAACGAAAATCCGCTCGGTCCGTCACCAAAGGCGATCGCCGCCGTGCAGGCGGGATTGAACCAACTCCACCTTTATCCCGATGGCGGCGGCTACCGTTTGCGGCAGGCCATTGCGGAGAAATTCGCCCTTGGCATGGAAAACGTGGTGCTGGGCAATGGCTCAAACGAGATCATTGAATTCGTCGGCCACGCCTTTCTGCATCCCGGCTCGGAGATCATCACCGCGGAGCATGCCTTTGTGGTTTACAAACTGATGGCTACGCTCTTCGGCGCGGCGACGGTGGAGGTTCCGGATCCGGGGTTCAAGCATGATCTCAACGCCATGGCGGCGGCCATCACCGAACGGACGCGGGAAATTTTCATCGCCAATCCAAACAATCCCACCGGCACCCTGGTCGGGCAGGGTGAAATCGACCGCTTCATGGACCGGGTTCCTCCGCATGTCATCGTGGTCTTTGACGAAGCCTATCATGAATTTCTCGACCATGCCCCCGACACCCTGAAATATGTCAGGGAAGGGCGGAACGTGGTGGTGCTGCGGACATTTTCCAAAATCCAGGGGCTCGCCGGACTGCGCATCGGCTACGGGTTGGCACCGCGGGAACTGGCCGACGTCCTGCAAAAGACCCGCCAGCCGTTCAATGCGAATTCCGCAGCCCAGGCGGCGGCTCTGGCGGGATTGCTGGATGACGGCCATCAAAACAAAACACGATTGCTCAACCAGGAAGGCCGGGCGTTTCTGGAGAAGACATTTGCGGAACTCGGACTGGAATACGTCCCCAGCAACGCCAATTTCGTGTTGGTCAACGTGGGTGACGGCGACGCCCTTTTTCAGCAGATGCTGCGGCGCGGCGTCATCATCCGCGCGATGAGGGCCTACAAGCTGCCGCAATGGGTGCGGGTGAGCGTCGGCACGATGCCGCAAAACGAGAAATTTGTCAGGGTGCTGCGGGAATGTCTCAGGAGGTGACTCCGACCCCGCACTTTTCCCTGGCCGTGGGTCGCTGGTGCGGGGACAGTCATCCTTCACCGCCCGCACCGTGAGCACGGATTTTCTGCCATTCGACTTGCCGCCGTCCCGGCCGTCTGCGCCCGTCACCGCACGGCTGGCGGCGCTGGTGCTGCTCGACGGAACGGATTTGGAATTCCACTATGCCATTCCCGAGGAACTGGAAGCGGCCGTGGCTCAGGGTAGTCGGGTGCGGGTTCCCCTGCGGGACAAATCAGCCACGGGCACCGTGCTCAGAGTGGAGCCGGTCGAATCCGCCCAGGGTCGGCGTCTTCGGCTGCTGCTGGCGCTGCTGGATCCGAAGCCGGTCCTAACTGATTCTCTGCTGCGCCTGGGGCGCTGGATTTCGGAGTATTACTGCTCGCGCATGGAAAGCGTCATGCGGGCAATGCTTCCGGAAAGCGTGCGCAGCAATGTCAACAAACCCCGCGAGGTCAAGTTTGTCCGGCTGCTGCGGGAACCCACCCAGGAGGAGGCCGCGCTGCTGCAGCGCAAGGCGGTCCGGCAGTGGGAAGTGGTGGTGCGGCTGCAGCAGGCCGGCAGCCCCGTGCCGCTGGCCAGTCTGGCGGCTGGTGCCGTGAAAGGTCTGCTGGCCCGCTGCGCCACGCCGGCCTTGGCGGAAAAACCCGCTTCCAAGGCATGGCCGCCGCTGATCGCCGTCGCGGAGGATTACGTGGAGCGCGACCCCACGAGGGGCGAGGAATTCATTCCCACCTCGCCGCTGCCGCTCAACGACGAACAGGCGGCGGCCCTGTCGCAGATTCTGCTGGCGGTTGCCAATCCCGCTGACCACAAGCCCCTGCTGCTTTATGGAGTGACCGGCAGCGGCAAAACGGAAGTCTATCTCCAGGCGGCCCAGCGGGTGCTCGACCTGGGAAAAACCGTGCTGGCCCTGGTCCCGGAAATTTCCCTGACTCCCCAAACGGTGGACCGCTTCAAAAGCCGCTTCGCCCATTTGCAGCGCCAAGTGGCCGTGCTCCACAGCCAGCTCAGCGCCGGAGAACGATTCGACGAATGGCACAAAATCGCCCGCGGCACCTGCCGCATCGTCATCGGCGCGCGCAGCGCGGTGTTCGCTCCGCTGGAAAATCTCGGCCTGATCCTGGTGGATGAGGAGCATGAAAATTCCTACAAGCAGGACAGCCCGCCGCGCTATCACGGGCGCGATGTCGCGGTGGTCCGGGCCACCATGGAGAAGTGCGCCATCGTGCTCGGCAGCGCCACGCCCAGTCTGGAAAGCTGGCACAATGTGCAGCGCGGCAAATACCGCGTCGTCCAGATGATGCGGCGGGCGGACCACTGCCGGCTGCCGCTGGTGCGCGTCATCGACATGAAGCTGGAGAGCAAAAAAGGGAAGCGCACCGGACAGATCGCCATTCTCAGCGAGCGCCTGCGCATGGCCGTCGATCAGCGCCTGCAGCGCGGGGAACAAACGATCCTTTTTCTCAATCGGCGCGGTTATGCCCGGAGCATTGTGTGCCAGAGCTGCGGACACGCTGTTCGGTGCGGACATTGCAGCGTGAACCTGCGCCTGCACCAGGAGGAAGCCGTCCTCATCTGCCACATCTGCGGCTACCGCCAAAAGGCCCCGCGCAAATGTCCCGCCTGCAGCGATCCTGCCATTTTCCTGGCAGGGTTCGGCACTGAACGCGTCGAAGAAACCCTGCGCAAAATGCTTCCCCAGGCGCGAATTGCCAGGGTGGACGCTGATTCCATGCAGCAAAAACATGCGCTGCGGGACACCCTCCAGCAGTTCAAGGCGCGGAAGCTCGACATTCTGGTCGGCACCCAGATGATTGCCAAAGGGCTGCACTTCCCCAATGTCACCCTGGTGGGCATCCTCAATGCCGACCTCACCCTGCACCTGCCCGATTTTCGCAGCGGAGAGCGCACCTTTCAACTCCTGACGCAGGTCGCCGGACGAGCCGGACGGGGCGAAGTCGCGGGGGAAGTCATCGTGCAGACGTTCACGCCGCACAGTCCCTCCGTGCAGTTTGCCAGACATCACGACTTCGACGGCTATGCCGCACAGGAACTCGCCATGCGCCGCGAATTCGGCCATCCGCCCTACAGCCATGCGGTGATGCTGACGCTGCGCAGCAAAAATCGCGACCTAGCCGAATTCTGCATCACCACCCTGGCGGGAAAATTCGCTGAAAACCTCCCCCCTGAAATCCTCATGGGCGATCCCTGCCCCAGCCCGCTGGAAAAGGCGCACGACCAATACCGGTTCCAGATCTTCTTCCGCAGCAGGTCCGCACCCGCCATCACCCGGCACATCATCCCCATCCTGGAAAAAGAGCGCCGCCAAAAGGATATCATCACCACGGTCGATGTCGATCCCGTGGACCTGATGTGACCGTGGAATCCGTGGCCCAAAGTGTCGTCAATGGATCTCCTGTCAAAAATTATAGCGCCAATTTCGGGGCGTTGAATGTTGTCTTGAGGATTCGCTGCAAGCCAGCGATAAGCCGCTGCAGTGGCCTTCTCGCCCGCTGTGGCTTGTATGGCACCAATGGACACCGACGCCACAGCCGGCGCTCGTAATGCCATCGCCTGCGCCGCCCCCTCCCAATCCCCGAACCACTCTTTGAACCGCTTGGTGCGCACCTGCACCCACTGGCGCGCCGTCAGCTTCGTCGTCTGCCCATTGGGCGCTTTGAGCCAGGTGCCGTCCACCTTGGCCCGGCGCTTGATCTCGGCCCGTTCGCCTGCGTCCCCCTGCGTGAACAACGTTCGCTGGTCGAATGGCGACACCGCGTTCCGCTGGGTTTTTCCCAAGGCGCGGAGATGCCGTGCCGCACCGTTTTGCGGAGAGCTTCCTCGGTAATCGCGGCAAAGATTTCAGCCGGGTTTCGCCGTTTCACGGTGCGTTCCGGGTGGACTGTTTTACCCATGTTGCCCCATCCTTGGACGCAGGGGGAACGCGAATCCGAAACCTGCAAACGGGAGCCGACTTCGGCTGGGAATTGACCATGTCCGCGATGCGCTCCCGCGCCCGGTGCCCACCGTCACGCTGTGCAAGTGGGCCAGTGCCCGGCTAGCCGGACAGTTTTTCGCCACTTCCTCGCCATGCGCCACCCCCGTCAGTTTCGCGTTCCAGATCGGGTTGGCCCTCAATTCCTGTGCGGTCTTGCCCTGGCACGTGTTTTTACGGGATAGCAGGTCTGCCGAATGCGTGGGGGCTGGGCCTGTGATCTTCATGGTGAGTCATGGTCGCTGGGTTTGCAGGATTCGTTCAAGGGTTCTGGTTTCAGTGGTTTTTCTTGTTCGGTTTGAAATAACAACGGGAGGTCAGGCTGCTGGCTCCCGCGGCCGCACGGTGCTGGTGACGTATTTCTCAGCGAGGAGCTTCCGCTCCCCATCCCAACGATACGCCACCAGGGGGCCGTCCTTTGCGGCACTGTAGTCCAGACAGGCGAGATTGGGATTCACGGGCATCGCAGGTCCGGGCGGCAGCCAGTAGTGGCCGAAAAAGCAGGGTGGCGCGTCGGCGGCGTAGCCCGGAATGGGAGGCAGCGTTTCGGCATCGATGGCAGCATCCGGGAGTTCCCCGTAATCCGGAAAGGTGAGTCCGCGGATGGTGGCGGCGGCGGGATTTTCGAGCCACCAGCGCAGCCGGGCTGTGGTGCGGCGGACGCCCTGTTTGTCGTTAAAGGCGCATCCCTTCGGCATGCCAAATTCGATTCCCTTCATCAACCG
>JAGNEJ010000063.1 GCA_018003315.1 Verrucomicrobiales bacterium
CAGTGCCTCCCCGCAAGTCAGAGCTTGGGCGGTTCCGGTTTGACCGGTCCGTCGGCAGGGCGGATGCCGCTCACGCGCATTCGCCTGCGGAAGACTTTGTCGCCGGCAGTCACGTAGAGGACGTCCAGTTTCTCCCCGCCGAACTGCACGCTGTCGGGGGCATCCGGCTGTGGTTTTGTCAGGATGGCATTGACTCTCCCCGCCTGGTCGCAGATTTGCATTCCGGCGGCGGTGGCGGCGTAGAGTCGTCCCTCCCGGTCCACGCAGAGTCCGGCTGCGCCAGAGGAGCCATTGTCAGGAAGATGCAGGTGGAAATAGGGCTGGCGGTGGCGCAGGCTGCCGTCCGGGGCGATTTGAAAACTGAAAACAAACCGTCCAGCTGCATCCGCCACATACAGCAGGGTCTGGTCCGGTGAGAGGGCGATGCCGCTGGGATGGGGGATGCCTTCATCCGCCACCACCGGCGGTGCTCCCGGGGCGATGTGCCAGACCTTTTTTGCCTCGGGCTCCGTGCAATAGATGCTGCCGGATTTGGCGATGACCATGTTTCTGGCGGCGAGTCCCGAGGCTACGACCGATTTGGTGCCGGACGCATGGAAGGCAACGATGGAGTGGTTGCGGGTGGCGGCGAACATGCGTCCATCCGGTCCGAATGCCAGTCCGGCTGCACCCTCCGCAGCTTCCGAAAACAGGGACACCTTCCCTTCCAGATCAATTTTATGGATGCGATTGTTGGGGGCGTCGGAAAAAAAGACTTCCCCCTTTTCGCTGGTGCAGAACTGCCCCGCGTGCCCGTGGCCCTGGCTAACGGGTTCCCATCCCTGGAGGAGATCGCACCATTTGGCGACCGGCTGTCTGGAATTTTCCGGGTGGGTGCGCACGGCCACCTTGCCATGGTCCTGCCAGAGCCATCGGAGGGCATCCGGAAAGGCCTGGCCGCCCAGTTTTCCGTCGTGGCCGCCGTCGCCCCAGAGGTGGTGCTGTTCGTAGCCAGCGAATTCCAGCGCCCGCTGCATGGCCAGGTTAGCCACCCACCAGTCGCCGCCGTAGATGTTCAGGTCGTTGATGCCGTCCTGCAGGAAAATCCGGAGCGGTTTGGGTTCGGTTTTGCGAATCAGCGTGGAGTAGGCATCTGCGCCGCGCAGACCGACATAGGTGCCGATGGTGCTGAAGACGCGGCGAAAGGCGTCTGGGCGTTCCCAGGCGACGGTGAAGGCGCAAACCGCTCCGCTGGAAGCGCCGGCGATGGCGCGGTCGTCGGGATTTTCGCTCAGGTTGTATTTTTTCTTCACCAGCGGAAGGACCTCCTCCAGCAAAAAACGTGCGTAGGCATCGCCGAGGCTGTCATATTCGAAGCTGCGATTAAAGCGCGGGAGGGCATCCGGGCCAGCGGCCTGCACCACGCCCGGATTGATGAAAATGCCGATGGTTACCGGCATTTCCCCCCTGGCGATCAGGTTGTCAAACACCACCGGCACCCGCCATTGGCCATCGCGCTTGAGGTAGCCGCCTCCGTCCTGAAAAACCATGACACAGGCCGGTTTGTCAGGGTGGTACTGGGCGGGCACGTAAACCCAGCAGTCATGGCCGGCGCCGGGAAAAATGCGGCTGACAGGAAGTTCGAATTTTTCTTCGCGTCCGTGCGGGATGCCCGACTGCGGCTGGGAATCGGGTCCCAGTTGATAGGGTCCGGGGACGATTTCCGGTCCGGCGGGGGCTGCGACGCCGTGGTGGGTGCAGAGAAGCAGGAAGGCCGAGCAGGCGAAATGACGCAGTTTCATGACAATGGAGAGGTGGCACGCGCAGGGCGTGATGGGAACAGGCGAACGGTGCCGCGTCTGCGGTGGCCCCGGACGGCCAACGGTGGCGCAGTCAGAAACGGTGGCGCAGTCAGAATTTGCGGATGAGCACGCTGGCGTTGTGGCCGCCAAACCCGAAGCTGTTGCTCAGTGCCGCGCTGAACGCGGCTTCGCGGGCCACATTGGGCACGCAGTCCAGGTCGCATTCCGGGTCCTGGTCCTCCACGTTGATGGTCGGCGGCACGATTCCCGAGTTCATGGCCAGCACGCTGGCGATGAGTTCGGCTCCGCCGGCTGCGCCGAGCATGTGGCCGGTCATTGACTTGGTGGATGAAACCAGCAGTCCCTCCCGGGCATGGCTGCCGAAGGTGCGCTTGATGGCACGGATTTCGCAGATGTCTCCGAGCGGAGTGGAGGTCGCGTGGGCGTTGACGTAGCCGACGTCCTCCGGACTGAGTTTCGCGTGGCGCAGCGCCATGCGCATGCAATGGGCGGCGCCTTCACCCTCCGGATGCGGCGCACTCAGGTGGTAGGCGTCGGCGCTGACTCCGTAGCCGGCCAACTCACAGTAAATGCGCGCTCCGCGCTTCCTGGCATGTTCCAGTTCCTCGATCACGATGACGCCGGCGCCTTCGCCCATGACGAAGCCGTCGCGTCCCCGGTCAAACGGGCGGCTGGCTTTTTCAGGTTCGTCATTGCGGGTGCTCAGCGCCTTCATGTTGCCAAAACCGGAATAGCCCATGGGCAGGATCGCCGCCTCCGCACCGCCGCAGAGAAAGGCGTCGGCATCGCCGAATTTGATGATCCGCCACGCTTCTCCAATGTTGTTGTTGGCGGTGGCGCAGGCGGTCACGATGGCCATGTTCGGCCCGCTCAGTCCGTGTTCCATGGAAATCATGCCGCTCGCCATGTTGCTGATCATCATGGGAATGGTGAACGGGGACACCCGGCTGGGGCTTTTTTTCAAAAGCACTTCATGCTGGTTTTCCAGCGTTTCCAGGCCGCCGATGCCGCTGCCCACCATGACTCCGAACCGGGAGCGGTCCAGCTTGTCCAAATCCGCCCCGGAATCCTCCAGTGCCATCTTCGAGGCGGCCACCGCCAGTTGAATGTAACGGTCCGAACGCCGGGCGTCTTTGGGTTGCTTGAAATACCTGGCCGGCTCGAATCCCTTGGTTTCGCCTCCGATGTGGCACTCGTATCCCGTGGTGTCGAACAGGGTGACTTTTCCGATCCCGGACTTTCCGTGGATGAGACTGTCCCAAAACGTCGGGACATCGTTGCCCACGGGAGAAACGACGCCCATTCCGGTGATGACGACTCTGCGTTCTGACATTTCGTTGATCCGTTCCAGGGTTGAAGGGTGTGAGCCGCGGTCCGGCATGGAGTATCCGTCCGCAGCCTTTGCCGCGCCTCTTTAGCCGATGGGCCTTGCGCTGTCAAACGACGCGGCGGCTCCACCCTGCAAATGCCAGAATCCGGATCGGGCCAGAGTCCGTTCAGACCGTCAGCCGGTGGTGCCTACCCCAATGCCATCTTGGCGGTGGAGATTTCGAGCAGTTCGTTGGTGATGCTGGCCTGGCGCAGCTTGTTGTATTCCAGGGTGAGGTCCTTGATGAGGTCCTTGGCGTTGTCGGTGGCGTTTTTCATGGCCACCATCCGGCTGGAGTGTTCGGAGGCCCGGGCTTCCAGCAGCATTTGATAGAGCGTGTTGTTCACATACTGCGGGAGGATCGCCTCAAAGACGGCCGACGGACTGGGTTCAAACGTGTATTGCGGACTGAGTCCGGCAGCCTCCTTCACCTCCATGATGCCGCCCATGCCTTCATAGGAGCGTTTGCCACCCAGCGTGACCGGATTGACCGGCAGCAGGGTTTCGATGGTCGGGACAATCGTCACCGTATTGACAAAATTGTTGAAGGCGACGCGGATGGTCTTGTATTCGCCGGTCAGAAACCGTTCCTGCAAGTGGCGGCCTACGGTGCGGATCTCGACAAACTGCGCCGGATCTTTGATCGGAAAATCCGCCACCAGATTCTTCTTCAAACGCCCCAGTTGCTGCGCGCCTTTGCGTCCGATGGAGACAAACTCCACGTCCGCTCCGCAGCTTTGGTAAACTTTGCGCAGCAGGTTGGTGTTCAGCGCTCCGCACAGTCCCTTGTCGGAAGTGATGACCAGTACCAGTTCCTTGCCACCGGTTCCTTCCGCGAAAAACGGGTGCGAGATGTCCTCGATTTTTGCCTTCAGGCTGACCAGGACCTGATTCATCATGTCGGCATAGGCGCGTCCGGACACGGCTTGATCCTGCGCCTTCTTCATTTTGGCGGCAGCCACCAGCTGCATCGCCTTGGTGATTTGGGCGGTATTTTTTACCGATTTGATGCGGCGGCGGATGTCGCGGGTGCTGGGCATCGTTGCAAAGGATGGAGGTGAGTCAGAAAAACAGGGACGAACCAAGGGCGCTGCAAACTGAAAATGTCAGGTTCACCTGGCCGCCTGGGAGGCGCTGTTCATACGGGGATTCCTCCGGCTTGGCAAGCCTCTTTGTGAATTTTTTCACAAGGCATCTGCCCTCCGGGCTGGCTTTGGGCGTGGGCATCCTGGAATGGTTGATTGCCGATTTGCACCAAAATCAAACTTCATTCCGCATTCCGGTTGCCATTTGATTGACCATACGGGGGAAATGTGAATAATCGAGCTTTCCGCAAACGACGCACTTGTTGTGAATGCCTCCGGACTATTGGTCGGCCAGATGGGTGATGCCACCTGGCTGTGCATTGAAGGAAAGGGTTGCTATCAAAACAGCCCGGACGTGGAGCATTTTATGCAGGAGAAGATCGCCTCGGGCAGAAGGAATTTCATTGTCGATCTTGCCAAATGCACCGGGCTGGATTCGACCTTCATGGGGATGCTCCTGGGCATGGCGAAACGGCTGCGCCTCCAGCAGGGTTGTCTGCACATCATCCACGTCCTTGGCCAAAACGCCCGGCTCCTCAAAGGTCTGGGCGTTCATTATTTCTGCTCCGTGGCAGAAGACGATGGTGGCTTTGATTCCGCCGGGGCCGATTCTTGCCAGTGCGGGTCACCACTGGATGGGGGGAAGGTGCCGGAGGCAACGGCGGCCGTGCCGCACCGCGAAATCGACAAGAAGGAGCAGACGCAGCATTGTCTGCAGGCCCATGAAGATTTGGCCGCCGCCAGCGAGGAGAATGAAGGCCGCTTCCGGGAAGTGATCGAACTCATGCGGCGCAAGGCGGCGCAACTGCAGGGATGAGCGGGAGCGGGGCACCAGACGGAGCCGATGTTTCATCCCTGCGCGAGGAAATTGCCTCCCTGCAACGGGAGGAATCGCGCTATTTTTCGTTTCTGCACGAAATCGCCGAGGCGGTCTCCGGTGAGCGCGGTCTGCGCCGCCTGCCGGAATTGATCGTCAGCGGGGTTGCGCGGGTGGTGGAGGCCTCCGGAGCAGCCCTGTATCTGGCGGACAAGTCCGGCGCCCATCTGGTGCCGAAAGCGTTCAGCAAAGGCTGCCCGCCCCTCGTCCCGTTGTCAGCGGAACTGCTGCAGGAGAGCGATCCCGATTCCGCTGCGCTGCTCAGTTATCTGAAACTCCAACCCGCCGCCGCAGGCGAAGGCGTGCTGGGGCACAGTTTCCAGTCGCAGTCGGCGCTGAATCTGGCACGAATGGACGCCCTGCCGGGGTTTGCGGCAGACAGGTGCACGCCGCTGCAACGGGCAACGCCCGTGATGGTTTTTCCGCTTGATTACGGCACCAAACGGCTCGGGGTTTTGGCTGCGGCGAATCTGCCGGGCAGTCCGGCCTTCACGGAGCACCAGTTTGAAATGTTTCGCAGTGTGGCGGAGCAGTCTGCCTTCGCGCTGGGCAATGCCTGGCTGCAGGAGGAGGCATCCGAAAAACGCCGCATGGAGGGCGAACTGCGCGCCGCCAGTGCGGTGCAGCGGATGCTTCTGCCGGAGCAGGCCCCGGAGCTGGCGGATTTCACGGTGACCGCCACCAATGTTCCCGCGCGCATTGTCAGTGGTGACTATTACGATTTTCTGCAAATCGATCCGTCCCATACCGGCATCGTCATTGCCGACGTTTCCGGCAAGGGGATTCCCGCCTCCCTGGTCATGACCACCTGCCGCGGACTGCTGCGCGGTTTGGCGGCGAACCTGCTTTCCCCGGCCGAAGCCCTGGCCCGCGTGAACCGTGCGATTTATGAGGATGTCAAGGAAGACATGTTCATCAGCGTGGCCTATCTGATGCTGAACCATACCGATGGAACCGCCATCCTGGCCCGCGCCGGTCACGACGCCCCGCTGCTCTTTTCCCAGGCCACCGGCGGCGTTTCCCGTCTCGAACCCCCAGGCGTTGCCATGGGCGTGGATGACGGCGGGGTTTTCGAACGCGTCACCAAGGATTACGTTTTCCGCATGGAGTCCGGCGACTGCCTGCTGCTTTACACCGACGGGGTCAATGAAGCGGAAAATGCTGCGGGCGACCAACTGGGCATTCCCGCGATGGAGGAAGTCTTCCGCCGCACCGCTCCCCAGGGCAGTGCCGCAGTGCTGGAGGCGATCCTGACCGCGGTGGCCGACCACGTCCACGGCCATCCGCAGAGTGATGACGTCACCATCATCGTCGTCCAGCGGAAATAGAAACTGGCGTTCGGTTGGCGCGGCCAGGCTGTGCAGGGTGGCAGGTCCGGCATCCCGGACAAAATCAGATTGCGTCCTGGACCATGCATCGCACAGGTTGCGTCATGGAATATTATGTTCGGAAAGAGGGCCGCACTCTGGGGCCGCTGCTTCCTTTTCAGCTTCGCGAAATGCTGGAAGAGGAAACCGTGGAACTCACGGACCTGGGCTGGCATGACGGCATGGAACAGTGGGCTCCGCTGCGGGAAATTGAAGCACTGGAGACGCTGCTGCCACCATTGGAAACCGCAGATGCCGTCCCCCCGCCTCCACCGGGCATGCCACCGCTGCCTGCTGCCACTGCGGCCGCAGACGAAACTGCCACCGGGCACGCAGCCCAGCTTCAGGAAGTGCGGCAGCGCAGCCTGCTGGCCTGGCGGAGATTTTTTGCCAGGACGCTGGATCTGGCATTGTTCGGCGCGTGCGCCCTGGGCGCTGCGGTGGCCGCCGGCTGGCTCAATCCGGTGGAGTTCACCCAGCCGCAGTTGTGGGTGGCGTTGGGAACCGGCTTTCTCTGGATGCCGCTGGAGGCGCTCCTGGTCTGGCGCTTTGGCGCCACCCTGGGCAAAATGCTGCTGGGCCTGCGCATCCACGACACGGAGGGCCGCCAGATCACCCTGCGTCAGGCTTTCCGCCGCAGCATGGATGTCTGGCTGTTTGGCTGCGGATGCGAAATTCCGATCATCAACATTGTGTCGAAGATCTTCTCCTTCAACCGTCTCCGGATGCTTGACACCACTTCCTGGGACCAGCGCAATGCCACCGGGGTGGCAGCCGGGCCGCTTCCTGCGGCCGGAGTGGTCAGCGCGGTGCTCCTGTTTCTTGCCCTGGTGGTGCTGCGGATGTGGATGCTCCTGAACTTTCCTCCGCCGGATTTGGAATCGCTGCTGGAACCGCTGCGGCGACATTCCCTTCCTGCGCCGGGCGAAGCCTCCAACTCCACGGAACCAGCGGCGAAGTCCGCTCCCGCGGCACCGGACAATCCTGCTGCGGCGCCGCGGTGAATGCGCCCATCCTTCCGCCCATGCGCCGCCTTCCTCCAATCTGGTTTCTCATCCTCCTGACAGGACTCAACCTGTTCAACTACCTCGACCGCTATGTCATGTCGTCGGTCCTGGAATCCGTCGGCAATGACTGGAACCTCAGCGACACCGACCGGGGAAATCTCGGCACCGCCTTCATGCTGGGGTATTTCCTCACCTCACCGTTTTTTGGTTATCTGGGGGATCGCACCTCCCGCAAGTGGCTCATCGCCTTCGGCGTGGCCGTCTGGTGTGCGGGCACGGTGCTCAGCGGTTTTGCCGCCGGATTTGGGATGATGCTGGCATTCCGGATTCTGGTGGGCGTCGGCGAAGCCAGCTACGGCACCATCAGCCCCGGCGTGCTGACCGATGTTTACCCGCCCGAAAAGCGAAACAACGTCCTGACCATTTTCTACATGGTCATCCCCGTCGGGGCGGCCCTCGGCTCGCTGCTGGGCGGACTGTTCGAAAACTGGCGGCATGCCTTCATTTATGCGGGCCTGCCGGGCTTGCTCCTGGCGGTGGCGCTGCTGCCCTTTGCAGACCCGCCGCGGCTGGGTTCCGACCAGTCGCACAAACCCGGGCTGCGGGAAATCGCGGGGCTGTTTCGCGAGCCCAACTACCTGCTCGTCGTCTGGGGCTATGCCGCCTACAGTTTCACCATGGGTGCCTTTGCCCACTGGGGGCCCACGTTTTTCCAGCGCAGCCTCGGCATGGCCAAGGAGACCGCGGGCACCTATTTCGGAGCCATTCTCGTTAGTGCAGGATTCCTTGGCACCCTGCTGGGAGGCTTTGCCGCCACCCGGCTGCAGAAGAAAACCCCTGCGGGCTATGCACTGGTGCTCGGGCTTTCTGTCGTCCTCGCGGCGCCGCTGGCGTATGGCGCTTTCCAAGTGGCGGACCGCACCCTGTCCACCTGTTGTTTTGCCGCCGCGGTGTTTCTCCTGTTCACCGGAACCGGACCAGTCAACACCCTCATTCTGGAAACCGCCCCGGCGCACCTGCGCTCCTGCGCCATGGCGGGCTCCATTTTCATCATCCACATGTTTGGCGACCTCTGGTCGCCTGCCATCGTGGGGCATCTTTCTGACCGGTTCGGCAGCCTGCAGAAAGGGGTTCTGGTCTTGCCGGTGGCCCTCCTGGTGGCTGCGGTGCTCTGGCTGGCCCTGGCCGTCCGCCAGCGGCGAAAGCATCTCGCAGCGGCTGTCGAAGGCTGAAAAGCCACCCGTGCATCCGCCTTGGTTTCGGTCCGTGCTGAAAACGGGAACAACATGGACCGCTGGGGGAACAGCCCCGCTTCTGCATGAGAACCATTGGCGGCAGGGAAGATTCTGTGCTTCCAGTGGTCCTGTGCGGAAGCCAGGGTGGCCCCGGCTCAGCCTTTCTGCCATGAATCCTCCTAACTTTTTCAGCAAAGCCCTCGGCTTTCTCCTCCCTCTGGCCGCCACGCTTGTCCTGCCGGATGCGGCTCAGGCCAAGTATTCCGTCCGCGCTCCGCTGGCGGATGGCTTCGACCAGTCGGTCGGAAAGCCCAATGCCGGCGGGTATTACATTTTCCGGGGTTTTTGGCCCAATGTGCACCTTGGTGAGGACTGGAACGGCAACGGGGGAGGGGATTCGGATTTGGGCGATCCGGTGTGTGCCATTGCCGACGGAGTCGTGGTGTTTTCCGATGACTACCGCCGCCGCTGGGGGAACGTCATCATCGTCCGGCATGCCTACCGGGAGAAAAATGGAAACATTGCCTTTGTGGACAGCCTTTACGGCCACCTCGACCGGCGCATGGCCAGGAAATACCAGATTGTCAAACGCGGCCAGCAGATCGGTACCATCGGCAATTGTTACGGCATTTATGCCGCCCACCTGCACCTCGAAATCCGCAAGAACCTCAGCATCGGCATGAACCGCAGCGCCTACGCCAAGGACTATTCCAACTACTACAGCCCGCGCCAGTTCATCGCAGACCGGCGTTCGTTGCCCTCGCGCGGCGAGGAAGTGGCGGTACCGGTGGATACGTTTGGCCGCGACCTGGGCGATGACGAACGCGAGGCCGGCACCGAACCCCCGCCTGGCAAAACCAAAACCCCCATTCCAGTCCGTCAGGCACCGCGGACCAATGCGGAAGAAGAGCGCCGCAAGCAGCTGGAACGGCAATTGCAGAAACTGGCGGAGGAAAACCGCAGGAAAGCGGACGAGATCAAGGAAGAAGACATGGACAGTTTCTGGAAAAAATTGAAGGACAAATTCAAAAAATAGGAGTGCGGCAGTCTGGCGGCGGAAATTTTTCCAAAAATTCGCTGCATTTTCCGGTTGAGTCTGGTGATGTTTGCGTCGAAGAGTCGCGTTCCTCCGATCTGACCCCCGAAATTTCGGGGGTCTTTTCATCATTCGAATAGAGCACCCAGCACCCATGGCAGCCATCCCAGCAGCCCGCGATCAATGGTATGTCGTTCACGTTTTCTCCGGCCAGGAGGCAAAAGTGAAGGACAATATCGCCCGCCGCATTGTGACCGAGGAGATGTCTGACTACATCTTCGAGGTTCTGCTGCCGATGGAACGGGTGTCCGAAGTCAAGCAAGGGCGCAAATCCGAAACCAAGCGCAAGGTGTTTCCGGGTTACCTTCTCATTAACATGAACCTGCTGCATCCGGACGGCGGGCTCGTGGACAAGACGTGGTATTTCATCAAGGACACCCAGGGAGTCATTCATTTTGCGGGCAATCGCGACCGTCCCACGCCGATGAAGCAGAAGGAAGTCGAGTCCATGCTGCTACAGATTCGCGAGCGCTCCGACACCGTCAAACCGAAGGTGGCCTTTGACGCCGGTGACACCGTGAAAGTCAACAATGGACCGTTCGACGGGCAGATCGGCGTGGTGGAGGAAATCGATCACGAACACGGCAAACTGCGCGTCTCCGTCAACATCTTTGGGCGCAACACCCCGCTGGACCTTGAATTCTGGCAGGTCGAAAAAGAAAAAGCCCAATAAACCACCTTCTCCCCGCCAAGCCGACGGAGCCTCAGACCGTCCAGCCCGGCACCCATCCTTCCAACCTTGAAATCCAACCGTTTCCGCCATGGCCAAAGAAATCGTTAAAATCATCAAACTGCAAATCCCCGCCGGACAGGCAAACCCCGCGCCGCCGGTCGGCCCCGCCCTCGGTCAGGCCGGTGTCAACATCATGGCCTTTTGCAAGGAATACAACGCCACCACCCAGAAAATGGCCGGTGACGTGCTGCCGGTCGTGATCACTGTTTACAAAGACAAGAGCTTCACCTTCATCACCAAGCAGCCGCCGTCGAGCGCCCTCATCAAGAAGGCGCTGAACCTCGCCAGCGGCTCCAAGGTTCCCAACAAGGACAAGGTGGGCCGCCTTTCCAAGAAACAGCTCGCGGAAGTGGCCAAGCAGAAGATGCCCGACCTCAACGCCAATTCCGAAGAGGCAGCCATGCGCATCATTGCAGGCACCTGCCGCCAGATGGGCGTGGACGTCGAACTGTAATCGCAGACACCCGAAAAGCCCCGCCTCTCACGCCGCGGTGCGGCTTGGCAGGCGGCCATGACAAATTTCAGCCCCCCCCAACCGGGGACTGATTCGCAAACACAACACAACCCAGAGAGGCGGCGGACCGGAAGTCCAATGCCTCCCCAGCAACCGCAGGAGAGCGCCCAACGCTCGCTCGCACTGCACCAACCCACATGAGCCAACAAAAACGAAGCAAACGCTACCAGGCCGCCGCGAAGCTGATTCCGGCCGGCAAGACCTACACCCTGGACGAAGCCATGGAAACGGTGAAGAAACTTCCCGCGGCCAAATTCGACCAGACGGTGACCATTTCCTTTCGCATGGGAGTGGACCCGAAAAAGTCTGACCAGATGATCCGGTCGAGCTGCGACCTGCCGCATGGTTCGGGCAAGAAGGTGTCCGTGCTGGTATTTGCCCAGGGTGCCGCTGCGGAAGCCGCGAAGGCTGCCGGTGCGGATTTCGTGGGCTATGACGACCTGATCAAGAAAGTCCAGGAAGGCTTCACCAGTTTTGACGTGGCCATCGCCACCAGCGATGCCATGGCGGAAGTCCGCAAGGTTGCCCGGATTCTGGGTCCACGCGGACTCATGCCCAATCCGAAAACCGGAACCGTGACCGATGACACCGCCGCCGCCGTCAAGGCTGCCAAGGCGGGCAAGGTCAACTTCAAGCTCGACAAAAACGGGAACATCTCCTCTCCCGTCGGAAAGGTTTCCTTCACTCCCGTGCAGTTGAAGGAGAATGCCGAGGCGGTCCTGGAATCGGTCTACCGCGCCAAGCCGGCCACCGCCCGCGGACGCTACATTTCCAACATCACCGTCACGGCGACCCAGAGCCCGCCCATTCCCATCGACACCTCGAAGTATTTCCGCGCCTAGTCTGCCTCCGGAGTGCATCACAATCATTTCAGATCATCATGAATCCTGACAAAAAAATCATCGTCGAGCAGCTTCTGGAGCGGATCAACACCAGCCCCTATCTGCTGCTGGTGGACTACACCGGCATGACCGTGCCGCAGATCAACGAAATCCGCAAACGCCTGCGCGCCGTGGGCGGCAAATTCCATGTGACTAAGAACAGTTATGTGAAGGCCGCCGCCGCCGCCAAGGGACTGCCGAAGGAAATGGAAAAGGACCTCAGCGGGCAGACCGCAGTGGTCTTTGGTGACTCCGACGTATGCGCTGCAGCCAAGGCTGTAAAAAGCTGCAACACGGAATTCCAGCGCCCCGCCATGAAAAGCGGTACTTTGGACGGCGCCTTCCTCACCGCCGCTGACATTGACGGCCTGGCAGCTGTGGGCAGCCGCGAAAACCTGCTGGCCAAGCTGCTCGGTGTGCTCAATGCCCCGGCTGGCGCGATTGCCCGCGCCATTGCCGCCAAAGTGGAAAAAGACGGCGGAGCCGCCGCTCCGGCTGCGTAAATCAACCCAAAAACCCTTTCCGACCGGGCGGCAGCAATGCCGGACGGACGGCGAAACCAGAAAACCAAATCCAAGAAAACAACAAACCCAGTTCCTCACCGGCGCGGCGGCTGTTGCGCTCAAATTTTCCGGGGCTCCGGAATGCGGTGACACTGACCAAACACCATGGCTGACATCAATAACATCGTAGATCAACTCAGCGGACTCACCATTCTCCAGGCGGCCGAACTCGTTAAGGCGCTGGAGGAAAAATGGGGCGTGAGCGCTGCCGCAGTGGCTGCTCCCGCTGGCGGAGGCGCTGCCGCTGCCGCTCCCGTTGAGGAAAAGACCGAATTCGACGTGATCCTGACAGACGGCGGTGGCAACAAGATTGCCGTCATTAAGGAAGTCCGCGGTGCGGTCGCAGGCCTCGGACTTGCCGAAGCAAAAGCACTGGTCGAAGGCGCGCCGAAACCACTCAAGACCGGAATCCCCAAGGCGGAAGCCGAGGAAATCAAGAAGAAGCTCGAAGCCGCCGGTGCCAAGGTCGAGATCAAGTAACCTGCCGTTTTTTACTCCAAAAACCCCGGATCGGCGTTTCGATCCGGGGTTTTCCGGAGGTTGCCGGACGACAACGGCTCCACCGGGGATCGTCCAAAAAAATTTCGGGAAGGCATCCTGCCTCCCGCTCCAGAACAGACATACTCTTCGAGTTCGATGAAGAGGCCCCATCCCATCCGAAAGCAGTATTTCGGTTTTGCCGGCCGTCCGGTGGAATCGTGAAACTGAAGTCGTAGCCCTCCTCCCGTGATTTTCGGTTGCCGTCCAAACCGGCGTCAACTGTCCGGGGAAACATTCAATCCAACCACCCAGCAAACCATGTCTGAGCGAAAGCATTTCGGAAAAATCACTGAGCCGATCGAACCGCCGAACCTGATCGAGGTTCAGATCAACTCCTACAAGGAGTTCCTGCAAAAGGATGTGCCGCCGTCAAAACGGATCCTTCTGGGGCTGCAAAGCGTCTTCAAGGAAGTCTTCCCCATCGACAGTTACGACCAGAAGGTGGTGTTGAACTTCTCGCATTATGAAGTGGGGGAACCCAAGCTCACGGCCCACGAAGCCCAGCGTGAGGGGGAAACGTTTTCCGCTCCGCTTTACGTCACCTTTACCCTGAAAGAGGAAGCCGGCACGAAGGAAGAGCGTGTTTACATGGGGGAGCTGCCGCTCATGACCGAGCGCGGCACCTTTGTCATCAATGGCGCCGAGCGGGTCGTTGTCTCGCAGTTGCACCGGTCGCCCGGCATCTGCTTTGAAAAATCCGTGCACCTCAACGGCAAGGATCTGCACGGATTCCGCATCATTCCGGATCGGGGATCGTGGATGGAAGTCCAGTTCGACACCAACGACCTGCTTTACGTTTACCTGGACCGCCGCCGCCGCCGCCGCAAGTTTCTCATCACCACCTTCCTTCGCTGCATCGGTTTCCCAACCGACGAAGACATCATCCGGCAGTTTTATGAGATTGAGGAAATCAAGCTCAAGAACAGCCTGGATGAGGAGGAACTGACATCAAAAGTCCTGTTCAAGGATCTACTCGACGGGGATGTCGTGGTGGCCAAGGCCTACGAGCCGCTCACCCCTGGCATTGTCCGCCAATTGATGGACCTGGGGCACAAGAGCATCAAGGTCATCAGCATTTCCGCCGACGATGTGCTGATCAAGAGCCTGAAAAAGGACCCGGCCAAGGACGAGGAAGAAGCGCTCAAGGACATCTACAAGCGCTTGCGCCCTGGAGATCCCCCCACGGTGCCCAATGCGCGGGCGCTGTTGAAGCGGCTGTTTTTTGATCCGAAAAAATACGATCTTACCCGCGTCGGACGCTACAAGATCAATCAGAAACTGGGGCTGAAGATCGACGAGGACACCCGCATTCTGATCGCGGAGGACTTCATCGCCTCACTGGCCTATCTGCTGCGTCTCAAGCAGGGGGAGGGCGTGCTGGACGACATTGATCACCTTGGAAGCCGCCGCGTCCGTGCGGTGGGCGAACTGCTCGCCAACCAGTGCCGCGTGGGGCTTTCCCGAACGGAGCGGCTGGTGAAGGAGCGCATGACCTTGTTCGATGTGAATCAGGAAGGCATGACGCCTGCCAAGCTGATCAACCCCAAGGCGCTTTCCGCGGTAGTGCGGGATTTCTTCGGGCGCAGCCAGTTGTCGCAGTTCATGGACCAGACAAATCCCCTGGCCGAACTGACCCACAAACGCCGCCTTTCCGCCCTGGGGCCAGGTGGATTGAACCGCGACCGTGCGGGTTTCGAAGTGCGCGACGTTCACCAGTCCCACTACGGACGCATCTGCCCGATCGAAACTCCGGAAGGTCCGAACATCGGCCTCATCAATTCGCTGTCCACTTTTGCCCGGATCAACGAATTCGGTTTCATCGAAACTCCCTATCGGAAGATTTCCGACGGACGCGTGGTCAACAAGATCGAGTATCTGACCGCCGATCAGGAGGAAAACCACATGATCGCCCAGGCGAACAACCTGATCGATGAATCCGGTCATTTCAGGACGAAAAAGATCACCGTGCGATACCGCGGAGACTTCCTCGAAGTCGCCCCCACGGAGGCAACCTACATGGACGTTTCGCCGAAACAGCCGGTTTCCGTGGCCGCATCCATGATTCCGTTCCTGGAGCACGACGACGCCAACCGCGCCCTCATGGGATCGAACATGCAGCGCCAGGGCGTACCCCTGCTTGTGGCGGAAGCGCCCCTGGTGGGTACGGGAATCGAGGGCAAGGCCGCCCGGGATTCCAAGGCCGTGGTCGTGTCCGAGTCCAAGGGCATTGTGGCCGCCGCCACCGCGGAAGTCATCATCGTCACGGAAAACGGCAAACTGCCCTGCACCGACGGCGAGTTTCTTGGCAATCCGTTCTGCGTAAAGAGCAATCCTGACAAGGGAATCGTCGTTTACCCGCTGCGTAAATTCATGCGCAGCAATGCCGGCACCTGCATCAACCAGCATCCGATTGTTCGCAAGGGTGACAAGGTCAAGGTGGACCAGGTACTGGCTGACGGGCCCTGCACGGAAAAGGGAGAGCTGGCCTTGGGCCGGAATGTCCTCGTCGCGTTCATGCCGTGGAATGGCTACAACTTCGAGGACGCGATCGCCATTTCCCAGAAGGTCGTCAAGGAAGACATCTACACTTCCATCCACATTGAGGAATTCGAAGTCGGTGCCAGGGATACCAAGCTCGGTCCAGAGGAAATCACCCGGGACATTCCGAACGTCGGGGAAGAGGCGCTCAAAAACCTCGGTTCAGACGGCGTGGTGCGCATTGGCGCCGAGGTGAAGCCCGGCGACATTCTGGTGGGCAAGATCACCCCGAAATCCGAAACCGAACTGGCGCCCGAAGAGCGCCTGCTGCGCGCCATTTTCGGTGAAAAGGCTGCGGATGTGAAGGACACTTCGCTGCGCGTTCCGTCCGGCTGCACCGGCATCGTCATGGATGTGCGGGTTGCCAGCCGGAAGGACGCCAACAAGGAAAGGGTCTCCCAGTCCGAACAGCGCAAAATGCTGAAGGAAATCGAGGAGGATTACAAGCGCAAACGCGACGAGCTGGTGGAATCCCTGACGGAAAAACTTAGCGAGCATTTGCTCAACGAGAAGATTCCCCTCGACGTAGTCAACGCACAGACCGGTGAAATCATTGTGCCGGCCAACAAAAAGATCACGAAAACCCTGCTCCACAAGATGGCGCAGGAGCATGATCACATCGAAATTGATCCCAGCCCGGTTCGGAACAAAATCTTCGACATTGTCGGCGGTTATGAGACGAAATTTGCCGAGGTGGACGACGAACGGGAAATGTCGCTCGACAAGGTGGAAAACGCCGATGAGGCCGAAACCGGCGGCATCATCAAGAGTGTGAAGGTTTACATCGCATCGAAGCGGAAACTTTCCGTGGGTGACAAGATGGCCGGACGTCACGGAAACAAAGGCGTGGTCGCCAAAATCGTCCCAGAGGAGGACATGCCGTTTCTTGAGGACGGCACTCCCGTGGACATCGTGCTGAACCCGCTTGGGGTGCCGTCCCGGATGAATGTTGGCCAGGTGCTGGAAACGCACCTGGGCGTTGCGGCCAAGGCCCTTGGATTCAAGGTGGCGACACCGGTCTTCGACGGGATTCCGGAGGATCAGATCATGAAATACCTCAAGCAGGCCAAGACCGAAACCGATTGGAAGTGGATTGGTCTCAACGGCAAATCCAGGCTCTTTGACGGCCGCACCGGTGATTCCTTCCACCAGGAAGTCGTGGTTGGCTACATTTACATGATGAAGCTCGGCCACCTGGTGGCGGACAAGATTCATGCCCGTGCCGTCGGCCCCTACAGTCTCGTCACCCAGCAGCCGCTGGGAGGCAAAGCCCAGTATGGCGGCCAGCGTTTCGGAGAAATGGAAGTCTGGGCGCTCGAAGCCTACGGTGCCGCCTACACCCTGCAGGAACTTCTGACGGTGAAATCCGATGACGTGCAGGGCCGCACCCGCATTTACGAATCCATCGTCAAGGGGGACAATAATCTTGAGGCTGGAACGCCCGAGTCTTTCAACGTCCTCATCAAGGAAATGCAGTCACTGGGCCTCGATGTCAAAGTCGGCAGCAAAATGGTCAATCAGGATGCAGCCGCCATTCAGGCGCTCGGAGCCTGAAATTCGTCGCGTTCGTCATTCGCTGAATTCCGCAACCGCCCGGTCCGAAAGGTCCGGGCGGTTTTGCTGGGTGCGCCCGGAGGAGGAAAAAGGTCTGCCTTGATGGCTGGCAGACGTGGGGTGGCCGACCGTTCAATCGAGAACAAAACTGGCTGGGGCGTAACGGCCGAGCGGCACAGTGAAGCGCCGGTCCTGGAGTGGAAGGCGTTTTCCCAACGGTTCGCCGCGCAAGGTGACCGGCGTGGCGCCAGAAAAACCGGGAGGCAGGGTGATCGTGAGATCGCCCGCCAGGCCGCCTTGTTCCCATACGCGAAGTATCGTGCCGGCCCCGTCCGGATTCGGTCCGAAGGCGGTCAGGGAGACGCCTTTGCGCGACAGAGTGATTCCGGCCTGGGACGGGGGAAGTGGACCCTCGCGTGCTGCGGAAATGGCGGCGGCCAGCGGCACTCGCGCTTCCATGGCGGGGGTGAACAGGGCGGCTTCCGAATCGAACCGATCAAACGACCAAATGCGCACCCGCGACGACATCTTCCGTCCGTCCCCGACCCAGGCGGAAAAGTTGGTGCGCCAGTGGTTGTTGTAAAGATTCAGGTAGATGGACGGCACGGTAGGCTCGTATCGGGCTGAAAACTTGTATTCGCCCGGCACGCCAAGACTGACCAATGGAGAATCCAGCGGGCAGACGCCTGCGCCCGCTCCGGATTCTGCGTCATAAACCGCCGCGCCGGTTTGCACCCACGAATGATGATAGTTGGCATTTTCGACCTTGAAGTCCGTCACCGGGTCGAGGTCGCCGCCCAGTTTTCCAAGGCGGAATTTGGGATGTGCGATCTTGAAGGGCAGGCAAATCCAGCCGGCTTCGGGCCATGAATCCGGCTGCTTTTGCCAATCGATCTGCAAGTCGGCCACCGGACTGGCGGCAGGCAGCGTTAGCCGAATCGTGATCCGCTGGGGCTGTCCAGCGTTTTCCAGGGTGCCGGTCATCACCGCGGAAACATCGATCGCGGTGCGCTTCACGCTCAGGGAAAGATTGCGCGCCACCGCTGCCGAGTAGGGGACATCGCGCGGCATATCGTAGGCCCCAAACAGAAACCGATGATCGCGGTACTGGGGATAAAGCGAAGCGTTGAGCCAGTCCTCGACATTTTGCCAGGAAAAACGTTCGTATAGATAGGAGCCAAACCCATGGGGAGCGGAAGCATCCACCAGTTCCCGCCCGCTGCGCTTGTCGATGAGGCTGGAGATGCAGCCATTTTGGGGATTGAGGATTGCCTTGAAAAACGGACTTTCAATGGTGCTGGAGGCAGAATCCGCAACGAGTTCGGGTGCCGGGGGAGTTTCATTGGTGACGGTGTAGGTCCGGTATCCGAGCGGCGGCACTTCGCGTGCCACAAAGCGGCGAATGCGATCCGGCGTGGAGATGCCGGGGCCTTCAGCCACACAGAGTACGGGCGGTCCGCCGTCTGCCGGCTGGAGGCCGGTGCCTGAGGGGAAATGGAAGGCATTGACCACGACTTCACCGTCGCGGACCCACGGCAGCGGATTGTAAACCACAATGCGTCGGCCCTTGACGGCAACATGGTCAGCCAGGGTGGCCGTGGCTTCGCGGTAGGGCTCATCCGTCAGGTCGCAGGCCTTGCGGGCGTAGTCGATGTGGTCGTTCCAAGAATCCTCCATCGCACGGAAATTTGGCGGCAGACCCTCGGCCCAGAGCCGGTCCCAATCCTGTCCCCAGGGCAGTTTGACATAGTGCTGGTTGGCCATGCCCCAAGTATGTTCGCAGTAGAGTCCGGCCTGCTCATACGCCCGGTCCACGAGCGTCCGCAGGTCAGGGCGGTGGATGCCCCAGGCGCGTTCAAGGGAAGTGAGCGCCTCCAGCGCACCGATCCTCAGGCGTCCGTGGCGCGCGAATCGGGCGCCGAGCGGCATGGACATGGTCCCGTGAATCCAGGGATCGGGAATGTCACTTTTGACCACGGGGAGGGCGTCGAGGTTTTCTGCGAGCAGGAGCCGTGCGAAATCATCGAGGGTGCCGACCTTTGCCTGGATTCCCTTTTGTTGGTAGAAGGCGAGGTCTCGGGCAACCGTTTCCGGAGGCGGGGGGCCTTGGTTGTCGCCGGTCATGCTGAGGTTGAGCCAGCATTTGAACGGCCAACCCGCGGGAGGCAAGGCACTGGTCCCGTAATCATTCTTGTACAAGGTAAGCAGCCTCGAACCGTCCGGACCTTCCCACCAGAAGAGGGGCGGAAGGTTGAAGGACTTGTTGACCAGCGGTCCGCCCATTTGATAGAACCGGACTCCGGCGTGGGTCAACAGTGTCGGTGTGATCCACGATTGCCCAGGCACGTCCGTCATCTTTGCGGAAATCGAAAGCGGCTGGTCGAGCCGGCGCGCCAGTCGGGAAGAAATATTGAGGCCGCGGACCAAATCCTCGGGCTCGGCGATTTCGGTATGCATGGAGTAGGGATAGGCATGAATGGCGATGTTGCCGGCGCGAATCGCGTGCTCGATGGCCTGCCGCCGCTGGGGATCCTGGCCCTCCCAGAGCATTTCCCGCATTGGAAATCCGGACAACGTCCAGACAAACTGCCGGTCTTTGGGCTGGCTCTGGTTGCGCTCAATGGCGTGGAGAAGCCGGTCTGCCATTTCGGTGCGGTAGTCGTGTATGACCCTGCTGGCCCGAGCCGTGTAACCAATGTCGAAGTGGGTTTTGTAAACAATGACCACTTCGCTCACGCCCGCCGCAGGCACGACAGGTGCTGGAGGTGGAGCTTGCGGCTTTGGAATCGCCGAGGCGCTTCCGGGTTCGTCCGCCGCCGTCGGCAGGATGGATGCTGCTAGAACGAGCGCTCGGAACAGGGCAGATGAGGTCATGGATGTGGACTTTAATTGTCGTTGGATCGATTAGTGGAAGGGTGCGAGGGAGAATGCCATTTTAGTTAGTTCGTTTCTTCGGGAATTCCCAGTTCGCACAGCACACGGCGCAGCCATTCCAGTGACCGCGTGAGCATCGGCCCTCCCTGTCCCTCGCATTCAATCCAATGGACATCGTGGTCCCGAGCCCACTCCAGGCAGCGGTCGAAGGAAACAAACGAGGTGTTGAAGGCATCGGTGTGAAAGGAAATTTTCATGTGCGTTTCAAGGATTCATGGTTTCCGCTCCTCAACGCCTGCCGCCCATTGGGTGCCTCGGAGATAGAGTTGGCGGGTGCCCTGAGACTTGAGGGCCTTGAGGTCATGGCCCAGCGTGCAGTGGAATACGCGACCTTTTCCAGGTGTCAGGGTGAATGCCATCGGATGCACCGAATGGTCCACGCTGGAGGTGGACTCGGCCAGTACCGAAATGTCAGGATCGCCGGTGAGACAGGTGTAGAGTTCGTCTGTGGTGTTGAAATCCGCCAACCCCCTGGTCACCGGATGGTTGATGCCCGCCACGCGGACGAAAAAATCGCCGTAGGGGTCGTGGGCGCGCTTTTTCGGATCCCAGATGCGTCCGGCGATCTGGACAAAGCCGGGCCATTCCTGACACGCTCCGCAGCCGAAATGGGCGACCACCAGTCCGCCGCCGTTGCGGACAAACTGTTCCAGCCCTTTCCACTGGGAATGCTCGAGTGGGAGTCGATTCTGATAGTTTTTGAAATGCAGAAACACCGCATCAAACTCCTGCAAGCCAGGGGCGGAGAGCAGGAAGGGTGACTCGCAAATGCTCACCTCCAGGCGCGGATCAGCGCGCAGGAGCGAGGCGAATTCCGGACCGGTTTCGCGCCAATGATGGGCTGGATGGTCGTCACCGGTGATGATGACCACGCGCTTGAGATGCGCTTCCCTGTTTCGTTTTGTCAGCCACACTTCACTGACCACCGCATTGGGCCCGGCCAGGCATTTGATTGTCACGGTGATTTTTCCATCGGACGCCGCTTTGGCGGGCACCGGAACCTGGAGGCGCATGTGAGTGGGCTTGTCCTCATGCCAGGCAAGGGGATGGAATTTGGGCAGCACCGGCTCACCATCGATGGATAGCGATTGAATCCGCCCGCCGTTGTCCGCGTCCCATGCGGTGATGCCCAGCAGGAAGGTCCCGGCGGCGTCGAGGCCGGTGATTTCGTAGCTGACCGTAGCACCGAAATCCACCGTGGCCTGGGGCAGGGCGGCATCGCCGAATTGATAGGCTGTACCTTCGATGCGGCGGATGCGAACGTCTTTGCGCGAAGCATTGACCGTGGTTCCCGAATCAAGCCGGATCAGATCCTCGGAGCCGTTGGGCAGCAAGCCGGGGCGATCATCCGGAACGGGAGCCACCGGAACCACCGTTGCCCCGCGATTTTCCAGTCGCTCGGATTGGGTGCGCAGCGGTTCCTTGAGCGGGGCTGGCGCATCATCCGCTGCCTGACGGAGAATCTCTGCGGCAACGTGCAGTTCCGGATGACGGCGGGCGACTTCCCACACGAGGCTGCCAAGCGTGGAGCGCTGGGCTTCGGTGCTGGCGGTTAGCAAGCGGTCCACGCACTGGTCCAGTTGCTGAACGGGGATCAGCATTCCCAGGGCTTTTGAGGCCGCGCCGGAAACTTCCGCGGCAGGGTCATCGACTAATTTCCAGATCGCCTCAACGGCACCGGTTGCATTGCGGGCTGCCAGCAGCTCGATGACCATCGGACGGAGGGCCGAATCGTTAGTCAGGACGGCGGTGAGCGCTTCATCGACGCCCTTTCGGCCCGCGCCGCGCAGGGCGGCTCGGGCGGCTGCCGCTGGTTCCTTGTCCTTTGCTGTTGACGCCATCTCCAGCAGAAGTTCTACATCGGCAGCCTCCAGCAATGTTGTCAGGGCTTGTGCTGCCGCGGTGCGTTCGGCGCCGTCTCCCTCCCGCACGAGGCGCAGCAGCCACGGACGCAGGGCCGGCGCGGCGTCGGTGCGGGTGCCCAGTGCTGCCAGAACCCGTGTCCGATCGTTTTCGGAAAGCGGGGCAACGTTTGCCAGTATCGTTTCTGTGAGCCTGGGGCTGCCTGCTCCCCGCCGGATCGCCAGCAATGCGGCCAGCGCGGTGCGTTCGTCGCTGGAATGCAGTGCTTCTGTCAGGAGCTTGTCGGCATCGGACGGGGAGGCCGTGGCGAGTGCGCTGGTGAAGGCGGCCACGCGATCGAGGTTGGAATGGTGGCTCGCCTTGGATTCGTCGGCGGGAGGAATGCCCCGGATGCGCAGCATGGCGGCGGCGGCGGACTCCCGGAGTTCAGGAGTGTTTCCCGTATCCTCCAGCACGGCAGACGACTCAGGTCCGCCAATCACCCCCAGCCATTGCAGGGCGATGGCCTTCGACTGCATGGTGGCGTCTGATTTCAGGAAGCCGAGCAGTTCCCTTTCCCGCAGTGCGCGGATGGCTGGGTCGTGGGATTGATGCAACACTGCGGCGCGAGCGTCCGCCACCCACGCAAGAGGACTTCCCTGTTCGTAGCGGGCGAAGGTTTTCAAGGCATCCGTGGAATCGGGCTGAGAAGCCGCCAAAAAACCGGTTTGGCACAGCCAGAGGAGAAGCGGTGTTTTCATCATGGCAATCAGGCGTCGAGTTTCCATGGCGGGCGAAGGGCGACATCGAGCATCCGGTCGGCGGCGGGGTCCTCAAGAAATCGCTCCTTGGCGCCGTCCCAGCGCAGCGGCCTGCCGAGCTGGGCGGAAATGTTCGTTAGATGGCAAAGGGTGGTGGAAAGATGAGCCTGCTCGATAGGAGCCGCGGGGTCGCGTCCTTCGCGGATGGCTTGGAGGAAATCGCGAAAGTGGTGTTTCGACCAGCCTTCCGCCTCAGGTCCCGGACGCTCCGCCAGCAGCGCTTTCGGATGGGCGTCGATGCCTCCGCGGCTGGCGCAGACCCAGCCCTCGTCGCCGATGATTTGGACATCCATCTTTCCCCCGGACTCGTTTTCGGTGCCGAAGATGAGTTTCCGGCCATCCGCATAGGTCAACTCGGAACGCCATTTCCATGCCGTGTCGAACAAGCCTTCCCTGGGAAACTCCGCAGTGGCTTCCACGCTCACCGGAGCCTCGCGATCCTTGCCGAGTCCCCATTGGGCACAGTCCACGTGGTGCGATCCCCAGGCGGTGATCCAGCCACCCGAGTAGTCGAGGATTTGATACCATCCGTAGCCGCCGTGACCGTCGGCGCGGCCTGGGGAGTGCGGTTTCCACGGAGCCGGGCCTAGCCAGAATTCGTAGTCGAGTTCCGCGGGAGGCGGGGCTGGCTTCGGGTCACCGCCCTGGCGCCCGTAGGGCGAGGTGGCGATGGCGGTGTGAACCCTTCCCAGCCGGCCCGAACGTGCGAGCCATGCAGCCTGCTGGAAGGTGGGCATGGAACGCTGCTGGGTGCCGTTCTGCAGAACCACGCCATAACGCCGCGCCGCAGCCACCAGCGCCCGCCCCTGAGCCACCGTGTAGGCGACGGGCTTTTCCAGATAGACATGCTTGCCGGCGCGCATCGCGCTGAGGGCGATGAGCGCATGCCAATGGTCAGGCACGGCGATCGACACTGCGTCGATGTCGGAGCGGGCGAACAGTTCGCGGAAGTAGTAGTATCCCGTGCACGATCCCGCTCCCTGACTGCTGTCCGCCATCGCTCGAGTCCGCTCCACCTTTCCCCTGTGGACGTCGCACACCGCGACCAGTCTGGATTCCGGGATGCCGCACCAGGTGGGCGAGTGCAGGCCCCCGCCCTGATCTCCGAGGCCCACCACCGCAAGATGCAGCCGTCCGGACGGAGGCAACTCCCGGCAGGGCGCACAGCCGGCAGCGGAACAGCCGGCTGCGGCGGCAAGGGAAGTCCGCAGAAACCGGCGGCGCGAATGGTGGACCGGAGGGAGATTTGCTGGCAGTTTCATGGACTGGATGTGGTTCGTGAATTCTCCAACTCTTCCTGGAAACGGAGCGAAATCACGTCGGTTTGACCTCGGATCTTTTCCGCACGCCAAGCACCTGTTGCGGACCATTTCTGCAATGGGGAATTGACCCGCCTTTGACTATCGGTCCGAGTCTGGACACCACCATTGCCTTGGTGCCGGCGTGACCATCAACACACTGACTTTCGGCACTGCCAACGCGGCGGCCCATGTGCCTGGATCAAGGCGGCGTCGGCCGCCAGACGCTCACATGGAACGACAGTGGTTCCATTGCGCTGACTCCGGCGGTGGGCAACGATCCGCTTGTCAACGCGGCGCTCCTGCTTGGGACGACCGCCGCGGCATCAACCCCTGCTGTCACCAACAGAATTGCTTCCAAAATACGGACCGTTGCCGGCAACATCTCCCGTCTCCACGCCCCCACTGGCACGTTCTTCGCACGGGTGCGGAACACGATGCCCTGAACCGGGTAGTGGGGCCTCCGCAGGGCGCTTCCCACCACTGCCCTGCTTCACCCGGTTGCCCTGCAAGTTGACCGCTGCGGGTGGTACCCCGCTCAGGACTCGAACCTGAAACCAACTGATTAAGAGTCAGCTGCTCTACCAATTGAGCTAGCGAGGCGTTGTTTGAGGAATGGAAACTAACCGGGGATGCCGCTGAAATGCAACCGGAAAAATTGCAGGCGTTCGACCGCTTTGCGACCGATTCACTCGCGGCTGCGCGGCTCGCGGGAGATGGCGTCGTCCGCTCCGGCAGTCGTCACAAATGGCCCTCCGGCCAGCGGCGCGGGGTGGGTGAATGCCACTTCGGGCGCTTCCGTGTCCTTCCCGGCAAGGGGAAATTCCTTGCGCAGCGGAAAGTGGGGGTAACCCTCCCACATCAGGATGCGCCGCAGGTCCGAATGGCCGGAAAATTTCAGCCCCATCATGTCATACACCTCCCGTTCATGCCAGTTGGCAGTCTTCCAGATGCCTTCAGCCGTCGGGAGTTCCGGATCGTCCTCCGAAACCGTGGTCTTGATGCGCAGGTGGCGGCGTCCTGTTAGGGAATACAGCTCGTAAACCATTTCGAACCGCGGCTCGCTTCCCAGGTTGTCCACGCTGGAAATGTCCAGCAGCATGTCGTAAGCCAGTTCGTCGCGGCAGACCTGCAACACCGCGAGCAAGGCCCCTTTCGTCACAGTGACGCTGGTTTCACCCCGGAATTCAGTGACACCGGTCACTGCCGAGACGAATTTTACCTGAAGGGCACGGGCGGATTCCGCAGCGGTCATGGTGGCAACGAAGGAAAGAAGGGTTACGCGGAGAGCGAGTCCAGCAGCACTTTTTTCTGGGCCTTCAAGGATTGCTCGGTTTCGATTTTTTTCTGCAGCCGCATCAGCCCTTCCAGCAGGGCTTCGGGGCGCGGAGGACAGCCGGAAATGTAAACATCCACCGGCAACAGGCGATCAATCCCCTGAAGCACCGCGTAGCTGCGGTACATCCCCCCGCTCGACGCGCAGGCTCCCATCGCAATGCACCATTTCGGTTCCGGCATCTGATCCCAGATCCGCTTTACCGCCAGTGCCATTTTATAGGTCACCGTGCCGGCGACCACCAGCACATCCGCCTGCCGAGGCGAGAACCGCATGACTTCCGCTCCAAACCGCGAAATGTCGAACCGGGAGGATGCCGTGGCCATCAACTCAATCGCACAACAGGCCAGCCCCATCGGCATCGGCCAGAGCGAATTTTTTCGCATCCAGTTGATCGCCGCGTCCAGTCTGGTGAAAATGAGGTTGCCTTCGATTTTGGAATCGTAGGCGGCGTGGGCAATCTCGGGTGTTTCAGCCATGGGAAATACTTGGAAACAGGCGGTTTTCGCGAAAATAGGTCCGCCCTCGGGGGGCGCAAGGGGATTGTGAAACATTTCACAAGCCGGTGAACCGCCCGGTGCCAGGCCATCACGCAGGCCGATTGATTCCCTTCCACCTTCAGGTTGCGTGGAAAGCGCAAGCCGGAGGCTTGTCAGCCAGTAGCCGGGGGGTTGAGCGAGCCTCCTGGCGACACCACCAGTCAGCGAAGTCATGCAGAAAGCACCCCAGAGGGATGCCAGAACGAACCGTCCAGCCCCCATTTTCTGGCCCCCTTCCAGGGTGCGGAACAGTTTGCCATGCTCCCGGGGGGATCGCTGGCACTCAACCCCCGGCTTCTCTCTGGCAGCCCTCCGGGAAAACGCTCAGCGTGATCGCGAAGTGGCATTATAACGCCCGAATTTCGAACATCTCTCCTTCCTGAGCGATAACAAAAAATCTCCAATCTCACATCTTGAAACTCCAGACCCCCTGCCGGACAGTCCACCCTTTGTCCCGCGACTCCATGCCCTTCCGCATCTGCAAAACCATCGAAATCGAGAATGGACACCAGCTCTCGAAACATCCTGACAAATGCCGCTTTCCCCACGGCCATTCCCGCAGGGTGGAGTTCATCCTGGAAGCGGACGCCCTTGATCAGAACGGAATGGTCTGCGACTTCAAGCTCATCCGCGACGCCATCGGCGGCTGGCTCGACCAGTTCGACCATGCGCTGTGCCTGAACACCGCCGATCCCATGTTTGCCACCCTCAAGGCCGCTTACGGAGAGCGCATCATCGCATTTCAAGACACCGATCCCACCACCGAAATCCTCGCCCGCACCTTCTTCGAAAACGCCTCCGCTTTGCTCGCAGCGCACTCGGAAAAAGCAAATCAGCGCTTTGCCCTCGGCTCGCATGTCCGGTTGCGCCGCGTCAGAGTCTGGGAGACCTCCTCAACGTGGGCTGAATTCGAAAGTTAATTCAAATGAAACTTTGGAGAAACTCGTTGATTGTAAGCCGTTTTCAGGAATTGATCAATTTCGCAATCCGAGGTCTCCAAAAAAGAGAAAAAAGTTGCAGGATTTTCTTTACACCCCCGCCACTCTCCGCTAATCTCGCCACTGCCCACTAGATTTTGCTTACCCATCCAACCCAAAATGAAAACTAACCTCTCCATCTTAACTGGCGCCGCCTCCCTCGCCGCTTTGATGTCTGGAGCCGTCGCTCAGACCTCGGCTGTCACGGATCCGGTGGGATACATTACAGAAAACATCACAGGTGGACCCGCCACCGGTGCGTTCACATTGATTGCTCCCTCACTGGTCACCAAGACCGAATTTGCCGGGGCCTCTTCTAATGCTCCTTCGGCAAGCTTGATTTCGACGACTGCAACTCTGCCGGCAGGATTGAACGACGGCTACTTTGTTGAGCTCAAGGGCGGTGCCCAAGAGGGATGGTGGTCAACGATTCAAAGTGTGACGGGAGGGGACATCACGGTGCAAGGCACTTTCCCGGCAGGCTTGGCGGTTGGGCAGCAGTTTATGATTCGCAAACACCAAACATTGGGAAGTTTCTTGGGTGCAAATTCCGCTGGGATTGACCCTGGCTTGTCGCTTGACGATGCTGACGAAGTTCAATTGCTGGATGGTGCAACTCAGGTTGTCGCGGCATATTTCTATGCTTTGGCTGCGGACGGGGCGCCTGCAGACGGATGGTACGATGCCTCAGGTAACGCCTCTGATAATGAAATTATTCCCCCGGGCAATTCAGTCCTGGTCAAACGGAAGCAAGCCGGCGATAAGAGTTTCATTCAAGTTGGCCATGTGAAAACTACCAAAACTCAAATCGGGATTTGGCAGGGTGACAATTGGGTCACTCCGATGCTCGCAACTGGAGGAACCTTGGGCTCACTTAACCTTGATACAGGAGATTTGGCCACAGGAGTTCAGCGAGGTGTTGACCTCAACGTTGACGAATTTCAACTCATCAACACCAATCAATCCGTTTCCGCCTTCTTTGCAGCGGATCCAATTCAGGCCGGTGTAACCGGATGGTATGATTCGGGTGGAAATCCTGCCGATGCGACCTTGGTAGCCGAAAACACGGGTGCAATTGTGCGTCGCAAAGTTAATCAAACTGCTATTTGGACAGCACCAGCCCAGGTCATCGCGCCCTAAAGTTTTATCATTCTGAATTTTTTATTACTCACTCAAATTAAATCGCAAGCTATGATTAAAAAAATTACCGCGTTTCTGTTCTTAGCAACCGTTGCAAGTCAAGCAGCAACGATCACGCTGAACAAAGGTCTTTCACCTGGATTTATGGTGTTGGATTCCTCGGGTGCTAATGCAGGAGGAACCACGTTGTTTATTGGAACATGGGCAGGCGGCACAGAACCTCCAACTTTGGGTGCAGATCCCGCAGGTGCGCTGGCCTCCTTCCGCGTGTTTGGAACGGCGGCGGGCCCGGCGGCCGGTGCGCCAATCACCGGTTCTGTCACCACAATTCCTGGGACACCAGCTGACTTTAACACGTTGAAGATGTACATTGTGGTAGCCAACAGCAACAGTCTCGCCACCGCAACACAAGCATTTGTTGGCGTTAACACGCCTGCCACTTCCTTCCCTGCCGACACAACCGCTGCAAGTTCCACAAATTTCAATGTGAACACTTTCGCAAATCTGGCACCCGTCCAAGCTGTGGGCTCTACAGTCAACAATGCGACAGGACCGGAATCGCTCCGAATGGTGAATTTGGATGTGATTCCCGAGCCATCCACCAGTCTGCTCATCGGTTTGCTCGGCTTGACGGTTGTGTTTCGTCGTCGTCGCTAGAGCACCCCAGCAACGAAGATCCTTCACTGAAAGGGCTCAAGCATTTGCTTGAGCCCTTTTCGTTTCGTGCGCCCGGCAGGGCGCATTCACTTGACGGTTCAAGTCCGTCGCACACCCGGCAAGGGGAAGTGCTAGCTGAAATCCAAGGGCGTCAGTCGCGAGGCTGAGTCTGGAGGAAGGAAGAGGCAA
>JAGNEJ010000064.1 GCA_018003315.1 Verrucomicrobiales bacterium
CATCCTTCCCGCAGTGCCTTGATCACTGACTCTCGATCCATGTCTCCCAAGCTGGCTTCCGGCGGCATCATGTTATTTAAGAAATCTTAAACACTTTTTCGTTGAACTGCAACCGCTAATCAGTTACTCCAACACTGCCGCCTAAGCGGTTGCTCGGTGCGCTTCTGCCTCCAGTTGAGCAGATGAGCGCCGGGAAAGTAGTTGCCAGGTGTCGGCTGGATGATGTTCTCAAAGCGGGCCAGTTCTGGAAGCAACCGAACAGCATTTGCACGAATGGCAGCTTGTTCAGCACCCAACTGCTCTCGTGCCGAACTAAAAATACTATCATGCTGATTCCGCGCATTCTCCTGCTGGCTGGAAATGTATTGCTCGATAGCGAAAAGGCCGCCGATGAGCGCAACAACCACAACAGCGATTGCCTTCGCCCATGTCCAAGCACGAGCGAGCAGCGAAGCTGGTGCTTCCCCATTCCCAAGTTTTGTGGCTATCGAGCGAACCCCGGCTGCAATCTCCTTCGCTTCACCGGCGAGCGTAGCAGCTTGGCAAGTCGCGCCCGTAGCAAGTGATGGTGTCGGAGCAGGAGGTGGCGCACTCGGCTGCGGCGCGGGCTGCTTCGGTTGCTGGTTTCTTGGTTTTTTTGCCATCGCTTGATTCGC
Organism: Verrucomicrobiales bacterium; assembly: GCA_018003315.1. Lineage (GTDB taxonomy): Bacteria > Verrucomicrobiota > Verrucomicrobiia > Verrucomicrobiales > V1-33 > JAGNEJ01. Next base: position 657 of record JAGNEJ010000064.1, read on the forward strand.
TTGTCAGCGGCGTCTGAGTTGAATGGAGAATATCCAAGTGGCCCATTCGGTGAAAGCTTGAAAGGCCTTTCAAGCCTTCGCGTAAAGCTCGCTGCCCTTCTCGGTGAACTCGCGGGATTTTTCTTCCATTCCTTTTTGCAGCGCGTCTTGTTCGGTGACGCCGTGTTCCGCCGCGTATTTCCGCACGTCTTCCGTTATCTTCATGCTGCAAAAGTGTGGGCCACACATGGAACAGAAATGGGCCGTCTTCGCTCCTTCTTGGGGCAACGTCTCATCGTGAAATTCTCTGGCCGTTACCGGGTCGAGGGACAGGTTGAACTGGTCTTCCCAGCGGAACTCGAATCGAGCTTTGGAGAGGGCGTTGTCACGATACTGCGCTCCCGGATGTCCTTTTGCCAAATCCGCTGCGTGGGCGGCGATTTTGTAAGCAATCACGCCGTCCTTAACGTCTTTTTTGTTGGGCAATCCCAAATGTTCTTTCGGTGTGACGTAACACAGCATGGCGCAGCCATACCAGCCGATCATCGCCGCGCCGATGCCGCTGGTGATGTGGTCGTAGCCGGGCGCGATGTCGGTGGTGAGCGGCCCGAGGGTGTAGAACGGCGCTTCGCCGCACCACTCGAGTTGTTTGGCCATGTTTTCCTCGATCATGTGCATGGGCACGTGGCCCGGGCCTTCGTTCATCACTTGCACGCCTTTGGCCCAGGCGCGTTTGGTGAGTTCGCCCTGCACTTCGAGTTCGCCGAATTGCGCGCGGTCGTTGGCGTCGGCAATCGAGCCGGGACGCAGGCCGTCGCCGATGCTGAACGCGACGTCGTAGGCGGCCATGATGTCGCAGATGTCGTCCCAGTGAGTGTAGAGGAAATTTTCCTGGTGATGCGCGAGACACCATTTGGCCATGATGCTGCCGCCGCGCGAGACGATGCCGGTCGTGCGGTTGGCGGTGAGCGGCACGAAGCGCAGCAACACGCCGGCGTGGATGGTGAAGTAATCCACACCTTGCTCGGCTTGTTCGATGAGGGTGTCGCGGAACAGTTCCCACGTGAGGTCCTCGGCTTTGCCGCCGACTTTTTCGAGCGCCTGATAAATCGGCACGGTGCCGATGGGCACGGGGGAGTTGCGGAGAATCCATTCGCGTGTGGCGTGGATGTTCTTGCCGGTGGAGAGGTCCATGACGGTGTCCGCGCCCCACTTGGTGGCCCAGCGCATCTTCTCGACTTCCTCCTCGATGCTCGACGCGACGGCGCTGTTGCCGATGTTGGCGTTGATCTTCACGAGGAAGTTGCGCCCGATGATCATCGGCTCGGACTCGGGGTGGTTGATGTTCGCGGGGATGATGGCGCGGCCGGCGGCGACTTCGGAGCGGACGAATTCGGGGGTGATCTCGGCGGGGATGCGTTGGGGGAAACGGCGGAAGACGCTCGGCGTGAAGGGCTCGCCTGCGGGCTGGAAGCCCGCACTGCCGAGATGTTGTTTTTCAGGGTCGTTGCGAACGATGTCCTGCGACATTTCCGCGATCTTGGCGCGTCGCAGGTTTTCACGGATGGCGATGAACTCCATTTCCGGGGTGATGATGCCGGCGCGGGCATAAGCGAGCTGGGTGACGGGGGTGAAGGGCGGTGCGGCACCTCCTGTTGCAGACAGGATGCCCGCGCTGCCCCGGGCACGGAGACGAGGCCGCTCGCTGCCGGCCGGCTGTTCCAGGGCACTGAGTCCGCCGACGTATTTTTCGGCGTTGGAACGCATGTGGCCGTCGCTGAGGAAACCGTTGTCACGGGCTGTGGCCTGTCGTCCGCCGTAGGACTCCACATCGTTGCGGGCGAGGATCCATTTTTCCCGCAGAGCCGGCAGGCCGTCCTGCACGGTGCCGCGATAGTCAGGATCACCCCACGGGCCGGAGGTGTCATAGACGCGCACTGGTTCGTTAGGGTGCAGACTGCCATCGAAGGATTTGGTGGGGCTGAGGGAAATTTCCCGCATGGGCACGCGGATGTCGGCGTGGATTTGGCCATCGACATAGACGCGAGCGGAGGCGGGCAGGGGCTCCGAACTGTGGTGGGTCGGCTCGATGGATCCGGTTTTGGCAATCATGGGCAAGTCAGGGTCTGGGTCTGGGAGTGGATGCTGGGCGGTTGAAAGACGGTTTATGGACGCAAAAAAGCCATGCCCGGGCAGGCATGGCGTGGACTGGCTTTGGCTTCCTGCGGCGGCATTACCCGCGTCAGGTTCAAAGGGTTCCTCCATTGGAAATCTCAGCCGGTCGGATGCACCAGCGCCCCTGCGATGTGGGTGACAACCTATGGCCAGTGCGGCAAAGTGCAAGGTGCATTTGGCGGCGCTGCACGCTTTGCGCTTTGAAGAAATGCCGCTAATTTGACCGCCATGGACCGACTGCGCTGTGGAGTTGTCGTCACCGATGCCTTTGCCAGCCATCTGCACGCCTGGTGGCTTGCGGAACAGCACCGGCACGCCTCGAAAATTCCCAGCCTGGACTATGTGCACTGCCGCGAAGGACTGCGGGCCGGGGAGGACTGGATGACCTTTTCCTGGGTGACTCCAGCGCGGTTTCCCGAATCCGAAATGTTCGATGTGGGCGGGGTCAGGCTGCACCTTTCCCGACGCACGCAGCAAGGCTTGAAATGGCGCTGTCTGGATGCAAAAAACGGCCAGGTGATGGTTCGCGGAGGCGGCTGACATGTTATGGATCCTGTCGATTCAGCCAAAGCCACGGAGCCGGTTCGCAAAAAATCGAAGGGGCGTCGTTGGTTGAAAATTTGCGGCGGGACCGCCGCCGGGGCCGTTCTTGGAGCGGTAGTGGCGTGGCAGTTTCGCACTCCGATTGCGAATGCTGTGTTGAAACGGGTTTCACCGGATTTTCCCGCGACGGTGGAATCGCTGGAGTGGGAAGACGGCGGACTGTCCCTGCGCGGCCTGACCCTGACAACACCCGGCGGAGGTGAAACCATCCTGCGGCTGCACGAGGGGCATGTCGCGCTGGAAGCCCGGAATGCGCCGTCGGGAAAACTGGGTCGCGTGGTCCTGCAGGGGCCGGAAATCAAACTGGGAAAAGGCTTCTGGCGCGAGGTGGAACGGCTGACAAACACCGCGTCCGCACCAGGACCGGAACAGCGCGGATTCCCCATTTCGGTCGCCGGGATCGACATTCGGGCGGCCAAATTCCATCTGGAAGGGGAACACGGCCGTGCCGCATCCGGAGAATTCGAATGGCAGGGAGGCGGCATTTCCGGATCGGCTGACGGCGGAATCTCCGCCTCCCGCCAGACGCTGAAACTGAAATCGCTCAAATACGAGCCCGCCCCCCAGGCTCCGCCACTGTCGGTGGACGGGCTGGAGGTGGAATTTTCCCTGACAGCGGAGGACCGCAAACTGACCGTGCACCGAATGCTGGCCTCGGGCATGGAGATTCGCCTTGATTCCGCGATATGGAATGCCCTGGGATGGTCAGGGGCGGCACCGGAACATCCATTGACCGGGCAGACACCACCGCCGCCGCAGCAACTGTCGGCGGGGAGGCCGGTGATCGAACGGGTGGAAATTGAACACTGCTCGGCAGGGCCGATGCAGGTCGTGCTGGATTCCCTTCCGTGGGTGCCGGGCCTGCCGCCGATTCGGGCCAGCCTAACCCTAACGGGAGGGAACGGCGCTGGCGGGGTGGACGGCAAACCGGGCGCCACGCTGCTGCAGGCGACGGTGGAGGATCTCACCGTTGCCAGGGCCGGAGAATCACCGTGGCTTTCGGCGCCCCGGTTCACTGCCCGGCTGCAAATGGATGCGGCTGGAGCGTGGCGGATCGACCAAGCCGAACTGGGCCCGACTGCGGTGCGGTTCAACCAAAAAATGGCTACGGAACTGCACCTCCCCTCCGGTCTGCCCATTCCTGACATGACCGCCACCCTCAGTGCGCAGCTGTCGGGAATCGAACTGAATGACGACGGCATCCACATGACTGCCGGACAGCGGTTGGGCATTTCCAGTGTGGAAATCGCCGTTCCAGGCAGCGCGGAACCGCTGGCACGATGGAAATCGCTGATCCTGGAGGGAACGGTGGCGGAGGTTGCCGGGCAAAAACGCCTGCGTCGCCTGGTTTGGGAAGAGCCTGCCGTCGTCCTAACGGACAGGGATCTGCAGTTCTTTGCCTCCGCTTCCGCCGTGCCGTCGGCGTCGGCCGAACCCGACCCTGCTGCGAATTCCCCCCCATTCTGGGAAGGCCTGCGTTGCGATGAAATCAAGGTGACCGGAGGAGCGGCGTCGATGCGGCAGCTTGGCGGCGGCATTCCTGATGCTTCGCTGGATTTTCAGGTCAAAACCGCCCCGGTGACTCCTGGCGGGGAAGTGCTGCACCAGCTTGCCGCGATGAACATCCGCGTGGCCCAGCCCGATGCTCCCGCCGCACCTCCGCTTTACCGGGGCCGTCGGCTTCTCATTTGCGCTCATCCGGAGCGCATTTGGTCGAAGCGCCGCATCGAATCCGTGCATTTGTCAGGATCGCGGGTGGAGATCGGGGCCACCGAAAACCACCTGGACGTGCCGGATGCCGACAGACCTTTGGCGGCAACCCATTACGTAACGCCGGAGAGCGGCGTGGTGGATGAAATCAAGAGCCCCGTTGACTGGCATGTGCGCGAGGTGCTTCTGGAGGACACCAAAGTTCACCTTCACGGGCTGGTGCCCGACGTGTCGGAGGTCGTGGTGCCGATCGCACGGAAGTCGCTGCACTTTGTCCCGCTGACACCCGCCGGATTGAAACAGAGCGATGGCAAGGAGCGCATCGAACTGCCCTTTGTTTACATTCCCGGCACGCGGGCCGGTTCTTCCGTCGCGGACCTTGACACCAATTTCGTCCATTTCACTCTGGGCGGGCTCATGCAAAAGCGGATTGACCTGGTGGAGGCGGTGAACCCAAAAATCTATGTCGGCGACAGCCTGTTTCATTACGTGGAGAAATTCCGCACGGAAAATGCCAGTCCCGCCGCGCCCCCCGCGGCCCAGGTGCATGAAATCCTCACATCCCTCATCACGCTGCTGACCGCGGAAGAAGCGCCGCCAGCCTCCGGGGGTTGGGGCATTACCCGTCTGCGGCTGATCAACGGGAAACTGTTCAGCACCGTAAAGGATTCTCCGCTCTACCGGGTGCCTCCACTGCCCTTTGGGGCGGACTCCGCGCTTTCCGAAGGTGAAATCAAAGCGGAACTGGCCATCCCTCCCGGCATTTACAAACCCGTGCTCGGGCTGGAACTGGTGGCTCGGATCAACGAAGGGCGCATCGTTTTCAACCTGCCGAAGAAGGGGAGAGACAACAATCTGGTGCAAGTCTTCAAGGCAGACTGGCTGCGCTACAAGCAGTTTCGCATTGCGGACGTGACCCTGACGGTCACCTACGACGAAAACGGAATTTACACGAAATTCTGGGCCAAGGGCTACGGCGGCGACTTGGAAGGCGCCTTCAACCTCTATCTGGACGACCAGCTCTCCTGGGACCTGTGGGTGGCCGGAAACCAGGTCGATGTCGGTGATCTCACCCGGACCCTAACACCGAACTATTTCACGATGGAGGGGAGAATCGGCTTCAAGGTGATTGCGCAGGGCGACCGCTCGTCACTCTACCAGGCGACCGGGGATTTCCGCGGCCTCGTCCCGGGCCGGACCAAAATCGTAGCGCTGGAGGATCTGATCAAAAACATCCCCGAGGACTGGACCGAGGTGCAGCGCAAATGGACCATCAAGGCCCTGGAGACTCTGCGGGATTTCCGCTATGACAAGTGCACGGGGGACCTGCGGTTTTACGGTTTGGAAGGGTTCATCCGGCTGCACCTTGCCGGACCGGATGGCCAGCGGAACTTCGACGTGCGTTCGCATGACCGCCGGCTGCGGGTGGAAGCCAGTCCCTGACAAACTACCGCTGGACGGGTGTCCGTGCTTTTCTCCTGGGGGGTGGCTGCCGGAGGATGCGCATCAGCAGCTGGGTGAGCACGATTTTGGGTTCCAGACCGGTGGTGACGAGGCGGCGGTTGGCGTTCAGGCAGTGTTCCAGCGCTGCCCGCAACTCAGCCGCGGTGAAGTTCTCAGCCTCCCGTGCAGCCATAAACAGCGAGTAGGCATTGACGCCGCCTTCTTTTTTTTGAGGGAGGGCGGCGGTAATTTCCGGCGGTAGCCGGTCGAGCGCGGCTTGGAAGTCTGCATAGCCACGGCGGGACGTGAAGTCTGCACGGATGCCATGGCGTTCCCGGAGTTCACGGGCCAGGAACATTTTGCGAATCTGGGGCACGATGGCTGCCAGCAGGATGCCGACGGCATTTTCGCCGTTGTGGAGCAACTCATCGAGAACTCCCAGGGCGTGGGAAAGATGGCGGCTGCCGATGGCATTTCCCAGATCCCAGAGAATCCCCGCGTGGGATTTGGACACAATTTCCCTGACATCCTCCACCTCCACCGTGCGGCGCTCGTCGAGGAAGAGCGAAAGCTTTGCCAGTTCGCTGTCGATCTGCCGGGCCTGCCCGCCGGAGAGCAGCACAAACAGATGCAGGGCTTCCGGAGAGAACTCCAGATCGTATTCGGAGGCGCGTTGCGCCGCCATCGGCATGACCGCGTCCTCCCAGCCGGATTTGCTAGTGTCCACCGCATCGTAAATTTCCAGATGGGCAATCTTTTTTAAGGTCAGGAAAAACGAACGGCGCTTGTCAACGTTCGTGGCGGTGAGGAGAAATCTCACATCCGGAGGCAGGTGATGCTGGAGGAACTTGGCGAATTCCTCGAGGACCATCAGGGTGGCCTCCGACCTGCCGGTCTGGTTGTCTGCCAGAAAGGTGACGCCCTTGAGCCAGACCACCTTTTCACCGCCCAAAAACGGAAGCGTCTGCAGGGCTTCAAGCGTCTGGCGAACGCTGCGGATGGCCTGTTCGGTGTTGTCGGCGGCTCCATCCACCACCTCCAGTCCGAAGTCCTCGGCACCCGCCGGAGTCAGGTTGCGGCAAAGCTCCAGCGCCACCTCCTTTACCTTCAAATCATCCGTGCCAATGATCGCCCAGATGCGGGTGGAAGCGGAAGCGTCGTCAGTCTTGCGTTTCGCGGCCATGCCGTCCGCCATGCCATGCCGGGGCGTTGCCGTAAAGAGAAATCCGGAAGCGCCGTGCGGTGCTACGGATTGAGGTCAGCCAGAATTTTGGCGAGAAGCCGTTCCGGGTAGTCTCCGGTGCGCGGCTCACGGTGGGGTGCGCGTCTGGGCAGTGCCTGAATTTCTGCAAGGTGGCCGGCGATCTTGGCGTCCAGTTCATCGATGGCGTTGAGAGCGGCGACTGCGGCGTAGTAGGGATTTTCAGCCACATTGGCCGCGGTCAGGAGCAGGGCGATTGCGGCCTCGCGGTGTTCCGATGGGCCGGCTTTGGCCATGGTTTCTGCCGCAGCGATCCTGACAGACGGACACGGGTCCCGGAGGAGCTTCTTCAGTTCTTCCGCACCCAGGCTCACGGCCTTTTCGCCGCGCATCAGCAAACCCAACACGCTCCAGTAGCGCACGGCGCTGTCGGCATCCGCCAAGCCCAGCAGCAGGGCATCGGTGGATTCCCCGTCCAGCATCGATGCCGCCTCCGCCTGCCGCAGAATCCGATCCACGGGATATTTCAAGTCATCGTGTCCCAGGTCCCATGGCGTGGAATTCTGAGCGCGGGCCAGCATTTCTGCTTCCGGCAGCAGGTCCACGTCCCGGATTTTCAGGAGTTGTTCGCGGTTTGCCTTGCGCAGGCGTTCGAGCGTTTTGCGGTGCCGGGGAGAGGCTGCGAGGTTTCTGATTTCCGCAGGGTCCTCCTGCAGGTCATAGAGTTCCTCGGGTGCCTTTGGCAGCCAGAAGGCAGCCAGTTCAGGCGACAGCTTCCCCTGCTGGAACAATTTCTGCCAGGCCACGGTCATCGGTGTTTCGAACAGATAGGCATTGTGCTGGCCCCAGGGCCGGTGCGGCATGTAGTTGCGCAGGTAAACGAACCGCCCGTCCGTGACGGACCGCACAAGGTCGCAGCGTTCATCCATGCGTCCGCGCAGCCCGTAGTTGAACTCCCGCGGAGGCGCGGTGAACTCACCCGCAAACGCCAGACCCTGAAAATGTCCCGGTGGCCGCACTCCGCAGATGCTCAGCAGGGTCGGGGCCAGATCCACAAAACTTACCAGGCGGTCGGAGGTGCCGCCGGGCTGGCAGTCCTTCGGTGCAAGGCGACGCCATTTGTCAGGAAAATGAACCAGCAGGGGAACCTGCAGCCCGCTGTTGCAGGGGGTGCGCTTGCATCGCGGCAGTCCAGGGCCGTGATCGCCAAAATAGAAAACCACCGTGTCCTGGGCCAGTCCTTCCGTTTCCAACTGGGCCAGCACTTCCCCGATCTTTCCATCCATGACGGTCATTTGATCGTGATACTGCGCCCAGCTCTCCCGCACTTCGCGGCAATCCGGGTGAAATGCCGGAACGGAGACCTTCGCGGGATCATGCACAAACGTGTGGGGCCGTTTCCGGCACTGGCTTTCATGCGTCTGCTCAAAGTTGAACACCGCAAAAAAGGGCTGATTCGGAGCGCGGTTTTGCCAGTGCGCCTTCCTTGAGGATTCATCCCAGATGCGTCCGGGTTTTTCCAGGTTGTAGTCCTCCTTGGCGTTGTTCGTGCAGTAGTAGCCAGCCTCCCGCAGGTATTGCGGCAACAATTGGAACTGCGGCGGGAGGCTGACCCTGCTGCGCATGTGCTCACTGCCCGTGGAGGAGGGATACAGTCCGGAAATGATGGTGGTGCGGGCTGGTGCGCACACCGGGGCCACGCTCCAGGCATGGAGGTAGCGGATGCTCCGTGCCGCCAGTTTGTCGAGGTGGGGCGTGGTCGCGAAGGGGTCGCCGTAGCAGCCGAGTTGCGGTCCGTTGTCCTCGCTGGTCAGCCACAGCACATTGGGCCGGTCCGCCGCAGCACTGGCAGAATGCAGGACGCACAGGAGACACAGAAAACGCGGGAACATGCCGGAGGAATAGCAGGAACTCCCGTGCGGCAACAGGAAATGCTCCTGCCGCATCTGCGGCTTCCTCTGCGCTGCGCCTGCGGAATTTTCCACGCAAACCCCAAATTTTGTCTCGCCACAATTTGATGAATCAGGGACAGTTGCCCGCAGTCCGGCGCATCCCTGCGGTCCCAGCACTGCGCCATTCATTGATTCCCATGCACCAGCCCGATTCATCCTCCGAACCACCTCTCCGTGCTTCAAGTCCGCTGGCTGCGGTGGCCGCGGGAGCTGTGGGTGCATTGAGTCTGGGAGCTTCAGAAGCAGCCATCGTCTATGTGAATTTCGGCGATGCCGTGATCGCCGACGTGGCGGTCAATGACGGTGCGGCGCGGCTGTTCCCACTGGACTTCGATGGGAACGGGATGTCCGATCTCCGGCTGCTCGTCCAGGCGGATGCCACACAGGGAAATGCCGCGGCAGTCGCCGCGCCGAGTGGCGGGGTTGTGGATGTGGTGGGTGCCGCCTCCGGCGCTTTTCTGTACCCGGACCGCCTGGCCCCAAACAAAGGAGTGGGTTCCTCCGCCGCCTTCATTCCGCTGGCTGGCAATGCCATTGGAACCATGGCGTTTCGCAGCGGCTATCCGAACAGCAACTGGGCCACCGCCGCGGGGAATTCCGGCTACCTTGGGCTTCGATTCAAAATCTCCGGCAACAGCCACTACGGCTGGCTGCGGCTGACCGTGGCCCTCAACTCTGCACCGCAGCCCCGCGCGGTCACCGTTCACGAATGGGGGTATGAGACCACGCCCAACACCATGATCCTGACCGGTGCCGTTCCGGAACCCGGCGGTCTGGGGTTGCTCGCGCTGGGGGGAGTTGGAGTCGCCCTGCACCGCCGCCGCAGACTGGCAGCGGCACCGGACACCGCACCCGCCGAAGGCCCCTCCTAACGTTTTTCCGCAACTCCTGTTCCGCCATGCCGCGCTTCTTCCTGTTCCCCAGCCTGACTGCCCTCTGGCTGACGGTTTTCCCCTGCCTGGGCACCCCGCGCATTGCTGAGTTTCAGGCCAACAACGTGGACACCATCAGCGACGATGATGGTCAGACGTCCGACTGGGTCGAAATTTTCAACCCCGATCCCGCTCCGTTTGATCTCACTGGATGCTCCCTGACGGATGATCCCCTGCAGCCGCAAAAATGGATTTTTCCCGCAGTCACCCTGCCCCCGGGCGGCTCGCTGCTGGTCTGGGCTTCCGGAAAAGACCGGACCAATCCGGCAACGCCCTTGCACCTCAGTTTCAAGCTGGAGCAGGCTGGGGGATATCTGGCCCTGGTTGCCGCGGATGGATCGACAAAACTCACCGAGTTCGCACCCTATCCCGCCCAACCGCCGGACCGATCCTACGGCACCACTTCGCCGCAGAGTTCGGAAGTGCCCGTTGCGCCCGGAGCGGCCTGCCGTCTGCGGGTTCCCTCCGGCACCATCACCGGGTGGGAGTCCAGGACGTTCAATGACAGTGCCTGGACTGCGGCGGCGACCGGCGTTGGTTTTGACCGCTCCACGGCTTCGGTCAACTTCCTCCCGCTGCTCGGCGCCGGGGGCAACGTCGAGGCCGCCATGTATTCCATCCGTGGCACCTGTTATGTCCGCATCCCCTTCACCCTGACGAATGCGTCCGCGGTCCAGTCCCTGACGTTGAGCATGAAGTATGACGACGGCTTCGCCGCATTTCTCAATGGGGTCCGGCTGAACCCGCCTGCGGCTGCCGCCACCAATGCCCCGGCCAGCCTGGCATTCAATTCCCAGGCCACCGCCGTGCGGCCGGATGCAGACGCCGTCACCTTTGCCGCATTCGACATTTCCGGACAACGGTCCGTGCTGGTGGACGGGACCAACGTTCTGGCCATCCAGGCGCTCAACCAGTCCATCACCAGTTCGGACGTGCTGATGGTGCCAAAACTTGAGCTGACAAAGCTGCTGCCCGGCAGTGGCACTCCCGGTTACTTTGCCCGCCCGACGCCCGGTGCGGTCAACACCGCGGCTACGGTTTCCGGGTTTGTCGATGCTCCGGATTTCGACGTGAAACGCGGCTTCTTCACTGCTCCAACCGCCGTCACCCTGACCACGCACACCGCCGGAGCCGAAATCCGCTACACCACTAATGGCAGTGCCCCCACGGCGGCGACAGGGACGCCCTACACCGCTCCGGTCATCATTTCCACGACCACGGTGCTGCGGGCCGCGGCCTTTCTTCCCGGCTGGCAGCCGTCCGTTGCCAAAACCCACACCTACATATTCGCAGTAGCCGTCAAAAATCAGCCATCCGCTCCGCCCGGATTTCCCTCCACCTGGGGATGGCAATTCAATTTCAGCACCGGACAGTTGCAACCCGGCTTTCCGGTGCCTGCGGACTATCGCATGGACCCCGGAGTCACGGGAAATCCGGCCTACAGCAGCCTGATCGTCCCGGCGCTTTCCAGCACCCTGCCAGTCATGTCGCTGAGCACCGCGACCACCTCGCTATTCAACCCCAACGGCATTTATGCCAATGACCGGCTGGGCTCGACCGAAATCCCCGTCTCAGTCGAGTATTTTTCCCCGACCAATCCCGCCACTGACAAATTCCAGGAAGATGCCGGACTGCGGATCCACGGCGGCGACGCTCCGCTGGAACACCCCAAAAAACCGTTCCGGATTTACTTCCGAAAAGACTATGGCGTGGGGCGGCTGAACTATCCGCTCTACCCGGGTTCGCCCGTGTCCAGTTTCAACGTGCTGCAGCTGCGGCCTGGCGGGCATGACGGCTGGTCCGTGCCCTTCGGCTCGGGTCCGGAGTCGCTGGCGCGGCACGCCACCTATTGCCGGGACCGGTTTATGCGGCAGACGGAGATGGACATGGGACGCCTCTCCCCGCGCGGGAAATATCTCCATCTTTACATCAACGGGCTCTACTGGGGCGTCTATGACCTCCACGAGGTTCCCAACAACGACTTTTTTTCCGATCATGCCGGCGGCGGGCAAAATGACTGGGATGTGGTGGAGCAAACCGGCCTCGACAGTCCGCTTTATGACATCGTGGATGGCGATGGGGCCGCCATGGACGCACTGCTGGCGCTGTGCCGCCCGCCTTCCAATTTGCAAAGCGATGCCGTTTATGAACAGGCGGGGGCGCTCATCGACATCGATGCCTTCATCGACCACCTCCTGGTGCAAATGTGGGGTGGGCAAAACGACTGGATGGGGCCGGTGTACCGGGGCGTCGGGAACACTGCGGTGAATGCCAGCCGCTTCTTCAATAAAAATTGGGACGCAGGACGCCGGTCCCGCGGCGGGGAGAACGTCGGATTTCTCTGGAATGTCTGGGATGCAGAGATTTCCATGGGCAGCAGCCTGACAAATCTCGTCAATACCCAGCGGGTGGCGGATTTCGACCACACCCGCGTTGGCACTCCCACCAGCATCAGCGGGATCGTCGGCACGCCGGGACCACCGGCGGAGATTTACTACGCGCTTCGGCAGAATGCCAGGTTCTGCCTGCGGTTTGCCGACCGCATCCAGCGGCACTTCTTCAACCAGGGTGCACTAACGGCGGCAAACAACCTGGCACGGCTTGAGGCTCTCCAAAATGAACTGATGCTTCCCATCGTCGCCGAATCAGCCCGCTGGGGGGATGTGAATTCGGGCGATCCTGACATTGTCACCTTCACCCGGGACGAACACTGGTTGAGCGAACTCAACTGGCTGAAAAACACCTACATCGCCACGCGCAACCAGACGCTGCTCGCGCAGTTCCAGCATCTTCATCTCTGGAGCGGGCTCTCCGCACCGGTATTTTCGCAGTCCGGAGGATTGATCCCGCCGGGGTTTGCCCTTGGCATGACCAATCCCAATGCCGCTCCCGGCATCATTTACTACACCCTGGACGGCACGGACCCGATCAACATCCAACTCGTTTCCGCCAACCTGGCCGGGCCGGGCTCCCCCTGTGTTTACAAGGTTCCGGAAGCCCAGTATCCTGGAAATTCTTGGAAAAGCCTGGCCGATCCGGAAGACCTCGCCACCTGGACTCCCGGTTCCGCAGCACTGGGCTATGGAAACAATGCCGCTTTCACGCCTCACATTTCAACCAACGTGACCGGAATGCAGGGCGTGCGCTCCTCGGTCTATGTCAGGATTCCCTTTGCCCTTTCGCCAGACCAGGTGGCCACGATGAGCCGCTTGTCCCTGCGCCTGAAATGCGCCGACGGGGCCATTGTGTTCCTCAACGGAAGCACCCCCGTGGCCCGCCTCAATGCGCCCAACACCTCGCCCGCCTTCGATGACACCGCCACGGCGAACCGCTCCACCGCTGCGGCCACTGCCGATCAGGTCATCGACCTCAGCCATCAGATCCCCACGCTTGTCGCCGGTGCCAACGTTCTCGCCATCCAGGGGCTGGTCGCCAGCACTTCGGATCCGGAATTCCTGCTGGTTCCCACGCTGACGGCCACGTTTGGTCAGCGAATCCTGTCCAGTTCTGCGCTGGCATACACTGGTCCGGTTCCGCTGGACGGCAACACCCCGGTCAATGCCCGGCTGTTCACCGGCGAAATCTGGTCGCCCCTCGCCACGGCCGCATTTTCCATGGGCGTCCCTGCGTCCGCTGGCAAAATGGTCATCTCGGAATTCAGCTACAATCCCGCGGTGACTCCGGAGGAGGAAGCCGCGGGACTAACCTCACCGCAGTTGGAATTCATCGAACTGCTCAACATCTCTCAGGACATTCTCGTGGTGCCAGGGCTGGAATTCACCCGTGGAATTCAGTTTGTCTTCGACGGGCGAACCGCCCGACTGCTGCCACCCGGCGGACGCCTGGTCATTGCGGCGGATCCGGCGGCGCTGCGGACCCGCTTTCCTGACATTTCCATTGCAGGCGCCTTCGCCAACGGCTCTCACCTTTCCAACGGCGGCGAACGCCTGACCCTGGCCGGTGCGGGAGGGGCCACCGTGTTCGACTTTTCCTATCTTGACGAGGATCCCTGGCCGTCCGCACCCGACGGCGAAGGCTTTTCGCTGGTGCTCATCAACCCCTTTGCCAATCCAGACCCCGCAGATCCGGCAAACTGGCGAATCAGTGTGCCGCGCCATGGGTCTCCCGGACGCGATGATGCCACCAATTTCGCCGCGTGGGCGTCCGTTGCGGGAGCAGCCAACAATCCGTTTGCCGACGACAACCACAACGGGTTGAACAACCTGACGGAATACGCGTTGGCCGTTCCGCCTGGCAGTGCCAGCCCCACGGGGATTCTTTCCGCAGGGTTTGAAACGTCCGGGACGGACACCTGGCTGGTGGTGCGCTACGCCACCCGCAGGGGTGCGGACGACGTTGTCGTCATTCCGGAAATGTCCTCCGACCTCGCGGTCTGGCAGCCGATGACCGAAGCGGCCGCGCCCCCAGTGCTGAATTCCGACGGAACCACGGTTTTTGCCATGCGCAGTCCGGCACCCGTGGCAGCCGATCAGCGACGCTACGTCCGGATCAGCATCCGCCTGCGCTGACGGTGCCCCGTTCCTTGCCTAACCACTGGTTTCAACGGCATAGCCGGTGAGATCCGCATCAAAGCACCCTGGGGGGATTTCCGCGTTTTCCACCACATCGGAAAAGGTGATTTCCGCGCGGGAGCCATCGCGAAATTGAAAATGAAGGCCACCCAGCGTCCAGGCGGAATCCAGAATGAAGAAGGAAAACTTCCTGACAACCGGGTTTGCGCCTTCGGCCAGGGTCGCATCCACCCGATGATAGGAACCGGCGCGTTCCACGGCAGTGATGGCGAACCGCCGCTGGAATTCGGCCATGCTCCCTGGGAAGCCGCTTTCCAGAAAGGCGATGCCCTGGCTGTCGGACTTTTCCTTCATTTGTGCGGCAGTGATCACTTCCGCCCGGCGCTTGCCCACATGCAACACGGTCAGATTTCCGCCGGTCTTGACAGCGGCGATGATCTTTGGGGGATCACCGGATTCCCAGCGGATGCTGCCCGGAGCCGCGTACCAGATTTTTCCGGCGGATTCGAGCGGTTTCCGGACTGATTTGAGGAAACGAAGCTGGCGGAAACTGGCCCGCAGCGTCTTGAGCGCGGCCTGGCGCTCTATCCATTTGCGGACTGGCGTCAAGTCGGTGTCCGCCCGGGCGGAATCGGCGGCGCAGGCTGCGGCTGCAAGTGTCAGGAAGCGGCGGCGGTTCATGGGGTTTTTTCTGGCGAAGGTGGAGGTTGTCCGGCTCGCGAGGCATCGAGCACAGGCTGGGCAAGTTCCTTGAACAAGTCGCGCTTGATCAGGAAATAATCCGCAATGTCAGTGCACCGTCCGTAGTAGTAGATGGCTCCGTCCGCATCACCGGCGGGAGCGAATGTCAGCCGGATGGTTTTCGTGGTGGGGGGTGCCAGGACATCCTCCTGGTATTCCACGTCAAATTCCAGTTCTAGGGCTGGCGCTTTCATGGCCTCGAGGCCCTCCTGTAATCCAGCAACCCAATCAGCCGCCTGAAGTGAGCCTGCCTGGGCGACAATGCGCTCCACAACCCGGCTGTCCAGCAGAGAGGTGACATCCTCCCCGGCGCGGCGCGCCACCCAGGTGAAACTGCGCGGAGCGGTCGTCAGTTCGGTGGGTGGCTGCGTGCCCAGCGTCTGGCGAATGCGGCGCACCTGGGGCCGCCCGAATTCCAAAATCTGCAAGTCCCGCCACTTGATGAAATGCTGTTCCACCAGTCCGTAATGCTCCGGCGCCATCAGGTAAACGCTGGGTTCCCCTTCGAAATTGGCGTAGAGTTTCTTGTCTGGCCCCTGACCAAAGCGCAGGACCACGCTGTTTTCAGGCGTGATCCGGCCCAGTTCCAGTTTGCCGGATTTCGGATCAAACTTGTGTTCGGCACTGGAGAAGGTCACTGAAAGGTAGGGAGCATCCAGGCCATATTCCGACGGATTGTTGAGGGAATCGGTGACGAATTCCAGAATTTCCGCCGTATTCAGCGCCTTGATGGTGGCCGCAACCCGTTCCGGGCTGGCTTTGATGTAGTCATTCTCACCGCGCTTGAGAATCCACTGCTTTGCGGCACGGAAGACATCGATTGTGTCAACGGCGCTCTTGATGCGGATGGTCGTCGTGCGGGTGGGGTCCAAATCCGCCAGGGTGCGGGAACGCAGGGCGTTGGGCGAATCCGGAATGGCCTGGAGGAACCCAGCATCAATTTTGAACCAGGCCCTGCGTTCGCTCAAATACCCTGTGATGGCGGAATCCGGAGCGGCGCCTGCCGGATTGGCATAAAGCCGGATGATGAGCCCCTTTTTGTCAGGATCATGAAGGAAGACCAGTTCCGCAGCGGGCTTGTCGAGGCCGGATGGAGGGGCGTTGGCCGGAAGCAGGCTCTGCACGCTGGCACCGCAGAACAGTCCGACAAAATCGTCGATCCGTTTCTGATCCCCGCGCACCTTCAGCGGTTTGGTGAGGACCCACGGGGTGAATTCGTCCGCACCCTGCCGCTGGCGCTGCACGTCGATCTCCCGGGCCCCCTGACGCACGGTGAACCGCACCACGTCGGACGTTTTGAATGGGAGCAGGTTGAGGTCGCGCATCTGCTCAGCCGGGCGGGACAGCAACTCGCGCAGGCTGGTTTCCGTCGGACTCGCCTTGGAATTGAGCAGGTAGATGTCGGGACGTTCCTTGTCGTCGATGGACTCAACGTAAACCACATCCCCCAGCAGGCCGGCCTTGCCGATTTTCAGCTTTGCCAGCGAACGGCCTCCGCGCTTGAAGTAAATCTGAATGGCCGATTCTTCATCCAGTCCGTAAACCTTCCGTTCCTTGTCTCCGAGCTTGTCGGCATTGAGCACTTCGACGATCACTGATTTCTCCGCCAAAGCCAGCAGACGCCGGATGATTTCCGGATCAATGCGGTCATCGAATGGTTCCGTGATGAACCACTGGTCGCCATCCGGACGCCTTTTGATTTTGACGCTTCCCCCCGCATTGCGGATCTCCAGACTCTCCAGCTCCGGCGTTTTCAAGGCAAACAGCGGTTGCCCGACCAGGGACTGTCCCCAGGGACGCTGGTGCTGCTCCCAAAAATAAACGAACGCCGCGGCGGCACAGACGACGAGAAACAGAATCAATGTAGTGCGGGGGCGCATCGGGAGGGTTCAGATGTTTTTCCTAACTTCTGCGCAGGCCCCAGACGACAAAGCCAAAGATAAACACCACCAGGGGAAGCACGACAGTGGTGATGAGAAACACCCGGCTCTGCTGCTGTTCGGACAGGGAGAGGCGGAAGACCGATTTGTTTTTGGGATTGATGCCGATGTAGTTTTCCCGCTGCAGCATCCACTGGATGGCAGAGTTGATGAAATCATGGTTGGCGGGGGCGAGCAAATCCGGGTCCAGGAGCGAACTGTTTCCGACCACCACCAGGCGCGAACTGTCCACCGAGACATTCGGTTCCCGGGAGGCACCGCGTTCGGCGGATGCAGCCACCACGACGGGAGCCTTGGTGTTGTCCCGCTCGTCAGCCACAGGCACCTTGTCGTGGTAGCTCGTCTCGCCCCAGTAGCCATCCGTCGCGGTGAGCAGGGGGCGCAGGTCGATGTTTTGGGCGCGCACCCGGTCGCTGGAGGTGTCCAGCTTGATGGACCGGGTCATGTAGGGAAGGGCAGTGACGGTATCCGCCTGGCTTTGGGTGATGGGGCTGCCCGCGCTGAACTTCGCTTGGACTTCAAGCATCGTTTCATTTCCGGTCGCAGTGCCGTAGGTTTTCATGACCCGGTCCTGTTGCGGGAGGATTCCGTTTTCAGTCAGGAATTGATCCAGTTGTGGCGTGGCGTAGTCGGTCCTGGTTCCTAGGGTGATGAGCAGGGAATGGCGTTTCCCCTGCCAGTATTGGCGCAGCATGGCGGCCTCGCGTTCGTTGAGGTCGGTTTCCGGACCCAGCAGAATCAAGCCGCTGGCATCCTCAGGAATGGCGGCTTCCGTGCTCAGGTCCAGCGGCAACATTTCCATGTTCTGACGCCCGGTGATGTCGGCAATGGTAGTCACGGCATTTCCGCCGCCCTGGGACATGCGGAACGAGGTCTTGCCCGTCACCACGTAAATCTTGGGACGGTCCCCCCGCGAGATTCCCATCATCGCATTGGTCAGCTTGGCTTCGCCCAAAAACTGCGACACGACGCGCCGGGAATGGCTCTCCCCGCTGTAGCGGAAAAGGGAGCCTTGGCGGATAAAAGTCGCCCCGCCCGCGAGCGGTTCACCATCGGCACCTTTGGACTTGGCACCGGAAACGCGCAGGAATACGCCCATGTCATCGAGCTTGATCCGGTGCCGGGCGGCTTCCTCGGAGACTTTGATGAAGGCCTGCAAATCCTGATCCGGATCGATGAGATCCTTGCGGATCTTGGACTTTGCATTGCGCTGGTATTGTTCCACCAGGCTCCAGACGTCCTGCTGTTCCAGAGAACCGCGTTTGCTGATGACGGTGATTTCAATTTTGCGGTCAAGCACTTTGAGGAACTTCAGCGACGGCTCGTCCAGAGTGAATTCCCGGTCATAGGTCCGGTCCCACTGTCGGTAATGCCGGTAGCCCAGGTAGTTTGCCAGCCCGAAAAGGATGAGTCCCAGCAACATTTGGAGGGCGACATTCAGACCGATTTTTCGGCGCTGAATCTGCGCAGGTCCTGAACTGCCGTTTTCGGCAGCGGAAGGGGAAGGAGGGGTGTCGGCCATGAATTGCAGGTCGGGGAGAAAGGGGGAAGAAAAAATGATCAGGCCGCCCGGGTTAGGCTTTCCAGCGGCGGTATTCCAAAACCTGATGCGTCATGGCTAGCAGCAGCACGGACAGGCTGGTGTAATAAACAACGGCACGGGAGTCGAACAGGCCCTTGGTGAACAGGTTCATGTGCCGCACGATGACGAAGTAGTCCACCGTGTCCGCCATCCCCACCGGATTGTCCCGTGAAATGAACATGACAAACGTGCCGATCAAATAGTGCAGCAGAATCATGGTGAAGCAGAGGATGGCTGCCACGATCTGGTTGCGCGTCAGTGCCGACGCTAGGCAGCCGGCGGCCACATAGCACAGCCCGACCAGCAGCAGAATGGCATAACTGCCCCAGAGCGATCCGGCGGGAATGTCCACCTGTCCCTGACTGACCCAGCGGAGGATGGCCAGGTAGAGCAGGTTCGGGAGCCACAGCACAACGTAAAAAATCATGGCCGCAGCGTACTTGGCGAGCAGGACCTGCACGGTTCGGACCGGGGCGGTGAGCAGCGACTCCAGCGTGCCCAGTTTCTGTTCCTCTGCGAAGAGCCGCATGGTGATCAGCGGAAACGCAAAGAAAAAATAAAACCAGAACCACGGCGGGTAGAACGTCCACTGCACGATGCTCGATTCACTGGGCATGTCGCGCAGGGCGGAAATGGCCTGGGCGAAGGAAAAACCGCTGATGACCATGAACAGCGCCAAGACGACGTAGGCCACGGGCGAAAGGAAAAACGCCCGCAGTTCCTTGCCCAGAAGAATCAGAAAAACACGCATCAGGAGGAGGGAATGAAAATGCCTGCCGCAGCAGCCCCGATACCGGAAATCAGATCGGGAAATACCCGATCCCTTAGCCGGTTCCCTTGGGACTCGTCAAACAGTTTTGGTGCCGCCGCGCACCGTCCAGCAAACCGAAATCACGGCGCGAGGGCAGCACGCTTTTTGGCAAACGCATGGATGGATGTGCCCGGCTTGAGATCGGGGAGAATGTCCTTCCAGGGGAGGGTAAAGGCGATCTGACCGAGGGCATAGGGGCCGATTTCATAGGGGTCATAACTGAATTGGATGCCCTCTGGGAGCGCGCACCAGGCATCGTTGAGTTCCAGGGTGTCTTCGAACAGCCCGGCCTCGCTCAGCGGAGCATCTGCCTTCAGCCCCTGCGCCTTGCGCAATGCGCGGCCGCCCAGTTCCGCCCACCTTTTCCTGAATCCGGCGAGTGCGATGTCCTCAAGCTGCACCTGCTCACCGGTCGCCGCATCGAAGACAAAATACCCAAATCCAAAGTTGCCGTGGGCTCCGCCTGTATAGTCATCCCACATGAATTCAAGCGACACGACACCGTCGTCGTTTGTAACCACAGACCATTGATAGTGGTAGCTGTAGATTCTCGGAAAGTCGTCGTCGCCAAGCGAATCATTCCCCACTGCCTGGTCAAAAAAGCGCTTCCTGATCTGCTCGATATTCGGCGCTTTTGGTGGTTTCGGTGCAGGATTCACGTCCTCATCCTCTCCATTGATGACCTCAGAAACAGCACGCCGAATGGCAGCATTGATGCGCCTGGCCGCCGGGGTGTCGGCATCAATCTGGGGAAATTTGAGGGACCGTTCTTCGCCGCCAGTATTGCCATTGACTCGCAGGTGATGATCTCTGCCGAGATGATGCAGCTGGAAGCGGAAGGACCCGTCCGGATAGGCCTCCTTCAGGGATACCGGCAGGGTTCGTTTGCCGTCGCCGGATTTCCAGACCCCATGCAAGCTGCTGCCTTCACCCGTGTCGAGAATCCAAATTCCCGTATAAGTCTGGGGTGCGTCCGGCTTGCCGGGGTCATCCGGCGCCGGTTCCCGCAGCACCAGTTTTCCTCCGTCCTTCGCCTCGCCCATTTCCAGGGAAATGGGGAGGCCGCGGCGGTGGTAATAGTAATAGCCGCTGTATTCCTTCTCATTTTCCTCGGAGTCCCCGCTCAGACGGGTCAGAAAGAGGCTGACCGGCAGATCCTCACCGATGCGGCCCTCGAACCGGCGCAGGGTGAATTCCGTGTCGCCGTCAGCGTGGGCCGACGGCAAAACGAGGAGTGCAAAAAGGCAAACGTGCAGAAGTTTCATGGGATCGAACGTATAACAAATCATTGCGCCGTCGAGCCTTTCATTCTTCCAACGGCAGGCAGGGGAATATCCTGCCGCTGGCCTGTCTGATGCAGATGCTTTTGAAGCGGGACCAGGTCTTGTGGTGCCCGTTGCGGCAGGTCCTTGACACGGATTTTCCCTGACGAGAAATTTTGCGACGCCATCCGGAGCCGGAGTCACCGCCTGAAAGATGGCCATTCGACTGACACGCCGCTCCCATCATGACCAGTTCCGCCATGAAAAATCTCACCGTCATTCTCCTGTGTGGTTCCGGCATCTGCCATGCTGGAGTGGAACTCAGCGGACGACTCGCCGTGCCGGACACCGATCCTCCGGTGATGCTGGCGGCGGTCCGGGTCTTTGGCTTTCCGGATGGCAGTCCCAAGGGTGCCGCCTTCAGAACCTGGGAAATGGAACCGCGCGGCTGGTGGAAACTGGACGGACCACCCGGAGACTGGCGGCTGCTTTTCAGTGGTCCGGCGCATTTCGTCCGCCCGTGCCTGCTTTCCGTGCAAGCTGGGGAGGGGGCAACGCCATCCCATCTGCGTCCGAAGTTGCGATTCGACTACGCCTGCATGACCGAAACCGCATGGGATCCGAAGCCTGCCACCTCATTCTGGCAACCTTTCACCGCGCGCAGTTCATCGGTCACGCATGTCGGTTTCAAGCTGGCCGCCGATGGCGTGGACGGTCCCGGCCCCGCTGCGCAAACGCTGGTGCTTTCCGTGCACCGCATGAACGATGGTGCGCCTGGCACCTGGACACGGATTGGTCCGGAAATGTCCGTTCCCGGCGTCGATTGCGGCGGAGCGAAAAGTTATCATTACAGCGCTGGCTGGCATTCCGGCGAGGTGCCGTTGGAACCGGGCGGGCGCCATGCGGTTCGATTGCGCAGCGCACTTCCAGGCGGGGTGTTCCAGCCGTTTTGGGAGAAGGCCGATGCGGTTGATTCCTGCCGCCGCCTGGCACCGGAAGGCACTGTTAGCTTGCCGCATTTCCGCCTCTGGATGACCGTGGCCGGGGACGGTGACGGTCTGCTGCTGCCGTGCAACAAGCGGGTGCACCGCGAATTCGGGGCTTTTGCCGGTTACCGCACCAGCTGGACCCAGACCTGGAAGGCTCGCGGCCGGTCGCTTTGCGCGGTGTTGCTCTACACGGCCACGTCCGGCACCCAGCCCCGCATGGAGCAGCAGCGCATTGCCGTTCGCATCCACCGGAACGGACCGGGCGGACCGGTCATCAGTCCGGAAAAGATCGCTGCAGTCAGCGCCAACTACACCGGGGATGCCGCCTGGGGCGTTATTGCCGCCGTTTTTGCTGAAAACGCGGTGCCGCTTGTTCCGGGCACCGCTTACGCCGCGGAATTCACCACACTGGAAACGCCGGACTCCATCGGCAATTTCACCAACTTCAAAGGCCAGCCCAACGACCGCAAGCCCGGATTCAACCCTTACCTTCGCCCGGAAGGCGATGCCTTTCCTGACGGCGAGGCCTGGGACCGCGGAACAGAACGCATTCCAGGGGATCTGGACATGCAAGTCATCGAATATGCGGACAGCCCGTGATGCCATCCGTTGCAGATTGATCCGCCGCAGGCGGTGACGGGAACAGTGGACTGCCGGCGAGCAGCAGGGCCATCCTGGCGGGATCGTGCGGGAGTGGGGAAAACTGCCGTTCCGCCACCGCATCATGCCATGGCGCGGGCGAGAAGCTCCACGGTATGCAGCACTTCGATGCAGCGCGGAGCGGAGCGCAGGTGGGTGGCGATCTGAGTCAGGCAGCCGATGTTGCCTGACACGAGAAAATCCGCTCCGGTTTCGAGAATCCTAACCACTTTGCGCCGGCCCAGCTCGGCCGCGATGGCGGGCTGGTCAACATTGTAGCTTCCGGCTGAACCGCAGCAAATGTCCCCATCACTGATCTCGCGCAATTCGAGTCCGGGAATGGACCGGAGCAGGTTGCGCGGCGCGGCCCGCACTCCTTGTGCGTGGCTCAGGTGGCAGGCGTCGTGATAGGCCACCACCCATTTCCGGTCCGGCTCGGGAATGGGTGCACTGAGGCCCAGGGCATCGAGGAAGGCGCAGACATCCTGCACCTTGTGCGCAAATTCCCCTGCGGCGGCTTCCTCCGGGTGCCCTCGGAGCATGAGGGGATATTCATGCAGACCGGATCCGCAGCCCGCAGCATTGGTTAGCACTGCATCCACATCCCGTGGGAATGCCGCGAGGTTTTTCCTGGCAAATTCACGGGCGGCATCCCCGGCCCCCACATGCCAGGCGAGGGCTCCACAACAAACCTGCCGGTGAGGAATGACCACCTCCACGCCGTTTTTTGCCAGAACCAGCAGGGTTGCCCGGTTGATCTGCGGAGCCAGCACCTGCTGGGCGCAGCCCGCCAGCAAGGCTACCCGGGCCCGGCGGATTCCCTGGGCGGGCACCAATGCGGGCAGCATGTCGGCAGGAGGCAGCGTGTCCGGCAGCAAATCCAGCATGGGTCGGACGGATTTTGGCATCAGAGCGCGAAATGGTTTGGCGATGCCGCCCAGTCTGGCAGCCCACCGGAACCGGCTTGGGTAGGGAAGCAGTTGCAGCAGGGCGGTCCGACGCAGCGTCTCGGCAGCGGAGCGGCGGCGCTCTTCCTGGGCCTTCTGGCGAAACGGGCTGATCAGTTCACGGTATCTGACGCCAGAAGGACACGCGGTTTCACAGCCAAGACAACCCAGGCACCGGTCCACATGCGGCAAGGCCGCTTCCAATGGGAGGTCGCCTTCGAGCACACTCTTCATCAACACGATGCGGCCTCGCGGCGAGTCCATTTCCTGGCCCAGCACGGCATAGGTGGGACAGGCCGGAAGGCAGAAGCCGCAGTGCACGCAGGTCTGCACCGCTTCAGCCATGGCACCACCCAGTGGGCCGAGCGATGAAATGGGAATGGTGTGTTTCATGCGCAGGAGGGGAAATCCGGAAAACGACCCGGCGGATCAAATACTCTCTTTACCAGACGCTCGGCCGCAGTGATGCCCGCTCCCGGACGCAGGGAAGCTTCACTGCCTTTCCATACGACTCCGGCACAATTGAGGGAACGCAGTTTGTCATGCAGCCGTTGCGGCGGCCCCTGCCAGGCCCCGAAGGCCACATTTCCTGCCTGTGAATACCGCAGCGGCGTGCCGCGCAGTGCGGCATTCAGCGCTTCTACCCGACTGGGTGTCAGGGGAATTTTCACCAGCATGGCATCCTGCGGCATCCACGAAAACTCCGCTGCCTCCTGCCAGGCTTCCGCAGCCTCGGCCTCAGTTAGGATTTCCGCGGGCCGCTGCAGAGCGCGCAGCGCAGCGTCCATCCGGGAAGCCAGCGGAGCCGCATCCCCCATGAGCCGCAGCAGGACGGTGTCTGGCGGGTGGATTTCCAGAGCTTCAGCCTCCCATGCCTGGCCGGCGGCCTGACAGACGCACGCAACCGCATCCGCGAGGTTCTGGCAGTGGATCCTGGCCGTGCGTCTCGCCGCGGGTGCGGGGAAGACTTTGAAGCTGACTTCGGTCAGGACGCCGAGCCGTCCCATGGAGCCGCACAGGAGTTTTGAGAAATCGAATCCGGCGGCGTTTTTGACCACTTTTCCGCCGCCGCGCAGCAGCCTGCCGGTTCCATCGACAAAGCGAACTCCGATGACAAAATCCCGCACGCCACCATAGCGAAGCCGTCCGGGACCCGAGGCATTGGCGGCAACGATTCCGCCCAAAGTGGTCCCACTTTCAGCGAAGGGAGGATCGAACGGCAGATACTGTCCATTTTCGGACAGCAGAGCGGACACCTCACGGACCGGTGTTCCTGCCAGGGCGGTGAAGGTGTATTCACTCGGTTCATATTCCACCACTCCTGACAGCTTCGTCATGGGAATGCGGAGCGCTTCCCGCGGGAGAAGCGCCGACTTGGTGCCCGCCCCCCGGGCAATGACGGGGCCGGTGGCGCTGCGAATGACCTCGCGCAGTTCCTCGATGCTGCCGGGCGGGTCCACCAACGGCATCATGACGCACCCAGCCTGGTTTCCACCATCAGATCGGCGGCGATTTTTTCGATTTCCAAACGCAGCCGTTCCACGTCGGCACCGTCCCTGGCGTGCAGCAAAAACTTTGCGGTGAAAATTGGCTCGCCGCTCATCGGCGCGCTGGTCACGGCGGACGACAGTTCCTCGACGTTGAATCCGTTCCGGGCAATGGCCTGGGAGAGCTGCCTGACGATTCCTGGCCGGTCCTGGCCGACCACCTCCAACCGCACCGGTGCCTGCACCGCCTGTTGAAGGCTGCCGGATTCAACCACCACGGTCAGCTCGGAGATGTCCCCCAGCGCCGCTTTGAGGGCCGCGACATTTTCATCCGGAGCCTCGATGCGCACCAGTCCGGCGAACCGTCCAGCGAGGTGGGCCAGCCGGCTTTCCAGCCAGTTGCCTCCATGTGCGGCGACGGTTGCCGAAAGCATCTCGACCAGCCCGGGGCGGTCCGTTCCAATGAGGGTCATGACAAGCTGTGACATGTCACCAGCATAGGCGGTGAAACCCATCGCGCCACCGCAGGTTTTACTCCGGGACGGAATCGCTTTGCGACTCGGGCCGCTTGGAAAAACCAGCGGCAAAGAAAGACCAAGCCACCTCCATGACGTGGGCCTTCGTGACACGGCGCAGCCATTTCGAGCCGTCCGGTCGGTTTTCCGACGCCGACACCTCCTGGATGACCCGCCACACCGTCTCTCCGAGGTCGTGGATTGCTTTGACCTGTTCGATGGTCACTTCGCAAGGAGCATCCCCCACACCATCCCAGGCGAGCAGCTCAAGGAACCACTCCCATTCTACCTTCGAAAGCAGGCGCTTCCGGTAGTCGGCACGCCGCCGCCCGGTGACGATCCGATGGAGGCCGTGCATGCACTCAATGAGCGCATCTCTGGCCCTGTCGCACTGGCGTTCCTCTTCTTCGGTCAACGACTGCCATGGGACAGGGCATTGAAGGCTGCCACATTCGAGGATCATGATCGCCTCCAGCGAATCCTGAGCAAGGACCTGCTTCATACCAGCATGCTCCCGGACAGCCTCCTGTCTCACTTCTGTGAGGAATTGCTTCAGTTTGGCGCAAAAGCGCGAGGTGTCGATTGTGACCAAACCTGCGGACTCTTCATCGAACCCGCCGGCGGCCTCCGGCCCCTGTGCTGCCGTGGAGATGGTCGGGGTGCAAGCCTCCCTGGATCTCACCCGAAGGTAGTCCAGATACGCGAGGATACTCTCGGGAGCCACTTCTCCGCAGCACAGGTGGGCATGGTAGAATTCCGCGATGGTGGAGCCGCGCTTGCTGAGTTCATTGCCCAAGCGCAGCAGAACCGTTTCTTGTTTTTCATGGTTTTGCACCATTTGATTCCAGAAAGCCAGCGCCTGGGGACTGGCTGTTTCCGGCGAAAGCCTGGCAGCGACCGTTTCCTTGAATTGCGCGCGTTTTTCCGCGTTGGTCAGCATTTCCGGGGTGTCTTCCTCGGCATAGTTCTGCACCGGATGGAAGGCCAGATTGCGCAGTGCGTCCAGGCGAAACTGGACATCGTCCCGCGGCACACCCTCTTGGATTTGCGGCACCACTCCATTGCGGACGGATTCGGCGGTGACGATGATCTTGCTGACGCCACGCTCCACCATGTCCGGAATCTGGCTCCCCACTCCGCACAGCGCCGTGATCAGGACGCTGTTCAAACCTCTGGCATGGGTGCCCATCTGCAGCGCCGCTTCAGCGACCGCCTTCACCGCCTCGTCTTCGAACACCAGATCAATGCCATGCAGTCTGGCCATCTCCTGGTATCCTTTGATGACGGAATTCTCCGTGCAAAGCAAAATCTCCGTCAGGCTGGCAACATCCAGTTCCATCACGGTGGTGATCACGCCAAAACGTCCAACAAATTCAGGAATGAATCCGAACTCGACGAGGTCTGCCAGAGTTGCCTGGCGAAGCAGTTCCCCGCAACCAGGCTTGGGAGCGGAAGTCGCGTCTCCGCCAAATCCAATGGCCCGCGTCTCCTGGCCTAGCCGGCGCTGGATGATTCCCGGAAGGTCTGCAAAGGCCCCGGTGGCAATGAACAGCACGTTTGACGTGTTCACGCCACGCACCTCCGTGCCGTCCAGCATGGTCAGCAGACCATTTTGAACTCCCTCCCCGGTAATGTCCCGCTCCCACCCCCTGATGCGCCGAATTTTGTCGATCTCATCCAGAAAAATAATGCCCCGTTCCGCCCGCCCCACATTGCGCCCCGCCTTCTCCAGGAGAATGGACACGATGCTTTCAATCTCCTGGCCACGGTAACCGGCTTGGACGAGTGCGGTTGCCGAACAGAAAGCCACCGGAACCTTCAAATATTCCCCCAATTTTTTAACCAGGTAGGTTTTGCCCGATCCGGTGGGCCCCATCATCAGCACATGCTGCTTGCCGAAATCCGAGACTTGCGGATCGGGGAATGAAGCACGGTAGGCCAGCCCCATGTAATGGGTATACACAGCCGTGGCAAGGTCGCGTTTCGCCTTGGCCTGTCCGGTGACGAATCGGTCGAGGTAGCTAATGAGCTGAGAGGGTTTTGGCAGTTGGCGCATGGTTTGGGCAGTATTGCCCCTAAGGCACGTCCGTCTGCGACAATTTCTCGCAAGAATGCGAACAGTCATTCATTGACTTTTCATTCCTCACAAAATCGAACGCAAAATCGGGCATTTGGCGCATTTCACGGCGACCAGGCGATGGCCGTTGACTTCGCTACTGACAAGTGCTTCGTGAGGGTTCACCCTCCTCCGCCGATGCCAGATCCCGAGAGTTCCCGTGAATGGGTCCGCTTCAAACATGCCCGTTTTTCGGCCAGGTTTCCGGCGGCCAGCATCAACACCATATCTACAGCGTCTTCGGGGTCGAAGGCGATGCGTACGTCATTCAATGCGAGAAAAAGCCGAGCCAGTATCCATGCAGTCCGCTTGTTGCCGTCGGTGAACGGATGGTTGCGCGCTATGCCGAAGGCATAGGCGGCTGCCAGTGCGCAGAGATCAGCTTCTCCGTAAGCCCATTGGTTGCGCGGTCGGGCAAGAGCGGACTCGAGAGCGGACGCATCACGCACACCGATCGGTCCGCCGTGCTCCGCCAACTGCCGGTCGTGGATGGCGAGGGCGAGCTCGGTCTCGATCCAGACCGGCTCAGCT
>JAGNEJ010000122.1 GCA_018003315.1 Verrucomicrobiales bacterium
GTCTGGTCAGGCAGGTCATGCTGCTGATCGCCGGTGCCCCCGTGCCGGAGAAGCCGCATCTCTTTATTCCGCAGTTCATCACCGGTGAGAGTCTTGGCTGAACCTGTCTGAAAATATGACAGCGAAATCAGCGTAGTCGGCAGCCAGCAGCAGGGGTATGCTTGCACCACATCTTCATTACTTAGCAACGTCCCTCAACCTTTCATCATGAAAAAATCCATCCTTTCCCTGCTGCTGCTTCCGGCGGTGTGCGCTTCGGCTGCCACCGTGGTGCTGGACAATAAAGACCATTCGGGCGTCGTCGTCGCAGGTTCCCAGTCGAACCATTCCCGGCAGAGCTTTCGCTTTGATACTCCCGGAGGCACCGCGGGCAACGGCTCCAGCAACGACAACGTGACGGCCAATCTTCCCCTGCCCGCCATGGTCACTCTGCAAAACATCACCTTTGTGGAAGCCCCAACGGACAGCGCCTCTGCCACCGCCGGCCAGTTGTATCTAAAGCTCTTCACCGACGCCGGCGCCACCGGGACCCCGGTGGCCGTTTCCAGCAACTCCGTTGATGTCCGCGGCTCCATCAATGGCGGGGCATTGTCCGACCTGGTCTGGACCTTTGCCGACCCCAGCCTCAGTTCCTCCGCAGACTATCACATCCGCTGGTCCACCAATTCTGCCAACGACAACACCAATTTGGGCATCGCCCGCATCGCGGCTGCCAATTTCGGCGGTGGCTTTGTGAATACCTACTCCGGCGGCACCTCATCAGGGACGAATCCGCTGGCGGATCTGGCCTTTGACACCCGATTCGAGGTCGGATTCACCGCTGTTCCCGAACCAGGCGCTGCCGCCTTGGGACTGCTCGCCCTCGGCGGCCTGCTGGTGCGCCGTCGCAGGAATTGAGTTCAGACATCGGGATCGCCCAACTGCCGGATGATTGCGGCAGGGTGGGGGACTCTGACGTTTTGGCGGGGGACAACCGGCAATGGGCTCGGTGTCCTCCGCTTTCTGCTGGAATGGATCGCTCAAACCAACCCCCCATCAAGCCATGATTCGTCGATGCAACAACCCCGCCGGGAAACTGGCCTGCGCTCTGTTTTTTACCGCCATACTGACCGGTCACGCCGTGGAAATCGCCGCGGACTATCAGGCGGGCATGGCCGGTAATCCTGCCGCCGCACCGAGTCCTTCCGGCCTGGGCTGGACGGCGGGGGTGCCTTCTTCCGATGTGGGGAATTTTCAAAGCGCGGCAGTTTCCCCTGACGGCACCACCGGCAACAATGCCTGGCGCATGCTCGACAACAGCACCGCGGGCAGCCAGTTCCTCACTTGGAATAGAACCCTGACTTCCACCCAGCATGCGGATGCCGCCTCGCGCGGTTGGACGCTGGCCACGCGGATTCGGGTGGCAGACCCGGTGGCTGGCAATGGCGGAGGGAATTCCATTGTCCTCCTCTACGGAAACAATGCGTCCAAGCGGTGGATTCTCTTTCTGGATCTGGACGCTTCCGGACAAATAGTCGCCACCCTGTCAGGCGGGCCGACCGTGACCCTGACCGGGCTGGATTCCGCCCAGTATCATGACCACCAACTGGTTTATGACGCCGCTTCGGCGACCGCGGAATATTTTGTGGACGGCGTGAGCCGGGCCTCCGGTTACACTGGCACCTCCGGCGGTTTCAACGGGGTGCAGTGGGGCACCGGGTCCAGCGGTGGACGCGGAGACGGCTACTGGAACAGCGTGAGCTTTGTCATCAGCGATCCGCCGCCGCCACCGGCACCGACGGTCACTGCGCACCCGCAGTCCCAGAGTGTTGCGTCCGGAACCAGCGTCACCCTGACCGCAGCCTTCGCCAATGCACCGACATCCTATCAATGGTTCCGCAATGCCGTGCCGATGGTGGGAGAGACGAACCCCACCCTGGGCCTGCCGTCGAATCCATCCGATGCTGGAGACTACTGGTGCCGCGCCTCCAATGCCTCCGGAAGCGCCGAAACAGCGACCGCTGCCCTGGAAGTCCTCGTTCCAAGTGCCGGGCTGGTGGTCAGCGAGTTTCTCGCCGAAAACGACGGAGGACTGCGGGACGAAGACGGGGATCGCAACGACTGGATCGAGCTGCACAATGCCTCCACCGTCGCCCAGAGCACCGCGGGATATTTCCTGACAGACAGTGCGGCGGTGCCCGCAAAATGGGCGCTTCCGACCACGGTGGTGCCACCCGGAGGATTCCTCTTCATTTGGGCGTCGGGGAAGGATCGTTCCGGAGCCGGCGAGTGGCACACCAATTTCTCCCTCGGCAATGGCGGCGGTTATCTGGCGCTGACCAAGCCGGACCTCTCCCCGGCCACTGCGCTAACCTATCCCTCGCAGTTTGCCGACAACAGCTATGGCTTCACCGTGCAGGCTGCGCCGGTGCTCAAATACTTTGCGCTTCCCACCCCGCTGGCACTGAATGTGGACGGCCAAACCACGGTCAAGGATGGCGTTTCCTTTTCACCGCTGCCAGGAACTTTTTCTGGAACAGTTGCGGTCACCCTGACATCCTCCGCCCCGCCGGGGGCCGTGCTCCGCTATTCCACGGACGGAAGCCGGCCCACGGTGGATTCCCCAGACTATCAAGCGCCGCTGACCCTCGCCGCCAGCACCAACCTCCGCGCCGCCGTGCTCTACCCGGGTGAACGCCACGGCGCCACGGCCACCGGCGCCTATTTGCGGCTCGCCGCCGATGTGCAGGCGTTCAGCTCGCCGCTGCCGATTCTGGTGGTCAGCAACCACGGAGCCGGCCCCGTGCCCGGAGTCAATGCCGCCGGACCCAATGGGGACGGATCGAATGTGGTGGCGGTGGCCAAGCAGGCGCAGAACCTGCTGGTGTTCGATGAAGCCGCAGCCGATTCCACCCTGACCAGTCCGGTGGTGAACCGCAGCCGTGCGGGCATGAAAATCCGCGGCAGCAGTTCGTTTACCTTTTCGAAGAAAAACTACACGCTCGAAACCTGGAATGAATTGGACAACGTGGAGCGGGAAGTTTCCCTGCTGGGCATGCCGGCGGATTCCGAATGGGTCATTTACCGTCCGGACCCGTCGCAGTTTGACGTGACGCTCCTGCACAATGCCTTCACCTACGAACTGGCCCGCCAGAGCGGCTTCAACGCCCCCCGCTTCCGTTTCGTGGAACTGTTTCTCGACTCCGGCGATGACCTGGCCATGGCCGACCATCGCGGCCTGGCCATCGTCATGGAAAAGCCATCCCGCGGGAAAAACCGGGTGGATTTCGACTACATGAACGCCGCTGCAACGGCCGGCGGATGGATGATCAATGTGGACCGCATGGATGCCCTGCCACCAGGCAGCGTGCCCGGCAGCATGGTTCCGCGCCATTTCCATACCGCTGGCCCGGACGGCGTTCTCCAGACCGCCGATGACAACGCACGGGGCTATCAGGGAATTTTGTCGCCGGGCGGCGCCGGCAGCGGCAGCGGGCTGACGCCGGCCAACGATGACATGCCGAATTACTATCATTCCTTCTTCAATTTCGAATCGCCCTCAGGATGGAAAATCAATACCGCACAACGCAGCGTCATCCAAACCGCGGTCCGGAATTTTGATGCCGCCCTCTACGGTCCAACCTATCAGGACGCCGTGAACGGTTACTGGCCGCACATCGACGCCCCCAACTGGGCGCACCATCTCGTGCTGCACACCCTGACAAAAAACCAGGATGCCGTGGTGCTCAGCGGATTTCTTTATCGTGAGACCAGCACCGCCCCGCTGCGGTGGGCGTATGTCTGGGATTTTGACCGATCGTTCACCCGCAACCCCACCAATAGTTCTGCCACCGCCAACCTGACTTGGGCGCATGACCGGCTCTATTACCGGCGGATGACGACCGATCCGGAGTTCATGCAGGCCTACATCGACCAGTGGCAGAATTTGCGCCGCGGAGCGCTGGCCACGGCGAACATGCAGGCGATCGTCGATGCTCAGGCTGCGGAGATCACCGGCACCGTGGCCGGACGCAGCGGTCTGACGGCTGCCGCCTGGACGACCAACCTGACCGCCATGAAAACCTGGCTGGCGAATCGTGCGGCTGCCATCGATGCCCTCTACACCGCTCCTCCGGACTTGAGTCAAAACGGCGGCGAGGTTCCCGCCGGATTTTCCCTGACCATTACCGCCCCGGCCGGTGACATTTACTACACCATCGATGGTTCGGATCCCCGGCAGCGCGGCGGAGCAACCGTCGGCACGCTCTATGCCGCGCCGCTGCAAATCAACGCAGCCACCGTCGTCACCGCCAGGGCCAAGGTGGGAGGCTCCTGGTCCGGCTTGACCCAGGCGGCGTTTTTCCCCCCGCAGAACCTTGAGGCGCTGCGCGTCACCGAAATCCACTACAACCCGCCTCAGGACAACGGCCCTCCGCTGGTGGATGGGGACGAATTCGAATTCTTTGAATTCAAGAATACCGGTGCGACGCCGCTGAACCTTTCCGGGCTGAGTCTGACTGGCATCACCTACACCTTTCCTGCCGGTGCAATGCTGGCACCGGGACAGTTCTGGCTTCTGGTGCGCAATCCCACTGCCTTTGCCATGCGGCATCCCGGCGTGTCCTACCAGGATGTTTACAGCGGAAAACTGAGCAACTCCGGGGAAGCGCTGAGCTTGACGAAGGACGGACAGGAGCTTTGGAACTTTGCCTATGGTGACCGGTTTCCCTGGCCAAGGGCGGCGGATGGCGGCGGACTTTCCCTGCAGCGGCCCTACCCGGCAATGCCCGGATACGATGCCGCCACTTGGTCGGCTGCGGTTCCCACGCCCGGAGCGGATCTTGCCCTGACGGATTCCGACAGCGATGGCATGCCGGACTTTTTTGAAACCCTGTCCGGATTTGAGATCAGCAACCCCGCAGACGGCGCCGCCGACGCCGACGGAGACGGGCAGTCCAACGCCGCGGAATATGTAGCGGGAACGAATCTGTTTGATCCCGCCGAGGTGTTTGCCGTCGCCGGATCAAGAGGTGCGGGAGGAGGCATGGTGCTTGATTTCACCGCGGTAGCCGGGCGCAGTTATTCCGTGCAAACCAGCAGTGACCTTCAGAGCTGGAGCAGGCTGACCACGGTTCCCGCAGGCCCCGATACCAGACCCATCACGGTGGAGGATCCCCTTGCACCCGGAAGGCGTTTTTACCGGGCAGTCACTCCCGCTGTCCCCTGAAAACGTTGTTCAGGGACTGCTGCTTTCCCCTGTCAGGCGGAAGATTTTCCCATTCCAGTCGAGAATGAGAATTTCCCCTGACGCATCCTCACAAAACGCCGTCGGCTGGACCCGGGGTGTGGACGCCAGCGGCAGCAGCGTGTTGGAAACGACCTTTTTTGCGGCCTTGTCAAAGTGCAGTGCCCAGATCCGGCCGGAACCCCAGTCGCCATAAATATAGGCTCCTTTGAGGTCTGGGATTTTCCGTCCGCTGTAAACCACGCCGCCGGTAATGCTGATGCCGGAGTCGCGGCCATAAGTCAGAATGGGGTCGATGAATTTGGCACTCTCGGGAGGGGCATCGGAACGTCCGGGAAAGGCATCCATTCCTTCACGGAAGCTCCAGCCGTAGTTTCCGCCTTTCTGCAGCAGGTTGAGTTCTTCCTTCAGTGATTGGCCGACGTCTGCGAACCAGAACGTTCCGTCTGACTCCAGAAAAATTCCCCACGGATTGCGGATCCCCAATGCATAGATTTCCTCCCGGACTCCGGATTTGCCAGCAAATGGGTTGTCCGCAGGAATGCCGTACGGACGCGAATCCGACCTTTTGTTGACATCGAGCCGCAGCATTTTCCCATTCAGCGAGAACAAATTTTGCGCCAGCCGCAGCGGATCGCCGCCATTTGGTCCGCCGCCGTCTCCAATGCCCAGGTAGAGCATGCCGTCCGCACCGAAAAGCAGGTTGCCGCCGTGATGGTTCCAGAAGGGCAGCGGCACCTCCAGCAATAGGCGTTCCGTGGCGGGATCCGCCTTGTCCGGGGATGCGGCGGATGTCTGCATTTCAATGAGCACCAGCCGCTTTGGCGCCTGACAGGTGTAGCAGAGGTAAAACTTCCGGTTCTCGGCAAATTTTGGATGGAAGGCGAAACCGACCAGGCCTTCCTCGAACGCACCCGTGTCGTCGGCCTCCAGTTTTCGGGCGGACAGGTCGAGGAACGGCAGGGCCTCCGCAGCGGCTTCGTCTTTGGGCAGGATTTTGATCTGACCGCGCTGCTGCACCAGGAAATGCCGGCCGGTTCCGTCCGGAGCCACCACCACGGCAACCGGCCGCGGAGTGTCCACGTTCTGGTAAATGCGCTGCAGGCTTACTCTGGAGTCCTGCGCTCCGAATGCAGGCGGCGGTGCTGCCAGCAGCACGGAAAGCAGGCTGGGAAGCAAAAGGAAACGAGCGGTTCTTGATGGAAGTGAACGGTTGGGCATTGCGCCCATTTTGAAGCAGGAAACCGGCGGCATGACAATCACCAATTGAACCATTCGTTTTCATGGCTCCGAACCGGCTGCACGCACCGCGGTGAAGGCCATTGCTGCTGGGACAAAGCGCTTGACAGGAACAGGAGCTGTACGGAATCATGCTAGCATGTTGGGCTTCCGTTATCTCAAATTTCCGCCTACGACCCATGCGATTTTTTATAAGCGAGGAAAGGTGGTGCGGGAGGGCGTCGGTCTGTCGTTTCTCTATTTTTCACCCACGACGACGCTGGTGACGGTGCCGGTGGGCAGTTCGGAAGCACAGTTCATTTTTGAGGAGGTCACCGCCGACTTTCAGTCGCTGACCATTCAGGGCCAGGTTACCTACCGGGTATCGGACCCTGCCCTGCTGTCGAAGACGCTGGACTTCGCGCTGGGGTCTGACGGAAGCAGCTACCGTTCCAACGACCCGCTGAAACTTCCAGAGCGGATCACTGTCGCGGTGCAGGTTCGCACCAAAAGCGCCATTCAGAGCCTCACGCTCAGGGAGGCCCTGCAGTCTTCGGAGGCGCTGAGCCTTGCCATCAGCAAACAGCTTCCGCAGGCGCCGGAAGTGGTGTCGCTGGGGGTGGAAATCCTGGCGGTGAGCGTGCTGGCGATCAGGCCCACACCTGAAACCGCACGTGCCTTGGAAGCGGAAACACGCGAGCAGTTGCTGGGGAAGGCGGATGAGGCGGTCTTCGTGCGGCGCAATGCCGCCGTGGAACAGGAACGGGCGATCAAGGAAAACGAACTGCAGACGGACATCGTCGTGGAGCAGAAGAAGCGGCAGATCCGTGAGACGGAATTGGATACGGCGCGCGTGGTGCAGGATCGGCAGTTTGAACTAGAGGAGTCGGCCATCGCCGCGCGGGTTTCCATGGAGGCGAAGAACAAGGATCTGGTGGCATTGCAGGCCGAGAATGAGCGCACCACCTCAGATGCGAAGGCGTATGCCACCGGCGCCCTGATGAAAGTATTCTCAGAAATGAATCCTCAGGTTCTGCAATCGCTGACCGCCGGGAGCATGTCTCCGCAGCAGTTGATCAGCCAGGCGTTTCAACAACTGGCTCAGAATGTGGATAAGATCGGTGAACTGAATCTTTCGCCGGACTTGCTGCGGGAATTCCTACTGAAACAATAAACTGGCACGGCATGCAGCGGCTGACGGAAAACCGCATCATTCTCGTGGTCCGCCGCACGCGACTGGAGGATCTGATTGCCAAATTCAACACGCTGCACCAGGCGAAATTTTACGTGGAGCATCTGGGGGCGGATTTCCGCAGTTACGAAGAGGAGCATGCCACCTACGTTCATGCCCGGGAGACGTGTGAAGCCGCGCTGGCCCGCTGTGGTCGGGTGAGTGTGGTCGAACGCTCGTTTCTGCCAAACTTTCTGTTCCACCCTGCGGATACGGTCGTGGTGCTGGGGCAGGATGGCACCGTCGCCAACACGCTGAAATACCTGGATCGTCAGCCGTGCTTGGGAGTCAATCCGGATCCTGCACGCTGGGACGGAGTGCTGCTTCCGTTTCTGGCAAAGGACTTGGTGCAAGTGATTCCGGAGGTCTTCGATGGCCGCCAGCCATTGCGCTCCGTCACATTTGCTAGGGCGGATCTGAATACAGGTGAATCGCTGCTTGCGGTGAATGATATTTTCGTCGGTCCCAGTTCGCACATTTCGGCGCGGTATGCCATTTCGTTCAATGGAATCAGCGAACACCATTCCTCCAGCGGCCTGATTGTTTCCACCGGCCTTGGCTCCACCGGGTGGTTCAAAAGCCTCGTGCAGGGTGCGGTCGGGCTTGCCTCCGGCTGGGGTGGCACATCCGGGTCGCCTCCGCCGCCTCTGCTGCCATGGGATTCTCCGCAACTGTACTTCACCGTGCGGGAGCCGTTTCCAAGCCGCTCCTCGCAGGCGAATTTGCTCTTTGGCGCGATTACCCGCGACGCTCCGCTGGAACTCGTCTCCGAGATGCCGGCGAATGGAGTGATCTTCAGCGACGGCATTGAGAAGGATTTTCTTGCTTTTAACAATGGTGCCAAAGCCGTCATCACGGCGCTCCCGGGCCGGGGAATGCTGGTCGGCAGATAGGCCGCAGGCATTTGCCAGCAGGGCGGACCCGCGGCCCGCCCCACAGGCTTTGGATGGGCGCTCTGGAATCGGGAAAGATTCCCCGTTGCGCGGCTGCGGAAATGTGTCATGAATGGCACCCCCGTTTCGATCAGGAATTTGCATCGCAGCCGGAAGCAGCCGGTCAGCCCTTCCTGCGCGCTTCCGAACCTGGGTTGTTTTGCGAGACATCGCCACCCTTCGAAACCCATTTCTTTAACCGTCGTTTTTTGTCCCCATGAACCAGAATATCCGCAACATCGCCATCATTGCCCACGTTGACCACGGAAAGACCACCCTCGTGGACAAGCTTCTGCGGGCCGGCGGGGCTTTCCGCGACAATCAGGTCGTGCAGGAGAGGGCCATGGATTCGATGGATCTGGAGCGGGAAAAAGGCATCACCATCAAGGCCAAAAATACCTCGGTGCACTGGGGGGACCGCATCATCAACATTGTGGACACCCCTGGCCACGCGGATTTCGGTGGAGAGGTGGAACGCGTCATGAAAATGGTGGATGGAGTGCTGCTGGTGGTGGACGCCTACGAAGGCCCGCAGGCCCAGACGCGCTTTGTCCTGCGCAAAGCGCTGCAGCAGGGCCTGGCCCCGATCGTGTGCATCAACAAGATCGACCGCGAACATGCCGATCCCGCAGCGGTGCATGACAAAGTGCTGGAACTGTTTCTCGAACTCGACGCCACGGAGGAGCAGTTCAATGCTCCCTTTCTCTACGGTTCCGCCCGCGACGGCTATTTCAAAAAGAGCCTGGATGACGATGCGACAGACATGATCCCGCTGCTGGATGCCATCTGGCAGCACATCCCGCCGCCGGAGGCCGATCCGCAAAAGCCATTCAAGATGCTGGTCTCAAACATCGGGTGGGATGACTACGTGGGCCGGATTGCCATGGGCAAGGTGCTGAGTGGCAACGCCCAGAAAGGGGATTCCGTTTTTCTGCTCCGCAAGGATGGCACCCGAGTCAGGACAAAACTGACCCGCATTTTCGAATACACTGCCCTGTCCACCCAGGATGCGGCGACGGCCATCGCCGGCAACATTGTGGGACTGGCCGGCTTTGAGGACATCGACATTGGCGAAACCCTCACCGCCCAAGAGGAGGATGAACCGCTGCCGTTCGTGGACATCGACCCGCCGACCGTTCAGATGCAGTTTGCGGTCAATGACAGTCCCTTTGCCGGGAAGGAAGGAAAATTCGTCACCAGCAGGCAGGTGCGCGACCGGCTCTTTCGCGAGGTCAAAACCAACATTTCCATCCACGTTAGTGACAGCGATACCGCCG
>JAGNEJ010000065.1 GCA_018003315.1 Verrucomicrobiales bacterium
GGTCACATTCATCCAATTGCCCGTCGCGCAACCGGGTGGCCACGATCTCATTGACCATTTGTTCGATCTTCTGCGGGGTCGGTTTTTGCAGCACCCGCGAGGCGCTTTCCACGGCATCCGCCAGGCTGATGATGGCGCTTTCCCGGCTCCGGGCTTTGGGGCCCGGATAGCGGAATTTCGCTTCCGACACGTCCGGAATGTCCGTGGCGTTGGCTTTGCCTTCCGCAACCAGCTTTTTCATTTCCTCCTGGTGGTCAAGCGCCCGGCGGTAGAAAAACCAGACCAGCGACGTTCCGTGGTGTTGCTGGATGACGTCGATGATCTGCCGGTTGAGCTTGTGCTTGAGCGCAAGGTCCACTCCGTCCTTCACATGCGAAATGATGATGAGGGCGCTCATGGACGGGGACAGGTCATCGTGCGGGTTGTCGTCTCCCTGGATGTTTTCGATGCAGTATTCCGGCCGCTCCAGCTTTCCAATATCATGGAAATAGGCACACACCCGGGCCATGGTTGAATCCGCTTCCACGGCTTCCGCAGCGGCTTCCGAAAGGCTGGCCACCATGAGGCTGTGGTGGTAGGTGCCCGGAGCTTCCAGCGTCATGCGGCGGAGCAGCGGGTGGTTGAGATCGGCCAGTTCGAGCCATGAAATCGTGGTGGTGGTTTTGAAAATGCTTTCCAATACGGGCAGCAGTCCGTTCACGATGATCGCCGTGAAAACACCCGCCAGCAGCACCTCCAGCGCCTGCAGGCTGATTTCCGGCCAGTCGCGGCCGGTCCACAGGTTGAACGGGCCAAGGATGCCGCCGAGGAGGAACGTCAGCAGCAGGCCGGCCACGCCCACCCACAGGCCCACCCGCATCAACTGGCTGCGCTTGCGCAGGCGGCGGGACGCCAAGGTGCCGACAATGCCCAAGACGAGACTGAGAATGGCAAAGGCGACCGCCTGGTCCCGGTGGACCAGCAGGGAGCCGAACAGTGAACCGTAAAGCAGGGCGAAAAAGCCCATTTCCACCCCCAGGAGCACCGTCAGGGTGATGGGGGCCAGCGCACACGGGGCATAAAGCAGAATGGTCGCGGGGTCCTGCTCATTGATCCTCAGAATGCAGTCGGCCAACTGCACAAAACCCAACTGCAGCAGCAGTACCAGGTAAACCAGAAGGACCCGGCTGTTGCATTTCCAAATGCGATGCTCATGCGTCAGACTCAGATGGAGCGCGGAAGCGGCCACCAGGGACAGCGTGGCGACGATGCCAAAACCGAGCCCCAGTTGGCCGCACAGGAACTGGTAGGTTGCGCCTTCCGGCAGGTAGCGGACCAGCGCAGCCAGTCCGCCGACGAAAAGACAAAGAATCAG
Source organism: Verrucomicrobiales bacterium (assembly GCA_018003315.1). GTDB lineage: Bacteria > Verrucomicrobiota > Verrucomicrobiia > Verrucomicrobiales > V1-33 > JAGNEJ01. Next base: position 1,355 of record JAGNEJ010000065.1, read on the forward strand.
CAACCGAATGGGGAAGCTGCAGCAGAGGGTATCGATCCACTCACTCTGCGTCTGTTCGCGGCGCTTGCGACCGCAGGACAGACCTTTGCGTTGAAGTTTCTGGCGTTTGAGGAAGTCCCACATCGTGGAAGAGCGGCAGGCCGGTGGTTTGGCTGCCGCCCAGGGGGCCGGAAAGGATTGCGCCTTTCCAGCGGCGGCCATCATATCACCCCGCACCCACCGCGCAATGCCGGAATTTGTAGTCGGCAACTAGCCTGGTATGAACAATTTGCGGAAAACTTACCGCCCCGGCATTTCCGACTAGCCGACAATTTTCATCCAGGGACTGCCTTCGTTGAGCGTGGGTCGTTCGGGTCGGCCCTTGAATTTGTAAACGAGGTCCATGTTTCCCAAGCCGAGCAGCCAGAGGATGGTTGCATGGAGGTCATGCACATGCAGGCGATCCTCCACTGCATGAAGGCCGAGGTCATCCGTGCTGCCGATGACCTGTCCGCCTCGCACCCCGCCACCGGCCATCCACATGGTGAAACCCCAGGGGTTGTGGTCGCGACCGTCGCCTTTTTCGCTCATGGGCGTGCGGCCAAATTCACCGCCCCAGACCACCAGGGTCTCGTCCAGCAGGCCGCGCGATTTCAAATCCTTGAGCAGCCCGGCGATCGGTTTGTCGGTCTGGCGGCACAGGCCGCTGTGGTTGCTCTCGATCTTCGTGTGCGCATCCCATTTGCTGCCTGCTCCGCTGTAAAGCTGGATGAAGCGCACCCCCCGCTCCACAAACCGCCGGGCCAGCAGGCACATCCGGCCAAAGGTCTCGGTCTCGCGTTCATCCATCCCGTAAAGGCGCTGCGTCGCCGCGGTCTCCCGGGTCAGGTCCACTGCCTCCGGTGCAGACGCCTGCATCCGGAAGGCAAGTTCGTAGCTGGCGATGCGCGCCTCCAGTTCGGACTGGTCGGGGTGGCGCTCGGCATACCGGCGGTTGAGTCCGTCCAGAAAGGCCAGCTTTCCCTGCTGCCGGGCCGCGCGGATGCCCTCCGGCGGAGCCAGGTTGGCGATCGGTTCCCTGCCCGGCGTGATCCGCACCCCCTGGTAGAGCGCGGGCATGAATCCCGCACCCCAGTTGCGCGGACCGTTGATGACGGGTGTCGGGTTGTCCTGCATGACCAGAAATGCCGGCAAATCCGCATTTTCCGTCCCCAGTCCGTAGCTCACCCAACTGCCCAGCGAGGGACGCCCTGCGAGGATGCTGCCGGTATTCATTTGGCAGACGCCGGAAGAATGGTTGATGCCCTCTGCCCAGCAGGATCGGATCACCGCCAGATCATCCGCGCACGTCGCGGTGTGGGGCAGCCAGTCGGAGACCCACAACCCGCTTTGACCATGCTGTTTCCAAGTCCGTTTCGAGCCCAGCAGCGGCGAATGGAACTCCCCCATCGCGGTGATCACCTTCTGAAAACTCGGCGGAATGCGCTGTCCCGCCAGCTCCTGCAGTTTCGGCTTTGGATCAAACGTGTCGAGATGGCTTGGGCCGCCTTCCATGAACAGGAAAATCACGCTCCTGGCCCGCGGTTTGAGCTGTGGCAGCGGACGCCCTCCCGCTTCCGCCCGATCCTGCCCGAGCAGCGAGGCCAGGGCCAGGGCACCAAATCCCCCACCCGCCTGCATCAGGAAATCCCGGCGGCTCGTCGTTGGGCGGACATGCGGAATGCGTGGACTCATGCCTACCCAGCATCGCCCCCAGCGGCCGTCTGGCAACCGCGTGAATGAGGAATGTGAGGGAGCAGTTCCGAATCGCGGCGAACCGCTACCGGCGGCCGCGCGGCCCGAATGGCCGGAAGCCACCGTCCTCTTCCTTCTCGATCTTCACTTCGTTTTGCTGGGCTTCGGTCCAGCCTTTTGCGGTCATGTAGGAAAGCGCAGCATCGGGGTCCCGCCGGTAGCGGGTGCGCAGCACCGAGGTCAAACTCTCCTGCCGCATCGCGGCATCGGAGATGGATTCCGCCCACGCCGTGGCACCCTCCGGATCGTCCCTGGCCACGCTGCGGGCCAGTCCGCTGGCAGCGGCGTCCCGGTCCCCGCCCTTGGGCAGGTCGTTGAGCTGCCGGCTTGCCGCTTCCGGATCCTGCACAGCCCATTCTCGAAAGGCATTGCGATAGGCGTCCGATCTGCCCGGCCCCTCCGGAAGCTCCGCGGCGAACCCCAGCCCCTGCTGCGGATTTTTTTCCGCCAGACGCCGGGCCAGCTCCCCGGCGGCAACATTGGAAAACTCCTGCCCGGCGTTGGCCTTGACGAACTCCGCGGCCTTCTGCGGATCGGTGCGGTAAAGCTGCTCGGTCACGCCTTCAAACGCTCCCTTTTTCATGTTCGGGTCGCTGAGGGAAATCGCCCACTGCGCCGCGGCGTCCACGCCCAGTTTGATTTTTTCCTCGGTAATGACCTGGCTCATCCGGCTGCGCTCCCGCTCGTCCTTCAGTTGGGAAACATAGTTCACCGCCGCATCCACATCCGAGCGGGCCAGGCCGCTGACCAGACCGCGGATCATCGCTCCCTTTTCCCATTCATTTTCCGTTTTCTGTTCCGCCACCCACTGCATGGCTGCCGCCGGGTCCTTGCTGGCCCAACCGGCCAGGGTCGCGCCGCTTCCAATCATTTTCAGCGGCCCTTCCTGCTTGGCGGCTTCTGCCATGGCGTTTTGGCCGTCCACCGCCCCCCATTTGTAGGCCAGCAGGCCCATGTAGCGGAATCCCTCGAATCCACCCATGCGGGTTTTGATTTCCCCGAGCACCGCCGGGGCATTTTCCGGCGTCAACTCCTCCAGAATCATGGCAAACATCAGGCTGCTTTTGACCGGGTCGGATTCCGTCAGCACCTCGCGCATCGCTTCCTTCATTTTTTCCGCTCCCAGCGGCCCCTGCCCCTGGTAGCGCAACAGAAAATCGCGAATCGACTCAATCGCCGCCGGCGTGGGCATCGCATGGTTCGCCGAGGCAGGAAGTGTGGCCGCCCCCGGCGTCGTGCCGCTGGCAATCACAGCCCGCCCCGTGGTGTCAGCCACTGGCAGGTTCCGGTGCTGCCACCAGGCGCCTCCGGCAAAGGCCAGGCCGACGGCGGCCAGCCAAAGAACGTTGGGGAAAAACCTCATTTGCCCGCTTCGACAGGCGAAACCGGATCGGCGTTCAATTTGCCGGGCGGTTTTTCCGCCGCCGTTTCCTCCGGATCCGTCTGCGGCTGGCTGCTTTCTTTTCCGGCGACTGCTTTTGATTCCGTTTGCTTTTTTGCGACTTTGGCAGCGGCCCGGCGTTCCTGCTCGTCCAGTTTTCCATCCCCGTTCTTGTCGAATTTCTTCAGCAGGCCACTCTTGTGATCGCCGTCGTCCGCCAGTCTCCCGAATTTGCCCGCATCCTTTTTCATCGCCTGCTTTTCCTCAGCGGAAAGCTTTCCGTCCTTGTTCCGGTCGTAGCGCGCCAGCAGCTTTTTCTGCAGGCCGTCCTTGAGCGACGTTTTCTCCTCATCGCTGATTTTCCCGTCGCCGTCCTTGTCCAGCGCCTTGGTCACCCCTTCACGCAGTTTGCGCAACAGGCCGCCGTTTTCGCCCGGCAGGTCATTTTTCGGCTCATCGGCTGGCAGGGATGATCCGGTCAGGAAAATGAGTCCACAGGTGAGGGGAAGCAGGTGGTGCGATTTCATGCTAGGAAGGAATTGGCAGGAAAGCGGGTAAATTAGGCCGCGATCCACCGGGTGTCCTGCTCAAAAGTGCGTAGGGGATTTGCGCCCCGCGCCGCGGCCTAAAATGGCCGGGCATAGCCCGCGCACCGGCTAAACCAGCCCGCCCGCCATTGGGATTCGTTTTTGGGCGCCAGGCGGATGCGGCGATCCAGCACCCGCTGCGCCGCACGGGAAAACTCCACCGCTGCGGCCTGGCCTTGCGGCTGCCCGTGCATTTCCAGCAGCACCTGCTGCAGCCCCCACCCCTGCCCCTGATACCGTTCGGCGGGGTTGGTCCCCTCCCCCTTGAAATTCACGTAATCCATCATGGCATACAGTCCGGATGCGGTGCCGGAGAGCGCCTGGATGCGCCCTTCCACCGCAGCCCGGGACGGTGCCGGAGCCGCCGCCGGGATTTTCCGGATGCCCGCCAGAAAACGCCGCGAGAGAAATTCTGCCTGCTGGTTGACAGTGGAAGCCAGCATCTGGCGGAGCTGGCGCATGCGGGGTGACTCGGACTGCTGGTGAAACACCGCGCGACTCGGCCACGGGCAGGGACCATGCATCCACGCGGGCACGGAGACGCCCCCAGCTTCCAAAAACCGAACCAGCGCCGGGAAACTTTCCTCATACGGCCCGGTCGCTCCGGCGGGATACCAGATGAAATGTCCAATGCCGAGCGAGGCGAAATGTTCTCCGCTGTTCCAACTGGTGAGTCCGGCGACAGTGCCGCCGCACTCGTTTTGCCAGGTGCGCCGTCCGATTTTCTGGATGGTCTCCGGCGTCAGCCCGGCCACCCCGCTGCCGCCCTGCACGGGGCCGGACGCCGTGGTGCAGCCGACAAGGAATGCGAGCGGGAAAAGGAGAAAGATCCGCGGCAAAAACATGTGCTAGTCGAGAAACTGAATGCGGGAGGGTGGCTGGAGCATGGCGGCGTGCTGTTCGTCGCTGCAGCCGCGGTCCGTCGGAACGCCAGCCGCAGCCTCCACCGGCGTCACCAGGCCTTTTTCCAGCAGATGGCGCTCCACTTCCTCTCCGCTGACGTCGGCGAGCATTTCCCCGTTGACGACCACGCAGGGCGAAAGCGGCTGGCCGCTCTTCTGCTCCATCTCCCAGCGAAAGGCGGGGTTTTTGATGATGTCTTTTTCCTCGAAGGCCAGATCATGCTTGCGGAGGACGGCGCGGACGCCTTCGCTCCAGCCGCAGTAAGTCTTCAAATAGGCGGTGATTTGGGGTTTTTCTGAATTCATCGGTTGTTGGGTTGTTCGGGTGTGGAGGTGACTTTGGGAATGCCGCGGGCCTGCGCTCTAGCGGCCATCAAACTGCACGAGCTGGTCACCGGGCTTGATTTCGACGCCGACGGGAATCGTGGCAGGATCAATGTCGGCAATCGCTTCGGCGTCCTCAATGGTGCTGCCGATGGTGGCCTTGCCAATCAGCATGGCGCCGCGCCGCACCTGAAACTTCATGCCAGGGGCGAGGTTGGCCTTTTTCCCGGCATCGATGACGGCAAAACTGTGCTGCTGGTTGAAGGTTTTGACATTGCCGATCGCAGGCAGGTTTTTGATCTTCTTTTGCAGGTCGTTCAACAGCTCGCCTTCAGGCGGCGTCTGCATCTTCTGAATATTGGCAATGACCTGGGCTTCCTTCGCATTCAAATCAAGTGCCGGAAGGAAAACACCGGGATTTGCGGCGGCATCGGCAGATGCCGCTGGCGTTTCCGAACCGGCGGACGGATTCACCGCGGGGGTGGGCGCCGGCAAAGCCTTGGCGGAATCCGCCGTCGGCGCCGGCGCCGCAGACTCAGCCGCACCCGGCTTGGCCGCAGCCACTGCCGGAGCCGCTGCAGCCGCTGGGGTTTCCGCTGGAGCGGGGTGTCCCTGCTTGATTTTGTCGAGCTGGGCGTTGAGTGCGTTGATTTTGTCCTGCATGCGGGACTCGCGCTTGTCGCTTTCCGTCTGCATCAGCAGATAGCCGGCAACCAGCAGCAGCAAGACGATGGCTCCGGCAGCCAAATGGGTGAGTTTCATGAGAATGGGAGGTGGGATGCTTGAGGTTTGCCTTGGCGACGCCGAACGGTTTTCGCCGACAGGGTGCGTATTGTGCCCCGCTCCCAGCAGAAATCAATGCGCAGTATGCAGCCGCGGAAGGCTGCCCGCTCCGCCGCCCGGTTCTCCCGCCGCCGCCTGGCGCGGGGGATGCATGGGCTGCGGCAGGTCATGGCGACTGCTTTCCGGTCAGGCTGCGCCACCAGCGCCGGAGCGCACTGCCCCGCACCGGTAGCTTTGGGCCTTTGGCAGCGGCCAATTCGGCTTTTGCTGCCGCCAGCCGCTCCACCGTATTGCGGCGTTCGGTGCGCAGCCGTTCCGCCCGGGCCGCCTGGGTTTCGTGTCCGTCGATGGCGGCGTCAATCTGGTCATGAACGGACTGGCCTTTTGAAAGGGGCAGCGGGAGGTGCAGCACCCGGTCAGGGGCCCGCTTGATTTCGCCAAAGTAGCGCTTCCCCAGGGAAGCCAGCACCCGCAGAAAATCGTGCGCCTCCACCGCTGGTGAAAAAGCAGGAACTAGCTCGCAGCGCACGGTTTCATACAACCGCAGCAGTTTCCCCATGGCATCGTCCAGACTCCCCTCCCCTCGGATGCGGTCCCTGACCCGTGCGGCCTCCGCTGGATCGTAGGCATCCATTTCTGCCAGCAGGTGTTCGGTGGTCAGCGGGTGGGTCATGGATTCCAGTCCGAAATTCATTTCCCGCAAGGCATCAAAGCGCGCCGTGGTCACCAGGTGCCCCGCACCGAAGTAATCCGCCTGAATCACGGCACAACCCACGGCCATCGCCTCCATCGCCGCCCTGGCCTTGGCGAAGACGAGATCGAATTCGGGCAGCAGCTGTTCCGGACAGCGCGTCAATTTTCCGGCTCCGGCGCCGGCGACTTCCAGCGCAATGCCGCGGGCGGCGCAGGCGGTGCGGATGACGGGAATGTGGGTGGATTCCTTCGCGGTGTTGCTGAAGACCAGAGCCCGCCGCGGGCGGGCCGGCAGCGGAGCCCGCACCCGGAAGCGCCGCGTGTCCACCGCGTTCCACATCAGCACGACCTGTTCTGCGGGCAGGCCCTCAGTTTCCGTTAGCCGCCGGAGCGTCACGCGGTCCACGGCCACCCAGCGCCGCACATTGGGCAGGCGGCAGGGCGCTTCCTGCCAGGGTGCCGAGCCGTGGCAGAAGGAAATCACCGGTATGCGAGGAAAGTGCATCGCCGCCAAGGTGGTTTCCACCAGATGATGTCCATGAATGACTTCCGGCACCGCGGGCAGGGCCGTCAGGTCATCCACAACCAGCACACCGGCAGCCTGCAGCATTTCCGCCACCGGACCAGGATCCAGGGTGAAGCACATGGGCTCATGGCCGAGTTCCTTCAACCGCAACGCCACATCGCGCACCACCATTTCGGTTCCGGCATGGAGGGCCAGCGTGTTGTTTGTCAGGAGAATCCGCATGGTTCGCGGCGTCAGGCTCCGCCCCGGCAAGCCCATTCCCACAGGGCCTGGGCGATCGGCTGGATGTGTTCACGGTGGGTGATCAATTCGTGATAGTGCCCCTCGGCGATGCGCATGGCCCCGTAGCGCTCGTAATAGGGCGGCTGCCCGCCCCGCCACTCCAGCCCGGCGGGACCGCCGGCCGCCTGCAAAATTTCCCGGCGAAACGGCGCTTCGCCGTGCATGGCGATGAGGCGGTTTACATCCGCAGCCAGTTCCGGATACCCTTCCAGCGCCGCCTGGCGCTTGGCCAAAAACGCCGCTTCCGGCAGCTCCACCACCACGTCCTCCGGCACTGGGTTGCGGTGGATCATCCCTTCCAGGGGAAATTCAAAATTGGCAATCGCCCGGCGGCCGGAAACCCGGCAGTATTCACAGGCTGCATTGATGAGCATGCGGCAGAGATCGTGCGTGGTATTGAACCCTTCGAGCATGTCACCGGCCACCACGGCCACGTCGGCATCGATCCAGCCATCTGCGAGCTTCCGGGCCAGCCGGGTGAACGGTTCGGGATCCTTGCGCAGGATCATTTCGTAAAACTGCCGGTCGCTGAATGCCCCATACACGGTCCCCGGACGAGCACCCGCCGCGTGCAGGATGGAGGATGTGGTGGCTATCCTCGGCTGCCGGTCCGGCCCGGACCCGTCGGTTAGGACATAGGCAATCGGCTGAACCTGGCGCACCCAGCCATGCACGTGCAACTCATGCCCGGGATGACCAATGCAGAGGGCGATCTTCGGTGGATCGAAACACGAAGCCATGCGCTTTGCGCTATTTCGCCGCCCTCCCCCGCTTCGTCAATGCAGAACCCGGCACCGCAGCAGGGCTTGGCTCAACGCTGATTTGCCCGCCAATAGCCGTCGGACCAGTGTGCGGCCTGCGGAGGAAGCAGGTCGGCCGGGGTGGGCTTGGCGACCAGAGAAAAGGCGAAACCCAGCGGTGATTTGCCAGGTCTGGCTCCTGGGGTGTAGGGACCGGCGCCCCAGTGGTCGCCCAGGACCACCGCCTCCCATTTGGTGAGGGCGGAGCGGGTGCCCTGCAGCGTCCCAACCAGCCTGCCGCGAAATCCGCGGGTCCCGTCGGGGGTTTCCATGTGGAAGGTGCCGCTCATTCGCACGGTGCCGTCCGGTTGCTTCGCCAGGGTGATGGCGGCTTCCCTGACATCCGGCAGATCCCAGAACGGCGGTTCGCCGCGGGTGTTGTCGGTGAGGTGCCAGCGGGCAATGCGAAAAACCATTTCGGCGGGTAGGGCGACGGGGCGTTCATCCGTGGGCAGCAGGGCGGCGTATTCCTCGGGCTTGATCCACAGGTGGTCAATGGCAGCTCCAACACCCCGGGTGCCGCCGCCAGTCGTGGCATCCGCGGCGGAGCACCGCTGCAACAGGTCGCCCTTTTTTTCCAAAATGCGGGTATGGACCTTGACGATGGCTCCCCCTTGCGGCGCGGTGCGGACAAACCGCTTGTCAGTCTCCCCGGTCGTCGCGGGAAGCTTCGGGCGGCGTTCGGCATCGCTCAGCGTCCCCCATTCTGCCAGGGCCTCGCGCAGCATGGTTAGAATGCGCTCCACGCTTCGGTTGTTGTTGTATCCCAGCAGAATTCCGGAGGCAGTGAAGGCATAGCGCCCCTGCCGGGTGGTGCCGCCCTGTCCTTTGCGCGGCCCCTGATCCGCGATGCGACGGAAAAACTCACCGGCTTCATCCTGCTGGCGGCGCAGATACCAGTCATTCATGGCCAGCGGGATGAAGTTCTGGCGCAGCACCCGCTGGACTTCCGGGTTTCCGAAGACGGGCTCACGGTCCGCCACTCCGTTGTTTCAGGTGCAGCCCAGGGGATGACCGTCCATTTCCCACAGAAAAATCGGTTTGCCTTGTTCCGCGGCCAGTTTTCTCGCCGCGAGGAGATCGGTCTGCCATCCCACGGCGAGCCAAGCCTGCTCGGATGCCTCCGGCTTGATGAGGGCAGCCAGCCGCTCCCGGCTCTCCTCAGTCAGGGAATCCGCGGTTTGCTGCGCCGTTGCACTCGGGGTGCCGATGCAGGTGGAAAGTGCAACGGCCAGGAGGAAGCCAGGACGGGTCATGGGAGGCAGCATGGGGAGCGGGAAAAAACCTGTCAATGCCTCCGGCACGGGAAAAATGCGCTCCGTGCGGAAACGACAACAGCGGAAACGACAACAGCGGCAACGGTCCCACAACCGCCTTGCCGCCGGGACATCCCTTTTTAGATTCCCGCATGTCCTCGACCCAACCCAACGGCGCGGCGGTTCCGGCCGCGGCTGGCGACAGCTTTGTCCATCTCCATCTACACACGGAGTATTCGACCCTGGATGGAGCCGTGCGCATTTCCGACCTGATGGCCAAGGCCAAAAAGCTGGGCATGCCCGCGGTGGCAATGACCGACCACGGCAACCTTTTTGGGGCGATCGAATTCTACCAGGAAGCCCGGAAGGCGGGGGTGAAACCGATCATCGGCTGCGAGGTGTATCTCGCCCGGGGATCCATGCTGGAAAAGCAGCAGGTCGCCGGACGCAAAAACAACTCCCACCTGACTCTGTTGGCCGCCAACGAACAGGGCTATCACAATCTCGTCAAACTGGTTTCCAAGGCGCATCTGGACGGGTTTTATTACAAGCCGCGCATCGACAAGGAACAGCTTCACGTTTTCCGCGAGGGCATCATCTGCCTGAGCGGATGCATCAATGGTGAAATCAACCAGTTCATTCTTGCAGACCAACTGGACCAGGCACGGCGCAGTCTGGGGGAATTCATCGACATCTACGGACGGGAAAATTTTTACCTTGAAGTGCACAACCACGGAATGCCCGAGCAGGCGAAAAGCACGCGGCAGATGGTGGCGTTTTCAAAGGAATTCGGGCTCAAACTGGTGGCGGCCAACGATGTCCATTTTCTCGACCGCGGCGACCATGCCTGCCACGATGTCATGATCTGCATTGGCACCAACGCGCTGGTTTTCGATGAAAAGCGAATGCGGTATTCCCCGGAGGTTTATTTCAAGACGCCTGCGGAGATGAAGCGGCTGTTCAAAGAACTGCCCGATGCGGTGCGCAACACCCTGGAAGTCGCCGAAAAATGCAGCCTGACACTGCACCTCGACTCCGCGTCCTCTGACAAATATCCGCAGTATCGGCCGCCGGGAGAAAAATCACGGGAGGCATATTTCCGCGACCTGTGCTGGGACGGGCTGCGCCACCGCTTTGGTGCGGAGCGTGCGGCGCAGGATGCCGCACTGCGGCAGCGGCTGGAATACGAAATGGGCGTCATCGAAAAGATGCAGTTCGTTTCCTACTTCCTCATCACCTGGGATTTCATCAAATGGGCGAAGGATCACGACATCCCGGTCGGTCCGGGGCGCGGCTCCGCGGCGGGATCGCTGGTGGCCTACACGCTGGGAATCACCGATTGCGACCCCTTGAGGTTCAGCTTGATCTTCGAACGCTTTCTCAACCCGGAGCGGATCAGCCCGCCGGATGTGGACGTGGATTTCTGCCAGACGCGGCGGCCTGAAGTCATCGACTACGTCCGCAAAAAATACGGAGAGAAAAGCGTCAGTCAGATTGTCACCTTTGGAACATTGGGGGCGAGGAGCGTGATTCGCGATGTCGGGCGGGTCATGGGAATGGGCTACGGCGAGGTGGACCGCATTGCCCGGATGATTCCGCAGGAGCTGAACATCACCCTGGCAGATGCGAGGAAAAAAAATCCGGATCTGAAAGATGCCATCGAAAGGGACCAGGCGGTGGCCAAACTTTACGAGACGGCCAGCTTTCTGGAAGGCCTGACCCGCGGCACCGGAGTGCACGCCGCCGGCGTGGTCATCGGCGACGGCGAGCTTGACGAGCACATTCCGCTGACGCGCAGCAATGAAGGTGAGGTGGTTTCGCAGTTTGCCATGGGCCCGCTGACGGACGTGGGCATGCTGAAGATGGATTTTCTGGGATTGAAGACGCTCACGGTCATCAAGGAGGCCGAACAGCTCATTCACCGGCACACTCCAAATTTCAAAGTTGATGAGGTTCCCCTCACAGACCGCGCCACCTTCGACCTGCTCAACCGCGGCGAAACCTGCGGGGTGTTCCAATTGGAATCCGGCGGCATGGTCAATCTCTGCAAAAGCTTTGGAGTCGATCGCGTGGAGGACATCATTGCCCTGATCGCCCTCTACCGCCCCGGCCCCATGGATCTCATTCCCGACTACGTGGAACGGAAGAAGGGGAAAAAGAAGGTGAGCTACGCCCACCCCCTGCTGGAGCAAATCAGTTCGGAAACCTACGGGGTGCTGATTTACCAGGAGCAGGTGATGCAGGCGGCAAACCTGCTGGCGGGCTACACGCTGGGCGGATCCGACATGCTGCGCCGCGCCATGGGCAAAAAGAAACCCGAGGAAATGGCCAAGCAGCGGAAGATTTTTGTCGATGGGTGCCTGGCGACCAACAACATTCCGGAAAAGAAGGCGAATGAGATTTTTGACCTGCTGGAGAAGTTTGCCGGCTACGGATTCAACAAATCGCACTCGGCAGCCTACGGACTCATCAGTTACCGCACCGCCTATCTGAAGGCAAACCATCCGGTGGAATTCATGGCCGCGCTGTTGTGCTATGAAATCAACAACACGGACAAAATCGCGGTCTTCGTCAACGAATGCCAGAGCATGGGCATCGAAATCCTGCCGCCCCATGTGAACCAGAGTCAGTTGAAATTCGTCCCGGAGGCCCGCGCGGAGAAACCGGATGCGATCCGCTACGGACTGGCGGCGGTCAAAGGCGTGGGCGAAGGCGTCGTGGAATCTATCATCGCCGAGCGAACCGAAAACGGAATCTTCAAGAGCATCGACGATTTTGCACGGCGCGTGGACAACCGGGCGATGAATCGAAAAGTGCTGGAAAGCCTGATCAAAGCCGGGGCATTCGATTTTGAAGGTGCGAGCCGTGCGGGAATGCATGCCCGCGTTGACCAGATCATCGCTGCAGGAGCCTCGGCCCAGCGCGACAAGGCGAGCGGACAGATGGGTCTGTTTGACGATTCCGTTGATTTTGGAATGCCCCCGTCATTCGGGTCGGCTTCCGCATCGGGCCGTCCCGTGGCGGAATGGTCAAAGGAAGAAATTCTGCAGCACGAAAAGGATCTGCTGGGGTTCTATGTGAGCGGCCATCCGCTGGACCCGTGGCGCGGAGTCATTCAGCGCGGCGGATTTGAGCGTCTGGGCGAACTGGAGGAGAACAAGCCGCGCCTGAAGGGGAAGAAGGCCAGGTTCGCGGTTTTCATCGGCGAGGTTGCGGTGAAATACACGAAAACCGGCAAGCAGTTTGCCACGCTGCGGGTGGAGGATTTCACCGGACAGATGGAAGTGCTGGTCTGGGGTGAGGAATGGGAACGGTTCGGCAAACAACTCACCAAGGGAAGCGTCGTGGAACTGCTGGCAAAGGTCGAACCGGACAACCGCAGCGACAGCCTGCAGTTAATCGCCTCGGGGGTGAAGGCGCTTCCTAACCCAAAGGCGGGTGACGAACATCTGGCCGCCTCGCAAACGTCGCCCAGTGTCAGGAAATCCTCGCAGGGCAACGGCGGGACTCCCGCTTCGGCCGGCCATAAAACCGGACCGGCGAACCCTGGCAAAACCGCAGCGCCTGCTCCGCGCCTGACCAGCATGTTGCGGCTGCACATCGACGCCCGGCGTGCTGGCTTGGAGGATTTGCAAACCATCCGAGACATCCTCAAGGCGCATCCGGGCGGGACTCCGGTGGTGCTCTGCGTGAACAAGGATGGGCACCAACTGGACCTGCTCGCAGGGCCGCGGTTTTCCGTGGCGGAGAACGATGAACTGAAGCGCAGCCTGCAGCCCTGGCTGTGTTGAGACACCTCCGCATGCCCTGCTTGAGACCGATGAAAGAAGCCGCCGGGAAAACCGAACCAACACCTGCCGCCAGCCAAGAATTTGATGAAAACCACGGAAGCAAACCCGTTTTGCCTGTCAGGCCGGAAAGGATTCTGGAAACGATGAGTGCAGCCCCGCGAACGAAACCCGTGATTGCCGTGACGATGGGCGATCCAGCCGGCGTGGGACCGGAAGTCTGCCTGCGCCTGACAGCGCACGCGGAAGTATTGGAAATGGCCCGCCCGGTGGTTTTCGGAAGTCTGCAAGTGCTGCAGAGCTGTGCGACCGCGACAGGACTGCCGCTGCCGCCGCGGGTGATTGCCGCAGGGCAATGGCCGGATGCCGTGCCGCGGCTGGACGGTCCGGCGGTGCTGGACCTGGCAGGCATGGATATGGCACGCCTGGAACCCGGAAAGGTGAGCGCCGAAACAGGAGCCGCGGCATTTGGTTATGTGGAACAGGCCATTTCCGCAGCGCTTGCCGGCGAGGTTGCGGCGGTGACCACCGCTCCATTGAACAAGGAGGCGCTGCATGCCGCGGGCATTGACTTTCCCGGCCACACCGAACTGTTTGCCGCCCGCACCGGTGCAGCACGGTCCTGCATGCTCCAGTATTCTGCGGAGGTGCGGGCCAGCTTTGTCACGGTGCACTGCGGCTATCATGAAGTACCCGGCCTGCTGAGCGTGGAACGGGTTGTGGAGGTGATCGAACTCACGGCGGAAGCGATGCGGCGGCTGCGCAGCGCCCGGCCAAAACTCGCGGTGCTGGGTCTCAATCCCCACGCGGGAGAACACGGACTGTTTGGCTGCCGGGAGGAGGAACGGATCATTCAACCCGCCATTGATGAGGCGCGGCGGCGCGGGCATGACGTGGAAGGCCCGCTGCCTCCGGACACGGCCTTTCTCCCCTGGAGGCGGCAGGAAGTGGACTGCTTTGTCTGCATGTATCATGACCAGGGGCACATTCCCCTCAAGGCGCTGGCATTTGACAGTGCGGTGAACACCACGCTGGGCCTGCCGATCATCCGCACCAGCGTGGATCACGGCACTGCATGCGACATTGCCTGGCAGGGGCGGGCCAACCCCGGCAGTCTCATTGAGGCGGTAAAAATGGCGGTGCGGCTTTCCCAGGGATAGGCTCCGCCTGTGTGCGCGGTTGCCAAATGGCGGGGTTGCCGCCATTCTGCCGCCTTTCGCCGCGACTTTCCCCACATGAACTACTGCCCTGATCTTTACCGCCATGCCCGCCGGAAGACTCGTGTCGTCCAGGTCGGAAGGGTTGCCATTGGTGGCGAAAATCCCATCCGCGTGCAGTCGATGCTGACATCCGACACCCGCGACACGGATGCCTGCGTGGCCGAAGCGCTGGGGCTGGTGTCAGCAGGCTGTGAAATCGTCCGCGTCACCGCACAGACGCGCCTCATTGCTGCGAATCTGCAGCACATCAAAGCGGCGCTGCTGGCGAAGGGCTGCGACGCGCCGCTGGTGGCGGACATCCATTTCAAGCCGGACGCAGCCATGGAAGCCGCGCAGTGGGTGGAGAAAGTGCGCGTCAATCCTGGCAATTTCGTGGACAAGAAAAAGTTTGAGCAGCGCGAATACACCGACGGGGAATATGCCGGGGAGCTGGAGCGGATCAGCGAGGAATTCACTCCGCTGGTGCGCCTGTGTCAGGAACGCGGCGTCGCAATGCGCATCGGAACGAATCACGGCAGCCTCAGCGACCGGATCATGAACCGGTTCGGCGACACGCCACTGGGCATGGTGGAAAGCGCCCTGGAATTTGCCCGGATTGCCCGCAGGCTGGACTATCATAATTTTCTGTTCAGCATGAAGGCGTCGAATCCCAAGGTGATGATCGAAGCCTACCGGCTGCTGGTGACGAAACTGGATGAACTCGGGCCGGATTGGAACTACCCGCTCCACCTGGGCGTCACCGAAGCGGGAGACGGCGAGGACGGACGAATCAAGAGCGCGATCGGGATTGGTTCGCTGCTTTCCGACGGCCTGGGCGATACGATCCGCGTCTCCCTGACCGAAGATGCGGTGCATGAAATTCCCGTGGCCAGGGCGCTGGTTGATTCGGCGATCCCCCACCCCTGGCCCGACGCCGCGCCACGGACGGACCGCCTGCCATTTGACCCATTCCAGTTCAATCGCAGGGCCAGTGAACGGATCGAGGTGCAGGGCGTGGGCGTGGGCGGCGGAGAAACGGTGCGGGTGCTGGTTTCACAGCACAAATGGGATGCCGTGGCTCACAAACTCCGGGCGCTGGGGGAATACCAGCCTGAAATCATCGTGGAATCCAGCGGACTGGTGTCATTGGACCCGCGGGATGAAGCCGCAGTGGCCGCGGTGAATGCCTCCCAGAAACCGCAACTGGTGACGCTGGCGGACGGATTGCCGCTGCCCGTGGTGGCGGGCTTTCGCCTGCTGGCGGCACGGCTCCACCCGCGGCATCCGCTGGTGCTGAAGGATGTCCTGTCCGCAGCCCAGGATTCGCCTGCCGAGTTTCTCCGTACGCTGCTCACCGCCGCCATCCATGTCGGCACCCTGCTGTGCGACGGCATCGGTGACGCCGTTCTCATCCAGGGAGAACAGGCTCCCGGACAAAGTCTGCGCCTGGCCTACAACATTCTCCAGGCGGCGGGCACCCGCATTTTCAAAACCGACTACGTTGCCTGTCCAAGCTGCGGGCGCACGCTCTTCAACCTGCAGGCGACCACGCAGAAAATCCGCGAAGCCACCGGGCATCTCAAAGGCGTGCGCATCGCGGTCATGGGCTGCATCGTCAACGGTCCCGGTGAAATGGCGGACGCGGACTTCGGCTATGTGGGCGGGGCACCGGGGAAAATCAACCTCTACGTGGGCAGGACGCCGGTGGAATTCAACATTCCCGAGGAGCAGGCGGTCTCCAAGCTGGTGGAACTCATCCGCCTCCACGGCAGATGGATTGAAAAATCCAGCTAGGTTCCCGAGATCATCCTACTCCGCCCCGAAACGGAAGATGCAGGTCTGACGGTAGGTTTCCCCGGGCCTCAGCGTGGTGCTCGGGAAATCCGGGTGGTTTGGACTGTCCGGAAAGTGCTGCGTTTCCAGACAGAAAGCTCCGCGGTGCGGATAGGTGGCTCCCCCCTTGCCGCGGAGCGTGCCGTCAAGAAAGTTTGCCGTGTAAAGCTGCACCCCCGGGGTGTCCGTCAGCACTTCCAGGGTGCGTCCGGATTTGGGATCGCGGGCCTTGGCGGCGCTGCGCAACCCGCTGCCGTTGATGATGAAATTGTGATCGTAGCCCTTGCCCTGCTGCAGTGGTTTGTAGGCGTCGCCGATGCGTGCACCGATGACCTGGGGCTTGGTGAAATCCAGCGGCGTTCCAGCGACTGCGCGGATTTCTCCCGTGGGGATCATGGTGTCGTCGGTCGGGGTAAAGCGGTCGCAGTGCAGGGTTAGCTCATGATCGAGAATGGTGCCATTGCCAGCGCCGGCTAGATTGAAATAGCTGTGGTTTGTCAGGTTGACCACGGTGGGTTTGTCCGTGGTGGCCGTGTAGTCGATGCGCAGTTCGTTGGCGTCCGTCCAGGTGTAGGTGACCTGCATGGTCAGGGTGCCGGGGTAGCCTTCGTCTCCGTCCGGACTGGTGTGGGAAAAAACCACGCTGGCTCCCTGGCCTGGCGTGCCCTTCCAGATTTTCTTGTCGAATCCCACCTTGCCGCCGTGCAGGCTGTTCGGCCCATTGTTCACCGCCAGGGTGTATTCCCTGCCATCCAGAGTGAATTTCCCGTTGGCGATGCGGTTGGCATAACGCCCGGTAATGCACCCGAAAAATGGACTGCGGGCCTCATGGTCGGAAAAACTGTCGAAGCCCAGCACCACGTCTCCAAGCTTTCCGTTCCGGTCGGGAACTTTCACGCTCACCACCGTGCCGCCGTAGTTCATGATTTCCACTTCTGCCCCCTTGGGATTGACCAGCTTGTAGAGAGTGACTTGTTGACCGTCCCGGGTGGTTCCGAACGGACGGGAACTGACGGTGCCGGTGCTTCCTGTGGTCATGGTGGCGCAGTTGGTGAGGGTGAACATGCTGCCGCAGGCGGACAGCATCGCGAACAGAGTGTGCAGCTTCATGGGAAAAAAGATTCCGGTCATTCAAACAAGCGCCCGGCACCACTGGCAACGGAAAATTCACGGCCTGCGACTGGACCGCATGGAACCAAAGTTCACTGGACGAACCGGCGGGATTTGCTACCGCTCGTCCGTCCATTTTCCAGCATCCATGCATCTGCTGCGCCGCATCCGTTTCGCCCTCCTGCTGACAGGACTTTCGCTCTCTGCCTGCACCTCATCCAGTCTGCCAAAAGTCCGCGTCGCCCCTGTGGGACGGCACGCGGAACCCGGCCGGGCGGCCAGCAGCCCAGAGGTGGTGTGCGCCCTGCTGGAGGCGGAGGCAGCCAGGGGCACTTTGGCGGGCAATGCCGCGGTGGAGAAATTTCTGCTAGCCCTGCAGTCGCGTGTTTCCCCGCATCAATGGAAGACGCCGCTGCAAGTGACGGCGGGAGACGGCAGGGGCTGGGAAGTCCGTTTCCACTCTGGTGGTTTCCAGAGCCAGGGAAAACCGGAGTATTCGCCTGCCCTGTTCCATTCCATCACCCCGGCCCACCTGGTCAATCTGGAGGCATACCGGCAGGTGGTTCAGCGGGACGGGATCGGTGTGCCCGTGATCCTGGAGATGGACAATGTGGACCTGCTGCGCAAGAACCGGGGGTATCGCCCCCGCAATGATTTGTATGCCGCCGCCACGGCTGTGCTGGAGTTTGGTCCGTCCACTGCCCGGCAGCTCACCCCGGTGACACTGCGCCTCATCAATCCATCCCAACCGACCACGGGCCGGACGGAAAGCAGCCGCCAACCCCTTGCCGCCAACCTGACCGCTGCGGTGGAAATGAACCTTGGCAATGCCTACATCCGAAAACGCGGCATCGCGGGGCTGCTGCATCCGGAAGCACATTTCCAAGACATGGGGCTTTTCGGGATGGAAATTTACGATCCCAAAAAAATCCCGGTGGTTTTTGTGCATGGACTTGGTTCGGACCCGGCCATCTGGAAAAACGCAGTCAACGAAATCTATGCCGACCCCTGGCTGCGCACCCGCTACCTGCCGCTGCTGTTCGTTTACCCCACCGGAATCAGCGTCCCCGGAGCCGCAGCCAGACTGCGCGAAACCATCGCCCTTTACCGCAAGGAACGCGATCCTCATGGCCGTTCCGCCGCCATGAACCGCATGGTTGTCGTGGGCCACAGCATGGGCGGGTTGCTGACGCGGCTCCAGGTGGTGGACTCCGGGGAACATTTGCGCCAGGCCTTCTTCACCAAACCGCTGTCGCAGGTGGCGTGGCTTTCCCAACAACAAGAGCGCCAGGTGAGCGAAACATTGCATTTCCACGCTCAGCCCGGGATCAAGCGCGTCGTCTTTATTGCCACTCCTCACCGGGGCAGCAAAGCCGCGGACCTGAGCATCGTGCAGTGGGCGGTCCGGCTGATCAAGCTCCCCCTGAATACGGTCAATCTGGTGGCCAAATTCATGCTCCTCGGCCCGGCCATGCTCAATCCGGAACTCCAGCGCTTTCGCTCACTCGGCCTGCGCAGTGTGGACATGCTCTCCCCGCACCACCCGTGGTTCAAGGCGCTCGCAAAGTGCCCCATCAAAGTCCCCTTCCATTCCATTGTGGCGGACCGAGGCAAAGGAACCGGGCCGGATGGCGGCGACGGCCTGGTGCCCTGCTGGAGCGCACACCTCGACGGGGCCGCTTCAGAAAAAGTCGTCCCGCACGGCCACAACTGCACCATGCAACCGGTTGTGGTCGCGGAGATCTGCCGCATCCTGCGGCTCCATGCGGCGGGAAGTTAGCCAGACGACATCCGCCGACGCCAAAATCGCCGCGGAGCCGCGGAACGTCCATCGCCCATCCGTTTCCAGAAAAATGGACCCCAAGGCTCCAGTTTCAATCCCCCTGCGCACCGACCTGTACAGCTAGTCCTGCAACCCAGCGGCGGCGAGCCGGGCTTCCGGGGTCGCCGGTTTTCCGCGGTTTTCTTCGCGGGTGTGGGCCAGCAGTTCGTCGCGGAATTTGGCCACAAAACTTTCCGTGGGCCACGAGCAGGCTTCGCCAAAGGCGCAGATGGTTTTGCCATCGATTTGATAGGCGACGCTTTCCAGCGTGGCCACATCCTCCGGGCTGGCGGTCCCGGCGACGATCCGGTCGCTGATTTTTCGCATCCACAGGCTGCCTTCACGGCACGGGGTGCACTGGCCGCACGATTCATGTGCGTAAAACGCATTCAGGTTGTTGATCACCCAGGCCATGTCGCGGGTGTCGTCCATGACGATGACGCCGCCGCTGCCGGCCATGGACCCGCACTTGGCGATGGTGTCGAAATCCATCGGAATGTCCCAGATGGCCAGATCCTTCGTGCTGCCATCCGGCTGCTTGATTTTGAACACCTCATCGGCGCGCAACACCTTGGCGGAACTGCCTCCGGGAATGATGGCCTTCAACTGCCGCCCCGGCTTCAGGCCACCGCAGAGGTCGTTGATGACCTCGCCCATGGTCAGGGAACCCACCTGGACTTCATAATAGCCGGGCTTCTGCACGTCGCCGCTCACGCAGAGAATGCGGGTTCCAGTATTGTTGGGAGTTCCAAGTTTGGCATAGGCTTCGCCGCCCATTTCCAGGATGTGCCGGACGTGGCAGAGCGACTCCACATTATTCACAATGGTCGGGCAGAGATAGAGCCCCAGGGCGGCCGGGAAATACGGAGGCTTGATCCGCGGATAGGCCCGTTTGCCTTCCAGCGATTCGATGAGCCCTGTTTCTTCGCCGCAGATGTAGGCACCGGCGCCGCGATGCACGTAAATTTCGAGATCGAAGCCGCTGCCGCAGATGTTTTTCCCCAGAAAATTCCGCTGCCGGGCTTCGCTCAGCGCCTTTTCCAGGATTTTCGCTCCTTCGGGGAACTCCTCGCGGATGTAAATGTAAGCCAACTTTGCCCCGACGGCGAAGCAGGAGATGATCATCCCTTCGAGCAGCTGGTGCGGGTCCTGGTGGATGATGTAGCGGTCCTTGAAAGTGCCCGGCTCCGACTCGTCGGCATTGCAGATCAAATAGACGGGCTTGGTGTTGTTCGGCGGAATGAACGTCCACTTCACCCCGGTGGGAAATCCCGCTCCGCCCCGTCCGCGAAGACCGGATTTCTTGACTTCCTCGGTGATCGCCTTCGGTTCCATGCCGAGCGCCTTTTTCAGCATCGCGTAGCCGCCTTCCTGCAGGCAGCGGTCGATCGACGTGTCCCAGTCCGCCCGATCCACGTTGCGAAAGATCATGCGGTGCTCGCGGGGGTGAGGCTCCTTGCCGGGCTTGTACTGAATGGCCATGGCCGCGAAATTAAAAGACCGATTCCCCGCGGCAAGGCCGATTTGTGAAATTTTTCACAAGCATCCGTCCCGAGCCGTGCGGTCCGTGCCCTGGAAACGCGATCATGCCAGCGTGTTGCGGCGGCCCATGACATGCAGGCACCAGACGGTGCTGGCCACCACCAGGGCACCGCAGGCCTGATGCAGCACAGCCATGGTGAGACCCACTCCGGTCATCACGGTGGCAACGCCCAGCACGATCTGCGCCCCGAACGCACTGTGCAGGGCGACCGAGGCCAGGCGGCGCCGACGGCGGACCTTCCGCGCCAGCACTACGAGTGCCGTCACGGCCACCCAGGCCCACCAGCGGTGCAGGAAATGAATCAGCACCGTGTGGCGGGACATGTCCTGGAACAGGTCCGCTGGCCATTTGATGCCGGGCGGATAGAAGCTGCCGTGCATCAGCGGCCAGGTGGCGCAAACCTGACCAGCCTTTAATCCTGCCATGAAGGCACCCAGCAGCAGTTCGACAAACAGGATGCCCAGCACCCACACCCCGAAGCCGTTGAGCCGGGCGGTTTCGCCGGCACGGTGCGCCATCCGCTGCAGGTCCAGCGCGGTCCAGAGCAGCCCGCCGAGAATCGCCAGCGCCAGCAGCAAATGCACGGCGAGGCGGTAGTGCGAAACCTCCGGGCGGTCGCCCAACCCCGAGGCGACCATCCACCATCCGGCCACGCCCTGCAGGGCTCCCAGGGCCAGCAGGGCAACCAGACGCGGCTTGAATCCGGCGGGGATTTGTTTGCGCAGCCAGAACCAGGCCAGCGGCAGGGCATAGGCCAGCCCGATCAAGCGGCCCAGCAAACGGTGAACCCACTCCCAGAAGTAAATGAACTTGAAGTCCGGCAGTGTCATCCCCGCAGGTCCGGTGACCTGTTTGAATTGCGGGCTTTGCTGGTATTTTGCGAATTCCTCCGCCCATGCCGCGGTGCTGAGCGGCGGCAGCGCCCCGCTGACCGGTTTCCATTCCGTAATCGAAAGTCCGGACTCTGTGAGCCGCGTAATGCCCCCCACCACGACCATGGCAAACACCAGCGCCGCCACCACCAACTGCCAGCGGGCAAGCGTCAGCAGTGCACGATCCGGGTTGTCTTCGCCTTCGGTGGATGGATGATTGGTCACTCGCGCACCGTAGGCACACCGCCGGTGCGGACAAGCGCGGAATGCCGCGGAAACCGGCGCATGACAACCCGGCTCAGCCGATCAAGGGCACCTTCGGATAGGATGCGCCGAGAATCGGCTTGAGGTCCGGGGCGTGCAGCCAGTCCGTGAGCAGCGAGCCATAGACGCTGCGGAAATCGACGGTGTATTTGGCATCGCCGTCGGAAAGATCGGCGAGGTTTGGATGCTTGCCGAGCAGTCCTCCCTTGACGGCGGGGCCGGCGATGAAGAGACAGGAGGCCTTGCCGTGGTCGGTGCCGGCGCTGGCGTTTTCCGCCACACGACGCCCGAATTCGGAAAAGGTCATGAGCACCACGCGCTTGTCGTTGCCCTGTTGCTTGAGGTCCTCAAAGAAGGATTTCAGCGCGCTGTCCAACTGGCCCAGCAGGCGGTCGTGCGAGTTGATCTGCTGGTTGTGCGTGTCGAAGCCGCCGTGACTGACGTAATAGACCCGTGTCGGCATGCCGCCAGCCACCATGCGGGAAACGAGGTTGAGGTTTCGGGCGATGGGAGTGCCGTCGTAGCGCACGGTGGTTTTGTGCTTGGAGGCGAGTTCCAGGATCTTTTCCGAGGACACACGGGCGTCGAGGGCGACGCGTTCGAGAAAGGCGAGATTGGATTCCCCGCTGATGCCGCCGGGTTTGCCGCCGGCGGGCATGTCGATGGAGGCACCATCGACCGGTGCGTCGTGGTCGTCGTCGTCGTCGCGGTCCGGCTGGTTGAGTTCGGCAAAAAACTCCTCGGCCTGCGCCTGCTCGCCGCCGCCGTGAATCCAGCGGTAGAGTTCCGGGGTGTTGAGACAGACTCCGGGGTTTTTCACCGCGCCGAACGATTCCGGCTGGGTCTTGTTGAAACTGATGCCCACGGTCGGATCGGCGCCGGGACAGGCATTGTCAAAAAAGCGTCCAAGCCAGCCGGTGGCAGAACGGTTGCGGGTGTCCCCGGTTTCCCAGATCGAGGTGGAGACGAAGTGCGAACGGTTCGGGTTTGGATAGCCGACCCCCTGGACGATGCCGAGATGGCCTTCCTTGAACAGGGACCCGAGGAAGGGCATGGAGGCATTGAGCCCGGCGTAGTCGCTGAGCCGGATGATGTCCTTTTCCTTTTTGGCCAGGCGGGGACGGACTTTTTGATAGATGTCGTCGGCGTAGGGGACCAGCGTATTCAAGCCGTCGTTGCCGCCGGCGAGCTGCACCACGACGAGGATGGTGCCGTCCTTGCCGGTGACCGGCTGGATGGCGCTGTCCTTCGCCGCGGCGTGCAATTGGCCGAAGGTGCGCTCAACGAACAGGGGCACGGTCCATGCAGCGGACGCGCCCAGGACGGTGGAACGGAGAAATTCACGGCGTGTTTTCATGGGAAGATGACGGTTGAAGGATGGGGAATGGTGGATCAGCAGAGTTGATAGTAGGGCGTGCTGAGCATCAGGTGGCAGAGTTCAGCGATCTCCTTGCCGGTGAAGGATTCGTCCTTCTTGGTGTTGGCATATTCGATGAACAGGCCGCGGGCCTTGTCGGGGACAGGCCCCTGGAAGAAGCGGAAAATAAGGGCATCCACCAGTTCCTCGGGCTTCCCGCGCAGCGCAGGCGGAGCGATTTTGTCGTAATCCGGCCCATCCCAGCCGCGGCCCCTGTTTTTGAATGCGCCTCCCATACCCCGCGGTTTTTCGCCTTTGCCGCCCTTGCCCCCTTTGCCACCGGCGAAGCGCACGTCTTCGGCTCCCTTGGTGATGAATCCGGCGAGGTTGTAGCGGGTGAGCAGCGTGTTGGTATTGATCCAGCCCTGGCCCCAGTCCCAGCCGGCGACGTTCGGGGGCATGAAGAGCACCTGCCCGAGTTCCTGCTGCGCCCTGGCCGCAAAGCCGCCTGGCGCAGAGCCAATCTCCAGTTGCTTGAGGATCTGCACCGTAAATTGGACCGGTGATTTGATCTGCGTGCGGACGGCCTTTTCGGAGTAGAATTCCTTCGCGAGGAAAATTTCACGCAGCAGCGGCTCGACCTCATAGTTCGCGTCCCGCAAAATCCGGCCCAGCGCCTCGACAGCTTTGTCGGGCGGGTCGCCGTAAA
Source organism: Verrucomicrobiales bacterium (assembly GCA_018003315.1). Lineage (GTDB taxonomy): Bacteria > Verrucomicrobiota > Verrucomicrobiia > Verrucomicrobiales > V1-33 > JAGNEJ01. The sequence continues at coordinate 25,159 of JAGNEJ010000065.1, forward strand.
CGAAATACTCCCAGATTTTCTTCGCCAAGAAGGTGGCAACGCCGGGTTTTTCGAAGATCAGATTGATGACATCCTTGCCGTCGAAGGGGCCGGTTTTTCCGAAAATGGTTTTCGGGGTGCCATCCCACTGGCGGCGGTTGTGAACGACGCTGCCGTTCATGCGGTTGATTTGATAGCCGGTGAAGGCGCGAGCGGCCTGACGGATGTCCTCCTCGGTGTAATTGCCCTCGCCGAGGGTGAACAGCTCCATCACTTCGCGGGCGAAGTTTTCATTGGGTTTCCCCTTCCTGGAGTTTTCGGTATCCAGATAGAGGAGCATGGCCGGGTCGAGCAGGATCGCCTGGGTCAGTTCCTTGAAATTTCCCATGGCCATGCTGCGGAACATTTCGTTCTGCAGCATCATGAGCGCTGGCTGCCGGACTTTCTGGATGGAAGTGGCGAAATGGTCGTGCCAGAACAGCGTCATCTTTTCCCGCAAGGGTGCCTGGGTGTGCGCCAGCCGGTGGAACCACCAGCCTTGGCCATCCTGAGTCTGCTGGCGGCCCAGCTGCTGGACTTTCCGAAAAGCCTCACGGCGCGTCTGCTCGGCCTTTTCAGGCGTCATGCCGCGGGTGGCTTCCATGATTTCCCGGCGCTGGGCGACGCGGGCCTGCGCATCGGCGATCGCCTGTGCGCGCGTCGCCCAATTCGGCAGGGGAAAGGCGTCCGGTCCGTCCTTCGAGGTGATCAGAAAATTCACCGCCTCGATGCGGCCTTTGGCGTGAAGGGCTTTGATTTCCGCAGGGGATCCTCCAAAACCAGCCCGGTTCAGCAGGTGAGCCGCCTCAGCAAGCGTCCAGTTGTTTTCTACTTTCGTGAGCATACCGGTGAAACCTCGCTGGTGCGTGGAAGTTGCGGAAAATTTCTCATCGTCATCGCGCCAGCGGGAAATCCCCCCCTGGCTTCGGTGGAGGGGTCGGATGTGCGGGAGGATTCTCCAATCAAAAAAGCAGCGTTTTTGCAGTGCGCCCGGTCGTTCTCTGCAGCGTTTGCCGCTTGCAAGCACGGGGCAGGCGGTGCTTGCTGCCGGATGACACTTTCCGGCACGTCCCTCATCGGATTCCAGCGCGGCGCGACACATGGCACCCCCACCGAGGCGGTCAATCCCGCCACCGGCGAACCTCTGGCTCCCGCAAACTTCGCCGCCTCCGCAGAGGAAGTGGACCGCGCTGCGGCTCTGGCCTCCGCCGCCTTCCCATCATTCAGCCGGACAACCGGAAAACAGCGCGCCCAGTTTCTGCGCACCATTGCCGGAAACATCGAGGCGCTGGGCGACGCCCTGACGCAGCGGGCGATGGCGGAAACCGGCCTGGCCGAGGCCCGCGTGAAGGGGGAAACCGGACGCACCTGCTTCCAGTTGCGGATGTTTGCGGCCCTGGTGGAGGAAGGTTCGTGGTGCGAGGCGCGGATCGACCATGGAGATCCCGGACGCCAACCGCTGCCGAAACCGGATTTGCGCTCCCTGCTCCGCCCCGTCGGTCCCACAGCGGTGTTTTGTGCCAGCAATTTCCCCCTCGCCTACTCCGTGGCCGGCGGCGACACCGCCTCCGCATTTGCCGCAGGATGTCCGGTGATTGTAAAGGCGCACAGCAGCCACCCCGGCACCGCGGAACTGGTGGGGCTGGCCGTGAGCGCCGCGGTGCGTGACTGCGGGTTGCACGAGGGCGCGTTTTCCCTGCTCTTTGGCCCTGGCCGCGCGGTGGGACAGGCTCTGGTGGCACATCCCTCGGTAAAAGCGGTCGGCTTCACCGGTTCCCGCGCCGGAGGCCGGGCGCTGATGGATCTGGCCGCGCAGCGCCCCGAACCCATCCCGGTCTATGCGGAAATGAGCAGCATCAATCCGGTCTTTCTGCTGCCCGATGCCCTGGCGCAGCATGGATCCCAAATCGCCGCCGGCCTGCACGCCTCCGTGACGAACGGCGTCGGCCAGTTCTGCACCAATCCGGGGCTGATCGTCGCCCTGCGCGGCCCTGCTCTGGATGCCTTCACCACGGAACTGGCAAACCTGATTTCCGGAACGCCCCCCGCGGTGATGCTCAACCGCAGCATTTGCCGCGCCTTTCACCAAGGGACGGACCGCCTGGCCGAACACCCCCAGGTGCAAACGCAGGCCAGAGCGGGAAACGGTGCGGCAGGCACTGGGTCCGCAGCGCTTTTTACCACCACGGCGGAGGCGTTTTTGGAGGATCCCAGGCTGGCGGAGGAAGTGTTCGGCCCCGCCACCCTGCTGGTCATCGCGGAAAAGCCGGAAGATTTTCTGCGCATCGCCGCCGCGCTCGAAGGACAACTGACTGCCACCCTCCATGGCTCCCCAGCCGAAATGGCACGGCACACTGACCTTCTGGCCACCCTGGAACGCAAAGCGGGACGCCTGCTGGCCGGGGGCTTTCCCACCGGCGTCGAAGTGTGTCCGTCCATGGTCCACGGCGGCCCCTACCCGGCCACGGCAGACGGGCGATCCACTGCCGTCGGCACCCAGGCCATTTTCCGGTTCACCCGTGCGGTCTGCTTTCAAAATTTCCCGGATGCACTCCTCCCGCCAGAACTCCAGGAGACAAATCCCCTGGGCATCTGGCGCTTGGTCGATGGCGACCGCACCCGGCAGGCGGGGCTGTGACGGCTGCATTTCCCCAGTTGCTCAATTCGCGAACCGTGCCAAACTCCCGCCCTCTATGACCGTTCTCATTTACATTCTCACCGGCGTGCTGGTGGTTGTTTCCCTGCTCCTGATCCTGCTGGTGCTCATGCAGCGCCCGAAGCAGGAAGGCCTGGGAGCTGCCTTCGGGGCCGGCGTCACCGACCAAATCTGGGGTTCGCAAACCACCAATGTCCTCCAGAAATTCACCGTCCGGTTGACGATCGCATTCTTTGTCATCAGCCTCACCCTTTCGGTCCTCATGGCACGGAACAGCGACGCCGCGAAAGCCAAGCGCCTGGGCGAAGGTGTTTCGAAAAACGTCGTCGAGGAAAAGAAACCGGAAACCCCGCCCGTCAGCACCTCCGTCCCCGTGCAGGTGGATCCAAAGTCCAGCACCACGCCTCCTGTCGAGCCGGTGAAACCGGTCACTCCGGTCAATCCCGTCAATCCGACCAATCCGGCAGGGACCGCCCCGACGCCCGCTGCGCCGTCAACGCTTCCTCCGGTGGAACCGGTGAAGCCTGCGGAACCCGCGCCCGCGCCCGCACCCGCACCGGCCGCACCAAACCCAACCCCGGCTCCGAGCACCCCGCCGAACCCCGCACCCGCAGCTCCGGCTGCGCCAGCACCGGCAGCCCCAGCAAACAAATAACATTTTTCACGGCCGTCCCGTGATTTCCCTTGTTTCCAGAAGAGGCGGAAGGCGAATGTCTTCCGCCTTTTTTGCCGTTCTGGCTGTGATGGCCGGACTGGT
>JAGNEJ010000123.1 GCA_018003315.1 Verrucomicrobiales bacterium
TCGACAGCCCCAAAACGTAGAGCAATGTGAAGCGAAATTACCACCACCTCCGGTGTCATCGAATGTGAGGCAACGATCCCCTACCTAACGCCACCCTCCGGTGTCATTTTTTGCTGAGGCAATACGGCGCGCCACGGCCCCCAAGCAAGCGGTGCCGCCGACCGGACGGATCCGTCTGATCAGACGGGTCTGCCGGAGGCCCTGCACCGCGTGGCTATTCGTTGTCTGCAGCCGGTTTCACTGCTTTCCAACCGGTCAGGGTTTTTTCGGCTTCCTGCAGTTGTTGCGGCGTCAGTCGGGCTTTGGCGTCGTCACGCAGTTTGGCCGCCGCTTCCGTGCCGAGTTCGTAAGAACGAAAAAAGTGGGCATAGGCGAGCACAGGACTCGCGGGCAGCCCGCGGCCGGCGTCATGGCAGCGGCCGAGATTCAAATGCCCGGCGCCGTCGCCCTTGGAGGCAGCCTCCTGGTAATACTTGACGGCAGTGGCGATGTCCGGCTTTACCCCCTGGCCAAATTCATAACATTGGCCGAGGTTTGAGAGGGCGGCGGGATGTCCGTATTCCGCTGCGTAGCGAAACCACCCCGCCGCGGCCACCTTGTCCTGGCGCAGTTCGATGCCGTGCTGGTAGTATATGCCCACGAGGTTGATCGCTTCGACATACCCCGCGTTGGCCGCCTTCAGCAGGTTTTCCAGCGCCTTTTTCAGGTCCTTGGCGAGCCCGCCCCAGCCATTTTGATGGCACAGGGCCATGCGGTAGAGCGCCTCCGGGTCATTCTGCGCCGCCGCTTTCTCAAACCACTCTCGCGCCGCAACTTCATTCCGGGGGCGGCGCACGGCGTCCAGTTCGAGCCGTCCCATGCGGCTCTGTGCCGCGCCAAATCCCGCTTCCGCTGCCTGTTGCAGAAGGAAATCGGATTTTTCGTTATCCACCTTGCCGCCGATTCCCTCCGCCAGGCACCGTGCCCAGTTGAACTTTGCCTCCAGATGCCCCTTTTCTGCCGCCATCACATACTGCCGCAGTGCGGCCGCCGCGTCCACCTTGGTCCCGTAGCCGTTTTCAAAGAGCCTCCCCAGCAGGAACACGCAGTCCACATCCCCCTCGCCAGCCGCTTTCTTGGCGGTGGCGAACGCCTTGTCGAACTCCTTCCGGTTGGTGGCGGCCACCACTTCCAAAGCGGCTTTGGACCATGGATGGGATTTCGGTGCTGCCGGCGTTTCCGCTGCCGGTGCGGGCGGGGTAGCAGGCTTTTCCTGGCCGGAAACTGCCGGGGAACACAATGCCAAAAAAAACAGGAGAACCGGAAATCGCATGAGGATGGAGGCTGGGTGGCAGCGGTTGAAAGTGTTCAACGGATCGGTTGAATTTCCAGTCACTTTTCCCGGACGGGCTGTTTCGCCTCAAATTGCCCGATCCACTGGCTGAGGCGTCCGGCCCACGCGGCATCACCGGCTGTCTGGGCAAGCTGTCTGGCCGTGGCAGCCGTTTTTACCGCCGTTGCAAAATCACCCGTTTCCGCCTGGGCTGCCGTCAGAATGCCAAGGATCAAATGATTGCGACCCTGCGAAAGTTCAGCGGCCCGTTCGGCAAGCTGCAGCGCCGTGGCTCCATCGCGCAGCGACGCGTCGGCATGCGTCGCCCGCAGCCAGGCCAGGTTGCTCAACGCAGGCAGAAAATCGGGCTTCAGTTGCAATGCCCTCTGCCAGGCAGCGGCGGCCTCCCCCGCCTGGCCGGAGGCCAGACAGGCCTGGCCGAGTTGAAAAAAGTTCGTCGCATCCGGCTGCTGTGCGGTGCTTTCCCTCAGCAGCGCCGCGGCCTTGGCGGCATCGCCCAGTTCGAGTTTCAGCACGCCGAGTTTTGCCAGGTCCGCCGGATTGGGGTCCGCCTTCACCACGGCTTCCAGATGCTCCGCCAGCCGCGGGTAAAGCTGCGGATTTTTCGCTCCGGTGTAGAGCTTCACCAGTCCGCGGTGCGCTTCGATGTCAGGGAAAACCGCCAGCGAAGCCAGAAAATGCCGCTCGGCACCGGCCCAATCCTGCCGCTCCATGCTGAGAAGGGCAAGCAGGTTCCGGGCATTGCGCAGTTCCGTGCGCCGCCACAGTTCCGCACTGTTGTCGGTGGTGTCCGCCTCCCTGCCATGCCAGTCCGCGCAGGTTTGCAGCAGTTCCTCGGCCTGGGGCTTGAGTCCGGTTTCCAGCAGCGACGCAACCGCGCCCCGCACCCCCAGGGCCATCAGCGGCTCGTGCCACCGTCCAGATTTGTCAGGGCTCGCGGCGCGGATGCGCTCGCCGTGTGTTAGGCCGCCCAGGCTGAGGTCCGCCCCGATCTGGCCGGGGTTCACCGGACCCTTGTAAATCGCCACCAGGCGGCGGTGTCTGTCGAGCAGGAAACTGGCGGGAACCGGCAGGTCCGCTTGCAGTCCAAAGCAGCCACGCTGCACGGCATTGAGGGTCAGCAGCAGATCCGCGGAAAGTCCGCCGTGCCCAGCCTTCGCGGTGGTGAGAATGCGTCCGCCATACCCCTGTTTCCGCGCCACCGCCTGCGCGCCTGCATCGTCCGCATCCAGACACCAGGAGGCAACCGCAAGTCCGCGTGCTTCCCATTTGCTGAGTTCCGGTCCCCACGCGCGGAGTTCGGCGAGGCAGTTGGGACACGTTGCCGACCACAGGTTCAGCAGTAGTCCGCCCGTTCCTGGCTCCATGGGAACGAAGTCCGCAGGCAGCGGAAGCGCCGCCAGCATGACCAGCCGGGCGGATTCCGAGTCTTCTGGCACCGGCAACGCAGGGCGGGAGCCGTTTGCCAGGGTCATGTCAGGAACAGTCCAGGTGCGCAATTGGCCTGTGCCCTGTTCCAGCCGGTAAAACCGGTCCATTTCTGCGCCGGCAAATGTTTCCGCCAGGCCTCCGGGCCAGCGCACCACGATTTTTTCAATGCCTTGCGCCCGGCCCAGGCCGAAATGCTGCCAAAGCGACGATTGCGAGAGAAATCCCGCGCCGGCATTCACCGTGCGCAGCAGCGGCTGCCCAAGCCCCTTGAGGAAAACTTCCACCCGGGCTCCGATGGCATCGCGGTTCGTGCCCTTTCCGTTGCCCGCGGGCTTCACGGCCAGCCAATGCTGATCCGCGGAAGGGTAGCGGTTGAGCATCAGGCGCACCCGGGGAGCCGTGCGGTTGGTGATCCAGAAATCGATGCGTCCGTCGCAGTCCCAATCGCAAAGCGCCAGGCCGCGGGCATCGTCCGGAAAATCCGTGGCCGTCGCGGCACTGATCGTGGCAAAGCGTTTTCGTCCGGGGTCGTCCGTCGCCTGAAGATTCAAAAAGCAGCAGTTGCGCTCATTTCCGGATTCGCTTTTGCCCTGTTTGAGCAGGGTGTGCAGGGCCTGCCAGGCCGCCGTGTAGGCGGCGCGCTCTTCTGCGCTGCTTTGTGCTGTGGGGCTGCGCGACACGACCTGCCGCCAGTTGAAACTTCAGAGGTCCCCCGGATCCGGACGGGTGTAGAAGCCATTGCAGACGTAAAGATCCTCCCAGGAGTCGTTGTTCAGATCACAAAACAAACTGCCCCAGGCCCAGCGGCCCAGAAAGGTCGCGGAAGGCTCAGCCAAGTCCTCAAAAGTGCCGTCGCCCCGGTTGCGAAAAAGCGTGTTCCCGCGGGCCAGGCGCAGCAACTCGGCGCGGTTTTCCGCGCTGTCGCGGGGTTTGAAATGCACCTGGCTCGCAATGCGCCGTCCCGCGCTGGAAAACATGTTGGCAACATACAAATCCATGAACCCGTCGTGGTCATGGTCCGCCCATGACGCAGACATGCCAGCGCCCGGATCCAGCACTCCGGCCTCGGCAGCCACGTCCACGAACTGCAAGGTTCCCTGCGGTTTTCCTCCCCTGATCAGATCGTTGCGGTAGAGGTTCTTCCTCCCGAAATCATTGGCGCAGAAAAGGTCGGGATCTCCGTCGTTGTCATAGTCCTCCCAGGCGGCAGCGAACGTGAACTTGCGGTTGTTCACTTCCAGGCCGGTGGAGCGGGTGGCATCCGCAAACCGGAATGCCCCCTCGTTGCGGAGCAGGAAGTTCCGCGCCCCGTTGTTGGCATCGTGATAGGGAAAGGGATTCGCCAGCAGGTCGCCTCCCTTCTGGGCATCCAGACGGCTGTAGCCGCACAGGTAAAGGTCCGTCGCGCCATCGAGATCGGCGTCGGCGGCGGCCATCGACATCAGCCAGCTTGCGGTCGCCACCTGGGTCCGGATTTTGAAGTGCGCCTTCCCGTCATTTTCAAAGACCACCACCTTGTCCCCAAGTGTTAGGATTCCGTCGGCATCGCCGTCATTGTCCAGGTCAATGAAGAGGGCGGAGCGGGTATTGTCCAAAAAATCGAGCCCGGATTCGGAGGATGCCTCCTTCAGTCCGCCGTCAGGCTGACGCAGGAAGACCAGATTGCGAATGCCGGCCGGCTGGCAAAAAAAAACGTCCTCCCGCCCGTCCCCATTCAGGTCGCTGACGCAAACTCCATGATAACCCTGGGGAATCTGGAATGCGGCGTCCACCTGTTTGAACCAGTGGTCCAGGCCGTGAACCAGAAGGTCACTCCAGGCCGCGCTCTCCCCCAGCACCCCGGGTGCAGCGTCGAAAAACAGCGGGGCCCCGTTCGCTCCGTCCACCGGTACCACTTCCTCATAGTCGCTCACGCCGAGCGCGGTCAGCACCGGATGGTCCGGCGATGCCGCCCACGTCCACCCGCACGTCCACGTAGCCGACTGCTGGATGATCCCGCCCCTGGTCGGCCCGGCGCTTTGCACAAACGCCGAGGTCCGGGCGGATTTTTCAGTCTCGTTGAAATCGACGCCCACAATCTTGAACTTCGTATGCACTTCCGTGCCCGGCGGATAGGCGCTCAGCCAGGAGGCCAGCGCCGACTGCAGGGCCGCGCCGCCTGTTGCCGACTGGGGTTTCCCGAGGGCATCCCCGCGCCGAACCACCAGCGCTCCGTCCCGGAACACCACCCGCAGGGCCGATGCCTCCCGAAGCAGCCCGCATTGCAAGGCCTTCGCAGCCACCTCGGAACAGGCCGGGGCCGAAAGGGCACCCGCCTTGGCCATCAAGGCGTCGAGCTTTTTCAAAACCGCGCCGGCCTTGTCGGCAAACGCCTCTGCAGCCCAGGCAGCCTCATCGCTGCTCGGGTCCACCTTCGACATCAGGGCTGCCAAGTCTCCGTCCCCCTGTTTTTTCTCCAGCGGGGCGGGTGTCAGGGTTTTGGCGGGGGATGCGCGTCCTGCCTCCGCCGTGGCGGCCGTGCCCGCGCACCACAATGCCAGTGCGCACCATGCTCGCGCCGGGAAATGCAGGCGGGGGTTCATGGTCTTGTCATTGCGGGGAGGACGTGCGTCCGGCGTCCACTTCCAGGGTGGATTCTTCAAAAGCATACTGCTTGGTTTGTCCATCGGGCCAGCGCAGGTGCAGGGTTCCCGCAAACGGTCCGGCTCCCAGGCCGAAGCGGCACTCCGCGGGATTCTGCGTCAGATAGCCGCCGCCGGCATGGTATTCGGCGATCTGATCCGGTGCGCCTTTGCGCTCCACGCGCAGCAGCATGCCCGGAGCCAGGGAGCCGGGGAGCTTCACACGGAGGTATTTGCCGGACGGACGTTTTGTCAGGGCCCGGGCGGTTCCGCCATTCACCGACACCAGCAGGTCCGGCTGGCCGTCGCCATTGAGGTCGCACACGGAGGCCGCTTTGGCATCCTCGGGGATCACAATGCCGCTGCGCCCGGCTGGCACGGGCTCCAGCACGCCGTTGCCGCGGTTGTGCAGCAACTGGCCCACGCCGCCATCGTACCTTCCGGTTTCAATCTGAGGGCTGTGAAAATTTTGCGCCAGCACCAGATCATTCAGCCCGTCCGCATCGAAATCCGCCACCGCCAGGCCGAAGCTCGGTGCAATCTGCGCGGTGCGCTCCAGCGCAGCATGGCGGAATTTCGGCAGGCCGTCGGCACCGTTTCCTTCGTTGAAAAAGATGCCGGTTCCCAGCGTGTTGGCCTCGAATTTTTCCGCTTTCTCCAGTTTGTCGCCATAGACTTCGCCCAGCGTCGCCCTGGCAAACCCTTCGTAGGTGGGAAACTTCGTTTTCAAAAACGGCATGGCAGTGCTGGAACAACTGCGGCCCCGCTCCGGATAAAGGGTGTCGCCCTCGCGCTTCACCTCCACGATGTTCTTGCGTCCGGTGTCGTCGAAATCCGCATAGTAGAGCAGTTTGGGCTTCTGCTTCGTGGCTTCCTTGTATTTAGTGTTGTAGCCGAAGTTTCCGGCGACAATGTCGAGGTCGCCGTCACCGTCCATGTCCGCGGTGTCCACGCTCAGCCACCACCCGGAGTTCCGCGCCAGATCATCCGCCGACTCCCGCAGCACCAGTCGTCCTTTGGCGTTCATGAAAAGGGCCACCGTGCCCCATTCATGCGCCAGCAGCAGGTCCTGCCAGCCATCGCCATTCACGTCGCTCCAGACCGCGCCGCTGACCATTCCGGAAAAACGCAGCGCCTTGCCGCCTGCCGATTCCGTGGCATCCACAAACCGCAGTTTTCCTCCCTCGGATTCGTTGTGCAGCAGCCGGCTCGGAGGCGCTTCGGGGTATTGCCCCGCTACCACGCGGGAACCGATGTAAACGTCAAACCGCCCGTCGCGGTCGAAATCCGCCACTGCCACCGGTCCGCTCACCTGCCGGAAGTCCGGCACCGCTTCCGCCGGTGCCCTGACAAACCCGCCCCGTCCGTCATTGACATAAAGCCGGTCGCGCAGCCGCTCGTGCCCGGCTTTGAATTGATAGGATCCGCTTGAGACAAACAGGTCCAAATCGCCGTCTCCGTCCGCATCGAAAAACACCGCCCCCATGTCCTCGCAGCCCTTGTCCGCCCGGAAATCCTCCACCCACTGGGTCGCATAGCCCCCTTTGCCGTCAGCCAGTCGCAGCTCGCCCGCCTGTTCCGCGCCGCCGCCGAAATACAAGTCTGCCAGGCCGTCGCCGTTCACGTCGCCCCAGGCCAGGGCGGGACCCAGCCGGGAAAGGGCGTGGGGCAGCAGAATCTGGTCCGCATAGTCATCGTAATCCACCTCCTGATGCCGCAGCGCGGGAAATTTTTCCGCAGCGGCAAACACGGCGGGTTCCGGGGCGGGTGCAGGCGCAGGCAGTTTGCCAGGATGCCGCACCGCATAACGCGTGCCCGCCTTGAGGCCGGGCAGCACTTGAACGGTTCCATCCGGCCACAGGACAGTGGTCTTTTCCACCCGGGCCTGCTGACCCAGGCCAAAGTGCAGCACCGCTTCGTTCAGCGAATGATAGCCGCTCTGCGGAAACAGCTGCCGCATTTGTTTGCCACCGGCCGTTTCGAGCACCACGGTCGCTCCATATGCCGACGTGTTGCCGGCAAGGCCCTCGAAGACAAATTCCACGGCATTTCCACGGGCATTGTTTCTGTAGAGCGTCGGCGGCTCCTCCAGGTTCACCTCGACCAGGTCCAGATCGCCATCGCGGTCAAAGTCGGCATAGGCACAGGCGTAGGTGATGGCCGTGCGGTTCAGCCCCCAGGCCTCGGAGGCTTCCACAAAGTGCAGATGCTGCTCGTTGCGGTAGGCGCGGTGCTGCTCCGGCCTGGGCGGACGGTCTTTGTAAAACGTCCACGAATGATTGTTCACCAGCTTTGCCTGCGGCACCACAAAGTCCGAATGGTTCATCGCGCGGATGATGCCGTTGGTGAAATAGATGTCCTGCCAGCCATCGAGGTCGAAATCCGCCAGCTTCACCGCCCACGTCCAGTCCGTGCTGGCGATCCCCAGCAGATAGGCCGCCTCCTGAAAGCGTGCGGTTCCCGTGCCGATCAGGCAGGTATTGCGCATGTACTGGGGCGGAGTCGAAGCCACCGCACGCTTCAAATCCAGCCCGCCCATTGCCCCCATCGTGGTTTTGGACTTGTAATGGGTGGTGGCTGCCATGTCCGCAATGAGGAAATCCGGCATCAGGTCATTGTTGAGATCCCCCTGGTCCGACCCCATGCTGAACCAGCAGGTATGCGGCGCGGCGGAGGGCAGGGTGTTGGTGAACGTCCCGTCGCGGTTGTTATGCCAGAGCCGGTCCTGGGAGAGAAAATCATTGCCCACGTAAATGTCCGGCCATCCGTCACGGTCGTAGTCCCACCACGTCGCCGACAGCCCGTCGCCCCGGCCTTTGATGCCCGCGGCCGCCGTCACATCGGTGAATGCGGGCACCCCGTCCGCCCCGTTGCCGTCGTTGCGGTAGAGCAGGTCCGGCCGCCCAGCAGCCTCCGCCCCCTTGTTGGCGGCATTGTATTCCCAGTAGTCGTAGTAGCGCTCGTATTCAGGTTTCACCCTAACCAGACCTCCCTCGGTTGACAGCACCGGACGATCCGGACCCGCCAGGCCCTTGGGGTCCTCGATCTTGTTCGTCAGCAGAAACAAATCCAGATCGCCATCCCGGTCATAGTCGCAGAAATAGGCGCTGTGGCTGGAGTCAACCGCCGCCAGACCAGCGCCCACCGCCACCTCACGGAAGTTCAGCCTGCCAGCGGCATCCTTGCCATCGTTCAGAAACAACTGGTTGGGCGACTCGTAGTTGCAGAGGAAAACATCCAGATCCCGGTCGCCGTCCACGTCCACCAGCGAACATCCAGTCGTCCAGCGCTCTCCGCCCGCAATACCCCCGCTGACTTTGTCCGTAACCTCCTCGAACCGGAAGCCATCCAGGCCGCGGTAAAGCCGGTTCTTCTCCGCCGCACCGCCAAAAAACAAATCCAGCCGGCCATCGCCGTCCACATCGCCCACCGCCACGCCCCCGCAGACGAATCCGGAGTGGTACATGAAACTGAGCGGATGTTCGTTGTGCACCCCGGGCACATGCGCGATCCCGCTCCGCTCCGGGGGGACGATGGAAAAAAGCCTGGACCCATCCGCCGCCTCCGATGGGGCGAACGGTTCCTCGCGGATGACCGATTCCGCCCCGCCAACCGCCTGCAAGCCCCAGCCGACCATGAGCACCGCGGCGGTGCGGGAAAAAACACGGCTGACATTCCGGGGAAGAACCCAGTCTGGGTACTGGAGGGAAAAAAGATCAAATCGCATGGCCATGGCAACGGTCCGCCCAGTTTCCCGATCCTTGCGAAACCCGACAAGGAAAAAATTGCCGCCATGAAAAATCGCTCAGCACTGCATGAAAACCGCACTTGCAGGACCTTCATCGGTTGGAGCGGCGTTTCGTTCTCCCTGAACGCAGGTCGTGGCGCCACCGCTGATCGTATTCGCGCCTCCGCCAATCGCCCTCACCTGATCTCACCGCCCTCGCCCTCGGCCTGATGCCGCTGGCCCGTGCTGCCGCAACGCTTCCGCCAATACTTGGCCATCGACGCCCCCATGAGCACCCGTTCTCCGTTCTCCGTTCTCCGTTCTCCGTTCTCCGTTCTCCGTTCTCCGTTCGATCACCGGCGTTCTGACACTGGCTGCGGTTGGGGGCCACCTGCCAGCGGACGATTCCTTTTCTGCGCAGTTGGTGCAGGAGCCGGATGGCCGCCACTTCCTGACATTTCCCACCGTGCGGGGCCAGTTTTATACCGTTGAACAGTCGCAGGACGGCGCGGTTTTTGCCCCGGCTCCGGGGGGATTTTCTACGGAACCGGTGTAACTGATTAGCACCCATTGGGCACCGGACGCTGGTCGTTGAAAAGTTCCGCGATGCCGGTGATGAGGCTTTCCGTTCGCAGTTTCATCGTTTCGGTCAGGCTCTTGAAGATCGCGAACATGG
>JAGNEJ010000124.1 GCA_018003315.1 Verrucomicrobiales bacterium
CCGATCAGGGCGGTGTCGGCTTCGTTTTCTTTGAGCAGGTCGTAGTCGGCGATGAGTCCGCAGGGCAGTTCGCCCAGCCAGAGTTTGCTGCCAAATTCCACTTCGGCTCCGGCTTTGCCGCGCACAATAACGTCCACGTCGGCGTCGTAGAGGCTGAGGATTTTCTCCTCGTTAGGCACGGGGCGCTCTCCGATAATCCGTTCGTGGGCCTGACGGATTGCGGCGGGAAGTTGTGTCAGGATGCCGTCGATGCGGCCGATGATGCGGGCGGCCTGCTTTTCGCTCAGGGTGGTCTCGGAGCGCCGCCCGACGAGCAGATCGCGGTGGGCCCGGGCGTGGGCCGCCACTTTGGCCGTGAGCTTCTTCATGAGTCGCAGCGTGGTTTTGCGGTTCTTTTTGCTCTGCGGCCGGCGGCGCTGGGCGGCCATTTGCATGCACAGGGCATTGATGTCGCTTAAGAAGGCGAGGGGTTCCTGCGGCATCCGGACCTTGAGACCGGTGCGGCGGATGAGCACGCTGGCTTTCATCAGCGTGCGCACGGCGTCGCGCAACAGCACCCAGTCGGTCGGCAGATGGATGGGGGCCTTCGCGCAGGTGGCGTCGAAGTAGATCTTGTCGGCGCGGCGGGGGGCTCCAACCCGGCGGGTTGACTCACGCCTTCGGCGCTGAGCGTCACGGGTGCGATGGCGGCGGCGATGAGGTGCTCGTTGAGCCGGCGCAGGGTGGCTTCACTAACTTGTTCGCCGAGCCGGTGGACGGTGCTCTTCGACGGGCTCTTCACGCGTTCGATGTCGGCAGTCCCAAGGAACCACGCGAGGGTGGTGCTGTCGGCCGCACGGGTGGTGAGGCCCCGCAGACTCAGCCCGGTGATGGCGCGGGCGACGGCACAACGCAGTCCGATGGAGGCATAGTGGGCGAATCGGTTGATGGAGTTCGCGGTGGCTTCGGACCAGTCGCAGTCGGATTGGGCAAAAGCGGCGCTAACGTATTCGTGCTCGATGCCGGAAGCGTGCAGGATGGCGTCGATGCGCTCGAAGAGGTCGCGCTCCTCGCGAAATTCCAGCGGCCCGTAAATGCAGGGAAGCGCTGGACGAAGCGGGAACTGGTATGCTACAGGAGAAGTGGTCTTGGTCGTCATGTTGGTTAGGAACAAAACGAACATAGCGCATCAATTCCGGGCAGGTGGAGCAAAAACGCTCCGCCTGCTCTTTTTATTTCCACCGGACCGCCGCCTCCAGCCTTGCCTTGAGGCCCCTGGGACAGGCTCTTAGTAACGAAGTAAAAATAATGTTCCCCGTCATGGCTTCGCATTATCGGTTTCGTCCTGCTTTGGGTCAGCGGATGCTGGCTCATGTTTCCAGCCGCATTGTCAATCGGGCTTTCTGGTTCGATGAGGAGGGGAAGCGGGTGTTTCGCGGGCTGATGCGGCAGTTCGAGGCTTTCGGGGGGCTGCGGGTCATCACTTATTGTTTGATGTCCAACCATTTCCACATCCTGGTGGAGGTGCCGGAGCGGCCTGGGCCGATGTTGGATGAGGAGGCAATGCTGGGGCATTTGGAGCAGGCGTTCGGCAAGCGGAAGGCGCGGCAGTATCGGGAGCTTTTTGCCCTGTGGCGCAGCAACGGGTGTGCAGGAGAGATTTCAGAGGTGCTGGCGTCGCTGTGGAAGCGCATGTTTGATCTGAGCGCCTTTGTGCAGTCGGTGAAGCTGGGGTTTTCCAAATGGTATAACAAAACCCACGGACGCAAGGGGACGCTGTGGGAGGAGCGTTTTGGCTGCGTGCTGGTGGAAGGGGCGGGCGATGCGGTGGCGACGATGGCGGCCTACATTGATTTGAATCCAGTCCGGGCCGGGCTGGTGCAGGATCCGAAGGAATACCGCTGGAGCGGGTATGGGGAAGCAGTGGGCGGCGGGCGCAAGGCGCGGCAGGGCATCGACATGGCGGTGGGGGCGCTGCACCGGCAGAAACTGGAGGATGCAGCAGCGATGCGGTGGAACGAGGCGCAGGCGGTGTATCGGAAATGGATCTACTGGGAAGGTCAGGAGGTGAAAGCCGACGGGAAGACCCCAGGAAGAAAAGGATTTGCGGTGGAGCAGATTGAACAAGTGTTGCAATCCGGCGGCAAACTGCGGCTGGCGGATGTGGTGCGGCTGCGCGTTCGGCATTTCACGGCGGGGGCAGTGGTGGGGAGCCGGGAATTTGTCGATGCGGTGTTTGCCGGTGCGCGGGAACGGTTTGGCGCGAAACGAACCAGCGGCGCGCGGCGGTTGCGGATGCTGGAGCGCGGGGCCGGGCTATATGCGCTGCGGGGTCTGAAGAGTGAATGACCAACGCCAGGCGAAACGAGGTGCTCTTTTTGGGCAAATGGATTGCTGCCGAGGGGACGCAAACTTTTGAGGCTCCTCATCCCTGAATTTTTCCCAGTGGCCGGGGCGGACGGCGTTCAGGCTGGGGACTGCTGGGTGGTGGAGCGCTGCCCGGCACCCGCGTCGCCGATGCACAGACTCTTCTTCGTTTCCGGTGCGCAGGGGCAACGGAAGGCGCAAGCCGCCCGCTGCACGAGCGCGACCGGCTGTCCGTTCTCGCAAAAGATCGAGATGCCGCAGTGGCCGGTCGGCGGGAACTGCCCGGGAAGGCTTCCGCCTCCAACCACGAGGCGGCTTCGAGCCGTTGCGCGGGTTCGTCGGGTAATGTGCCGATGAAGGCGGCGAAGACCGGCCCGGTGCTGCCATCCGATGGCAATTTCATGGCCGCCTCGCCTCGCCGCGGACGTGCCAATGGTGCAGCCCCTCCTCCCTCCCAAGTCCATCCGCATCAGCCCTTGTCCTGCACAGGGGGAAACCCCTGCGGCTGTATTCACTGAATGAAGTTTAGCCATTTCACGGTCGCATTTTCGCGACAAGATCACTCCCCACAGAGGGGTTGCGCGGATTCTGATTTCCGCCACGTTGCCCGTTCATGGCAAACGATTCCATCCCCCCATCCCGCGGCATCTGTTACCTCGTCGGTGCCGGTCCGGGCGATCCCGGCCTAGTGACCCTGCGGGCCAGGGAATGCATCGAGGCGGCGGAAGTCATTGCTTATGACTACCTGGTGAACAAGGAATTGCTGCTCTGGGCCAAACCTGGAGTGGAAATGATCTACGTCGGCAAACAGGCCGACCAGCACACTCTGGAGCAGTCCAAAATCAACCAACTACTCGTAAAACGTGTCCGGGAAGGCAAAATCGTCACGCGTCTCAAGGGAGGAGATCCCATGGTTTTCGGTCGCGGCGGCGAAGAGGCGGAGGAACTGGCGGAGGCTGGCTGTGCCTTTGAAATGGTGCCCGGCATCAGTTCCACCATCGCTGGTCCCGCCTACGCCGGCATTCCGGTCACTCACCGTGCGCACAACGCCCAGTTAACGATTTTCACCGGCCATGAGGATCCGGACAAGGAGGAAAGCTCCTTGGATTTTGCCAAACTGGCCGCTGCCGATGGAGTGAAGGTGATGCTGATGGGCGTGGGGCGCATTGCCGAGCTGATGACCAAATTCATTTCCCACGGTGCCAGCCCAGCCACGCCGGTGGCACTGGTGCGCTGGGCGACCACAGGCAGGCAGCAAACGCTCACCGGCACCATGGCCACCATCGCGGATGCCGTGAAGGCCGCGAATTTCAAGGCACCGGCCGTGTGCATCATGGGCACAAACGTCAACCTTCGCGAAAAACTCCGCTGGTTCGACAATCGCCCGCTCTTCGGCAAGCGCATCGTCGTCACCCGCACCCGCGATCAAGCCGGGCAGCTCAGTCGGCGGCTCAAGGCGCTCGGGGCCGATGTCATTGAGATTCCCACCATTCGCATCGAACCCCCGATGAACCGGATGGCCTTTGGCGAATGCGTGGAGGATGCCCACAAGTTTGACTGGCTCGTGTTTTCCAGTCCGAACGGAGCAGCGGCCTTTTTCGACCTGTTTTTCAAAATTTACCGCGATGCCCGCGAAATTGGCGGCTGCCGCATTGCTGCCATCGGTCCGGGGACGGAAAAGAAGATCAAGGAATACCACCTCAGCGTGGATTTCATCCCCGAGGAGAGCGTTGCGGAATCGTTTGTCGATGAATTCATCGAACACTACGGCAGCGTGGCCAACCAGACGTTTCTCTGGGTGCGTGCCGAGGATGCCCGCCCGGTCATTGCCAAAGAACTGAACAAACACGGAGGCATCGTCGATGAAGCCATCGCTTACCGCACCGTTCCGGAACGGGATGACATCACGGGCGGGCAGGCACGGCTGCGCGATGAGGGGGCGGACATGATCACGTTTGCCAGTTCCTCCGCCGTGGAGAATTTCCTGAATCTCAAGCTGCCACTGCCGGAGAATGTGAAAATCGCCAGCATCGGCCCGGTGACCAGTCGCACCCTGCATGCCCGCGGGCTGGTGGTCGATGTGGAAGCTGACAGGCATGACATTGCCGGTTTCACAGAGGCCATCTGTCGTCACTTCATCCCAGAATGACTCAAATTTTACGGATGACACAGATTTAATCCAATTTCCACAGATTGGCCATTATGGTTTTCGTGGATGCATGGAATACATTCATTACCATTGGCAGAGGGATTGACTCCTGGACCACCGGTTGAGCGGTGCCGGGGTCTGAGCTTGGAATCATTTCGCAGGCAATTCCGGGATGTCGGCAAACCGGTGATTGTGACGGACGCTTTGAGCGGCTGGGCGGCGCTGGAGCGCTGGACGCCCGCCTCCCTTGCGGAGCGCTTTCCCGACCGTGTGGTGAAATTCAAATATGGAGGCCTTGAGATGCCGCTTCGGGAGTTTATTCCCCAGGTGCTGGCATCGTCCGCGGAAAAACCTGCGCCCTACCTGACGAATCTGCCACTGGCCGCCACCTTTCCCGAACTGCTGCCGGAGATTTCCCCCCTGCCGGATCTGTGCGGGGCCAACTGGGCGGAACGCGGCCTGCTGCACCCGGCGCTGCGCCGCGATCTCAAGCGCGGAGCCCTGCTGGAACTCTACATCGGAGGCCCCGGCGGAGCGTTTCCCATCGTCCATTGGGACGGGCTGTCCACCCATGTTCTGCTCATGCAGGTGCATGGAATCAAGCAGTATTGGGTCTGGCCGCCGGAAGACGCTCCCTTCCTGTATGCGACGGAACCGAGGAATGTCTCGGCGATATCCAACGTGGAAACACCCGATCTCCAACGTTTTCCGCGGCTGGCAAAAGCCCGGACGACCACCTTCACTTTGCATCCTGGGGAATTGCTGTTTGTCCCCAGTCGCTGGTGGCATACCGCCCGGATGCTTACGCCGAGCATCACGGTTTCCCAAAACCTGTTAAACCACTCCAACTGGGCAAATTTCACGGACGACCTGACGCACCAGTCCCGCGGGCTGGCGGGATTCGCCAAACGGACCTACCTCAAAGCCGAATACGCCCGCCATCGCGTGCTCGATCTGCTGCGCGCCGGTTAGTCAACGGTCCGGAACCACGCAGCCAGAAACCGGCAGCGGTCCGGAGCATCGGGAAATCCCGCATGGGTGCCTCATCCGATGCATGATCCACGCAATCCGGGAGTTGGTGAAGGTTGCCAAGCCGGTGGGGATCGTCCACGTTCGGCCACCGCACTGTCATTCCGGCTTTCCCTCCTCCTGCATTGAACGATCCCACTCGCACAGACCTGCTCGGCAGCGAAATTCACACCGTGGTCCTCTGGCTGCTGGCCTTCGGCCTGGTGTTGCTCTGGGTTGGTGCCCACTGGTTAAAAAAACGCCTCGCCACCAAACCCTTGCAACTGGCTGCATTTGCCGCCCGAATCCTGCTGGGCACCGTGGCCATCTGGGTGCTCTGGCAGGCGGTCTCCCGCTTTCTGCTGCTGGCCACCGACTGGTCCTTGTGGACGAATGCCTTCGTTGGTGCTCTGGCCATGGAAATCGTCCTGCTGCTCTACGGGCTGGAGCGGCGCATCATTTCCCGCAAACTCAGCCAGTTGCTGCTCTGGCTGCGCCTGGGTGCGGTCGCCAGTGTGCTGGCCATTCTGGTTCAGCCGGTGTGGGCGCGGGAATCCAAGCGCACCATCGAACGCAAAGTGGTGGTCCTGGTGGATGATTCCGGGTCCATGCAGATCGCCGACCAACAAATGAGCGTCGAGGAACGCCTCGCCCTGGCACAATTTTACGGCATTGACGGAGTCAAAGGCCGCGCCGATCTCAGCGAGAAGCTCGCGGTTTTTACCGCTCTGGACCAGCGCATGGAAAAGGCGAAAGCCCTGCTGGAGATTCCTGAAGGCTACGGAGCAGACGGAGAAGGAACCGTTGCGGAGCGGGAAAAGCCCGCAGTGCTGCAATTGATCAAGGAGACCCAGGAGGCCGCCGCTGCCCTGCGCCGCGCCCTGCGCGAGCGCCCCAAGCTTCCGAGTGACGCCGACTCCGTGGCCGAGGACCTGCAGCGAGCCCTCCGAGGGGGATTCGACGACCGGCTGCGCGAAGCCGCCAACCGCATGGAGGAGGGCAAACCGCGCGAAGCACAGCGGGAATTGAGGCAGGCCCATGCGGCCGTGCAAAAAATCGCCTCCCGGGCCGCCCTGCTCGGAGAGGCCAGCGACCAGGTTTTCTACCAGATCGTCGCCCCCGCCGTCCGGCAACGCATTGATGATCTGGCCGCAAAAACCCGCGCCGAACTGGCCCGTGAAACCATGCAGCGCCCGCGCGACAATGGCAAAAACCTGCTTGACCAGTTGAAGGAAAAATACGGCGTACAACTGGTGCGGTTTGGAAAAAAATCCGCGGAAGTGGCCGACTGGCAATTTCCCGCTGCCGGGGAGGATGAAGAATTCCGGCTAAGAACCGACCTCACCGGCGCACTGAAGAAGCTGAGTGAAGCCTTTGAGCCGGAGAACCTCGCCGGAGTGCTGCTCCTGTCCGACGCCCGGCACAACGCCGACCAGCCCGTGGATGACGTGGCCAGAAGCCTGGGGAACCAGGGTTCGCCGATCTGCCCGGTGGTCATCGGAAGTCACAAAGGCAGCAAGGACGCCGCCATCGTCACGGTGGGTGCTCCGCAGACCATTTTCCAGGGCGACCGCATCCGCACCCGTGTCGAATTGCGGGCGGATGGGCTGCGCGGTCAAACCGTCAAAATTCGCCTGCTGCAGGAGGATGCGGAAGTCGCCAGCCAGGAAATCACCGTGCCGGATGATTCCTTCCGCACCACGGTCCGGCTGGCCTACCAGCCAAAAGAGGCCGCCATTTTCCGCCATACGGTGAGAATTGACCCGATCGACGGCGAACTCTTCAAGAACAACAACGCCTGGAGTTTTCAAACCGCGGTCAGCGACGACCGGACCAGCGTGCTGCTCATCGACGACCGTCCGCGCTGGGAATTTCGCTACCTGCGCAACCTCTTCGACAGCCGCGACAAATCCGTGCATCTCCAGTATGTCCTCCTGCACCCGGACCTGCTGGAAAATGAAACCCGTCCGGTCAAACCGGCCACGGCTTCCGCCAAGTTCGGAGACTCCGAAGCCACCCGGCTCCCTGACAATCCCGAGGAATGGAAAAAGTTCGATGCCATCATTCTGGGGGACGTGGCTCCTGCCGCGCTGGGGGAACAGACCTGGGAAACCATTCGCGATTGCGTCGCCAACCGCGGCGCCCTCCTGGTGCTCATTGCCGGACCGCATGCCATGCCCCATGCGTTTTCCAATGAAACCTTCCGCGAACTTTGCCCGGTGCTTTACCGGCAGGAAACGCGCAGCCTGATGACTCCGCCAGAACCGGCCTACCACCTGCGCCTCACCGGCGAGGGGCGCAACAACCTCATTTTCCTGCAAAGCCAGAGCGGCCTGGAAAATGCCCGCATCTGGGAAAACATGCCGTTGCTGCGCTGGCGGCATCCCATTGCCGGCGTCAAGGATGGTGCGGAAATCCTGGCGTATGCCAAGGCGGCGGAATTGGATTCATCCGGACAAGAAATTCCCGCCCCTGAAATCCAGGCATCCATCGATCCAGCCGCCCTGACAAAACAGAAGGAGGAGGAAAAACGCAATGCCCTGGTAGTCACCACTCAATTTGGCAGCGGCAAGGTGGCCATGCTCAACTTCGACCACACCTGGCGTTTCCGCTACGGCGTGGGGGACACATACCACCATCGTTTCTGGGGGCAGATGCTCCGCTGGGGGACCGGGGAAAATCTCCGTGCAGGGACCAGTCTGGTGCGGCTTGGGTCGGACAAGCTCACCTACGAGCCCGGAGAACGCCTCCAGATCATCGCCAAACTGGTGGAGGAAGATTACCGCCCGGTGGTCGATGCCGAAGTGTATGCCACCATTTACAAGGGAGCCGACAAGGTCGCTCGGCGGCGGCTCGAATTCCGCAAGGATTCGCATGGCATGTATGAAGCGGGCATCGAAGGCATTTCCGATCCGGGGGACTACTCGCTGGAACTGACGGGAAACGAGGTGGAACGCCTGCTCGGCCCCGCCGGGACGGAGGATCGCGTCACCACCAAATTTTCCATCGCCAGCGCTGCCAACCCAGTGGAATTCGGTGACCTCAGCGTGGACCGGGAACTGGCCGTCAAGGTCGCAAGCCTCACCGGCGGCATCGTCACCACCCCGAAGGACGCGACCAGGGTGCTGGAAATTTTCGGCGAACCCAGTCAGGAAAAATTCGAATTGAAGGAGACGCGCCTCTGGGACAACTGGGGCCTGCTGGCATTGGCCGTGGGGTTCCTGACCAGTGAATGGGTGGCACGACGCCGCGGCGGGCTGGTCTGACCCTCCTCCCTCACACAGCATAACCAACACCGTTCGTCACCAAATGCCAGCAGCATCCATCATCCAGCAACTGCCTCCGGAAATTGCCACCCGGCTCCGCGGCGTGGTCCGCCGCGTCCGCATGATTCAGGCATTGAAAGGCACCCTGGCCGTCGGTGCCGCATTTGTCTTTTCACTCATCGCCGCCATGGCGGTGGACTGGGCTTTCGACATCCGGTCACCCGGAATTCGCTGGGGATTGTCGCTGGCGGTCGCCGCGATCACTGGATTCAGTCTCTGGTTCTGGCTCCTGCGTCCGCTCGCACGGCAGATTTCCCTGATCAGCGTAGCCCGCTGGGTGGAAACGCACCATCCGGAAATGGAGGAGCGCATCTCCACCGCGGTCGAATTGTCAGGGCGCGGGGATGCCGGCTCCCAGTCTTTGATCGAGGAAGTCATCCGCGAAGCGGTCATGGATGCGGGAAAGCTGAATCCAAAAACCGAACTGGGCGTCAAGGCGGCCAGGAAACCCTTGTGCACCGCAGGGGCCGCAGTGGCGCTGCTGGCGGCGCTGTTCGCCTGTTTTCCCTCCATCACCCCCATCCTTTTCAAGCGGGCACTGGCTCCCCACCGGGCTTTCGGCAACGCCCATTCCGCCGACGTGCGCTATCTCACTGCGGACGGCCAGGTGGTCATCGCGGGCGACTCTTTCAACGTGGAAGCGGCCTACAAAGCGCCGCGTGAACAGCGAGCCGTCATTGTGCTGACCTATCCGGACGGCACCGAAGTCCGCGAACAAATGACTGAGGACAGCGGCCTGGAGGTGAAGTCCGAGGAACGCGGCATCGGCTTCCGCTTCCCCACCCAGCCGCCCGCAGCTTCCCCCTGAGGCTAGTGCTTACTTGCAATAATTAATTATTGTTAAATATTGCGGCATGAGTCGCTCCGCCCAACCCGTCGAATGCAGCCCCGAAGAAGCGCAAGTCATCGAGGCTCTCATCAAGCATCCCAAGACA
>JAGNEJ010000152.1 GCA_018003315.1 Verrucomicrobiales bacterium
GCGCAAATGCCGCACCACGGCGGCGCCGAGCCGCCCTCCGGTTCCAGTGACGACCACCCGCAGGCTCATGGCGGCACTCCCGCAGCCGCCCACAGTGACTGGCGCATGATTTCCAGCGGAGCGGGTTGTGAAAACCAGGATTCGAAACTGACCGCGCCTTGGTGCAGCAGCATTGGCAGGCCGTTGACGGCGGACGCTCCAGCGTCGCGGGCCATGGCCACCAGCGGCGTGACGGCGGGCCGGTAAACCATGTCGTGGACAAGATGGCGCGCTTCCAGGCATCCCTGCGGCAGGACCGGGGGATCCTCCGGCTTCATGCCGAGGTTGGTGCCGTTGATGATCAAATCCACCTGCGGCAGTGCCCGGCGCAGCGCTTCCCCCGACCAGTCCGCCACGGAGAGTCGGTTTTTCGGAAAAAATCCCGCAATTTCTCCGGCCAGGGCGGCAGATTTTTCTGGCGTCCGGTTGACCAGTGTCAGGTGTCGGCAGTTTTCCAGGGCACACTGCACGGCCACGGCGCGTCCGGCTCCTCCGCCGGCGCCGAGGATCAGCACGCGCAGATCACCCACGGCAGCGCAGAAAGCCTCCCGCACGCTCCTGACAAATCCAGGTCCATCGCTGTTGCTGCCAAACGCCCGGCCGTCGCGGAAGACCACGGTGTTCACCGCACCCAGCCGCCGGGCCTGGGCGTCCACCACATCCACGGCCTGCAGGGCGGAAAACTTGTGGGGAATCGTCACGTTGGTCCCGATGAAGCCCAGGTCATGGATGCGGCGCAGCGCCGCGGAAAACGCTCCGGGACGAACCAGGAGCCTGACATATTGCGCACGGATGCCGCTGGCTGCCAGGGCCGGATTGTGCAGATGCGGTGAAAGCGAATGCGCCACGGGATCGCCAAAAACCGACAGCCGGACCGGCGGGTCCAGGCGTCCGCCGGTTTCCGGCCAGTTGGCCAGGTCGTCGAAGCAGAAAGAGGCTGCGTCCATGGTGCGACGGTGAAACAATCACGCCACCGTGCAAGGGGATTCGACCCGGCGGCAGCGGATCCGTCGGGCACCGCTGCTTTTGAGAAATTTTGCTCGACCATGCGCCGGGAGGATTCGATACTGGTCAGAGCCAACCGATCCCCATGCGCTGTCCGTTTTGTCAGAATCTCTCGCGGGAGGACGCCGCGGAATGCCTCCACTGCGGCTTTTCGCTGCCGAAGCTGGATCAATTCTTCGGCGTGCCGCCAGTGCTTTCCCAAGGCGTGGCAGACCCGTCAGGTGCCATGCCCACGGCAGAGAAACGGCGGACTTTGGCCGGGGTGGAGCAATTTCAGGCACGCTTCCCGCAGTGCCGGTTCACGGTATTCCTGACCTCGGTGAAAAAGGAAACGCCGCTGCACCTCTATTCCTTTTGGTTGTTCAACCGAGCATCACTCTGCGCCAGCCTGGCAACCGGAGCCGCCAACCACCAGATTCTGCTGGTCATCGACACCGCGGAACGGCGCACCAGCATCATGATCGGCTACGGGCTGGAACCATTCGTCGGCGCCCATCATCTCAACGCGGCCCTGGATGCGGCGCGCGATGAACTGGCCGCCGGAAACTGGGGCGCAGCGAGCCGGGTGGTGCTGCAGCGGGTGGGGCAGGCGCTGGAGTCCATCCACGCCGCGCTCAGCCGTACCTATGGCGCGGAACTGCAGCAGTTGGGCATCAAGCCCGCCGCGAAATCGCCCGTGGTCCTTGGCCCCGGAGAGCCCGCCTATTGACGTCACCTCACGGCGCGTCCGGGGAATGGCTGGCGAGCCGGAGCTGGGTGCAGAGGAAGTAGGGGATGTCCTCGATTTGATAGCCAATGTCCGCGTAGAACGCCGTGAAGCCGGTGGCGGGATGCTCGACGGTGACGGAGACAGTTCCGTCCTTGATCTCTTCTTTGCGGGAGGCCCACCGCGCTTCGCGAAAATCCCTGCTGGGAGCGCTGGCTTGCCAGACCTGGGCGGAAACGGCCCCTGGGCTGCCGTGAACCGAGAGCCGGCATTTGCCGTCCGCATCCTCGTGTTTCCAGGAAATTTCCGGCATCGCTGTTCCCAGAATCTGGTGGCGCACAAACGCGCAGACGTTGTTGACCGCCCGCATCGCAGACTTGCTGCCATCGGCCGATTTCTCCTCCAGGCTGTGGCCGGCATTCGGTGAATAGGAAATCCATTTCGGCCCGGGCAGGTCGTCCCAGTAGAGGTTCAGGGCATCGGTGCTCCAGTAGCGGTCGTTGTTGCCGCAGACCACCAGCTTCGGCATGGTATAACGGTCTCGATAGACAAACGGATCCACCATCCGCCAGAGTTTTCTGGCCGTCTCAGTATTCGGCAGCGGAACCAGCCCCCGTTCGGTGTAGGGCTTGATCTGGTCACTGTAGCCGCCAAAGGCCTCCTTCTGGTGCGGGAGCTGGCGGTCGAAATTCAGGGTGTCAATGACCATCGGGGCGATGGCGCAGACCCGCGGATCGCTGGCGGCGGTGAGCCATGTGGTCCAGCCGCGCTTGGAAGCGCCGGTGACGATGAATCCCTTGGTTTCCTGCTGCCATTCCTTGCGGGTCACCTCCTGCAGCGCATCCATGGCCTTCACCAGGCTCTTGGCCATGGGGAAAAGCAGCGGCCAGTTTTCATCCTTGGTGTCCAGAAACCTGACAAAAGTTTCCGCGATGAGATTGTCCTCCTTCTTGCCCTCGAAAAGCGGCTGGTTGGGAATGCCCAGCAGGATGGCGCAGGGGGCTTTGATTTTGCTGGTCAGCAGCAGACCGTAAGGAATCTCCTTGCCACCCGCTTTGCCTCCGCTGTTCAGCAGCAGCATTTTGTCGCCCGGCTTGGCATCCTTCGGACGAAAGATCACCAGGTCGTGCTCCCACTTGATGCCCTGCCACACCTGGGACACCAGCGAAATTTGCGTCACCTCGCAGG
>JAGNEJ010000125.1 GCA_018003315.1 Verrucomicrobiales bacterium
CAACTGCTCAAAAGCTGCGCCAAGGGCCTGCCCAACTTTGAGTCACTGAGGGCACGAGTGCTGTTCTTTGAAGGCAAGCTGGAACTGCACCCCGCATGATTACTCCCCATCAATTCCCGAAGAACCCCTTCCATTAACCCCAACGATCCTGAACTGCACGATAAACTGACGCGTATCATGAACGGCCAAGACTGAATCCGCTCTCTTTCGGGAGCCATCGAAGTGCCTTGATCCTCTACGATACCCGGTGTATCGGTATGATTAAGCGCAGAAACAAAACGACGCCGACTCCGCAAGCGGAGCAGCTTAATTTTTTCGACCTTTTCCAATCCCATGAAAACGACGTATCCAATCAGCGCCTACGGACTGATGGCCGAACGCCATTGGCGGGAGTTCCGTCCCCGGATGGTGCGCGAGTTGCAGGAAACGAGCAAGCTGGAGGAAGCCCTCTACGAAGCCCAGGAACGGACGCTGGACGAACTGCTGACCTTGGAGGACAAGCTGGTGGCGGACGGACTGACGATGGATCAGGCCAGCCGTCAGGCGTGGGAAATGGTGCGGGAGAACTACATTCTCCTGCCCCCCGAGGACGATCAGGAGGACTAAGCCGCCCCATCGGCTATCGCATCGGCTCCGGCGATCACTTGGGGGCTGGCTCGCTCAAGGAGAAGTGCCACGGCAATTTCCGGGCCATTGAGATTCTCCGCACCGTCGAGAGCGAACGCCGCAGGGCCACGCCCGAGGAACAGCAAACGCTGGTGCGTTATGTCGGGTGGGGTGGTCTCCCCCAAGTTTTCGCCACCCACGAAGACAGCACTTGGCAGGCGGAACGTGACCGCCTCCGTGAATTGCTCACCCCGGAGGAATACCGTTCCGCGCAGGCCACGACCCTGAACGCGCATTACACTTCCGCCACGGTGGTTTCCGCCATGTATGAAGCCGTGCAGCGGTTGGGTTTCACGCATGGCAAGATCCTCGAACCCTCCGCAGGCATTGGCCATTTCATCGGCCTCATGCCGGAAGCGATGCGTTCGCAATCCACGCTGACCGGCATCGAAATCGACCCGCTCACCGCTCGCATTGCCCGCGTGCTTTACCCGGATGCCAACATCCGGCAGCAGGGTTTCGAGCAATCCCAGCTTCCCGATGGGGGCTTTGACCTCGTTATCTCCAATGTCCCTTTCGGCAATTACAAGGTCTTCGATCCCGAGTTCAATCAGCACAATTTCCTGATTCACGACTATTTCTTTGCCAAGTCGCTGGAAAAGGCCCGTCCCGGTGGCTTGATCGCGTTCATTACTTCAATGGGCACGATGGACAAACAGGATGCCCGCCTGCGCGACTACCTTCATGAACGGGCCGAGCTTTTGGGAGCCGTCCGTTTGCCCAACACCGCATTCAAGCAGAATGCCAACACGGAAGTGACGACCGATATGGTTTTCCTGCGCCGCTTGCACGAGGGGGAAGCACCGTGCGGCTCCGACTGGCGGGAACTGGCCGAGCATCAAAACGCCGATGGCGTCTCCTTCCGCGTCAATCGCTACTTT
This sequence comes from Verrucomicrobiales bacterium, assembly GCA_018003315.1. Lineage (GTDB taxonomy): Bacteria > Verrucomicrobiota > Verrucomicrobiia > Verrucomicrobiales > V1-33 > JAGNEJ01. The sequence continues at coordinate 1,548 of JAGNEJ010000125.1, forward strand.
GCCGAACATCCCGCCATGATGTGCGGACGCATGGCCAGCGAAGGCACCATGTATTCCGAGGGAGAACCGGCCCTTGTGCCGGACGGGCGCCCGCTGGATGCCGCGTTGTCGCAGGCCATCGCGCATCTCCCCAGCGCCATCTATCGCCACGCCGAAAGCCAATCCGTCAATCAGGGAGACGACCCGGAGGAAATCCCCGCGCCGGATGGTGTCAAAGAAGGCGCATTCACCTTGCACGAGGGACAGGTGGCCGTGCGCAAGGGCGGCACGCTCGTTCTGTCCCGTGGACTTCCCGCCGAAACGACACGCCGGATTCGCGGCCTGATCCAAGTCCGCGAATCCGTGCGCGATGTTCTCCGCACCCAACTGGAGGAAAGCGGAGATTCCGCCATCCTTGCCGCCCGTCAGCAGCTCAACATTCGCTACGACCAGTTTGTCGCCCGCTTCGGTCCCGTCAGCACGACCGGCAACCGCCGCGCCTTCCGCCATGACCCGGATTATCCGTTGCTGTGTTCGCTGGAGAACTACAACCACGAAACGAAGCAGGCGACCAAGACCGCCATTTTCCGCGAGCGCACCATCCATTCCGCTGCCCCCGTCCTCAAAGCCGAGACCGCCAAGGACGCCTTGGTCGTCACCCTCAACGAACGGGGCAAAGTGGACTTGGAGCACATGGCCGCTTTGCTGGGAAAGGAAGTTTCCGACCTCACGCCGGAACTCAAGGGGCTGATCTATCTCGACCCTGAAACCAGCCGCTGGGAAACCGAGGACAGTTATCTGTTCGGCAATGTCCGTGAGAAACTGGCGGCCGCGCAACGTGCGGCGCAGAACGATCCACGGTTTCAGGAGAACGTGGACGCACTGCAAGCCGTGCAGCCGGAAGACCTGCCGCCCTCGCAGATCGAGGCACGTCTTGGCGCGGCATGGATTCCTGAAAGCGACGTGGAAGCCTTCGCCTCCTCCTTGCTCGGGAACAATCCTGTCACCATCAGCCATTCGCCCCAGGTCGGCGCATGGTTCGTGCAGGGCGGCCCGCAGGCCAAGGTTTCCGTGGCCAATACCACCGAGTGGGGCACGGCACGGTATCCCGCGCTCGATTTGATTCAGGATTCGCTGAACCTCAAAACGCCCACGGTCTATGACCGGGACGAAAACGGGAATCCCTACGTCAACGCCACTGAAACGGAAGGAGCACGCGACCGGCAGGAAAAGATCAAGGAGCGGTTCAAGACGTGGGTATGGGAGAACGACGACCGCCGGGAAAGGCTCTGCCGCCTCTACAATGACCAATACAATTCCGAGCGTCTCCGCGTCTTCAACGGCGCTCACCTGACGCTCCCCGCCAGCAGTCGCCAGGTCACGCTGCGCCCTCACCAGAAAGATGCCGTCTGGCGCATCATCCAGAGCAGAAACACGCTTCTGGCCCACGCCGTGGGCGCCGGCAAAACCTACACGATGGTCGCTGCCGCCATCGAAATGAAGCGGCTCGGACTGGCCCGCAAACCCATGTTCGCCGTGCCCAACCACATGCTTTCGCAGTTCGCCACGGAACTTCTCACCCTTTACCCCAACGCCACCATCCTCGCCGCAGGCAAGGACGACTTCGCGAAGGATCGCCGCGCCCAGCTTTTCAGCCGCATCGCCACCGGAAATTGGGATGCCGTCATCGTCACCCATTCCAGCTTTGAGAAAATCCCGCTCTCCACCAGCGCCCGCAAGGACTTCATCGAAGCGCAGATTGAGGAAATCGAGGATGTCATCCGCGAACAAAAGTCCGAGTCACGCGGAACGCGCTTGGTCAAGGAACTGGAGCGCGTGCGCAAACGGCTTGAGTTCAAACTGGATTCCCTCTCTGCCGAGGAAAAGAAAGACCAGACGCTGACCTTTGAGGAGTTGGGCGTGGATCGCCTGTTTGTCGATGAGGCGCACAAATTCAAAAATCTGTTCTACACGACCAAGATGACCCGTGTCGCCGGATTGCCGCAAACGGCGTCGGAGCGGGCCTTCGATTTGTTCCTGAAGGTCGGACACATTCAGGAGCGCAACGGCGGCGGGGGCGTGGTTTTCGCCACCGGGACGCCCATCTCCAACACGATGGCGGAGATGTTCACCATGCAGCGTTACCTGCAAATGGCTTCGCTCCGGCGTCTTGGCCTCCAGCACTTCGATTCATGGGCCGGGACATTCGGGGAAACCGTCACCGCGATGGAACTCAGCCCCGACGGAGCAGGCTACCGTCTGCAACACCGCTTCGCGCGGTTTGTGAACGTCCCCGAACTCATGCAGCAGTTCCGCCAGACGGCGGACGTGCAGACCTCTGACATGCTCAAGCTGCCCATCCCCAAACTGGAAACCGGACGGCCCATCATCGTCAGCGCCCCGTGCAGTTCACGCCTTCAGAAATTTGTCGAGACGCTCGTCAAGCGGGCGGAGCAAATCAAAACCGGCAAAGTCAAACCGAGCGACGACAACATGCTCAAGATCACGTCCGAAGGCAGGCACGCCGCCTTGGACTTCCGCCTGATTGCGCCTGCCGCGCCGGATGCGCCCGACTCTAAGGTCAACCTGGCCATTGAAAAGATTCATCGCATCTGGCTCGATTCCTCGCCTCACAAAAGCGCCCAACTCGTCTTCTGCGATCTGTCCACGCCGAAGAAGGGCCAGCGGGAATTTTCCGTGTATGACGACATCCGCGCCAAGCTCATCGCCCGCGGAGTTCCTGAAAAAGAAATCGCCTTCATTCAGGATCACGACACGGACACCGCCAAGGCCGTGCTGTTCAAAGCGGTGCGCGAGGGAGACGTGCGCATCCTCTTGGGCAGCACCCTGAAAATGGGCGAAGGAACCAACGTGCAACACCGCCTTGTCGCGCTGCATCACCTCGATGCGCCTTGGCGTCCCTCCGACATTGAGCAGCGCGAGGGCCGCATCCTTCGCCAGGGCAACACCAACGAGTTCGTCAGCGTTTTCCGCTATGTCACCGAAGGCAGCTTTGACGCCTATATGTGGCAGACTTTGGAAACGAAGGCACGTTTCATCGCGCAGGTGATGATCGGAGACGCCACCATGCGCAAGGCCGAGGACGTGGACGCCACCGCTCTCAGCTATGCCGAGGTGAAAGCCATTGCCAGCGGCAACCCGATGATCATTGAGAAAGCCCAGGTGGATGCCGAAGTGATTCGCCTCAATCGGCTGCGCCGCCAGCACATGGACAGCCAGCATTCCATCCGTCTGCGGATCAAAAGCGCCGAACACAACATCACCATCGAAGAGAAATTCGTTGCCAACCTTCAACGAGACCTCACCACCCGCACACCGACACGCGGAGACGACTTCACCATGACCATTGACGGCCAGCACTTCGACGAGCGAATCGAGGCTGGTCGCCAGTTGGTTTTTATCGGAGCCGCGCTCAAACCCATGCAGTCCACACGAAAGATCGGCGCCATCGCCGGGTTTCCCATTTCCCTCCACCGGCTGGACGCCCGTATTGAACTCCGCATCCACGGAAAGAACACCTATCAGTCCACCGTGAGCGACAGCCCACAAGGCACTATCAGTTCACTGGAGCACGCCCTTGGGGAGTTTGAATCACAGCAAGCCGAGTCGAAAGAGAATCTGAAACGGCTGGAAAAGCGCATTGAAGAATTGAAGACTCAGCTCGAAGCCCCTTTTGAGCATAAGGAAAAGCTGGAATCCGCCGAGAAGCGTCAGCAGGAAATCGTCGCCGCGTTGGACCTTGCCAAGAATCAGGCCAGCACGCAGGTGGACGAGCAGCCTGAAACCGAAACAGAATCACAGACTCCCGTTCGTTCCGTGCGGCGGGGGGTGAAGGTGTGACCCGCGCTGTCCAGTGCTCGCTCCGGGACAAGCGGAAATCCGGCATAACTCCGCTTCGCTCCGGCCCTACGGGCACTTATTCCGTTTTCCCCTTGCCCTGCGCTGTGCGCTGGATGAAGAGGCTCTTATGGGCTTTTTCCGAAGGAAAAAGCTCGTTGGCTTTTTCTCTCTTTAGAACCGGCGTGTCATGAGGCGGTCAACCGTCTCATACAAGTCCGGGTCTTTCGGGTCGATGGGCGGGAAGAGAGCCGACAGGGGCACTTCCAGCACCTTGGCGAAGAAGAACAACTCGTGGTCTCCCACCCACAGCAGCCGGGCTTCGATCTTGGCCAGTGTGCCGCGCGATCGGTCATACCCGGCCATCTGCAATTTGATGGCCAGTTGTTCCTGGGTCATCCCGCGTTGATACCTAATCTTTCTCACCTGCGGACCAATTAAGTTTCTGTATCGGGTTTTCATGGCGGCGGATGTAGTTCATGGTCTTCCATTCTATTTCCTTGTCCGCCCCGACCCCATTCCCAATCGGGAGCAATCTGGCAGCTTCGTTGCTGGCTGGCTTCTGAACGATCCGCACTGGCGACTGCCCGGCTGGCAGCATAACAACAGGGAAAACGGCATCGGCCCGTGGTCCGTCATCGTGGCCGCGTATCAATGCTGCGGGTGGTTGATCTCAGTCGGGAGCAGGGATAGGGACATATCATGGGAGGATGGACGCATGATGTCGCCATCCGATTATGAATCCCTGAGCCGCGAGGAGCGAATCCGGCGCATCGGAGCCATCCTCGGCAAAGCCGTCACCCTGCGTCTTGAGCGCGAGCGCGCCGCCAGAGAGGGGGCTGGGGAAGTCCCCACGGCTTCAGGCGAAGCGCCGCCACCCGGCCATGACCTTTCAGCCTCTAATATACCCGCCGAACCGCTGGCCAGCGATGAGCTGATCCTGATGCGCAAAGCCGCCACGCTCGGCTATATCCATCCGCGCGATGCCGCCGCGTGTTTCGGAAGTTCCCGCACCACCGCCTACCGGCGGTTGCAGCACCTTGAACGGGGTGGATGGATCATCCGCAATGGGCAGGGAAAGGCTTCCCGTTACCATCTCACCGACAAGGCCCATTCGGCCCTGAAACGCATGAAACGCATTGTGCGGGACGAGGGAGCCGGAGATTCCGGCCAGTGACCCCGACCCGCACGGCCCCGCCGTGGAACGATTCACTTCAACTGCTCAACCCATGCCGCTCGCAATCCGCCCTCATCCGCTGGAACGCCTCCACCCGTTCAGGGGCGGGAGTCTTGGCGACGCCCATCAACTGGCGAACGCTGAAGGCCCTGATAAGCGCCGGGGCGGTGAGATCCGCGAGGTAGTCTTGTGCGTCCTTGGGCAGATGCAGAAGGCTGAACATCTGCGTCATTCGTGCTTTGCTAAGGCCCTCTTGCTCACCAATTTGCACTTTGGTCAGCGCCTTGTCTTCATCCAGACGCCGCTGCCAGTCGAACACTCTCCAGATGGGATGCCGCGCTGCTTCGTGATTCTCCTGCGCGGTGTCGTCCGAAAGCTCGCCCTGCGCCGTGGATTTGAGAGAGAACTGGAACGGCTCCGCCACGAAAGGAGGCAGATTGTGCTGGTAGTAGGGAAGACCCAAAACGAGCTTGAGCCAGAAAGAAGTTCGTAAAGTGTGCTCGCCCGCACCGCCATTGACTCAAAATGGCGGTGTTTTTGCTCCGTTTCCGTGATTCTACAGGAGTTGTATGGTGAAATTTGACTCGCAGTTTAACTCTGTGTAACCCACTCAGCATGAAACGATCAACGTGCCAGACATTTCTCTCACTGTATCCCGACCAAGGACGAATCGAGTATTCGGTCGGGTCGGCTCGTGAGATGACTTCGAGCGAACAATGGCTGCGGGAGACGAAACGACTGGGTCAGGTGCCCACGCCTCCAGATATAGCCGTGCTCATGGCCCGATGGGTGATGTCTGCCAAGCCAGAAATTGTGCTCGACCCGGCGGCGGGTCTGGGAAACTTGCTCCATGCTTGCGCTGACCTTCGTGAAGGCGTAAAAATGGTTGCAGTGGAGCGGGATGAGGATACCTTTCAGCAAGCAAAACGCACGGCACCACATGGCACAAAGCTGATTCTCGCAGACTACTTGTTCGCCGAGTCGGGACAGTTCACGGGCATCATTGCCAATCCGCCGTATGTGAAATCACAGCGGCTTGAATACTCGGAAGCTGAGTGGCGCTACTTTGATGAGCGATTCGGTGTGCAACTTGATCGGCTGACAAACCTCTATGCGATCTTTCTCCTCAAGATTTGGGACGACCTAGCTCCCGGTGGGCGGGCTGCGGTGCTGCTTCCGGCGGAGTTTATGAACGCGAACTTCGGGGAGGAGATCAAAGAGCGACTGCTCAATGAAATGCATCCAGCAGGTGTGGTCGTCTTTGCGCCGGAGTTGAACTTGTTTCCCGATGCGCTGACCACTAGCTCGATCATCTTTCTGGAGCGTGGCGGCACCATGAATCGTGCGATAAAGGCGATGAAGGTATCGTCACTCGAAGCGGCGGTGGATTTTGTTGGTGAATTGCTCGGAGGTTCAGTGGCAGTATCTGCCCCTGCCATCCACGACCTGCGCACCTTCGATCCACGCGAGAAGTGGCTGAACGCCTTGCTGGAGAGCGAACCATCGAAAGATGTTCATCTTCTAACCCGAACGATCGGCGAATACTTTCAATGCCGACGAGGCATCGCGACGGGAGCCAATAACTTCTTCTGTCTTAACGAATCGCTTTTGCACGAGCATCGGCTGTCGCAAGAGCACATTGAACCTTGCGTCACGAAGGCGACTGACGCCGACGGTATTGTCTTCAGTCGTCAAAAGTTTGCCCAACTGGCGGCCTTGGATCGGCGATGCTATCTGCTCAGTCCGCGAGCGAATGGGTCATCTGAACTCGATTCTTATCTGCGCGTGGGTCAAGAGCTTGGCATTCATGAGCGTCATCTACCAAGCCATCGCCCTGTTTGGTATCAGCCTGAAAACCGAGCCGTCGCCGATGTGTGGGTCGCTGTGTTCTCGCGTGAGACGGTGAAATTCATCCTCAACACCTCGGGTGCCAAGAACCTTACCTGCTTCCACGGTCTGTATGCTCGCAACGGCCACAACAGTCTTGCGCCGTTGCTCGTCCTATTCCTCAATAGCTCATGGGGTCGCATAGCCTTCTCGCAAGTGAACCGCTTCTATGGCGACGGCTTGAACAAGCTTGAGCCAAAAGATGTGGAAGCGATGCCGTGCCCGACGCTGCCTGCGCAAACGACGGAGCAAGCCAAGCAGCTCACTGCCCGTCTGATTGAGCTTGAGTCAGTGCCAGATGACGAACGCCGCCAAATCATGGACCGCATGGTTGCAGAACTGCTGGCCTTGCCCGTCATTAATGCTGCTGAACCTAAAAAGCGGGCAGAAGCACCCGCCGGGCCGCTTCCGCGTCCAGCGAAAAACCTCCGCCGCGCGGCACCACGAAAGCGTCGTGCCGCCCCAGTTCAGTGACGCGGTGCTCAGCCTCAAATCGAGGCAGTTCCGTGGCTGTGCCGATCTTGGCGCCACTGGTGATTGGGATCATGATGGTGGCTTTTTCCTGGCTCTTGGCGGGTGTTTCGATGGTGAAACCAGAGCCGTCAGCGATGATGGAAAAGATGTCGAGGAAGTTGATGGCGAAGATCGAATCGAAGAACACCTGACAATAGCTCTGCACGACGCCGTAACGCTCCAGCCAGCGATACACAATGATGAGGTCTTCCACCTTCACCGTGAAGCTCGGAGTTTCACGCGCAGCCTTGTTGCCAGCCTCTCGTTGCTGCTGACGCACTCGCATGTAGGTCAGTGCCTCGAACTTGCTGGAGCGCACTTCGATGGATGCGAGACCTTGATTTACGAAGGCGTCGCTCTCCGCATGGCTTAGTTCTGAAATATCGTCTGGATCGGCAACATTGCCAGGCAAGAGCAGCAAGTCAGGCCGCTTGCCGAAACGTCGTGTTTCCTCGATGCCCGCGAGATACCTCGCCTTAAACTCAGGGTGGCCTGCGGCAATCCGATCCGTGTTGCCATACTGCACGACCTTCAATTCCGGGAATACAGGACGAAGCGCAAGAGACAGGCTTTGCTCAGCCCAATCACCGTAACTGATTAGCCCCGATTGGCCGCGGGATGCTGTTCGTTGAAAAGTTCCGCGATGCCGGTGATGAGGCTTTCCGTTCGCAGTTTCATCGTTTCGGTCAGGCTCTTGAAGATCGCGAACATGCT
>JAGNEJ010000066.1 GCA_018003315.1 Verrucomicrobiales bacterium
CCACCAGGAAATCACCCAAATCCGCCTGCGCCTGACCAAAGCCGCCGAGCACCCCATTTCCCGCACCTACCTCAAAACCCTCCGCGAAGCCCCCTTCACGGACCCGGAGGGCAGCGCCGCCGATCCCGAATCCCCTCTGCCCACAACCATCCCGGAGGAAGCCTGGAGCATCACTTCCGCTGAAACTGTTACCCTCACCGTCCCCGCCGGGAGTACCGTTTCCAACGCGGCGGAAAGCCAGGAGACGGTGGTGAACAAAAAAGCTAAAGTGCAGGAACAAGTTCCGGCGGAGTTTGCGCAGCCGAAGTTGGATGACAATGGCGTTCCGTTGAAAAACCCTGATGGGAGTCATATCCTCGAACCGGTAACCGCCCTTCGCCTCTGTCGCTGGCATTCCGCCTTCGGTTGGCGGGTGCAGCAAGGTGATCCACCAAACAACGCCTTTTCAGCGTTCAATCAGGGATTCTATTCCTCTGATCCGGACCGTTTCCATATCAGGGTCATTGGAAAAGATCCCGGCAACAAGGTCAAAATCGCCACTTCGGGTCTCAATGAGATCAAAGTATGGCAAAATGGAGCGTGGGTTGAGGTGGGCAGTGACGCCGAGGATGAGATCACCATGACAAAACCGGATCCAGCCAAAGACGAATGGATCAGCGCCCCGCTTCTCCTGCTCGATGGAGATGACGATGCAACCTACAATCCCGGCCCGGATGACAACCAACCGGAGGACAAAACACATGCAGCGGGCCTTGACGCAACCGTCGCCGTGACTTTTCCGGCTGTTAAGGATGTGCAGGTAAAAGCGACGACGGAAAAGGCGGCTTTTAGGGTGCGGATGAAGGTGTTTTTTCTTGAAGAATTTGAAGATAGCAAGCGACAGCAATGGGCCAACGCCACCCAGTTTGCCCGGGACGTTTACCGGCCGCATCGACTTGAATTTGAATTTGAAAACCCTAACCTCCTCAGTGGCAGCGCCATTGAGGCAATGCTTATCAATGAGGATGGACGCAAAAAACTCGACCTCAGCACGGATGCCAAGCTGAACGATTTTGGTGCGGCAATGGTGGCAGCAGGAGCAACTACTGACTCGCTGACAGTTTTGCTGCTTCCGCTGGTAACCGGAATCAAAACCTCACTGATTGCCGGACATCATGCCGTTGGCGTGACTTGGTCATACATCTGGAATGATAATGGAACCCAGAAAATTCAATATTGGGTCGCGCTGGCGATGTTCGACTATCGTCCGTCAGTTCTCGCCCACGAAGTGGGTCATGCACTTGGATTGAAACACCTGACAAAATGGGATTCCGCGCATTTGCTTATGGCAGGAACAGCTCCGCTTCCTGGTGAGTTGACCCGCGGACCGGAGACCATGCCGAAGCGGCTTTATTTTGATCCGCAGAACGCCGCAGACATGGAAAGCAATGAAAGTGCCAGAATCCTTTGGAATGCCAAAACGCTCCCCTTCTGCCAAAAGAGATGAGAGCCTGCACACGCCTGATTGCGATGCGCTCCGCATTTGTATTGATCATAACGGTCCCGGTGGCCGGGGAAACCGTCGCCGAACTTGAGCGTCATCAATACGGAATCTATGAGAGCAGTCTAGCCCTGAAACTGAAGGCAACGCCGGAATTTTTGAGAAATTTAGGGGACGACGACACGTGGTTGAAGGACGCGGTTCGCGGCTTACTGTTTAGCGGATATCTGCTGAGCCATCCAGAAGACATGCCTCCAGGCTACCGCGCCATTTTTGATGAAATGGAGTGGCGGGGAGACCGGTTGCTGCCTTTCTACTTGGCGTTGCTGGAGGATCCAAAGGATGTGCTCTTGCGGCAGAACCTCCTAGGGCATTTTTGGGATGTGCCCACGCTGGATACCGAACCCTTTATCAATCACATTCGGAAACTTGTAGACACAGGGGCGCTAGAGCATGCCGAATTGGGATTGAGTTCAGTTTGTGCTGGAATTCTCCTGGGTTTGGGCCAGAAGGAAGATGTTGTTCGTGTTAAACGGTTGGGTTATGACGAACAGGGTCATTTTGTGAATGAAATGCGACAACGCCTGGAACAGGAGTACCACGGCAAAGAAACACCGGTGTCCGCTCGAAAAAGGAAAAAGGAGCAACGCATCGCCGAATTGCAACGTCAGAGGACGGCAAACGACCGGCCAACCATGTCCGCGGTGAGCAAGGGTGTTCCGCCAGTCCGCACCGACTCAAGCGCAACCGATCCCAGCGGCATCCTTCTGTATTTGGGCGTGGGCTTGCTGGTGCTCGCGGCGCTGCAGGCGGTGCTTAAGGTTTTGTGGAGGTGAGAAGCCTGGAAATAGGTGCCGTTTCAAAACAATGGTTCTTCGGGAATTGGTGGAACAAAAAATGGTTCATCCCGGATTCGTGTGGGAAAAAGTCTGCGAATCACAGCCATCCCATAGCTGATGGGCAAGGCGGATCACATCCTTGATTTTGCAAGGGTTTTGGAGGGCGGAGGGGATTATTGGCTGAGGGGGTCGAGTTGAGGTTTGGGGCGGGGATTTTGGAAAAACGGGGCCGGTGCTGTCCCATGAGATCACGTTAGCGGCGGGGCCAGTCCCGGTAACCACGCGGTGTGCGACGCGCCCAGCAGCGTAAAGCTCCCGCCTGCTGTCCCAAATCTTCGCAGCAGGCAGAGCAGGTCCAACCGCTCCCAGAGCGCAGCCCGCAGCACCGCGAAGATGCGCGTAAAGCTGTGGCCCCATGCGCTCAGGTGCGCCGCAAAGCGCACCAGCACGTACACCAGCAGCGCAGACCACACCTGCCAGCGGATGGCGTTGGCGCTGTGGCCCAAAAAGCCGCTGAGTTTGAGCGTTTGCTTCACTTGTTTGAAGAACACTTCGATCTCCCAGCGGGCACGATAGAGGTCGCACACGCTGCGCGGGCTCCACTCTTTGTTGTTGGTCAGAAAGACCATCAGGCGCGGCGCGCCGTCCACTTCCACCCAAGCCTCCACGCGCCGCAGGTGCCAGCCTTGAAACCGGCGCCACTTCGCTCCGCGCAACTTCACGAGCTGGTCTTTGATGATGCCCGCGCTTTTGTCAGGGAGCAGGTTCTTCACGGCGCGACAGTCCATGTTGTCCTTCGCGCGCGTGACCCACTGCACGCCGCGCGCGTCAAGATCGTGCAGGTGCGCGAAATCCACGTAGGCTTTGTCGAAGATGACGACTTCGCCCGCTTCCAGGCCAGCACAGAGTTCGCGCGCGCGCTTGTTGTCGTGTTCTCCCGCGGTGTCGATGATGGCGAAAGTGGGCAGGAACCCGCCGAGACCCAGACGCAGATGGAGCTTGGCGGCGGCTTTCCGGCGGCGGTGGCGCGCCCAGTTCATGCAGTTGGCCACCAACTCCATGACGGTGGAGTCCACGGCGTGGATGCGCACTTTGAACCGGTGCAGCAGCCGACGCGCGCCCTTGCCGCCGCTGCCCGGACGCCGCGTGCCGAAAAACGGTTCGCAGCGCTGCAGATGCGCGAGCGTGCGCCAGAACACCGTCTCGATGAAGGCGGCCGGGCGCACCTTGTTGGCGTGGGAGAGGTTGTTGCGTGATGGCGGCGTCACGCCCCACGCGGCGATGGCACGGGCCTTGAGGCGCAGCCAGTCGCACAGGTCATTGAGGCTGAGCACATGCGCCAACTGCGCAAAGAGCATGGCCGCCAGATGGCTCAGCGGACTGAAGGAACGCGCCCTCGCATCAGCGCCGCATTCCCGCGCCGCAAAAGAAAATGCCATATGAATTATAAGAAAACTATTGCGTCACGGGCATTTTTGAATGACGCAAAAGAAAATGCCATATGAATTATAAGAAAACTATTGCGTCACGGGCATTTTTGAATGATGCTCCCCGTGATGGCTTCGCACTACCGGTTTCGTCCTGCTTCGGGCCAGCGGATGCTGGCTCATGTTACCAGCCGCATTGTCAATCAGGCGTTCTGATTCGATTAGGAGGGGAAGCGGGTGTTTCGCGGGCTGATGCGGCAGTTCGAGGCTTTTGGGGGCTGCGTGTCATCACTTATTGTTTGATGTCCAACCATTTTCACATCCTGGTGGAGGTGCCGGAGCGGCCTGGGCCGATGTTGGATGAGGAGGGGATGCTGTGGCATTTGGAGCAGGCGTTCGGCAAGCGGAAGGCGCGGCAGTATCGGGAGCTTTTTGCCCTGTGGCGCAGCAACGGGTGTGCAGAAGAGATTTCAAAGGTGCTGGCGGCGCTGTGGAGGCGCATGTTTGATCTGAGCGCCTTTGTGCAGTCGGTAAAGCTGGGATTTTCCAAATGGTATAACAAAACGCACGGACGCAAGGGAACGCTGTGGGAGGAGCGTTTTGGCAGTGTGCTGGTGGAAGGGGCGGGCAATGCGGTGGCGACCATGGCGGCCTACATTGATTTGAACCCGGTCCGTGCCGGGCTGGTGCAGGATCCGAAGGAATACCGCTGGAGCGGGTATGGGGAAGCAGTGGGCGGCGGGCGCAAGGCGTGGCAGGGCATCGCCATGGCGGTGGGGGCGCTGCACCGGCAGAAGCTGGAGGAGGCAGCAGCGATGCGGTGGGGTGAGGCGCAGGCGGTGTATCGGAAATGGATCTACTGGGAATGTCAGGAGGTGAAAGCCGATGGGAAGACCCCTGGCAGGAAAGGATTTGCGGTGGAGCAGATTGAACAAGTGTTGCAATCCGGGGGCAAACTGCGGCTGGCGGATGTGGTCCGGCTGCGCGTGCGGCATTTCACGGCGGGGGCGGTGGTGGGGAGTCGGGAATTTGTCGATGCGGTGTTCGCCGGTGCGCGGGAGCGGTTTGGCACGAAACGAACCAGCGGCGCGCGGCGGCTGCGAATGCTGGAGCGCGGGGCCGGGCTGTATGCGCTGCGGGATCTGAAGAGCGAGTGACCAACGCCAGGCGAAACGAGGTGCTCTTTTTGGGCGAATGGATTGCTGCCGAGGGGACGCAAGCTTTTGACGCCCCCCATTCCTGAATTTTTCCCACTGGGCCGGGGCGGACGGCGTTCAGGCTGGGGGCTGCTGGGTAGCGGAGCGCTACCCGGCTCCCGTGTCGCCGATGCACAGACCGTTCTTCGTTCCCAGTGCGCAGGGGCAACGAAAGGCGCGAGCCGCCCGCTGCACGAGCGCGACTGGAATTACGTGCTCGCAGATGATTTCGAAAAATCCCCCAAGCCCGCCAGCATCCGTCATTGCCATGCGCACGGCGGCAAACCCTGGTGGCTCTTAACTGGCCTTGGAAATCCTCTTTCCCAGCAATCCAACGGGTGCTATGCTGCCCGTGCTTGGTTCCTCGCCGTTTTCTTTCACCGGCAACCCGCTTCTCCCATGACACTTTCGCTGAAAGCCACCGCCGCCGCGAGTCTCTCCCTGGTTGCCTCATTGGTTCAGGCGGACTTGCTGTATTATGAACCGTTCGACTATACGCCGGGCGAGGACGCCTTGAAAGGAGCCGGGCGGTTCCTCAACGAAGTCAATGCCGGAGCCAGCGGGGACATTGTGGGCAGCACGCTGGAGTACAGGGATGCAGTGGGAAATGCACTGCGCGTCAGCGGGAATCACGCCCATATCGACACCAGCGAGGAGGCGGCCCAGGTGGACAACTCGGGCCCCATTTCCCTGGTGGAACTCGATCCGGAGCACGCCGGCATCAATGTCCGGTGGTTTTCCATGATCGGCGAACAGACTGCCGGTACCAATGCCCGGTTCATCGGGCTGTCCTTCCGGGCTCCTGACAACACCTACAAGCCGAATGATGGTGGCAGCAACACGGATGAAATCCTGAACATGGGCATGAATTCCATGCAGTCGCCGCAATGCTGGCGCATTGCCGACCGGGCGCTGACCAATAATGGCCAGTTCGCCAATTCCGGCACGCCTACGACGGTCCGTTCGTTTGTGGTGGTCAAAATGGAACTGAATGTGGACGGGGGGAGTCTGGAACGCTACACGCTTTGGGTGAATCCCTTGCTCAATGCAGAACCGGACCCCGCCACCGGATTCACCTTCCTCTCGCCCGATTCGGACATCAGCCAGTGGTCGGACATCAACCTGATCCGGCTTGCTTCCGGCTATCAAAATGCCAACGGCCCGTCCTCCTCGTGGCTGGTCGATGAAATCCGCATCGGCGAAAGCTGGAGCGATGTCTCCCCGTATGAGGAGGGATTCCGGGTTGAATCCGTGATGCCCATGTCTGAGGGGCGCATCAAGCTCACCTGGGTGACCAAACCTGGGCGGGTGGATGTGGTCGAATGGTCTGCCGATCTCCAGACGTGGAATCCCATTAACGAGAGCGCCATCCTCGGTGCTGAGCAGCCAGCGCTGACCGAATACACCGCCACCCCTCCTGTCGGCAGTCCGCACTTCTTCCTGCGGCTCCGGCGCATCCCCGATTAACCCTGCGGCGGATTCTCCCTTTGCGTTTTTGGGAATTCGCTCCATGTCAGGTGGCATGTCATCCGAAATACATCCAGATGTTGAACGGCTGCTTGCTGCGGGGAAGATCACCGCAACCGCAGCCCTCAAGCTTTCCCAACTCGTGCCGGGAACCTACGTGAGTTCGAAAAGCTGGGGTGCGGGACAAGTGGCAGCATGGGACACGCTGGCGGACAAGATGACGGTCGATTTCGAAGGCAAGGCCGGACATGAACTCAAGCTGGATTTTGCCGCCAAAACGCTGGAACCTGTTCCGGAGACGCATTTCCTGGCCCGCCGCTTCGCGGACAAACCCGGGCTGGTGGAATTCGCCGAAAAGGATGTGGCTGGCTTTGTCCGGCTGGTGCTGCAGAGCTGTGGCGGCAGGGTTTCGCTGGACAATTTCGAAGACATGGTCAAGGGCAAGGTGCTGCCGGAAGCGCGTTTCAAATCGTGGTGGGAGGCTGCCAAAAAAACGCTGCGGACCAAGCCGCAGTTCATCGTGCCCTCCAAACGCAACCTGCCGCTGGAACTGCGCGGGGAGGACATCAGTCCCATGGATGCGCTGCTGCAGGACTTTCACAACGCCCGCGAATTGAAGGCCAAAATCAAGGCGATCGAAGCCATCCTCCGGGAATCCCACATTTTTGACAACCCGCACGACACCCTGCATCCCGTTTCCCGGCAAGCCGAGGAATCCGCCCTGCAACACCTGAAGCTCAAGCCCGCGGAAGCATTCGAAATGCTCCTCATGCGGGATGATCTGCTGGAAAAAGTGGAGTCGCTGCGGGCGCATGCCGAACTCACCGTGGGCCAGGCCCTGCAGCAGGTGCATGACCGGCTGCACGAATTCATCGGCTCCCTCACGCCCACCAAACAGCACCGGGTGTTTGACGCACTGCCGGACGCCCTGGGGGAAAACTGGCAGGATCGAGCCCTGGCACTCATCAACCGGCTCAGCCAGCGCAGCCTTGGCGAGTTGGCAAAAGTGTTCACCAAGCGGGAGCAGGTCCAGCGCATGGCTGCGTTCTTCAAATCCGGCATCAGCCACCGCAGTCTCAGTTCCGATGCCCTGGCCTGGATTTGCCGGGAGCGGCGCGGCCTCACCAAGGACGTATTTTCATGGGAATTGGCTCCGGCGCTGATGAGCGCCATCGAACGGGACCACCTCGACGATGACAAAAAATCCAACCGCGTGCTGGACGTGCTCATGGAGGACAAGGAACTCCTCGCCGATCTGTTGAGCGAGGCGGAACCGACGCGCGTGAACAATTTCGCCCGTCAGGTTCTGCTCAGTCCGGCCTTCGATGAACTGACCAAGCGCTCGCTCATGGCACGCCTCATCAAGGTGGTCCCCGAGGTAGAAGAACTCATTCACGAACACCGTGAGGACAACAATGCCTCCCACGACCGGTTGGCTGTTTCATGGCCCAGCCTGGTTGCCATGAAAAAGGCCTATGATCACCTCGTGACCGTGGAAATTCCGAAAAACCGCGAGGATATTTCCATTGCCCGCAGCTACGGCGACCTGCGCGAGAATTTCGAATACAAGTCCGCCAAGGAATACCAGCGCGTGCTCAGCCGAAGGCAGCGGGAAATGGCCCGCGACCTGGAACGGGCGGAAGGTTCCGACTTCTCCGACGCACCGGCTGACCGTGCCGTCGCAGGAACCGTGGTGAGTCTGAAGTGCGCCGATGGCAGCGCGGAAACCTACACCATTCTCGGGGCCTGGGACAGCGACCCCGCCCGGCATGTCATTTCCTACCTCACGGAAATCGCCAAGGCCCTGCTCGGAAAAACGGTGGGCGAATCCGCGGAGCTTCCCGGCGAAGAGGGAGGTGACGTTCGCATGGTGGAAATCATCGGCATTCAGCGCTGGCGCGACACGCCCGCCGGACAGGCCGCATCCGTGAGCCCTCCGGAATCAGTAGAGCCCTCCACAACTCCGTCCATCGATTCCACCCTGGACCTAGTGGTGAACGATGATGATCCGGATGACTTGCCATAAAACACCGGTTCTCCGTCCGTTGCCGCCATCGGCGCTTGCGGAATTGACGTGCGGTGCATTGTCGGCTTCGTTGCGCCATGCTGCTTCGCCTGCTCATTGTTGGGCTTGTCACCTGCTGCTGGTGCGCCAAATCTGAGGTAACTCCGCTCAATGTCATCCTCATGCTGGTCGATGACCTCGGGCAGACCGATCTGGGCTGTTACGGCAGCACCTACTACCAGACACCCCACATCGACAAGCTTGCTGCCGACGGCATGCGCTTTACCCAGGCCAGTTCCGCCTGCACCGTGTGTTCTCCAACGCGGGCTTCCCTGCTCACTGGAAAATACCCTGCACGCCTCCACCTGACAGACTGGATTCCTGGGCACACCCAGGCGAAGGCAAAACTGCAACCGCCAACCGGCTGGGCGCAGCAGCTTCCGCTCGAAGAATGCACCCTCGCGGAATTGTTTCAGTATGCTGGTTTCGCCACCGCCAGCATCGGCAAATGGCATCTCGGAGGCGAGGAATTTTTTCCTGACAAGCAGGGGTTTGGACTCAACCTTGGCGGCACGCACCGGGGGCAGCCCTCTTCTTATTTTTCGCCTTTCCGCATCCCGACGCTTCCTGACGGTCCGGAGGGGGAATTCCTAACGGAAAGGGAGGCGGCGGAAGCGTGCCGATTCATCACCGATCACCGCAGCAAGCGGTTTTTCCTCTATCTGCCCCACCATGCGGTCCACACCCCGCTCATGGGCAAAAAGGAGATCGTGGAAAAGTATGAAACCCTGGCCAAAGCCCGTCCCGATGTGGCGCAGGGCAAAGCCGCCTATGCGGCGCTGGTGGAAAGCGTGGACGACAGTGTTGGCCGCATCCGCGCCAGACTGGAAGAACTCGGTCTTTGGGACAGCACGGTGTTCATTTTCACCTCCGACAATGGCGGGTTGGTGCTCCACGACACCACGCACAATCTCGGTTTGCGAGCCGGCAAGGGTTCTGCTTACGAGGGAGGCACTCGGATTCCGCTCATCATCCGCTGGCCGGGTCGCACCAAACCGGGCGGCATCTGTCACACTCCAGTCATCACGCCGGACCTTTTCGCCACCCTCCGCGACGGTTGTGCGCTAAAATCCTCCGGGCCGCCGGTGGACGGCGCCAGCCTGCTTCAACTGCTGGCAGGCCAGACTCAACTGCCGCGCGATGCCATTTTCTGGCACTATCCCCACTATCATCCCGGCGGGGCCACTCCCTACAGCGCGGTGCGCCTGGGTGACCTCAAGCTCATTCATTTCTTCGAGGATGACCGCGACGAACTCTATGACCTGAAAACAGACCCTGCCGAAACCACAAACCTCGCCGCCGCCAAGCCGGATTCAGTGCAGGCCCTGCGGCATCGTCTCGAAACCTGGTGGAAAGAAACCGGCGCCCAGATGCCCGAACCAAATCCCAAATTCGATCCAAGCCGCCCGCCCCGAGGCAAAAAAGCGCCCCGACCCGTGCAGGCGTGAAGTCAGAATGTTTCAACTCGCCAGCTTCAGCACCCCGTCTGGCAAGGCGCTCTGAATGCCACCCGAGTTCGTGGCCGCGTTTGTGGAATTTTCAAATTTTCGTGGAGTTCGTTGTTTTCATTGAAAATCTAGTAAAATTAGATAATGATACGCCGCCGAATGCACTGCTTGAAGCAAGCACCATTGCCCAGACTGGAGAATTGCGGCTTGGGAATGACTCATGCAGACGCCTGCTGATCGTCGAGCATTTGGCCCAGCGCACCTCTCCTAACTTTTGAACACACATACTTCCTTTCCCATGATCCATCCACGACTTCTTGTTTTTGGCATCTTGAGTGCCGCGTTCTCCGCCTTCGCTCAGGACGCCAAACCGGCCCAAGGCGCAAAGGCCAAAGTCGATGAGCAGGGAAAGCCTGACTGGCCAAAACGTCCGAAAAAAGTTCGTGAGACCAAAAAACCTTCCGAATCAGACCCAGCGGCAACGCAGGAGGCGAAACAACCGGAACCTGCACCTGACAAAAAGGACGGCAAGGCATCGCCTCCGCCTCCTGCGGTGACGAAACATGAACTGCACCTGGCGGGCAAACGGTTGGCCTATGCAGCGACTGCCGGAACCATGGTGCTTTCAAAACCCGGTGGAGAACCGCGCGCAAATGTGTTCTACGTCGCCTACACTGCGGATGGGACTGGGAGAGACAAAAAGCAGCATTCTGCGGCGGACCGGCCACTGACATTTTGCTTCAATGGCGGTCCTGGTTCCTCCGCGGTGTGGCTGCATTTGGGAGCCTTCGGTCCGCGCCGCGTGGTGCTTCCGGACGGGGGCATCACGCCGCCCAAACCCCCATTTGAACTCACCGACAACGAGGAATGCCTGCTGGATGCCACCGACCTGGTCTTTGTCGATCCGGTCAGCACGGGATACAGCAGGCCGGAGAAGGGCGAGGATCCAAAACAGTTCCATGGCTTCAATGAGGACGTGGAAAGCGTGGGGGACTTCATCCGCCTCTATGTGAGCAAAAACCAGCGCTGGGCGTCCCCAAAATTCATCATGGGTGAAAGCTACGGCGCCATCCGCTGTGGCGGACTGGCAGACCACCTGCAGAGCCGGTATGGCATGTATCTCAACGGCCTGATCATCGTCTCGGGGCTGTGGGATTTTCAGACTCTGGACGCCAATCCCCCCAACGATCTCCCTTTCATTTGCTATCTGCCAACGATGGCGGCTGCGGCACACTATCATAAAAAGCTGCCCCCCGTACTTCAGCAGGACTTCGCCGCTGCGGTTAAGCAGGCGGACGAATTCGCTCACGGTGCCTATGCCGCTGCGCTGCTCAAGGGCGCAGGCCTTTCCGCGGAGGAAAAGCAGAATGTCGCCCAGGCTGTGGCCTATTTCACCGGACTGCCGGCCGATTTCATTCTCCGCGAAAACCTCCGGATCTCACCAGGGCAGTTTTTTCGGAAATTGCTCGAATCCGAGGACAAAGTGGTGGGCCGGTTCGATGCGCGGGTTACGGGTGATCCGGAAGTCGGCGACCCCTCGTTTGGCGTGGTGTTTGGCGCCTTCGCATCGACGTTGAACGACTACGTTCGCCGCGAATTGAAGGTCGAAAACGACCAGCCCTATGAAATCCTCAGCCGCCAGGTGCAGCCATGGAACTACCAGCCCTACACCAACCGCTACCTGAGCGTTTCAGAAGCGGTCGCATCCGCGATGAAAACCAATCCCGCCCTGCGCATCTACATCGCCTGCGGCTGGTATGACATGGCCACGCCGTTCTGCGGCATCCGCCATAGCGTAAGGCATATGAATCTGGATGAGAAACAGCGCACCGCCATCCAGTTCGGATTTTATGAAGGCGGCCACATGATGTACACGAACCTTCCGGAGCTGAGGAAACTGTCTGGGGATCTGCGCCAGTTTCTCCAGGCCGCGCCGGACCGGAAGCGGGAGTGAATCCGGTTTCTTCGTCTCGTGGCGTCAGGCCTCCTCCGCAGGGATGGTTGCGGGTGAGCCTGCAGCGGCCGTTGGGATGAGGGGCGTCAGCCCGCGCAGCCGCTGCTCGCCGGCATAGACATTACAGTGTCCGTCCCGCAGGAAACCAACCAGCGTCTGGCCGGAGGCCCGGGCGAAATCCACCGCCAGACTGCTGGGCGCACCGACTGCGGCCACGATCGGGATGCCGCCGGCCAGTGATTTCTGCATGAGTTCAAAGGAAACCCTGCCGCTCAACAACAGGACGGTTTTGGCCAGTGGCACCTGATTTCCCAACAGCGCCGCACCGAGGATTTTGTCGAGTGCGTTGTGGCGGCCCACATCTTCGCGCAGCAGAAGAAGATTGCCTGACAAATCAAAAAGTGCGCTGGCATGCAGCCCGCCAGTGGCGGCAAATGCGACCTGCGCAGCCCGCTGCCGGGCCGGAAGCGTGAAAAGAATCTCCGGTGACAGTTGCAGGCCATCTTCCGGAATCAGAGGAAACTGCACAAGGGCGGCATCCAGGGTGGCTTTGCTACAGACACCGCAACTGCTGTTGGTGATGACGTGTCGCGTGAGGCGGGCAGGATCGCAACGTTCCGGGTGCGTCAGCAGGACATCCACCGCATTTCCCTCGACTGCGGAGGGGCATGTGGAAATTTCAAAGAGATCCACTGCGCGGTGGATGATGCCTTCCGCCAATAAAAAACCGGCGGTCAGTTCCCGGTCATGGCCGGGAGTGCGCATGGTCACGGAGATGCTGCGTCCCTCCAGCCGAATTTCCAAGGGCGACTCCACCGCCGTCAAGTCCCCGGCTTCCTCCGCAGCGAAAGCCCCGCCTTCCAGCCGGTGGAGCCGTGTCAGGCACACCGGTTGCGTTGCGGGGTCAGTCATAAAAATAGTGGCTCAGCGCCGCAACACATCCCCTGGTTGCAGGTTCTGCTGCCAGAAATCCCCCCTGCACCCGGACCGCATCCTTGACTTCGGAAATGGCGTTTGAAGGACAGGCCAGCCCGTGGGCGACTTCACGGGTCAGCATGGAGAGGTCATTGTGGTTGTCCCCGGCCGCAAAGACATGTGCCGGCGCAATACCCAGCACGGTGCTCAACTCCCGCAAGGCCGTCCCCTTGCTGTAGTTGCAGTGGGTGAAGCGCAGGTAGATGGAATTGCGCTGGTAATCCAGGTCCGGCCATTCCTGGCGATGCTGGTCCAGCCACTGGCAAATGGAATCCATTTCCTCCACGGTGGAGGAGACAATGCCCGCCGGTTCCTGGGCTTCGGAGATGAATTGAGCCTGGGTGTGCTCTTTCAGCCACCGGCGGATTTGGTGAAATAATTTGGCGTGGCTTCGATAGAATTTTTTGTGATCCTTGGCGCGGCGCAGGTTCCAGTCGCCAAAATCCACCCAGCGGTTGAACTGGCTGAGATGGTAGATTTCCCCCTCGCGAGCCACGATGTAGTCTGGCGCCGTACGGATGCCGCAGCGCTGCAGGCCGTCGAGCGTGCTGTAGAGCGATCTTCCGGTATTGATGACCCAGGCCGCGCCGCGCAGCCGCAAATCCTCCAGAAAACCCAGCAACTGGCCGATTGCCACTGGATCGGGATGCGGGTCGATCAGCGTTCCATCGAAATCAAAACAGAGAATGGCCTTGGCGGAAGCGGGCATGCAGAAAAACGGGTGTGTCTGAACGCTGCCATCGTGTCCCCAGATTCGGGAAAGTTCAAACGCAAAGCCGGATTGGAGTACCGTCCTCACGCACACCCGGTGGTGAAATGTTTCGATTTCGCGGTGAGTCCAGCGTGCGGACATTCCGCTGTCCGCTCCGCATCGTATCAATGGATCAACCATGCACGCCTCATGACTTCCTGGATTCCGGTTTCATCCATCCTTTGCCCCGTCCTCCTCGCAATCCAACTGGCTTCTGCCTCTGACAACACCGGTGACGCCACCACGCCGGACTTTGTCAGTGACTGTCCGGGATTGATCCTGTCGAGTTCCCAGCAATGGGGCGAGATGGGGATCAATACGGCGGCCCACCCAGCGGGGGACAAGCGCCCGCTGCCCATTCAGATCGCGGACAAGACGTTTGCGAATGGCCTGGGTTCCCATGCGAGCGGAGAGATTGTGCTGCTGCTGGAAAAGCAATATGTGCGGTTCGATGCCGAAATCGGCGTGCAGCAGCAGGCCAGCAGCGGTGGAAGCGTCATTTTCCGCACCTTGGCGGACGGTGTGGAAATTTTCAAAAGCGCCAGATTCGCCGGAACCACACCGGCCCAGTCGATCGGCTTTTCAGTGGAGGAAGTGACCGAACTGCGCCTTCTGGTGGAAGATGCCGGCGATGGAATCGCCTGCGA
The DNA here is from genome assembly GCA_018003315.1 of Verrucomicrobiales bacterium. Classification (GTDB taxonomy): domain Bacteria; phylum Verrucomicrobiota; class Verrucomicrobiia; order Verrucomicrobiales; family V1-33; genus JAGNEJ01. Next base: position 14,250 of record JAGNEJ010000066.1, read on the forward strand.
TCTCGGTAATTGGGCCAATGCGCGGCTGACACTTGCTGGCAATGCCTCCACTGTGCCGGATACCGCCAGGAATGCTGTGGACATGGCTCCATTTGCACGCGTGGCGACGTGGGATCCGAAACGCACTGACGGTGCTCGGGCCAGCCGGATTGAGGAGTTTCGGGCAGACGATGTTTTCACCGAATCGGATTTGCAGGCGAATCCAGACGGCAGTTTCACGGTGCCTGCCGCTGGCGGCACCGGCTGCATTGGGCTGCAGTGGCTCAACAGCCGAGCCATCCAGGAACTTGGTTTGGAGTTCGCCGAGGCTGCGCAGGCGCCTCCGCCTGGTTCTGTGAAAGTCGAAGGCTGGTTTGGCGAATCGGCGTGGCAGGGAAACTGGCAGCCGCTGCCGTGCGAACTCCGGCTGGATGGCCGGAGACTGGTCTGCATTCCAAACCGCAAAGTGCTTCGGGTTCAAACCCGGAAGATTCGCTGGATTTTTCCGGAAGCCGCCACGCCTCAGACCGTTCGGCTCTCGGCATTCACCCGTTCGACCTGGGACACCGCGAACATTTTCGTGCAGATGGAGAATCCGCCAACCGATGCGAAGGGCATCATCAGGATCGACAACGGCGCACTGCTCGAGCCGTCAGCCCCGGCACTGCGCGCAATTCCTTGGTCGCTGGCTGGTCCGCTGAAACTGTCGGTTCGCCATAGCCGCCCGTCGCCGTTCAAATCCGATCCGACCGTTCTGCAGTTTGAGCTTCCCTCCGGCAATTTCGGCGTGGCAGTCGAGGACCTGATGGCCAACGACTGCGTGTATCTGCCAGACCACGGCCTGTTTGCGGCGCGCGAACCACTGCCGGTCACCCTAACCGAATATAAAAAGCGCATCTCCGGCAGGAAATCCATTCTCGACGAAGTCCGGAGGATGCCGGACCAGACGTTCGCGCAGGCGATGGCCAAGACCCACCACACGGTCCAGCGCGAGGGACCGGTGCTGCTGTCGCTTGCGTGCGACAATGCCAAATTCATCGTGGACCGGACCGGCGGCATTCGTGCGCTGCAGACCGGAGACATTGCCAGGGAGAACTACACCGACCGTCTCGTGGTGCTGCCGCGACTGGGCAGCGGAGGAACCAATCCCACGCGGTGGCTTGATGGCAAATGGCTGCCCATTCCAGTCATGGAATGGCGCGAAGGTGGCGTGCAATACCGACAGCGCACGTTCGTCGCGCCGACTGATGAGCCCGGGGACAACCCCGTACGCTTGAATCGCCCCTCGGTTTGCGTGGTTGAACTGACCGCGGCCAACACGCTGAATGAACCGCAGAGTGCCGCCATTTCGCTCGCGTTGCAATCAAGCGCCAATGCTCCGGTGCGGCTTGAATCGCAGCGTGGCGGCTGGTTGCTGAAACTAGCCGGCAAAGCGGCCGGTTTCATCCAAACTGGCAATGCCGCCGGGCCGTTGCTGGGCGCAGTGCAGGAGGGAATGATCAAACTGGCCGGCACCTTGCCCGCGAAGGGCACTGCGCAGTGTGTGGTGATCCTCAACGGTGAGGGTGAGTCGGCAGTCGAATCCCAGAGCGCCCCCAAACTTCGTGAGGCGACCGAAGCCTACTGGAAAGCCGTGCTGGCTGCCGGGGCGCAGGTTGAAACTCCCGATGCCCTTCTCAACGACATCATTCGTGCTTCGGAAATCCGCTGCCTGATTGCCGGGCGCAACGAAGCTGACGGGGCGCGCATCGCTGCGTGGATCGCCGCGGTCACCTACGGGCCACTGGAAAGCGAATCGCATTCACCGATCCGCGGCATGGAATTGCTGGGGTTCGAAGACTTTGCGCGCAAGTCATTGGATTTCTTCATCCATCGCTACAACAAGGAGGGATTTCTCACCACCGGCTACACCACGTTCGGCACCGCCTGGCATTTGTGGACGGTAGGGGAACACTATCAACTCACAGGAGACAAAGTGTGGCTGAAAAAAGTCGCCCCTGAATTGGCACGCCTCTGCCACTGGATCGTGCGGCAGACGGAAAAAACCAGAAAACTTGATCCGCATGGCAAGCCCGTGCCGGAGCATGGGCTGATGCCGCCGGGCGTTTTGGCCGACTGGAATTCGTTCGCCTATCATTTTTTCATGAATGCCTACTACATTGCGGCCTTGCGTGAAGTGGGCGCCGCCCTGCAGGACCTTGCCCATCCCGATGCCCCCATGTTCCTGGCCAATGCCGAGGAGATGAAAAAGCAAACGCTTCGCGCCTACGCCTGGACACGGTCACGATCCCCGGCCCTGCCGCTGAGGGATGGCACCTGGATCGCTCATTATCCCTCGCAAGTCCACAGCCCGGGAAGCCTCGCTGGCTTCTTTCCCGGACAAGACGTGGGCCGCAGTTGGTGCTACGACGTGGAAGCGGGGGCGCATCAGTTGATTCCTGCCGGGGTGCTTGCGCCACACAGTCGCGAAGCCGTGCAAATGCTGAACCACATGGAGGATGTGCAGTTTCTCGCGGATGGCTGGTTTGACTACCCTACAACGATGAACCAGGGCGACTGGTTCAACAATGGCGGCTTCTCGAAAGTGCAGCCCTACTACACGCGGAACGGGGAGATCTACGCAATGCAGGACGAAGTGAAGCCGTTCATCCGTTCCTACTTCAACAGCATCGCGTCATTGCTGAACCCCGAAGTGCTAACCTTCTGGGAGCATTTCCGGCACAGCGGCGCTTGGGACAAAACGCACGAGACGGGCTACTTCCTGCAACAGACGCGCTTCATGCTTGCGATGGAACATGGCCAGGATCTCTGGCTGGCCCCGCTCATCACAGACAACTGGCTCAAGGCTGGCCTGACCGTGAGCGCCACCGGGATTCCAACGCGTTTCGGCAAGGTCAGCTTCCGCATCAACTCCCATGTGCAGGATGGCCGCATCGACGCCCGCATCGAACCGCCGGTGCGGTCCAAGCCCGGAGCGCTGGTTCTGCGCCTGCGCCATCCAGAGGGCAAACCGATGCGCAGCGTCACCGTCAACGGCAGGCCGCACACCGGCTTTGATCCGAAGCGGGAAACCATCACCCTGCCGCCTGGAGTCGAGCCGCTGGCCGTGCAGGCGAATTTCTAACAAAACAGGAACCCCTGTGGGTCCGGACATCCCGGGACAGGGACGCGAGCATCAATGGGGGATCCCGATGCCGTGGAGATGCGCCAGGCAGGTTGCGATTTCGTCCGCCCCTTCGACGAACCAGTGGCCATTGGCCGTTTGAAGGGCGAGCGAGGCGGGCGGATCGACCGGCGCTTCTCCAAGGACCAGGACGGGGCAGCTTTGATTCGCCTCGCCGAGCAGCTCCACCAGTTCCGGACGGGGGCGGGCGAAATGGAGCCAGCGCACATCCAGTTTCCGCTTCAGCAAGGGATAGAATTCCAGCAAGCCCAGCATTTGCGCGCAGCCGGGACAGAAATACGGCCCTTTGCCTGCGTCCATGAATCCGGATTTCAGAAGGTACAATCGGTCTGGATTCATCTCAGTGGGTGGGTGGTGTGGATTGTGTCAGAGTCGCAGGGCGGCTCGCATCTTCGATGGGTGCTGCAGCAGGTCCGCCAGCGAGTAGCCGTCCAGCACGGCAAAAAATGCCGCCGCCGCTTCGTCCAGGACGCCTCGCAATCGGCACGCGGGAAACATCCGGCACGGTTGATCGGGCCGGTCCATGCAGTCGATCACCCGGTCCGTTTCCTCGCCGAGGCGGACAATGTCGCCGAGCCGGATATTTTCCGGTGGTCCTGCCAGTGTAAAGCCCCCGCCAATGCCGCGCTGGGTTTGGAGATATCCGCTGCGCCCGAGATCATGGACCACTTTGACCAGATGATGCCGTGAAATGGCAAAGGCGCCGGCCACTTCGTCCACCGTGAGCCTTCTCGGAGTGTGGAGGGCGGCCTGCATGAGCACGCGGATGGCGTAGTCGGAATAGGTGCTGAGACGCATGTCGGGCGAATTCTGCACCAGATTGAAATCAAACGCAAAGCAAAAGATGTATTTGCAATACAGCTTTTGCTGGTTAACTTCGACGGCGCGATGACAACCATGAGCCATGCGACCATCAACGAACATTTTACCCAGGACCACGACCGGCTGGATGAATTGTTTCTCCAGTATCGACAACTGAAAGCAACGGACCGCGGGCAAGCGGCGCGGAGCTTCCAGGAATTCAAAGCCGGATTGGAACAGCACATCATCTGGGAAGAGGAGATTCTCTTTCCTTCCTTCGAGCGAACCACCGGGCACACCGGCGGACCAACCGAAGTCATGCGCTGGGAACACCGTGAAATTCGAAGCATCCTGGATGCGATGGCGACCAAACTGGCCTCTGCGGATTTTGCCACGGAAGCGGAGGAGGCGGGCTTGCTGGCGGTGCTCGAACCGCACAATTTCAAGGAAGAATCCGTCCTTTACCCCATGATCGACCAGGTCACCGGCGCGCAGGAGCGCTCCGAGATTTTCACCCGCATGGGCCAGCACGCAAAACCGAACTAGACTCACCCCCAGAATACCAATACTCATGAACACAATGACCATGACCTCGATTGCACCGGAAACCACCGTGGGAGAACTCGTTCGCGCAGTTCCCCACCGGTCGCGCATTTTTGAAAAACTCGGCATTGATTATTGCTGCGGCGGCAAAAAGCCGCTGGCGGAGGTCTGCCGCGCCAAGGGGCTCGACACGAATACTGTCGTTGCGATGCTGGCGGCACTGGAGGGCGCGCCGGACGCCACCTCCGCCAATCCTGACGCGATGGGACTCGCCGAATTGTGCGACCACATTGAGCGGGCGCATCATGACTATCTGCGGGAGGAGCTTCCCCGGCTGGATTTCATGACTCGCAAGGTGGCCGCGGTGCATGGTCCGGACGAGCCTCGCCTGGTCGAAGTACGGAAAATCTTTGAGGTTTTCAGTGACAAAATGAGCGCGCACACCCAGGAGGAAGAGGAATTGGTATTTCCCAAAATTCGGCAATTGGAAGACCAGCACACCGACAAGGCGGCACGCACGGAAGAACTCAAGGCGGTGTTTGCCCGGCTGGAATCCGAGCACGACAGCGCGGGGGAAGCCCTTGAGCGCTTCCGAGAGCTGACCGACGGCTACACGCCGCCGGACTGGGCCTGCAACACGTTTCGTGCGCTCTACGATGCGCTCGGCAAACTGGAGAACAACATGCACCAGCACGTCCACAAGGAAAACAATGTGTTGTTTCCACGGGCGCTGGCCATCGGTGACTGACATGAGTGGCCGCAGCAAGCTCCCATTGGTCTATTCCTGCTCCGGCGCCTCCAGCGCCGCGCAGATGGCCAACTACATCGCAGTCAGGCTTGACCGGCTTGAGACGGCTGAGATGTCCTGTATCGCTGGCGTGGGCGGTGACGTAAAGCCGCTGGTCCGCACGGCCAAATCCGGGCGTGCCATCATCGCGCTCGATGGGTGTCCGCTGCATTGCACCGCGCACATCCTCAAACGCCAGGGGATCACTGCGGACCACCATTACGATCTCAGCAAGATGGGGGTAAAGAAGCAGTATCATGAGGATTTCGATCCCCAGGAAGCGGCGCGGATGCTGGAGCGGATTCAGAGCGATCTCAACGCCGCCGCTGCGCCTGCGGAATCAGGTGCCGGGGTTCCGACAGCCAACGACCCCACGTCCGACGCTGTGGATGGGGACAAGCTGGAGCCTGCCAGCCCGCCTTGCCTCCTGGACGAATTCAAAGAGTGGTGATCGTTGCGCAAGAAAACCCCACGTCAGGCGCCCTGAACAACCCTTCCTGACAATCCGGGCGTCAATTCCTGGATGAGTCGGCTGGGGGAGCGCCGCTGAATTTGCGGTGGAGCCAGTTGCCTGCAGGGACGAGCACAACGGCGGTGGCGATGCCGGCCAGGACATCGATGACATAGTGATAGCGTCCATAAACGGTGGCAATGCACAGCAGCAGGGCAACGCCAAGATGCAGCCAGCGGATAGGACGCAGATAGCGGAACGAAAACCAGGCGGTCGCGAGTGCCACGGCAACATGACTGCTCGGGAAAGCCGCTCCAGGCACCTCGAAATTCGCATAAATCCACGCCATAAGGCGGAAAAACAGGGCTTCCTGCACCGGCAGCGGAGTCGTGGGCACGGGCCATTGCTGGAGACCATCCGGCAGTGGTGCGACGACGCCGGGCAGCAGAATGCGCGGCCCCACCACGGGAGTGAAAATATAGATGAAATAACAAACGTAAAAAACGAACGAGATCACCGCCAGGAAGTGGTCGAACTGGCGGCGGTTGCGAAGGAACAGGGCCAGCCCCACGCCTCCAACCATGAGATAATAGCAAAAGTAGGAGGCCAGCAGGAGTTCGGCAAGTCCGCGCTGGGGAAACCGCTGCATCAGTTCGATGCCCGGCTGCCAGCCAAAAAGGGACTGTTCCATTCGGAAAAACGAAGCGTCCAGGTAGCCGAGTCCGAACAACTGGTTGAGCAGGCCGGTTTCGTGGTAGAGGGCAGTGTAGAGCAGGATGGGGTAGAAGTGGCGCAGGAAGTCCAGCGCCAGACTGTGCTGGAAACGCGCCTGGAGCCGGATGAGCAGATGAATGGCGAGCAGTCCGGCGACATGCCATGCGGCCATCACCGGCCAGGTGGGCACGCGGTCATTGTGGAAGATCAGGATCAGCAGTCCGACAGTGGCCAGATAGCTCTGGGTGATGCAGTCCGTGAAGCCATATCCGCTGAATATGCGCGAACGCAGAGCCGGATGGGTTTTGAATGGCTGATGGGCTGGCATGAATCGGAAGAATGGTCAGATCCAATTCTCCCGGCGGTACCACTCCAGGGTTTCAGCCAGGCCGTCGGTGGTTCGGGTGGTGCAGGAGAAACCCAGATCCGTGCGCAGTGCGGCGGCGTCGCAGACCCAGCCAGGAGCGGTGAGTTCCGGATATTTTTGCAGACTCAGCACGTTCGGCCGCCGGGTAATGCGGGAAACAAGGTTCTGGAGTGCGCAAACCGGCCATAACAACGCGGTGGGCAAGGGGAGCGGCAGCGTCCATTTCTTCATCTGCCGCGCAATTTCTTCTGCGAGTGCACGAGTGGTGACGATTTCCTCGCCGGCAACAAAGTAGCATTTCCCTGGAGCATCCGGGTGCTGGAGAGCGTGGACCGCGGCGGCGGCCAGATCCTTAACGTAAACCAGGCTCAAAGGCTGCCGTCCGCCTCCAATGAGCGGCAGCAGATGGGAGCGGATGGATTTGAACAGGCGCAGGAATTCTGCGTCACGCGGTCCATAAACGGCAGGCGGGCGCAGCACTACGAACTCTGTCCGGCAGTTCTGCCTGACTTCCCGTTCCCCGGCCAGCTTGCTTCTTCCGTAGATGGAGACCGGGCGTGGCGCATCTGTTTCACGGATTGGCTGGTCGGTGCCGGCTGGTCCGGCGGCGGCGAGGCTGGAGAGATGCACCAGTCGCTGGATCTGGCCTTTCCGGGTATTGATGGCACGGACGAGATTGCCCACTCCCTCGTGATTCACTCTGAAAAATCCGGCGGCGTCCAGTGCTTTGGTGGCCCCGGCGCAGTGAATGACATGAGTCGCTCCGTCGAGGGCGCGATCGAGGGAAGCCACATCCTCCAGCGATCCGGTCCGGATTTCGCAATGCGAAAGCAGACCTTCCGCCCATGTGCGGCTGGCCGGGGCGCGCAGCAGCAAAATGACTTTGGCCCCGGCACCGCGCAGGGCATCGAGAATGTGGCTGCCGACGAACCCGCTGGCTCCAGTGACCAGAACGTTCGTGTTGCGGCAGTCGCCGACGGTCATCGGCTGGCAGCTGCAGGCTGGTTCATCCTCGGGGTCCCCGCGGGCAGAAGGCCGAGTTCCCGTCCCACGAGCCCCAGCTTGTCCAGGGCGAAGTCGATCTGTTTTGGAGTGTGGCTGGCCATGAGGCTGATGCGGATGAGTTCCTGTCCTGGAGCCACTGCGGGCGGCACGACCGGATTGACAAAAACGCCCTCTTCGCCGAGCCGCTGCGTCATTTTGAAGGCGGTGTGCAGGCTGCCGCAATAGACGGGAAGAATCGGCGTTTGCGAATTGCCGAGGTGGAAGCCGAGTGACTCCAGCCCGGCCTTCATCTGCCGGGTGTTCTGCCAGAGATGCTCAATGTGCTCCGGTTCCGTGGTCATGAGTGTCAGGGCAGCCCTTGCGGCTGCGGCATTGGCCGGGCTCATGCTCGCGCTGAAAATCAGCGGGCGGGCAGTGTGTTTGAGATAATCAATGGTGACGAAATCTGAGGCGATGAACCCGCCGAGGCTGGCCAGTGATTTGGAAAAGGTGCCCATGATGAGGTGCACCTCCTGCGTCAAGCCAAAGTGGCTGGCGGTGCCTTGGCCTTTGGTGCCCAGCACGCCGGTGGCATGGGCGTCATCGATCATGATGCCGGCGCGGTGCTCGCGGGCGAGCCGGACCAGCTCCGGCAGTTGGATGATGTCCCCCTCCATGCTGAAAACTCCGTCCGCGACAATGAGTTTGCCGGCCTCCTGCGGAATTTGCCGCAGCCGGTGCTCCAGCGCTGCCATGTCATTGTGGTTGAAGCGAATGAATTCCGCCTTTGAAACTTGGGAAAGCAGGCAGCCTTCCACGATGCTGGCATGGTTGCTCTTGTCTCCGATGATGTAGTCGCCTTTCCCGCAGAGCGCGCTGATGACGCCGAGGTTCACCTGGAATCCGGTGCTGAAGAGCAGCACCGCTTCCTTTCCAACCAGTTGGGCCAGCAGTTCCTCCAGCTCGATGTGGATGTCCAGCGTGCCGTTCAGAAAGCGGGACCCGGCGCATCCGGTCCCATACTTCGCCACGGCGGCCCGGGCGGCTTCCTTGATTTTCGGATGGTTTGTCAGGCCCAGGTAGCTGTTGGACCCCAGCATGAGCACTTGCTTGCCATCGATGGTGACCTCCGTGTCCTGCGCCGATGAGATGGTGCGGAAATACGGATACATGCCCGTGGCCCGGACCTCGTTGGCCGCTTTGAAGCTCCTGGCCTTCGCGAATACTGGAGCTTCCAGGGTGGAGGCGGTTGATGCGGGCTGGTGCACCCCATTATCACCGTGGGAACCATTTTTCCCCGGACGGTATTCGGTGGATGGCGGATGGTCGGTGCCGTCCAGGGATGGGGTCGCAGGCGGTTTGGATTGGCTGGACATGTGGAGAGAATGGAATGAAGCGACTGGCTGGAAATGGGCTGGAACAAGGAAATCTCATCCCATCCCGGAGAGAAGGAAATGCAAATGCTGCCCGCTTGGAGATACCAGAGGAGGACCGGCGGGCCTGCGGTCTGCGGAAAGCGATAGGGCCTGCAAGCCTGTGGCGTGACTCATGGAGCTTCGATGGGTTCAGGCAGGGCGGTCTGCTTCTGTTCCTCGCCTTTGCAGTGGATCCCCTTCCACGAGTTGGTGCGGTGATGCCAAAGCACAGGCAGCGCAATCATGGGGCTGAGTTTGAACCGCCTTTTCCCTCATTGCAAGAGCCATCCTTGAGGCTCTGCCGAGAGGTCAGGACCGGAGAAAGTGCGGCCCCGGACCAAGCCAACAAGGCAACACGGCTCCCCTTGCCAAGGCAGCAGGGGCGGCCTGACTGCAAAAACGGAGCCGCCCTGATGCAGGGACGGCTCCGCAATCAACGGTTTGTGTGCGGTCAAACCGTTATTTTTTCGCCGGGGCCTTGGCGTCTGCAGCAGGGGCGGCACCTTTTGCTGCTGCGGCGGGAGCCGGTGCGGCAGGTGCGGCAGCCGGTTCTTCAGAAACGCGCATTTCGACCACGTGAACAATGTTGACTTCCCCATCGGTGGTGGCCTTGACTCCTTCGGGAAGCGCGATGTTCCGGACCTGGATGGCGTCACCAATGTTTACGCCGGAAACGTCCACCGGGATGATTTCCGGAAGGTCCTTCGGAAGACAGGTGATGTCCAGCGAGTGCAGCAGGAACTCCAGAAATCCTCCCGCACGGACTCCGGCAGCGTCTCCAACAAGCTCGATTGGGACGTGGGCATGGATGATTTCATCCTCCCGCACTGCGTGGAAATCCATGTGCAGAATGGTGCCGCTCAGCGCGTCGTGCTGCACGTCTTGAATGAGGGCAAGTCGGTTTTCCTTGATGTCCTCGATTTCGAGGGTCACCAGGATTTGTTCGCTGGCGGAGGCGGACAGCACTTCGTTCACCGCTTTGCGGTTAAGGCGCAGGTTGATGTTTTCCAAGCCCTTGCCGTAAACGATTGCCGGGATCAGACCTTCGCGGCGCAGTTGTTTAAGGGCTCCGCTGCCGCTGCGTTTCCGCGTGTGGGCCTTGAGGATTTGGTTCTTTGCGATGGTGTGGGTTCATTGGGTTGGTTCCTCGCGGCGGCCGCCATTTGCCATGGGCACTAGCCTCCTGGAAATGGAGCGGGCTCCAGCGGGAACTGGTTGAGGAAAAAAAAGCCGACCCTGGTTGGACCGGGGCGGCGAAAGGGCGGACAGCATAACCGGTCATCGTTCGATGTCAAAAGGAGATCGGAGATTCCGCATGCCCCCCGCGTTGCCTCATGCGGCGGACAGAGGGCGGCTTTTGACTGGGAGCACGTTTCGCCACGCGGATGTGAATAACTTGCGGACAACCCCTGAGTTATTAAGCAAGTTTGATAATTTTGCTCCCGTGGTTATTGCCGACACCGTGGTTTTTCCTGTGCATGCTCCTGGCAGCGCAAGGCTGGCATTGCTTCCTGTTGAGGTGCAACTTCCTGAAAATCAAAAAGCCCCCCCCGGAAACCGGCCGGGAGAGGCTCTCTTTGAAGACCTAGCCGGCGACCAGACCGACTAAGTTGTTCCTCGTTACCAACAAATCACAAAAGCTAAATTTTTTTGCCGACGAGCAGCGAATTAACGGTGAACAAATAGCGAAAAACCCTGAATCAGTCAATAATTTTTTGAATAAAAGATGCAGTCATGAAAGAATTCTTAAAATTGCGATTGATTTGAAAGAAAAAGCGACCGCTCCAAGGCTTTGCGGTAAGGCGAAGGCATGGGGAGTGCAGGGAGACTGAGGAGATCATGCCACCGTTCGTCCGAAGCGGGCGTGGAGGTGTCGAGTTGATAGACATGCAGTCTGACCCGATGATGCGTGATGGAGTAGTTCATTTTCAGCAGAAGGGGTGCCTGGCATTGAGTGAGGAGCGTTTCGGAGCGTTCCGGAAGTTTCCACAACCCTTGGCAGCGGTTGCCCTGCGCCTGATGCAGGAGAATTTTTCCGCCTCGCACCGCGAGAATGGCATTTTCCAGAACCCGGACGGCATCCCGTTTCGGACGTTTTACCGGCAGTTGCTCTGGGTGGTGTAATTTTCCCGCGCAGAATTGCTGCACCGGACAGTCGGTGCACTGCGGGTGTCCCGGGATGCAGATGGTTTGCCCAAGCTCCATCAGTGCAGAGTTGTAGGCGCGGGCGTTGTGTTGCGGAACGAGCGCCGCTGCCCATTGCCAGATTTGGGATTTTCCAGGTTCGGAATCCACCGCTGCTGCGAATGCAAACAGTCTGGCCAGAACCCTCGCGATGTTGGCATCCACGATTGGTTCTGCAAGGTCGAAGGCAAAGGTGGCCACGGCGCCGGCGGTGTAGGCACCGAGTCCGGGAAGCTGGCGCAGCAATTTGACGTTGGATGGAAGGACGCCGTCCTGCTCCTGGCAAACCACCTTGGCGGTCCGCTGGAGATTTCTGGCGCGGCGGTAGTAGCCCAGCCCCTCCCAAGCGCGCAGGACTTCCTCCTCCGGAGCGGCTGCCAGCGCGGCCAGGGTCGGAAACTGCTCCAGCCACCGGTCGAAATACCGGCGCTGCAGCACGGTGGCGACCTGGGTTTGCTGCAGCATCATTTCTGAAACCAGAATGGCATACGGATCGGTGGTGCGCCGCCAGGGGTAGTCCTTGCCATTTTGAAGGAACCACTGGACAAGCGCATCCTGGAAGGCGGAGGGGTCTGCCGCAAGCGCCGCGTGGGAAGCGTCGCCGGTCCGGGGTGGAAGGGGAGGGTTTTGACTATTTTTCGGCCTCACCGGATTTCTGCTCAATGATGTCTCCGGGGCTCACGGTCAACGTTCCGCGGTCGCTGCGAATGGAATAGCTGCGGCGCATCATGCTGTCCTTGAATGCCCAGGCAGCCACGGCTTTTTGGTTAGGCGGAGTGCCGGTGATCTCAGTGATCTGCAGGAGCAGGACCAGGCTGACTGCTTCGTTGCCCTGCGGCTTCTCATGGACCCTGACTTTTCCGCTCAATCCGGTGATGGTGACATCCTTGTGCGGCAGCAGCCGGGGGCCAAGATTGGCCAGGCGGTTTTGAAACTCCGCGGAGGCCTCCATCTGAGACGGCCCGAGCACCAGGCAGGCTGACTTGGCCGCTCTGGCTTTAGGAGGACAGTCCGCAAACAGCTTCCGCAGCACGGCTTCCCCGGCATCCGTCTCCAGACTGCGCGGGTCGAGTTGCGGCTCGGACTTGCTGCAGGCGGCCAGCAAAAGGCAAAGGATGGCGGGAAAAAATCGCGGCATGGCGATTCTTGGACCGGATTGGGCGGCGTTGCAACTGGCGCGGGGCTCACTCCCCGTACAGCAAAAATGGCCGTCGGCGTTTCGCGAATGCCTTCACCTCATCCGCCCAGCCGCCGACGATTTCCGCTGGTGGCTTTCCCGCCTTGAGCGCGGTGAGGCTTGGCGGGTGGAAGAGCAGCCGGTTCATCTTGTCGATCTGAAATGTCCCCGGATGATTCCGTTGCAGGGCGGCGGCGAGGCAAATGCCGAGATCGACACTGTTGCAGGCGTTGCGGTCAGTCAGGACGAAGCGGACGCCATGACAAACCTGACCGGCAAACACACTGGCGGTGGGAGTGAAGTCCGTTTCCGAAAACCTGATTCCGGGCAACTCTTGCCCGGATAGGTCCGCCACCAGTTTCTTTGCGTCGATCCAGGGCGCTCCGAAAACCTCAAATGGGGTAGCGGTGCCGCGGCCAACCGATACGTTCGTGAATTCGAGCAGTCCCACTCCGGGATACAAGGCCGCCGCGGTGAGGCTGCGCATGTTCGGGCTGGGATTGATCCAGGGCAGGCCGGTTTGGTCCTGCCAGAGGCTGCGCTGCCAGCCTTCCAGCCGGATGATGCGCAGATTCAGTTTGAGCTTGTTTTCCGCGGCAAACATCTGTGCCAGTTCGCCCACGGTCATGCCGTGCCGGACTGGAATCGGATGGCAGCCGACAAAATCCGTCTTCCCGATGAGCAGCGGCCCCTCGATCTTTCCTCCGATGGGGTTGATGCGGTCGAGCACCACGAAGGAAATCTGGTTTTCCGCCGCCGCCTCCATGCATTCCAGCATCGTGGCGATGTAGGTGTAAAATCGGCATCCAATGTCCTGAAGGTCAAACACCAGGGCGTCGAGCCCCTTCAACTGCTCCGCGGTGGGTTTGCGGATTTTGCCATACAGACTGAAGATCGGCAGTCCGGTTTTTTCATCCTTTGAGTCGGAAATTTTCGCGGTGTCGAGCTTGCCGCGGATCCCGTGTTCGGGGCTGAAGAGGGCGGTGAGCCTGACATTGGGCGCGCGGGAAAGCAGATCGGCGGTGCTTGTCCCTTCGGCATCGACGCCAGTTTGATTCGTGACCAGGCCGATCCGCATTCCGGCAAGCGATTTGAACGGTTCTGCCTCCAAGGCGTCGATTCCATTGCGCACCTTTCCAGGTCCCTTCGGACCATGCGCCCCGACAGGTGCCGACGCAGCGGTGCTGTCTGCCGCAGCCTCCGGTTTTTTCAGCCCGATGGCCTGTGCGGCAAGGGTTGCCACCTTGAAGCGCAGTTCTTTGGTGCGGCCTTTTTCCGTTGGATGATTGCGATTTGTCAGGATGATGACGAAACTTTTCGAGGCTGGGTCCATCCAGATGCTGGTGCCCGTCCAGCCGGTGTGGCCGAACGAGGTGTTG
>JAGNEJ010000067.1 GCA_018003315.1 Verrucomicrobiales bacterium
CATCACTTATTGTTTGATGTCCAACCATTTCCACATCCTGGTGGAGGTGCCGGAGCGGCCTGGGCAGATGTTGGATGAGGAGGCAATGCTGGGGCATTTGGAGCAGGCGTTCGGCAAGCGGAAGGCGCGGCAGTATCGGGAGCTATTTGGCCTGTGGCGGAGCAACGGGTGTGCAGGAGAAATTTCAAAGGAGTTGGCGGCGCTGTGGAAGCGGATGTTCGATCTGAGCGCCTTTGTGCAGGCGTTGAAGCTGGGGTTTTCCAAATGGTACAACCGGAAACACGGGCGCAAGGGGACGTTGTGGGAGGCGCGTTTTGGCTGCGTGCTGGTGGAAGGGGCGGGCGATGCGGTGGCGACGATGGCGGCCTACATTGATTTGAATCCGGTCCGGGCCGGACTGGTGCAGGATCCGAAGGAATACCGCTGGAGCGGGTATGGGGAAGCAGTGGGCGGAGGGCGCAAAGCGCGGTAGGGCATCGCCATGGCGGTGGGGGCGCTGCACCGGCAGAATCTGGAGGATGCCGATATTGAGTCTGGCAAATAGCTCCGTTCGAATCGGCGAATCGTTTTTTATCGTCGTGCAGAGCTTCGCCCTCCGCCGGTTTGTCATCCGGGAAAACCCTGAGAATGACGGCCCGAAACCGCGAAATCGCGTTAGGGTGCTGCGCGTGCGGTCTGTGTTTACATTGTGATGGGCGGCCAAACTTTCTCCGCTGGCATTTCTTGACAGGCGACTTTCGCTCCCGTTAATCTCGCGCTGCACCCACGAAGACTTGATCCGGCTTGGTGGCGGAATTCATGCGTCAGTCATTGCCAGGCGGGCAGCGCATCTCCGTTTCAGCTTGCCAGACCAGCAGTTGAATTCTGTGTACTCCACCAACGAAGAATACCTTTTGGAATTGCTCCAGGAATCCGGATTTCTGACTCCGGAGGATGTGGAGGAAGCGCAGGGCGCCTCACGCGGCAAACACAGCGTGGTGGAAACGCTTTTGGAGTTGGGCAGGGTGAGCGAGCAGGAAGTGGCGCAGACCATGGCCATCACCTCCGGCATGGAATTTGTGGATCTGGCCAATTTTGTCCCGGAGCCCGAAGTGGTGGAGGCGTTGCCCACCGAGGTGGCGGCGCAATACCATGTGATTCCTGTTTCGCTGGAGCCGGGCAGGCTCGTCGTGGCCGTGGCCGATCCCATGGATTTTCAAACCATGGACACCCTGCCCCACCTGCTGCGCGACCACCAGGTGGACTTTGTCTGTGCCACCAAATCCCAGGTTCAGAGCCTGCTGAAGGATTTATACAACGTCGGCGGCCCTGGAGGCGGGGATGACCTGCTGCTGGAAACCGGAGGGGAAGCGGCTGAAAGTGATGCCCCAGTCATCAAAATGGTCAGCGAACTGCTGCAGGAGGCGTTCGCGATGCGGGCATCGGACATTCACATTGAGCCGATGGAGAAAAAGCTGCGGATCCGCTACCGGGTGGACGGAGTGCTGCACGAAGTGGCCAGCCATCCCAAACACCTCCATGCTCCGGTGCTGGCCCGTCTGAAAATCATGACTGGCACCATGAGCATTGATGAGCGCCGGGTGCCGCAGGACGGACGCATTCAGGCCAAGATGGGGAAAAAGGAACTCGACCTGCGGGTTTCCACGGTTCCCACCAACCATGGCGAGTCAGTGGTCATGCGTATTCTGGACAAAAGTGGACTGCTCCTGGGGTTGAGCGATCTGGGCTTTTTCTCCGACGATCAGAAGACCTTCGACAATCTCATCGGACTTCCCGACGGGATCATTCTGGTGACGGGGCCGACGGGTTCCGGGAAAACCACCACGCTTTACGCCTGCCTGAACACCATCAACCGGCCGGACCGCAAGATCATTACCGTGGAGGATCCGGTCGAATACCAGATGTCCGGCATCAATCAGGTCCACGTCAAGGAGGACATTGGCATGACCTTCGCGGCGGCCCTGCGCGCCATGCTCCGCCAGGCACCGAACATCATCATGATCGGGGAAATCCGGGATGCGGAAACCGGGGGCATTGCCATCCAGGCAGCACTCACCGGCCACCTGGTTTTCAGCACCCTGCACACCAATGACGCACCCAGCGCCGTGGCGCGTCTCGCGGACATCGGGGTGAAGCCGTTCCTCATTGCCTCTGCAGTCCGCGCCATCACCGCCCAGCGGCTTGTCAGGAAATTCTGCGGAGAATGCAAGGCTCCGGGAGAACTGGCCGAACGGGAAATGCGCGCCCTGCGCATTGATGCCGCCCGGATGGCGGACGCCAG
The DNA here is from genome assembly GCA_018003315.1 of Verrucomicrobiales bacterium. GTDB lineage: Bacteria > Verrucomicrobiota > Verrucomicrobiia > Verrucomicrobiales > V1-33 > JAGNEJ01. Next base: position 2,282 of record JAGNEJ010000067.1, read on the forward strand.
CATCATGAAGCCCGTGGGCTGTCCGCGCTGCCGCCAGACTGGCTTCAAAGGCCGGATGTGCATTGTCGAAATTTTTACCATCGACGACCAGGTGCGGGGCATGATCAACGAAGGTCTGCCGACCACCCAGTTGAAACGGCGGGCCCGCGAGCTGGGGATGCGAACGCTGCGCGAGGACGGCGTCCGCAAAGTCATGGCCGGCCAGACCTCGGCTCAGGAGGTCATTGAGGCGACTTCCGGAGATGCCGACTAGGCCCCTGCCAACGGCACGCGACCCCGAAACCGATTCGAAATTTCCAAGTTATGACCGCCACTCACGTTCTGGACGCATTCAAGCACCGCGGACTGCTCGAAGAAGGCACTGCGGAGGACATCCTGGCCGAAACCAACAGCACCGGGAAGGATGTCAAAAAGCTGCTGGTGGACTACGGCATCGTCGAATCCGAAAGCGATGTTTACGTCACCATCGCCGAAGACCTCGGAACCGACTACGTGGACCTGCGTCGCTTCGAGCCGCCCAAGCCCCTGCTCGGCATGATTCCCGCGCACCTGGCCAGGATGCATGGGGCGATTCCCGTCGATATGACCGAGGATGGTCTTCAGGTGGCGCTGCTGGATCCGCTCAATCCCCAGACGGTGGAAGACCTGCGGTTTGCCCTGGGGCGCAACATCATTCCGCTCGTCGCTGACGAGGACCGCATCGAGGAACTCATCAACACGAGCTACGCCGAGGATGCCCATGGAGCCGAGGATATTCTGCGGGAAATCAGCCTCAGTTCCCCGGACGGTTCCTCCGAGGCGGATGCCAACGCCGCCCCGATCGTCCGGTATGTTGACCTGGTGCTGTTTCAGGCCGTGAAGCAGCGCGCTTCCGACATCCATTTCGAACCCTTTGAAACGGAATTCAAAATCCGTTACCGGGTGGATGGCTCGCTGATCGAAATGGCGCCGCCGCCGGCCCATTTGGCGACGACCATCATTTCGCGCATCAAGGTCATGGCCAACCTGAACATCGCGGAGCGGCGCATCCCGCAGGATGGACGCATCATGAAAACGGTGGCCGGCCGCGGAGTGGACATGCGGGTGTCCACCCTGCCCACCATCCACGGCGAGAGCGTGGTGCTGCGGGTGCTGGACCGATCCTCGGTCAATCTCGACCTGGAAAACCTGGCGCTGCCGGACTGGCTCTACGAATACATCATCGACACCATCAACAAGCCCAACGGCATCTTCATCGTCACCGGCCCCACCGGTGCTGGAAAGACCACCACGCTTTACGCCGCACTCCGCAAGATCAATACCATCGACACCAAACTCCTCACGGTCGAGGACCCGGTGGAATACTCCATCGAGGGCATTCAGCAGGTGCCGGTCAACGATGTGGTTGGCGTTACCTTTGCCAAAGTCCTCCGGGCATTTCTCCGGCAAGACCCGGACCGCATCATGGTCGGGGAAATGCGGGACAAGGAGACCGCTCAAATCGCCATTCAAGCCTCCCTCACCGGCCACCTGGTGCTCAGCACGCTGCACACCAACGACGCCGCCGGGGCGGTGACCCGTCTGCTCGACATGGGCTGCGAGCCGTTCCTGCTTGCCGCCACACTTGAAGCCGTGCTCGCCCAGCGACTGCTGCGCACCATCTGCAAATCCTGCCGCACCCCCTACGAACCCACCGAATCGATTCTCGGACAGCTTGGGTTGACTCCCAATGAGGTGGGCGACAAGCATTTCTACACCGGACGGGGATGCGATGACTGCGGCAGCACTGGCTACCGCGGACGAAAAGGACTCTACGAACTGCTCGACATCACCGATCCCATCCGCGACCTCATCGCGGAAAAGGCCGCCACCATCGTTATCAAGCAGAAGGCCATCGAACTCGGCATGCTCACCCTGCGAGAGGACGGCCTGCGCAACATTTACGACGGGGCCACCACCATCGAGGAAGTGCTTAAATACACATGATCCTCAAGGGACGGAGCGTGCAAAATGACACGGCATCCCTATCCCGGATAGGAAAATTCCTTAGCCTTCGCTGAAAACGATGGACAAACCCGGCACCATTCAGTAAACGCGATTCAATTTCCCACCCAGAACCTATTCTTCGACAGCATCATGGCCAAATTTGAATACCTCGCGATGAACGCCAAGGGAGAGGAAGTCGCAGGACACCTCGACGCCGGCAACGAGCAGGACGCCTACCAGAAGCTGCGCACCATGCAGCTCTACCCGACCAAGGTGGCTCCCGAAGGGCAGCTCAGCGCAAAGGTGAAGGCATCCAAAAAAGCATCGGCCACCAAGGCGAAGAAAACCGGACGAGGCGGCGGGGGCGGCAAGGTGGGCGGCAAGGTCAAGAGCAAGAACCTGATGATTTTCACCCGGCAGTTGGCCACGCTGATCGATTCCGGCCTGCCCTTGCTGCGTGGACTGAACGTGCTCGGCAACCAGGAGCCGCATCCCAATCTGCGCCGAACTGTCAATTCCCTGGCCGATTCCGTCCAGACCGGCTCCACCTTTTCGGAGTCGCTCGGGCAGCATCCCCGAATTTTCAACAAGCTCTATGTGAACATGGTCAAAGCCGGGGAGCTGGGCGGGGTTCTGGAACTGGTGCTCAACCGTCTCGCCGAATATCAGGAGAAGGCCCAGAAGCTGAAAAACAAGATCATTTCGGCGATGGTTTACCCCGTCATCGTCATCTTCATCGCCCTGGGCATCATGGTGTTTCTGCTCACCTACATCGTGCCGAAATTCACCCAGATTTTCCAGGACATGCTGGGCGGCGAAGAACTGCCCGCCATGACCAAGTTTGTCACCAACCTCAGTGACAACTTCATGCACAACTGGTACTGGATTGTGGGCGGCACGGTCCTGATCATCGTGGGCTTCAAGGCATTTTCCTCCACCAAAAGCGGACGAAGAACCGTGGACCGCTTGAAACTGCGCATGCCTCTGTTCGGCCCTGTGCTGCTGAAAAGCTCCATTGCTCGTTTCACCCGCACCTTGGGAACGCTCGTCACCAGTGGTGTGCCCATCCTGCAGGCCCTGAACATCACCCGGGATACCGCCGGAAACACCATCGTCTCCGACGCCATTACCAAGGTGCATGATGCGGTCAAGGAAGGTGATTCCATGGTTGCCCCGCTGGATGCCGCCAAAGTCTTTCCCCCCATGGTCATCAGCATGGTCGAAGTCGGCGAGGAAACCGGCCAGCTTCCGGAAATGCTCCTGAAAATCGCCGACGTGTATGACGACGAAGTGGACAACTCCGTTACCGCCCTCACCTCCCTGCTGGAGCCCATCATGATCTGCGTTCTGGCGGTCATCGTGGCGGTCATCGTGCTGGCGCTCTTCCAGCCGCTCATCACCATCATTCAAAAGTTCAACGGCGGCCAGTAAACGGCACCCGATGCCGGGAGTCGCACCCGCATTTCAGAACAATTCTTGACTTTACATGGTAAATACAAGATGCTGCCGGTGTTGCAACGCCTCTAACCCACGAACCTCTCCATGAAACCCTTGCTTCACCCGAAAAAATCCCGCGGCTTTACGCTCGTGGAACTCCTTGTTGCCATTGGCATCGTCGCCCTGCTCGCCACCATGGCCGTCGGCTACATGCAGCTCGCCAACAAGCGGGCCAATATCCGTTCGACCGAACAGCGCATCAAGGCCATCGAAATGTGGCTGGAAGCCTACAAGCAGGACAACGGCGAATATCCGGACGCAGCCGACGAAAAGGCAACCACAGAAGTCGCCGGCGGCACCTACACCTGCGGCGGAGCCATGGCCATTTACCAGGCGATCACCGCCGATGGAAATGACCAGATCAAAGGCTACCGTGCCCGCACCGACCGCGGCGAACAGGCCGGCGCGTCCCGCGGAGAAATCGGATGGACCAACGGCACCATCTACGCTCAGGACATGAATACCGACCCGGAGAAAAAGGGCTGGTACAAAAAGATCGACGAAAAGTGGATGTTTGTGGACGCATTCGGACACCCATTCGAATATAAAAAATCCGAGGGACCGAACGATGAGGAGATCAACAATCGCGAATCCTATGACTTGTGGAGCTACGGCACGCTGAAGGTTCCGGAAGAAAGCGACGAAGCCCGGCAATCCTGGATCAAAAACTGGTGATCTGTAATCGATCGTTGAGCGCAGGGGACTGCCATGCCTCCGGCTTGATCCTGCCGCTCATTTTGAAAGCGAATGGGAGTCGATCAACTCCAGGTGTTCCAAAAGCCAGCGGCAGTTGATGACTTTTTCCACCAAGTCCAACGGCAGATAAAAATACTGACAGGAAGGTTCGAAACCGATGTGCGCGTCCTGTTGGACCAGCGGGAAAAGCTGCCGGGCCAGCGCGATCTCCGACTCCAACCGGCGTTTCAATTCCTGTCGCAACCGCCGGCGTTCCTCGACCGGCAACGACACGCCCGATTTCACCAGCGTATCCCGCGCGTGGACAAAGGCGGCCTGGTTGGCCACCGCCTCGAAGTGGATGCCGGCCGCCCGGGCGAAACGCAGGTCCGCCGCGACCTCCGCTCGACGATCGAGCGGGGTCGCTTTCACCGCCCGCTCCAGGGCGGCGATTCCCGCGCGCCAGTCGTGGACCACTTTTTCGAACTGACCGATGAAGACCTCGGGCGGATACGGACCGCGCCAGCCGTCGAGGTCGTCGTAAGGCAGTCCCCACATGGTGGCGCTGTAACCGGTCTTCACCGGATAAAGCGGATTTGCCGGGCCCCATTGCACGGGTGACGTGTAAACCACACTCACATGAAACGGGTATTGTCGGAAACCCTGACTGCAAAGCCGCCAGGCCTCGCGCGCGTGCGGAGCGCCCAGGACTCCGAATCGCTCCCGGGCCACTGCCTCAAGGGAGGTGGCGATGTCCGCGCCGGGTGACTGGCTGATTTGCTGGGCGAGCCGGAAGTTCGGCGAAGGATAACCGCCCATGGTCCAGCCGATCAGCATGGCATCCAGTTTCTGCGGCAGCAGATTGCGACAGTGTTCCGCCACCAGGTCCATCACCGGCAAATAGGGAATGCTCGCCAGTTCGCAGGTGTTGTTGAACTGAATCTCGGTGCCGCGCTGCAAACCCGCCGCCGCCGCGAGCGGCCAGTGCTGCAGCGCCCGGGGACCGGGGCCCACGGCGGAGATCGAATACTCTCCCACCTTGCTGGAAATGCCCCCGCGTTCGATCGGCAGATTCCATTCGCTGACGGACATGAGGCAGACGGATTTGGGAAGCTTCTCGATGATGTCGGGGGCTGCGCCATGACCGCGCCAGCCCCAATCCGATACCAGCACTCTGGCTTGGGGATTGCCCCGATGCACTCCCGCTTCGATGACCGCATTGACTTCCGCGATGATGTCGGCATCGCTGCGCGTCCGGCAGCGTGCGCATCCGGCCCAACCACCATGCGAGGCGCAACTGGTCAGGTTTTCGGAGGCTGTGATGGTATAGACCCCGGCCAGGTCCGGCACCTCGCGGAACACCTGTTCCAACGCATCGCCCATCCATTGGCGCACGGCGGGATGCGAGGTGCACAGCGCGGTCAGCTCGCCTTCCCGAACGCCAGCCAGCTCGGGGCGGTCTTTGAAAAAACTGTCGGTCATCGCGCGTGGTTCGTTCAGGTAAAGATAGACGCCGATGCCATGTCGCCGCGCCCGTTGGACCAGCGCCCGCAAGTTCGCGAGGCGTCGCTCGTGGTCTTTTCCGAACTCGGGGAAGGCCGGGCCGCCCGGCGCCAGATCACGCAGGACGCCTTGCAACCATACGCCGTTGATGCCGACCGCCGCGAGTCGCTGGAGCAAACCGTCCGGGTAGGGATTCAACTCCGGGTTCAAAAGCGGATCGCCATAGACGGCCACGTAGGAGTACACCAACCGTTGCTGGCCGTTGTCATTCGACACAGCGGGCTGGGTGACGCCCCGCAATGGTTTGGATAACTGCCGCACGAATTCGAAACGCGGAGTCCCCGCTTGATTGATTGCAGCACCAAAATCCGTCTTGACCACATGTCGAATCCGAGCCGCCGCCTGTTGTGTGGTGGGATCCGGCGCGCGATACTGCAGCGGTTCACAATGCGGCTTCAGTCGGCCGAGTTTGATCCACAAGAAATCCTCCTCCCGCAAGGTGAAGCTGAGGCGTTCCGGGGTCCACTCCAGGAGTTCGAGCAATTGTGAGTACGGCAGCAGATGCCAGTTGCGCCGGATGATGCTGGCGTAGCCCCGCGTCATCATTTCCGGTGAAAGATCCGGCTTCGGCGGCAACCCCATGGACTCGGCCATCGCGGTGACGTTCGGCTCCGTGGTGCCGAGGATGTGAGCCAGTTTCGCCGGCGCGACGACATTCCAATTCCGCCAGACAAACTCGTGGACGCGATCGGGAAAGTACGGGCTGATGATGGCAGGGCGGTTCTCGCCCTGGGGCAGCAACGTCCCGCCCTCCGCGCTCCAGCCATTCGGCCCGGTAACGAGCACGACGAGAAGCAGCCAGCCGCCCAGGGACGCCGCGAACCGGTTCGGGCTTCCCCGCCGCGGGCATTCCGTCGCCTGAACATTGCCGGATCCTGTGGGTCGGAGGTTGGTTCGTTGGATCGTTCGCATGGAGCAGGTCTGAAAACAGGAATTTGTCGATGGTTCGGTTCTCGTCCTCGCGCTGGCTAACGGCAGATCGACGCGGCCAAGGCAGTAATCGTGCCTGCATGATGTTTGCCCTTGCACCGGGTGGGCCGCAATCCTAATCTCGCACCGCCATTCACCGCCCGTCGCCATGAACCGACCAACCTTCCTTTTTTCCGTCCTTTGCAGTGCGTCCCTTGTGTTCACAGGATGCAAAAAATCCGCGAACAATGCCAATGAAATTGTCATCGGCGAAGTGGCGGCGCTAACCGGTGGCACCGCCACGTTCGGCACCTCCTCCCATGCCGGCACCCAGATGGCGGTGGACGAGATCAATGAGGCGGGTGGCTTGCTGGGAAAAAAAATCAAGCTGGTCACCGAAGACGACCAATCCAAGCAGGGTGAAGCCGGTACGGTGGCCAAAAAACTCATCGCACGGGATGGCGTCGTGGCGATGCTGGGCGAGGTGGCCTCGGGGAGGTCGCTGGAAATGGCACCCATCTGCCAAAAGAGCGGCATTCCGATGATTTCTCCCGCCTCCACCAATCCCAAGGTCACCGAGGTCGGCGACTACATCTTCCGGGTCTGCTTCATTGATCCCTTTCAGGGCACCGTGATGGCAAAATTCGCCCTTTCAAAGGGCTGGAAGAAGGTGGCGGTGCTCACGGATGAGAAGCAGGACTACAGCGTGGGTCTGACACAGTTCTTCAAGGAATATTTTTCAAAGAACGGTGGAACCATCGTCGGTGAGCAGACCTACAGCACCGGCGACAAGGACTTCAAATCACAGCTCACCGCCCTCAAGGGGACTGCTCCGGAGGCGATTTTTGCCAGCGGCTACTACAATGAAACCGGACTGATCGCCGCACAGGCCAGGGAACTCGGCATTCCAGCGCCCCTGCTCGGCGGAGACGGCTGGGATTCCCCGTCGCTGGTGGAAGTGGCCGGAAAGGCCATCGAAGGGTGCTTCTTCTCAAATCATTTCTCCACCGAGGACAAAGCGCCGCGCATTCAGGAATTCATGACCAAATTCAAGGCCAAATTCGACAAGGAACCGGATGCGATGGCCGCCCTGGGTTATGATTCGGCGATGATTCTCTTCCAGGCCATCAAAAAGGCCGGAACCACGGACGGAAAAGCGGTGCGCGATGCCATTGCCCAAACAAAGGATTTCGACGGCATCACCGGGAAAATTTCCCTGGATGCGAACCGCAACGCCAACAAGCCGGCCGTGATCCTAACCATCAAGGATGGCAAATTCAGCTACGTTGAGACGATATCCCCCTGAGTTGCGCCGCATGACCGGCCGCTTGCCCTGAACCCGCGCCGCCTTTGGACCAGTTCCTGCAACAATTGCTCAACGGCCTGTTCCTGGGCTCCATCTATGCGCTCATCGCCCTGGGCTACACCATGGTCTATGGCGTGCTGCGGTTCATCAATTTCGCCCATGGCGACATCTTCATGCTGGGCGCCTTTTCCGGCTTCCTGCTGCACCGACTGTTTGAGGGGGTGCTCGCAGGTCTGCCCTGGCCGCTCTCTGCATTCATTATTTTGATTGCAGCCATGCTGATCTGTGCGGCCCTCGGCATCCTCATCGAATTTCTGGCCTACCGTCCCTTGCGCAACCGCCCCCGGTTGAACGTGCTCATCACCGCCATCGGCGTTTCCCTGTTCCTTGAATATGCAGGCCAGCGGATTTTCGGGGCCACCCAGCAGCCGTTCCCCGCGCTGATTCCCATGCACACGCTGTCAGGACTGGGCAGTCTGGCGGTCACCAATATTCAGGTTGTCGTGCTCGTCACGACGGTGCTCCTGCTGGTTGCGCTGCGCTTCATTGTCCTGAAAACAAGGCTCGGCCTGGCGATGCGGGCGCTGTCCCTCAACCCCACCGCAGCCGCGCTCATGGGGGTCAACAACAGCATTGTCATTTCCTTCACCTTCGGACTTGGCTCCGCCCTTGCTGCTGCCGGCGGCATCCTGTATGCATCGCTCTATCCCTCCATCGAACCCTTCATGGGGGTTCTTCCCGGATTGAAGGCATTCGTGGCGGCCGTCCTCGGCGGCATCGGCAACATTCCCGGCGCGGCCCTCGGCGGGCTCATCATCGGCGTGGTGGAGACGCTGGTGGCCGGCTACAGTCATGTGCTGGGCATTCCTTCCGGTTACAAGGATGGTGTGGCCTTTGTCATCCTCATTCTGATTCTCCTGCTCAAGCCCTCCGGCCTGCTCGGCAAGGTCGAACGCGAAAAAGTGTGATGAAGCGTTATCTGGCCCAGATTGCCCTGGTTGCGGCCATCGCCCTTGCGCTGGTGGCATCGCTCTTTTCGGACCGGCTCGACCTTTACAGTCTCGACATCGCCATCGCGGTGGGCATCAACATCACCCTCGCCGTCAGCTTGAATCTGGTCAACGGGCACACTGGGCAATTCTCCTTGGGGCACGCCGGATTCATGGCGGTGGGAGCTTACGGCAGCGCTTTGGTAACCCTGGAACTGGGACCGCGCCTCGCAGCCATTCTTGGCAGTGGTGTGTTCGGCACTGGTCTGGTTTTTCTGCTCGCACTGCTGGCCGGGGGGATTTGTGCGGCCATTTGCGGATGGCTGGTGGGAGTGCCGTCGCTGCGCCTGCGCGGGGACTACCTGGCCATCGTCACCCTCGGTTTCAACGAAATCATCCGCGTGATTTTGCAGCGAACCAAGGCCGACGGCCCGTTCGGCGGCGCTCTCGGCTTGAAGGGCATCCCGGAAAACACCTCGCTCTTCTGGGCGTTCGCTATCGCCGCCGTCACGATTTACGTCACCTCGTGCATGGTCAACTCCACCTACGGACGCGGGTTTCTCGCCGTCCGGGACGATGAAGTCGCCGGCGAATCCATGGGGATCAACACCGTGCGTTACAAGGTGACCGCATTTGTCGTCGGCGCCTTCTTCGCCGGTTTGGGAGGGGGGCTGTTCGCACACCAGAAGACGACAATTTCCCCGGCTGGGTTCGATTTCATGAAATCCGTGGACATCGTCATCATGGTGATCCTCGGAGGCATGGGCAGCACGCCTGGCGTGGTGCTCGCGGCCATCGGCCTGACGGTTCTCAACGAGCACCTGCGCGACTACGAACAGAACCGGATGATCATTTTTTCCCTGCTGTTGATTGTCATGATGATCGTCCGTCCCCAGGGACTGCTGCCGCCCACGCTCTTTCAAAACCGGAGGAAATCGGCATGAGTTCCGGGCTGGCATTGGAGAATGTCACCATTCAGTTTGGCGGCCTCCGGGCAGTGGGCGGGCTTTCGCTGCACATTGCCCCCGGAGAACTGGTCGGACTCATCGGTCCTAACGGGGCCGGCAAAACGACGGTTTTCAATCTGATTACCGGTGTTTACCGTCCGACTGCCGGACAGATTCATTTCAATGGCATTGCCATTCCTGGGCACAAGCCGCATCAGATCACCCGGCTGGGCATTTCCCGGACCTTTCAAAATATCCGCCTCTTCAATTCGCTCACCGTTTTCGACAACGTCCGCGCCGCCCTGCTCATGCATTTGCAGCACGGCATCGCCCATGCGCTGATTCGCGGCCCGGCATTCCATGATGAGGAGGCGGTCCTGGCAGGTGAAATTGGAGACTTGCTGGAAATTTTCGGCCTGCGGGATGAGGCGCAGACTCCCTGCAAGGCGCTGGCCTACGGAGATCAGCGCCGACTGGAAATCGTCCGCGCCCTGGCCACTCGTCCGAAACTGCTGCTGCTCGACGAACCGGCTGCCGGAATGAACCCCACCGAAAAGGAGGAGCTGATGAAGCTCATCCAGTTCGTGAAGGACAAATTCCAGATCGCCGTCCTGCTCGTCGAGCATGACATGAAAGTCGTCATGGGCATCTGCCAGCGCATCGCCGTGCTGGAATACGGCGTGAAAATCGCCGAAGGGCCTCCGGAAGTCATTCAAAAGGACCCAAAGGTCATCGAAGCCTATCTGGGTGCCGATTACGGAAAGGAGACGGGGCATGCTTGAGATTCAAAATCTGGAGGCCTCGTACGGTTCCATCCGGGCGCTGCATGGCATCTCGCTGACCGTGCCTGAAAAAGCCATTGTTACCCTGTTAGGTGCCAATGGAGCCGGGAAATCCACCACGCTGCGGGCCATTTCCGGCCTGCTCAAAGTGCGCGGCGGAATGGTGAAGTATGACGGTTCCGACATCACCAACCTTCCTGCCCACAAGATTGTCGCCCGCGGCCTCTGCCATGTCCCGGAAGGGCGCATGGTGTTTGCCAACCTCTCGGTTGAGGAAAACCTCAGAATGGGTGCCTATCTGCGGAAGGACAAGCCAGGCATCGCCGGGGATTTGGATTACTGCTTCAGCATTTTTCCGCGGTTGAAGGAGCGGCTCCACCAGCAGGCCGGCACCCTTTCCGGCGGCGAACAGCAGATGCTCGCCATCGCCCGGGCGGTCATGAGCAAGCCGCGCTGTCTCATGTTGGACGAACCCAGCCTCGGAATCGCCCCCATGCTGGTGAAAGCCATTTTCGAACAAATTGTCGCCATCAACCGGCAGCGCGGCATCACCATTCTCCTTGTGGAGCAAAACGCCAACATGGCACTGGAAATTTCCAGTTTTGGTTATGTCATCGAAACGGGGTCTGTGCTCCTGTCCGGACCTTCCGCAGAACTCAAGGCCAACCCGGAAGTGCGCGAGGCCTACTTGGGGCACGCAGGATAATCGCCCCCCCGATGCGGGGCGGGACGCCGGGTTTTCCTATCGAATGCGGGCGCCCACTGTGGCCAGTTCAGCGAGACGGTCCACATTTTCCTCACGTACCGTCCAGCAAATGCTGCGCAAAACCAGGATTCGGAACAGAGGGTCGTCGAAAGTCCAGGTGTAATGCCCAGGGATGCAGCCGACGATGCGGCTTTTCCCCCGCTCGTAAGTCCAGAATTCCGGCTGCGGGGCATTGTTTTCCACGGCAGTGGCGAGAATGAGCGGTGCCTTCGCCGCTGGCAGCAGACCCCAGTAAGTTTCGTCAGTGAAATGCAGCGTGGAGAAACCCTTGGTGATTGGGTGATCCGGCTGGGTGAAAACAAGATCAAATTCGCCGTGCCGGAAACCGATTGCCTCCCTGGTTGCCAATCCGGTACGTTCCGCCACCCCGGCAGGGTCTGCCACGCCGTTGATGGACCAGTGGAGATACACCGCGCCGCCGCCGCGCTGGTGAAAGGCATCCATGAGTGCGGCGCAGCGAGGATTCCAGTCCGGGTTGTTGTTGTAAAAAATGACGGCATCCGCGGCTTGGAGCTGTTCTTCCTTGGGGAAGCTCTCCGGCGATGTCGCAACGGTGACATTTTCTCCCAGCGACAGGAGCTTTGCCCACCGCTCCAGCCAGAGTGGATAGTCGTGCTCGTTCAGGCCGTGATCCTTTTTCCCAGCGACCAGCAGCAGTCTGAGCGGTTTGGGATTGATGAGCGGGGTGGGGGATCCGCCAAGCACATGCTGCACCTCTGCAGTGGTTCGGGCGGCAGGGGCTCCGGGAGCGGTGCGCGTGATCACCGCGGCCTCCAGCGGATTTACCAGCAAAAATGTCAGGAGGTCCTCCTGCGCCTCTGCATTCAGCCGCTGAAGCAGCCCCTCCGGCATCAGCGAGGATTTCATCGGCTCCGTTTTCAACACCTGATCCACAGGTACGGAAACCGTAGCCCCGGCAGGCAGGGCGATCAGGTGTTTCCCGCTTTTGGTGCTGTGCAGGAGTCCGTTCAGTGCAGTTCCATCCTTCATGGAAAAGGCAATGCCGGCCTGATCCGGATTAATGGTTTCCGACGGCTGGAGAATGTCCTTGAGAACGGAATTGCGGTCGCGGTGAATGAGGTTTGAGAGTTCAGGTCCGAAGGCGACGCCCTCACCGCGAATCTGGTGACAGGTATGGCACGCAGCCTCACCAAAGAAAAGCCGTCGCCCGCGCAGCCAGTTGCCCTTTGCGTCCGTGCGGGCCAGTGCCTTCTCCGCGTCAGCGCGTCTGGCGGATAGATTTGCCCAGGGAACCAGCAGGCGATTTGTGGAAAGCGGCGTTTGGCGGGCATCGACTTGCAAATGGAAGCCCGTGGAGTTCGGATTTGCCGCAGAAAAATTCCACGAAAGGTCCACCCAGCGTGGATCTGCCGCCGCCGAGCCGCCGATCACTGCACCCGAGGGTTCTGCGATTAGTGTTGCCAGTTTGGAGGCGAACGCATCCGTGCTTTGGTCCCAGTCGATGGTGGATCCGGACTGGGTGGCGGGAACGAAGGGATTGGACAGATTGATTCTCCCGGAGGCCTGGCTGTTTCCATCCTGACCAGCAATGTCCAGAATGGCGCGGTGCTCCGACGAACCTTCTGTTAGAATTGCAGATGCTGCCAATGACGGATGGGGCATGACACAGGAGTGTGTGCCGTTGTCGGCGACGCATCCGTTGAGCGTAGCCAGAAGATCCATCTGCGGATGCTGCGCCAGCCCGCTGGGCTGTTTCCATCCTGCAGGAAGGGGAAGCGTGATGCCGTAGTTCACCGGTTCAGTCTGCCGCGGCACGCGGATGCTCATGGTGCGGTGGTCTGCACTCAGGGAAAAACCAAACACCTCCACCCAGCGGCGCGGTTCCGCCATCTGGTCGCGCACGACCTGATAACCCGGACGCATGATTTCGAACCGGTCGCCTGCACTGACGTAACGGCCTGCTTCCAGCCGCAGCTTCGCCTGCACGCCCCGCCATTCTTCCGGATTGAGCGGCCGGTCGAAGGCAATGCGGAATTCATCCGGTGCGGCCGCCCATGCCAGGACCGGCTGGGGCAGCGATTTTCCCGTGTAGCGAATTTTGAAAATACGCCCGATGCCCGCCGGGCCGGTTCCCCAGTCCGGAGGGCCGCTGTGGCAGGCCACGACCAGATCGCCATGCGGGGAGACGCAGGCGTCGATCGTGAGCATGGTTAGGCAGGCGATGAGATGATTGTGGGCAACATACCCGGAAGGTGTTTTTGCGAGCCGGGTCCGCCAGATTTTTCCGCGGGATTCCCCACAGACCAGTGCGTCGCCCTCCCAAAACTTTGGGCCAAATGGCGGTCCGCCATTGACCCCTTCATTGAAGACCATGCCTACGGTGCTCTGGTGCTGAGGCGAATACTCGCTCACCGCTGGTTCATCGACCACGCTGGGCAGATGCCGCGGGTGCCTCGGCGGGAATCCGTAATGCTTGCCAGGCTGGATGTGCAGCAGTTCATCCAGCGGATTCCCGTTCGGCAGCCAGGTGGCTCCCTCCTGTTCGGTGGCGAAGAGATCGGCCAGCCGGTTGAATGCCAGCGCACAGGTGAACCGCACCCCGGTGCAAACGGTTTCCCTCCGGGAGAAATCGGCGCTGACTTTTTGGATGGTGCCATGCTCCGACTGGAGGTCATAGGCCGCATTTCCGGAGGCATCCAGTTGATAGGCATTGGCGAAGTTGGTGCACCCGAGTCCGAAATACAGGGAACCGTCTGTGGGATGGACGGCGAGTCCGACAGCATCGACATTCTGTGCAATTTCCTGCCAGCCGGAAGCAACGATTTTTTCGTCCTCAGCCTGTCCGTCGCGGTCCTTGTCCAGAATGAGTGAAATCTTGCCCTTGCTGGCCACGAAAACTCCATCGCCACGGGGATCGCCCGCGGGAAGCAGGGCGATGCCGATGGGGCCGCGCATGGTTTGCTTGTCCCAAAACAACGCATCCCGATCCTCAAGGCCATCCTGGTCCGTGTCAGTGAGCAGGTGAATGCGTCCGTCGTAGCCAAGACCCACGAGTTTTCCGTCGTGCCGGTAGCGGAGGTTGTTGAGGTTGCCGATGCGCAGCGGCAGTTCCTCAACCGTGAAACCCGGCACCAACATCTGCACATCCGGAGGGCTGTCCACCGCTTCCAGCACATGGCCGCTCGAGCCGGATTTGAGCGCCTGCAGAGCCGTCCGGCGCGGCAGCAGCACATTCTCCAGCGCCTGCATTTCTTCGTCCGAAAGTGCCCGGTCATAGACTAGCATTTCGGCCAGGTCCCCTTGGTAGAATCCCTGCGCAAACGGAGCAGCGGCGGGATCATTGGAATACTGCCGGCAGCCAAGCACAAACTGATCCAGGGCAATGAGCGATTCCAGGCGGTCGCGGGCACCGGATTTCATGCCATCGACGAACACTTCAATCCCCTCCCTGCCAATGCGGGACCGCACCGTGAAAACATGAAAGTCTCCGAACGGGCGGTCCTTGATCTGCATGAAGCCTGGCTCGTAAAGGTCGCGAAATCCCGAGGCCCCGCCGCTCTCCACGTTCAGCACGCTGAGTTCCGCAGTGGCCTGCGGCCCAAAGTCCAGGTTCATGCCGCTGGAAAAATCATTTTTTCCCAATTCCGAACAGGCCAACATCCCCGTGAACATTCCCGGGTTGGCGGCAGGGGCGGCCAGGAGCAGCACCGTTAGTTCCGGAGAAAGCCTGCGCTCGTTGTCAATGGTCAGGAAATCATCCCGGCCATCAAAAGTGAGAAAGGCCTCCTCCTCACCCGAAACCATCAGCGGGCGTCGTTCTGCCAGGGGTTGTTTGGCGATCCTTTTTTTATTGGCGCCATCCAGCAGGAGATCGACCGCCTGGCCGTTTTGAATGGGGGACAGGGATGCCTGCTGGCGCAGCGTGCGCTGGTCTCGTGCGGAAACGTGCAGGATCAGGCCCGTGCTGTTGCGGGGGCCATCCGCACCAGGCAACAGCGAGCAAGCGAGCAGGTGGAAGAGAGTGAGGCGCACCGGACGCAGAAGGTTCATGCCAGCGGTTTTTAGCGGCGACCGGCATTGAAGTCCATCCTGTGGATGCGTGATGCAGTCAGCCGCGCACCGCGTGAACAATGCCCGCCATCAGTAATTGGTACACGTGCAGGCGCGAAACCTTGATGCGTTCAGTGGGGTGCAGGGGGGACTGGAGAAGCTTCGCCAGCGTGGCTGTTCCGATTCTCCAAGGCAGGCCGGCCGTCAGTCGAAGCCGCCACGTACGCAGTGCTGCGGTGTAGGACCGGCCCGCTGCGAGTTTGCTCTGTGCCACCTCAACCCATTGGTTCCTGACAAATTGGAAAGTTTCCCGCTGTGATTCCCAGGTTGCGAAATCCCCGCTGAAGCCTGCGGTCCTCAATTCACTCATGGGAAGATAGCAGCGTCCGTGCGCCAGATCGGCGGGAAGATCGCGCAGAATGTTCACCAGTTGCAGCCCTTCGCCGTAAGCGCGCCCCAGTGCCTTCATTTCTGCCAGCGGCAGCCGGCTCCATGCCGGCACTTTCAAGTCGAGGATGCTCGACCAGAATTCTCCGACGCACCCTGCAACCAGCCAGGTGTATTCCTCAAGTTCGCTGGGTGAAACGAGCGCCGCCGGGACTCTGCCGGAAAAACGCTGCAGGTCCAGCGATTGACCACGCAGGATTCGCTGGAGCACCTCCCGGACTAGCAACCGGGCACTGACTTCTAGCTGCAAAAATGCGCCTGCGACCTTTGGCAGCAGGGAAAGCAGCGCCTGTTCGCCCGGATGCTGCAGATCGTGCGCCAAGGTGGCAACCTCGCAAAAGAATCCTGGAGCCGGATGCCCGGAAAGGACGGATGGAAACTGTTCAAGCAGCGCCAGACGATGGGAGGTCGGAGCATGCGCGGAATCGGCGATGGTGTCGGTGACTCGGGCCAGGAGGTAGGCCAGGGTAATTTCCGTTCGGACGGACGGGGGGAGAAATCGCAGGCTGAGGTAAAACGACCGTGACACCGCTGCCACAAACGGCCCCTCCAAAATGGATGCATCGGCAGGCACGGTGCTGAATAACCGCTCAGGTTGTCTTCACGGCATCACTGGGAACGGCATACTCGCTGCGGTTAAAATCCACGTATTGCTGGGAAAGGTCGCTGGTGTAAACAACATATTCGCCCCGGCCCCGGTTCAGGTTGATGCTGAGGGTGAATTCGCGCTGGGCCACGGCGGCCCGGAGTTTTTCCAGCGGTGTTTCCGGGGCGGCCAGTCCGTTCTGCGCCGCCAAAACTCCGCTGAAATAAATGTCCACCATGTCCTCCTGTACTTTGGCACCGGAATAGCCGATCGCATGCATCACCCGCCCCCAGTTGGGATCTCCACCATTCCAGGAGCATTTGACCAGCAGCGAATTGGCCACCGTTTCCGCAACTTTGCGGGCGTCCATGTGGTTGACTGCCCCCTCAACCTTGACTTCCACAAATTTGGTCACCCGTTCGCCGTCTCTGACGATTGCCTTGGCCATTTGCAGCATTACATAGTCAAGCGCTTCGCAGAAAACCTTCATTGATGGTGATTTCGGAACCAAGTTTCGCTGGCTGGAGGCTCCGTTGGCCATGACGACCACGGTGTCGTTTGTGCTGGTGTCCCCATCAATGGTAATGCGGTTGAATGAGCGGTCCACGGCTACATAAGTCGCCTGCTTCAGATCGTCCGGGGCGATTTTTGCGTCCGTCGTGATACAGCAGAGCATTGTCGCCATGTTCGGACAGATCATGCCGGCGCCTTTCGCCACGGCTCCGATGCGCACCTTTTTGCTCCCCATGGGGATTTCCACAGCGATCGATTTGGGCCGGGTGTCGCTGGTCATGATGGCCTTGGCAACAAGATCGTTTTTGCTGCGTGCCAGGCCGCGGGCCAGATCGCGCATTCGGGGTTCGATCCGTTCCATGGGCAGCGGCAGACCGATGATTCCAGTGCTGCCGACGAGCACCTGCTCGGGATTCAACTTGAGGGCTGCAGCCACTGCGGAGGTCATGCGGCGCGCATCTTCCATGCCCCGCGGGCCGGTGCAGGCATTGGCATTGCCGCTGTTGAGGACCATGGCGCGGACGTTTTTCCCGCGCAGGTGTTTCTGGCAGAGGCGTACGGGTGCCGCCTTCATCTGGTTGGTGGTGAAGGTTGCCGCACAGTGCGTTGGACGCTGGGAATAAATCAGGGCGAGGTCCAGTCGCTTTTTGGCGGGATCCTTGATGCCGCATTCCACGGCATTGGCCAAAAACCCCGCTGCTGCGGTGATTCCGCCCGGTATTTCATAAAATTTCATGAGTTTCGCTGCGGTGAATATCAAAAAACCCTGCGGATGCTACCTTAAAATCAAGGATTTTCCTCAATGGCGAAACGCGGGAACCCTGACGAATGGGATCCGCTTCTCTGCGGCGCAGGCCTGTAACACGATTGGCGTTCCACAGTTCAAGCGGCAAATCCGCGCCCCGCGGAGCAGCCTTCACATCAGGTGTTCCAGCCGAACGGAATTTTCGGCGTATTCCCTTCCCGTGCGCACCAGCCACGGAGCCAGTGCCACCGCGGACAGGGTGAATCGGGTCCCGCATTCCTCCTCGGCGGCAGCAATTTCCTCCGCGGAAAATGTCCGGTTGTAGCGCGCATAGCGGAAATTCGCATTTTCCTGGGTGACGTGCAGCATGGCGCCAACCTCGCCATCCAGAGGCTCGCCATGGACGCATTCACCCAGGCAGCGCATGACAAAATCCTGTTCGTGGGTGGCCGCGTCGATCAAGGCGTTGGGGAGAAAGCGCAGCGCTTCCAGCCGCCCCGGCAAACGATCCTGCACCGCGGCGGGTCGAATTCGGCCGGAGCCAACCGACACCACGCGCAGCCGGTCCACCCCAACAGGCCAGTGAAACGGATAGCCGGGCAGCGTGGCCATGCCGTAGGCGATGAATGCGGGATTGTTGTAGGCGGTTGTCCCGCCATCGACGAACTCCATCGCATTGCCGTTGCTCATCTCCACCCGTTCCGAGGGGAAGTACCACGGAGCGGCGGTGCTGCCGCGAATCAGCTGCCACAGCGGAATGTTGAGGTTGGGGCGGGGATTTGGCGTTCCGTCCGGCAGCACATCACGGTTGAAGGCTGCTTCGGGATGATTGGTTAGCGGCCAGGCTCCGCCGGTCGTCAGGTTGCGCACCACGATCAGCAAATGCGTCCGCAGCCGCGCCGTGCCCAACAGCGCCGGCGAGCCGTCGTCCTCACTGAAAAAATCCACCAGAAAATCGCTCAGGGGTTCGCGCCGGTAGCTGCTGGTCAGCATTTTCCACCACCGGGTGGGGGTGAACATGTTCGCCAGCTCTTTGGTGAAAAGCGTCCGAATTTCGGCGACAGACGAGCCCCAGGAAAGAAAGGCGCCCAGAATCCCGCCGACACTGGTCCCCGCGATCAGATCAAAATGGTCCGCAAGCACCAGGTCCGCTTTTCCGCAATGCTGTCGCAGCAGCGATTCGATGCGGTCGAGGATTTCCAGCGAAAAGAGGCCGCGCACCCCGCCGCCATCAATGCACAGAATGCGCTTCGGTGCTACAGGCGGGGCATGGGAGTTCATGGCAGGCGTTGGTTATTCCAGTTCCAGAACCTGACGCTTGAATTTTGATATATCGACCGCCACCTGGGAGGCAAGCTGCGTGACCAGACGGAAAACATCGCGGTTCCACGAACTGGCGGCGTCCAGGGCGCTGCCGGATTCGTCCGCGATTTCATAACGCTGTCCGTTGTATGTCAGGGAAACCAGGGAGCCCTTCAGCCTGCTGCCGGCAGGCCACTGGGTGCGCAGTACCGGGCGACGCTGCCGCGGCGGAATGATGCCGGCATCGCTGACATTTCCTGCCAGGAATTCGTCGATCGCATTCTGCTCGGATCCGACCGCATCCATCACCCGGCTGTAGGAACGCATGATCAGGCGCGACCCCGCGGGCAGCGCCCCTCCCTTTTCCCGATCCGCTCCCGTTCGAATGGTCACTCCCGCATCGAAGAGTTCGATGAAATTCTCCACCGCCTCCATGTCCGTGATGCTCCCGTCGGCCTCAAGCGCCCGCAGCGCTTTGGTGCGGTTTTCCTTCAGCAGGGCAAAGGTCGGAACTTCCGAATCCCTTCCCACCTGCCATTTTCCAGGCTTGGTTTCCTTCCATTTCCATTTCATCTCCGCAGACTGCACCAGATCCTTGGGCTTTGGCCGGCTGAAGGCGCCGTCTGCAGCTTTGCTGAAGTGGCGTGCTGTCTCCAGGGTCAGGGCACCGCTGCGCTGGAAGATGCGGAGCATTTCACAGAGGCGCAGAAACCTGGCAAATGACTCGGAGGTGCCCCGCGTCGGAGAATTTGTCAGGACGAGCACTTCGCCATTTTTCAGCTGCACCTCCACCCGTTCGACCAGCACCCGCATGAGCTGGTCGATGGGCCATCCCTGCTGGAACAGGGTGTAGAACACCTCGGGCGGAATCGGCTCCAGCAACTGCCGGGCGGTTTGTTCGCTGTTCATGGGGATGAACTGGAACTTCGGGCTCTCCGTGTTGGACACGCTTCCGCCTGCATTGATGCCGGTTACCTCAGTTACCGCATCCCTCACCAGATTTGTCCCGCCCCGCACCAGGCTTTTCACGGTGGAAACAGCAGTCGATGAAGTGGTGCTGCGCGAGGCTGTCTCTGTCAGGGTGGCGTCGAGGCTGGAGCTGTCCGTTCGCGTTTGGGATCCGCCCGCATTGGCTCCGGTCACCATCGAGCGATCGGAACGAATCTCGCCGATGGCCAGGAAATAGGTGGGATGTCCCTGGTCCGCCCGGGCCAGATTGAGCAGCATCTGGTGATTGACCATGTCCCCGTAGGCTCCGGAGTAGCCCCGGAAATCCTGCCGCAGCGCGGTGCCGCCGCAATGTGTCAGGAAAAAACATCCAGCGGAAGCCAGCAGCAGGGCGGCCAGTCTGTGCGGAGTGAAATTGGCATGCATGGGAAATGGGCGTTAGCGAATGCCGGCGCTGCGAGCGACAATTTGCCAGTCCAGCAGTTCGTCCAGCAGCAGGCTCTCCGTCTGCCGCACCACCTCGCGGGCCGTATATTCGGTTTGCATGCCGGAAAAGCCTCCGGCCAGCGTTTCCAGTCTCCGGGCCAACGCGGGGTAGCGCCGCGAGCGCCGGGAATAGTCCATGGTCGCGCGCAGGGCGGCGGCCGTTCCGGCGCTCAACGGCAAAATCACCGGCAGAAATTTCGTGCTGAACGAGCCCCAAAAGGTTCCCGCGGACCAGTCCGGGTAATGGATTTTCAGGGCGAGCGCCATCATCACCACGAGGGGTGCCAGCCACGCTGCCAGAATGGTCAGGGCCGCGAATCTGCCATTGGAGCGCTCTGCCGGAGCGCCCTTCTCGCGAAAATGCCGGATTTGTTCCTCAAGCCGCCGGGTCAGGTAGGCTTGCTTGCGCTGTTCCAGGGCCTCGGTGGGCGCAGCCGGAGCCCCGCACATCAGGCCTGCAGTCAGTGCAAAGCGTCGCCATTGCGGCGCTGTCAGCGCGACTTGCGGTTGCAGCGGGTCCAGCCATCCCAGGCTCGCCTTGACCGCACGCACCAGTTCGGTGGCAAACCGCGCCTGCAGCCATTCCCCTCGCACTTTCCGGAATTTGATCCAAATCACAACCGCCAGCGCTGCGAGCACCAGCAGCAGTTCCATCGCATTGAACGCCATCGCTGGGATCCATTGCTTCTGCGGGGCCAGAACTCCCTCGAGCCATGCGGTAAACATGCCGCTGGTGGCTCCCACCAGGGTGGCTGCGGCATTGATCCAGATGATCCGCGACGCACTGCGGCGGAATTCCGGAGCCCGACGGTTGGCGGCTTCCTCCAGCCGCGCAAACACACTGGCGGCATTGTCCTCGGTCGGGCGCGGGTGTTTTTTGAAAATGGAAGCATTCAAGGCATCCACCACCGCATCCCGTTCGGGCCAGGTTGCGGGCAGGTTTTCCTGAAACTCCATCCGTCCCGTTGCCGGATTGAGCGAGATGTGCGGGCGTCCCCGCTCCCTCGCAAGCCGGTGAAATTCCCCGGTGCCGCCCAGTCCGCGAGCCGCCTCGCCGTCCCAGACGGTGAGCATCAGGTCGCAGGCATCAATCATCTTCAGGGCGGTCTCATGATAGCACTCCGGCCGGGGTGCGCGGGTCGGCAGCACGCGCACCGAGTCCGTTTCGCGGTTGCTGCGTGCCAGCACCACCTGGCCAATGGACCGCTGCCATTGCGCTTCATCCAGCCGTCCGGATTCATCGACAAAGTCATTCCTGAAATCCTCTTCGGTTAGTGGCAGGATGATGTGCACGTCCAGACCGATTTCCCGCGCCGCTTCCAAAGCCAGCAGGTCCGCACCGGATGCCGCTGAGGAGAACAGAACCAACCGCCCGCCCGCAGCCTGCGCTTTCGCCTTCAATTCCGCCAAAGTGGAGCGGATGCCCTGGCGGACCGCCTCGATATTCATCAGTCGGCGGTGGCCGGAAAACCCAACAATGTACCTTGGGACGATCATCACTGCTACTTGGAGCAGAAATCATTCGCAGAGGCAAGGAGGCATTGCCCCCGCACGGCCCTCACTTCATTTCCACCAGGGCCACGGCCATCGCGCACATGCCTTCCTCGCGTCCGGGAAATCCCAGCCGTTCATTGGTCGTTGCCTTGATCCCAACCTGGTCAGCGCGCACTTCCAGCGCGGCGGAAATGGCCTGCTTCATCGCATGAACATGGGGCAGGATTTTCGGACGCTCGGCGATCAGGGTGCTGTCCACGTTTCCAATGACCGCGCCGTGTTCCCGCACCACCGCGGCCACTTTTTTAAGGATCTCCAGGCTGTTGATGCCTTTGATGGCGGGATCACCCGGAGGGAAAAAATGACCGATGTCCGGCTCGCCCACGGCCCCCAGCAGGGCATCGGCGATGGCATGGCAGAGCACGTCGGCGTCGGAATGCCCGTCCAGTCCCAGGGAATGGGGGATTTCCACGCCGCCCAAAACCAGCGCCCGCCCTTCCACGAGGCGATGCACATCATAACCAATGCCAACGCGGATCATACGGATGGGGTTTCCGCCTGAAGCACTGCGGCCTGTGCGCCCATTTCGGCGATGATGTGGTCCAAGGGCAGCCTGCCATTGTGGGCGCACATGCTGAATTTTTCGCCAATCGAATCCTTGGCAAAAAGCGAAATGCTGCCACCGGCGCGTTCGACGAGAAACTGTCCCGCGGCGATGTCCCAGAGATTGATGATTTCCTCGACATAGGCATCCAGCCGGCCGCAGGCGATGTATGCCAGGGCCAGGGCTGCGCTTCCCAGCATCCGGGTCTTGCGCACCTTGAAGGCGAGGTCGTGAAACCGCTTGAATCCCACCTCCAGCGATTCCCGCGATTTGGAAAACCCGACGGTGATCACCGCCTCCGCCAGGGCCGCCCGCTGGCTCACCGAAATCCGGCGGCCATTGCAGGAAGGCTCCCTGCCATCGCAGGCGGCGAAAAGTTCGTCCATCATTGGATCATAAATCACTCCGAGCACCACGGTGCCGGTCCGCCGCAGGGCGATCGAAACGCAGAAGTGGGGAATGCCGTAATAGTAATTCACGGTGCCGTCGATTGGGTCCACGATCCATTGGAACTCCGAGGCCTGATTTCCCGCCATCCCCTCCTCCCCGTAGATGGCGTGGTCGGGAAAAGCGCCGAGCAGTTCGCTGGTGATGAGGTCCTGGCAGCGCACATCCAGGTCCAGCTTGATGTCATACTGCTTGAGTTCATTGACCTGCGGCTCTTCTCCGTAATGCTGGCGCAGGAGGGCGCCGGCCTGGCGCGCGGCATCGCTGGCCACCGCCAGACAGGATTCCAGATCGATTGCAGAAGAGGTCATGGTGTGCATCCCTTCACCAGTTCCAGAGCCAAGCCAACGAGTTTTTCCGCGAGCAGCGGCTTGGGCATTTTCGGGAGGTCCAGCTCGCGTCCATCGGCAAAAAAAAGCGCCACCCGGTTGTCCTCCGCATCGAACCCCACCGACGCATCGCTCACATCGTTGGCCACTACCAGATCGCAGCCTTTGCTGCGGAGCTTTTTCCGGGCATTCACCGCGAGATTTTCCGTCTCCGCCGCAAAGCCGACGAGCACTCCGCGGAAACCCAGTGCGGTCCGGGCAACGCCAAGAATGTCGGGAGTTCGCACCAGTTCCAGCATCATCCGGTCTGCACCTTTCTTCATTTTCTGGGAAGCGGTCGTGGCGGGACGGTAGTCAGCCACGGCAGCGGCCATGATGGCAATGTCCGCTGCAGGCAACTGTTCCGCCACCGCGGCCCGCATTTGTTCTGCCGTTTCCACCTGGATCATCCGCACCGCGTCCGGCGCGGGCAGGCGGACCGGTCCGGAGACCAGCACCACCCCATGCCCAGCCCTCGCCGCGGCGGCGGCCAGCGCGTAGCCCATTTTCCCTGAGGAACGGTTCGTCAGGTAACGCACCGGGTCCAAGGGCTCCCGCGTGGGTCCTGCTGTGATCAAAAATTGCATTGCACGCCACCAAGCACCGGAGATCTCTCCACTCAAGCGGCAAACCACCGGAGCAAACGGTGCCTTCATGATTCGACCAAGGGCCGCCGCTCCGCATTTGTGGGCTGGCAGGAGTTTTGCGTTTGTTTGACAAGCCCGTAAGTTCAGCCCCTGTCAGGTTTCCATCGTTCCTCCGTTTCCCCAGTTCCATGAAATTCACCGTTCCAATCCTGATCACCGCAGCCCTGCCGCTGACCGCTGTCGCCGGACCTGCGGAGGATTTCTTTTCTCAAAAAGTCCAGCCTGTGCTGGAGACGGCCTGCGTCGGGTGCCACAATCCCAAAAAAACCAAGGGCAAGCTGCAGATGCACACGGCGGAAGCCCTCCTGAAAGGCGGAGAAAACGGTCCGGCGATCACTGCCGGCAAACCGGAGGAAAGCGACCTGTTCAAGCGCATCATTCTGCCGAAGGACCATGACGATCTCATGCCGCCGTCCGACAAGGGCGGTCCTCTGGCGCCCGATGACATCGCATCGCTCAAGCAATGGATCAGCCAGGGCGCTGTGTGGCCGGCAGGGATTACGCTGGCGGCAAAAGAAAAGGTCAAACCGCTCAAGGAAGCAAAGACCGCCGCCCGCAGCCTGGCGGTTTATCCTGACAAGATCGTTCTGGAAACCCGGCGGGATTTCCAGCAGGTGCTTGCCGCCGCCACGTTTGAGGACGATGTGACCTGCGATGTCACGGGGCGCGCCGAATTCAAACTGGCGGATCCGGAAATCGCCCGACTGGAGGATCACGTGCTGCGTCCGCTCAAAGACGGACAGACCACCCTGAGCGTCTCCTGGAATGGAAAAACCGTGGAAGTTCCCGTCACCTGCAAAGACGCCGCCAAGGATCGACCGGTCAGTTTCCGTCTGGATGTCATGCCCATCTTCATGCGGGAAAACTGCAATACCGGATCCTGCCACGGCGCGGCCCGCGGCAAGGACGGCTTCCGGCTTTCCCTGTTCGGCTTCGATCCCGAAGGCGATCATTTTCGTCTGACTCAGGAACTCAGTGGACGGCGCATCAATTTCGCCCTGCCGGAGGAAAGCCTGCTCATCACCAAGGGAACCAACGCCGTGCCGCACACGGGCGGCAAGAAACTGGAGAAGGGCACCCCAAACTACAATGCCATTGCGGAGTGGATCACCAACGGCGCACCCAACGACCCCAAAGACCTCCCGCATCCGGTGAAAGTCGAGCTGTTTCCACCCAATGCGGTCCTCGAGGGCGCCGGCAGCACCATGCAGTTTACCCTCCGCGCCACGTATTCCGACGGCCGCGACCGCGACGTCACTCCGCTGGCGGTGTTCATGAGCAACAATGACCCCACCGCCAAGGTCGAGAAAAATGGGCTGGTCACCGCCAATGCCCGCGGGGAAGCGTTCATCATGGCGCGCTTTGAGACCTTCACCATCGGCAGCCAGGTCATCGTCATTCCTGACGGACTCAACTATCAAAAACCGCAGTTTCCGGCATCCAACTACGTGGACGAACTCGTCGCCGCGAAACTCCACAAGCTGCGCATCCTGCCCTCCGACCCCTGCGATGACCAGACTTTCCTCCGCCGCGCTTCCATCGACATCGTCGGGACGCTGCCCACTGCCGCCGAATACGACAAATTCATGGCAGACCCCGCTCCTGACAAACGGGTGAAGCTGGTGGATGACCTGCTGGGGAGGAAGGAATTCATCGAAATGTGGGTCATGAAATGGGCGGAGCTGCTCCAGATCCGAACCAACCCCACCAACCAGGTCAGCTACAAGAGCACCCTGCTCTACTACAACTGGTTGCGCGAAAAAATCGCCGGCCACGTTCCGTTCAACAAAATCGTTCAGGAAATCCTCGGCGCCACCGGCGGCACCTTCACCAGCCCCGCCACCAACTATTACCAGATCGAGCGTGACACCCTGAAAG
>JAGNEJ010000013.1 GCA_018003315.1 Verrucomicrobiales bacterium
AAGTCATCCAACGTTATCAACGTCAAACCGACTCATGAACACCAACTCATCACTCAACCGCCGGATGCGGAACCGCACGTCCGGTGGTGTGGGAGGACGGCGGGGGTAACCCCGCCTCCTACCCGATGCACGAGAAACAAGCATGTCGCCGACAACCGCATACCTTGATCGTTGCCAGCAGATTCTCGCCTGCGTGAGGAATCAGGAATCAACCATTCAACAGGCGGCTGGTTGGTTTGCCGAAACCATAATGCAAGGCCGGATGGTGCATGTTTTCGGTTCGGGACACAGTCGCATCATGGTGGAGGAAATGTGGCCGCGGTATGGTTCGTTTCCTGGATTTAATCCAATCGTCGAATTGTCCTTAAGTTTTCATAATCTGGTGGTGGGTGCGAATGGCCAGCGGCAGGCCATGTTTCTTGAAAATGTCAGCGGGTTAGCCGGACGCATTTTGAGAAATTTTGACCTGAAAGGGTCGGATACCGCTTTGGTGATTTCGTCTGGCGGCTGCAATATCGTTCCGATCGAGATGGCGGAAGAGTTTCAACGTCGAGGAGTCCGAGTGGTTGCCATTCTGAGCAAAAAACATTCGGATGCATCGGAATCACGTCGTGAGGATGGGAAGAAATTGGATGATTTTGCCGATCTGACATTGGATACAGGAGCACCGGTGGGGGATGCGATGGTGCCTGTGCCGGGCCTCGAAACACCCGTTGCTCCCGGTTCGACTGTAGGAGGTTGTATTCTGGTGAACGCATTGAAGGCAGAAACGGCACGGTTGCTCACCGAAGCTGGACATCCGCCCAAAGTGCTGACGGCCAGTGCGGTCATTGGAGGCCAGGCATCGACAGAATTGTTCGAGGCTGCATACGATGAGCATGCTCACCGGTTGGCCAGACTTTATGCGAGTGTCGGCCCTGTATAGCCATGGTTTTTTTGCCAATACGCAGTCGTCCGACTCAAATGGTCAGACACCGCAAGACAGGTTCCCCGTCTGCGTCGTTGGTGGTAACCCACCCACGTCAACTATTGGGTCATTCCCGGTAAGCTTCTGGCTCGTTGAATCGCCTTTGCAACGCTCTGCGCCCGCGGAAATAGAACAGGTGGAGGGAAAACGGTCGACAAAAGGCAGACCGCCGCGCACCGCTAATCATGGAAATGTTCACCGCTCCGGAAAGCCATTTCGGAACCTTTTATCAGGCCGCAGGCTGGACGCTGCAGGGTCTCACCGCGGGCCACAGCCGCCAGTGGGTGGAATTTCACCTCCTGAACGACCAGTCCAAAAAGCAGTGGCCCCACCCTACGCGAGGATGCGCACCATCGCCTCTGCGCCACGCTCCTGGGTAGAGTATATCTTCGACTGTAAACGCTGCGCAGCCGGAGCGCCGCTCCGATCCCTGGGTTGCGGTGTCCGCCTGGGACTCGAAGAAGCTGGTGGTGCAGAGCTGCTGAAGCACCGGCCTACGCCAGAATGCCGCTGATCGAATTTCCAAACACATCGGTGAGCCGGTAGGCCCGCCCCTGGAAACGGTAGGTGAGCTGCGTGTGTTCGATGCCCAACAGGCGCAGCATGGTGGCATGCACATCGTGAACGTGGACGACATCGCGGACCGGCTTGTAGCCGAGTTCATCCGTTTCTCCCCATTGCACCCCGCCTTTGATGCCACCGCCAGCCATCCAGATGGAAAATGCCAGCATGTGGTGGTCCCGCCCGTCGCCGCCCTGGCTCATGGGAGTGCGACCGAATTCTCCGGACCACACCACCAACGTTTCGTCGAGCATGCCACGCTGCTTCAGGTCGGTGATCAGGGCCATGCAGGCGCGGTCGATTTCTTCGGCCTTGAGGCGCACTCCCTCCTTGACACCTCCGTGGTGGTCCCAGTCCTTGTGATAGAGTTGGATGAAACGCACGCCGCGTTCCGCGAGGCGCCGGGCCAGCAGGCAGTTCGACGCGAAGGAGCCGTCCCCTGGCCTGCATCCGTAGAGATCCCGAATGCTGGCGGGTTCCGCTGACATGTCCATCAACCCAGGCACGCTCATCTGCATTTTGAACGCCATTTCATACTGGGTGATGCGCGTGGCGATTTCCGGATCCTGCTCGGTGGCATCGCGGTGCGCATTGAGTCGGTTCACCGCAGCCACCACATCGCCCTGCATTTCCCGGCTGATGCCTGCGGGATTTCCCAGATACAAAACCGGATCGCCCTTGCCGCGAAAATGAACCCCCTGAAACCGGTTCGGCAGAAAGCCTGCGGACCATTGCCGCGCCGCGATCGGCTGGTTTTGTCCTCCCCTGCCGAGAGATGTCAGGACAACAAATCCTGGCAGGTCCTCGGAATCGCTCCCCAGCCCATAAGTCAGCCAGCTCCCCATGCTGGGTCGGCCCGGGATTGAGGATCCGGTGTTGATGAAACAATGCGCCGGGTCGTGGTTGATCGCATCGGTGTGCATCGACCGGATGATGCACATTTCGTCGGCCACCGATCCCATCTGCGTGAACAGTGCGTTCATTTCCGCGCCGCATTTCCCAAACCGTTTGAATTCCCACTGAGGTCCGAAGCATTTCAACCGCTGCCCCTGCAGTTGGGCCAACTGCTGGCCCTTGGTGAAGGATTCGGGCATCGGTTGCCCGTGCATCTGCGCCAGCCGGGGCTTGTGGTCGAAGGTTTCCAGGTGCGACGGCCCGCCGGCCATGGTCAGCCAGATCACCCGTTTTGCCTTCGCTGGATAGTGAGGTGTCGGGAGCACTCCGGTCCATCTGCTAGGTTCGGCACCGCGGACGACGGATGGCTTCAGCAGGGAAGCCAGCGCCAGCGATCCAACGGATGCCCGGCAAAGAAAAGCGCGCCGCGAAATGGCAGCCGGGAGGGAAGGTGGTGATGTCTGCATGGGACGGGAGCGAAATGGGATTGGTTGAACCAGCGGTGCAGCGGTGATTGTCAGGATCGGGTAATCGTTTCGTGCAGATTTAGCAGCGTTCTCGCGACGGACATCCAGGACGCCTGTTCCGCCGCGGGGATTCCGTCAGGATTGGACGCCAGTCCGGTTTTGACCAGTTGGCTGACCGCCTGCTGGTTCGAGGAGAACTGGGTCCGGTGCCGGACCAGGAGCTGCATCAGTTCGGCAACCTCCGCCGCATCCGCTCGGCGGCCAGTCGCGAGATGCCATGCCCACTGGAGTTTTGTCGTGTCATCGCCTCCGCCCTCCTTCAAAATGCGGACGGCGAACATTCTTGCCGCCTCCACGTAGGTGGCGTCATTGAGCAGCGCCAGCGCCTGCTGCGGAATGTTGGACCGGGTGCGGTCTGCGGCGCATTCCTCACGGGTTGGTGCATCGAAGGCAAGCAGCGACGGGTGGACATAACTGCGCTGCCACCAGGTATAGAGTCCGCGACGCCATTGGTTTTCGTCCCGGCTGTTCTCCCATTCCCGCGGAGGGAAATTCAAATTCTCCCAATAGCCTGCCGGTTGATAGGGTTTGACGCTTGGACCGCCGACCCTGCGCACCAGCAGCCCGGAAATCGCCAGGGCGTTGTCCCTGACAAACTCTGCATCCAGCCGCCACCGGCCACCCCTTGCCCATTCGCGATTCTGCGGATCCCGCGCCAGCAGGTCGTGCGGAGCCACGGAGGTCCGCGCATAGGTGAGGCTGCCCACCATCAGCCGGACCATGTGCTTGAGGTCCCAGCCGCTTTCCATGAATTCACAGGCCAGCCAGTCGAGCAGCGGCTGGTGGTCCGGCACCTCGCTTTGAGTGCCCAGATCGTCGAGCGTCTTGACGATGCCGCTGCCATAAAACAGCTTCCACAGGCGGTTCACCTGCACCCGGGCGGTCAGCGGGTTCCGCGTGTTCACCAGCCACTTCGCCAAATCCAGCCGGTTGCGGCGCACCTGGGAAGTGGAAGCGACGGCCTCCGGCAAAAATCGCGGCGTTGCTGGCAGCAGGATTTCCCCGGTTTCGTTCTGCCAGTCGCCGCGCGGCAGAATGCGGACGATGCGCGGGTTGGGCGACGCGGTGGTGACTAGGCAGCGCCCCGCTTTCGCGAGCAGGTCCTGCTGCTTCTGTTTTGCGGAGGCCAGGTCTTTGCGCAACGGCTCCAACGCGTGCGCCGTGCTCCGAAAGTGCCGGGAAATCTGGTGCTGTTGTGACGTTGTGCGTTTCTCGATCGGAACTTTCAGTGCTTCCACCACCGGCCCGGGCAGTGCTCCCGCAGCGATCACTGCACGGACGGCGGATGGATCTCCGGTTGTTCGAATCCGAAAATAACCGAGTCCATGCGTGCCGCTGCCGTGATTCTGCAGCAGGTCCAGCGACAGCAAATCGCCCTTGGCAAGTGTGGCCGGCTTGTCCAGTGCCAGGGTGAGCGTGTTTGCTTTCCCCGCCTCCGGAAGAATTGCCCAGCCCCACTGTTTGCCCTTGGCGTCGCCATCGATCACCGCCGCGGCGGGCCAGCCGTGGTAGGGGGGGGCATCGCCAGGATTGGTTTGTTCATGGGTCGCCACGGCGGCGGAAAACTTCAGGGTTTCCTCTGCACCGCCCGCCCGTTTGATTTTGGCGATGACTTCTGTAATCACAAAATTCCCGTTGGCGGCCCTGCCCGGCCCCTTCGCCGGCAGCGCGGCATGCGGCAGGGCCTCGATGCGCACTCCTGCCACGACACTTCCCTGCTGCTCCATGGCAGACAGGACGTATGTGCCCTCGCCCGGGTGTTCGGATTTCGCAAAGATCTCACCCGTGGCGGCCTGCTCCAACTGCGTTCCGGCCGGAGCCTCGCGTTTGGAAAATTCCAGGGTGGTCCACCCTGCGTCCGCCAGTGAGGCCACGGCGGTCTTTTCCCATTCAGCCTGTGCCGCAGCCAGTTCCGGGTGCGGCCCGGCAAGCTTTTTTTCGAGTTCCGAAATGGCTGCAGCCGCCTCCTCGCTGGCCGCCCGGTTTTCCGCTGTCATCACCGGCATTCCTTCACCGCGCCGACCCACCGCAGCTTCCTCCACGTCGGCAAAAAAGGCCCCCAGCGCATAAAAATCCCGTGCCGTCACCGGATCGTATTTATGGTCGTGGCATTCGGCGCACATGAACGTTTGCCCGAGCCAGGTGGTGCCGATGCTTCTCACGCGGTCCACCAGATATTTCGCCTCATACTGTTTTGGCTGTGCGCCGCCTTCTTCGGTGGAAAGAATGAGCCGGTTGTAGGCGCTCGCCACCAGGGTTTCCTGGCTTTTGTTAGGCAACAGGTCGCCGGCGATCTGTTCGATGGTGAACCGGTCGAATTTCCGGTTTCCGTTGAAACTGCGGATCACATAGTCGCGAAATGGGGACACCGGCATGGGATTGTCGCTGTGATAGCCGATCGTGTCCGCATACCGCACCTGGTCGAGCCACCAGACCGCCATCCGCTCGCCGAATTCCGGTGCGGTCAGGAGCCGGTCGATCAGCTTCGACGCGGCATCCGGTGCCGGGTCGTTCACGAACGCTTCGATGTCGCGCGGTGTCGGCGGCAGGCCGATGAGATCGAAATAAAAGCGCCTCGCCAAGGTCACCCGGTCCGCCTCCGGTTCCGGTGCCAGGCCGATTTTTTTCAATCGCTCCGCGACAAAGGCATCAATCGGATTGTTGGCCTCACCTGGCTGTGCGGGCGGCACCGGGGTTTTCACCGGCGGGATGTAGGCCCAATGTTCCTGGTATTCCGCCCCTTGTGCGATCCACCGGCGCAGCACCTCCTTTTCCCGCTTGGATACCTGACGCGCCTCCTCCGGCGGAGGCATGACCTCTTCCGGATCTTCCAGATGCAGGCGTTTCCAAATCTCACTTTCCTCCGGTTTACCCGGCACGATTGGCCGTATGCCGTCGGTCTCTGCCAAAGCCGCGTCGCGCACATCCAAGCGCAGGTCTGCCTTGCGCTTGTTCTTGTCGAATCCATGACAGCGGAAGCAAGAGTCCGCCAGAATCGGACGCACATCGCGGTTGTATTCCGGTTTTTCGGGAATTGGAAGCTCCGCACCGAAGAGTGACGTGGCCGCCAGAGTGAATGCGGGGATGACTCTGCAGTTCATGAGGAGGACCGCATACCCTGTGGCGCGGGCTCGTGCAAATCATGGTTTTTCCCCGTCTGCGCCCCCGGAGTTCCCGCCCTGCCATGAGAGGCAGCGCCGCGGGGCCAGCGGGCGGCACCGGTCCGCCCTATCCAACGCGGACGGTGTGCGTTTTGTCGAGCTTGAGGATGTCACCGGACGCAAGCGGCACTTCCCTCTGCGGATCGGTTAGTTTTGCGCCATTCAACTGCACGCTGCCCTGCTGCAGCAGTTGGCGAAGCTGCGATTTCGACTTCACGGTGGTCGGAAAACAGTCGGTGAAGGCCTGCGCCACCAGACTGAGGATGCGACGATCCGCTCCCGGATGAAAAACCGGATACTGCGCATGCAGATGGTCTTTTTTGGAAAACATGGCTTCCCAGTTTCCTCTGGCCGCATCCGCTGCCGCGGCATCGTGAAACCGTTTTGTTAGGGTCCATGCCAGCCGTTTTTTGGCGTCCATGGGATGTTCCGTGGCGGACAGCTCCTCGCCCAGCAGGAGGGTGAAATAGCGCTTCATCAACTCGTCGGAAATGCTCATGGTTTTGCCGAAAATCTCCGCCGGTGCTTCGTTGAGACCGATGTAGTTGTTGTAACTCTTGCTCATCTTCTTCACGCCGTCGGTGCCTTCCAGCAGGGGCAGCGTCAGCACCACCTGCTGCGGCTGCCCGTGGGCCTTCTGCAGATCGCGGCCCACCAGGTTGTTGAACAACTGGTCGCTGCCTCCGATTTCAACGTCCGACCGGATCATGACGCTGTCCCAGCCCTGCATGATGGGGTATTGAATTTCATGCAGGCGGACTTCCTGGGCGTTGTCGATCCGGTTTCTGAAATCCTCCCGCTGGAGCATCTGCTGGAGGGTCACCTGGCTGTTGAGCCGGATGACTTCGGTGAAGCTCATCCGGCCGAACCAGTCGCCATTGTGCACCACTTCGACGCGGTCCCTGTCCAGCACCTTGAAGGCCTGCTGCTTGTAGGTTTCCGCATTCGCCATGACTTCGTCATGAGTTAGGGCGGGCCGGGTGGCGCTGCGTCCGGTGGGGTCCCCCACCATGGCGGTGAAGTCGCCGATGATGAGCACCACGGTGTGCCCGAGGTCCTGAAACTGCCGTAGTTTTGTGAGGGCCACGCTGTGCCCCAGATGCAGGTCCGGTGAGGTGGGATCCACGCCCAGTTTCACCCGCAGTGGCCGGCCCGCTGCCAGTTTGTCCGCCAGTTCCTTCTCGCTGATGAGATGAACGGCACCGCGTTTGATGGTTTCGAGGGACTCGGCAATGGAAGACATGATGGCAGACATTTTGGAGCCGCTAGAAAAAGGGAATCCGGCCCGGCGTCAAGCAGGGGTTTGGCCCCCTGGGGCAGCTGCATCCGAGGGGCAGCTCAACGGGATGCGTGGACGGCTTGACCGGCACAGGTTGCGGAGCCAACATGGCTGGCAGTGAACGCGTCCCGGTGAGCCTTTGCCGGCGGCGGCAGCAGTATCCTGCGCGGGTGGGTTGACCGCGGTCAATGCGTCCGGTGCCGGTTCCGGCGATGGGTCCATTCCATGAAACCTGCCTTTGTCCTGTGCGCCCTTTCAGTGTTCCTGCTTGTTGTCGGCTGCGATTCTTCCGTTCCGGAGCGGGAGGCTGCGCAGACCGCGGAAGCAGCAGCCCGCAATGTCCTTCAGCCAGGGGATCGCGTGCCGGATTTTGCCTTCACCAATCATGAAGGGAAGGAATCCTCCCTGGCCGCGCTGCGTCCCCGGGCGGTGCTGGCGACATTCATTTTCACGCGGTGCACGATGGCGGAGTTCTGTCCGCGGATGTCGGCCAAATTTCGTGAAATGCGCAATGCCCTTGATGCGACTGCGCGTCGGGATGGCGTGGAGCTGTTGAGCATCACGCTGGACCCGGAGCATGACACGCCGGCGGAACTGGCCATTTACGCGAAAGCCCTGAAGGCCACTCCGGGGAGCTGGACCTTTGCGCAGTGCCAAGCGCCGGTGCTCGCGACCCTAAAACAGCAGTTCGGCGTCCGGGCGGAACCTGCGGCTCCGGACGGAAGCATCGAGCACAATCTGATCACCGCGCTGATCACGCCAGACGGACGGTTGAGAAAAATCTGGGAGGGCAACCGCTGGGGGTCTGCGGAGGTGATCGCCGAACTGGATGCCATGGAAGCGGCGCCGGTTCGAACCGCTGCGAACCGCACAAACCGTTGATGTACGTCAAAGCAATCCGCCCGTCCCCTTTCCATTTTCCGCGACCATGAAACCATTGACATTGCTGTTCACCACTGCCCTCGCCATCACCCCCTGCCTCCTC
Organism: Verrucomicrobiales bacterium; assembly: GCA_018003315.1. Taxonomy (GTDB): domain Bacteria; phylum Verrucomicrobiota; class Verrucomicrobiia; order Verrucomicrobiales; family V1-33; genus JAGNEJ01. Next base: position 8,375 of record JAGNEJ010000013.1, read on the forward strand.
ACCAGTTGCGGCAAGAAAGATTCCGGCGGCGGCGCCTCCTCCACCGAATCCGTCGGCGCAGACGGCGTTCGCACGCTCAAGCTCACCGGCAACGATGCCCTGCAGTACAATGTCAAGGAAATCACCGCCACACCCGGGGAAAAACTGAAGATTGAAATGACCAATGTCGGCTCGATGCCCAAGGCGAGCATGGCGCATAATTTCGTCCTGCTCCAGGCCATGCCGGACGCCGATGTCCAGGCGCTGGCGATGGCCGCCTCCACCAAGCCGACGGAGTATCTTCCCGAGGATCAGTCCAAGATCATTGCCCACACGAAAATGCTCGGCCCTGGCGAATCGGAGACCCTCACCCTGACTGCTCCCAGTGCGCCTGGCAGCTATCCCTACGTCTGCACGTTCCCCGGACACTTCACGCTGATGCGCGGCAACTTGGTGGTCAAGGCGAAGTAACTTCTGATCCCTTGCTGCGGAGATCGCAGCCCTTGCCGTTCCCGGCGCTCTGCGGCCCTGATCTGTCCTTTGGGATGGATCAGGGTCTGTCCATGACAAGGGCCAGCATCAGCGGCATGAGCGTGAACAGCGTGGTGCGGAACAGGGCGCGGGCACGTTGATCCTCCGGCTGGCGCAGGAACCGCACTGCCATCCCCAACAGCACCACGGCGCAGGCGGTTGCCGTGAAGCCATACCAGGCACCCATGCGTCCCAGCAGCCACGGCAGGACCAGCACCAGGGCCAGCAGGGAGGTGTATGCCAGGGACCATCGCGCGGTGCGGTGGCCGGTTTTATCCTCCGCCGGCAGCAGGGGCAGCCCGGCTGCGCGGTAGTCATGGCGGTAAATCCACCCGATGGCGAAAAAGTGCGGCATTTGCCAGAACAGCAGCACCACGGAAAGCACCACCGCGGGAGTGGACCAAATGTTTCCTGCGGCCGCAGACCCCAGCAGCGGCGGCAGCGCCCCGGAAACGGAGCCGACCTCCGTCGCCCAATGGGTCATCCGTTTCATGGGTGTATAAACAAAGCCGTAGATGATGCAGATGGCGGCGGCAATTCCGGCGGTGGCGGCACTGAAAACTCCCGCCAGCAAGGCGATGCCCGCCAGGGTCAGCAAAGTGCTCCAGGCCAGCGCCAGGGTGGGGCTGATCTGCCCCTGGACCAGCGGGCGCTGCCGGGTGCGACCCATGAGCGGGTCGGTATCGCGTTCCCACCACTGGTTGAACGCCAGCGTGCCGCCTGCCGCCATTCCGGCCCCTGCCAGCAGCAGCACATGTTCCGCCAGTCCGCCGTGTCCCGGCGTCGCCGCAAAGCCTGCCAGTGCGGTGAGGATGGAGGCGCTGGCCACCCGTGGTTTGGTGAGGGTGAGGAGTGCTCGGGCAGTGAATGGCACCGCACGGGCCAATGGCAGCGCGAATTCGCGGGAGTCAGTCATGGCGTAGTGGGGATATGCATAGCGCAGCCCACGATGCAATGCCTGCATATTCCTGCAAACCAATGATTACTATTGACCGTCATCAAAGAAGATCGCGCGGCTCCGCGCCTATGTGCCGCCATGACCGCACTGGACACCCCTCTGACCCTGCACCCCGCCGGATTGCGCACGGGCACAGAGGCGGAAACTGTCGGCAAGCAGGAGGTGTCCATGCCGCTGCCAACGCGGCAGTGGACTTGGCTGGCGGTGTCCAGTCTGGTGGTGGCCGGGCTGCTGTCGCTGTCCGTGGTGATTGGACGCATCCCGGTGGTGTCGCGGTGGATTGGTGATCCGCTCTTCTTCAAACGCTGCCTCGTGGTGCATGTGGATCTTGCGCTCATTGCGTGGTTTTACACCTTTATTGCGGGCATTTCGGCCATGCGGACGCCTGGCGAAACACGGGGGCTGGCCCGGTGGGCGCTGCCGGTCTCAGCGGTGGGCCTGGTGCTCATGCTGGCCGGGGCTGCGGTGCCCGGCGCGATGCCGGTGCTCTCCAACTACATTCCCGTCATTGACCATCCGCTGTTTTATACTGGGCTGGGCGTGTTCTTTGTCGGCGTGCTGCTGAGCTGTGTGCGCCAGGTCCTGGCACCACCTGCGCCGCTCGCCGGCGGGCTGCCTGCCGATGCTTCTACCGGCCTGCTGGCGGCCGCTCTGGCCGTGGTCCTGGCAGCGGCAACGTGGGTTTCCGCCCGCAGCGGCCTGCCGCAGGGACTGGACGCCTGGACGAGGGCGGAGTTTTCCACCTGGGGTGCCGGGCATGTGCTGCAAGTCGCCAATGTGAGTGCGATGCTGGCGGTGTGGCTCTGGCTGCTGCGCCGCGCAACCGGACTTCAGGTGCTGTCAGGGTGCCAGGCCCGGGTGCTGTTCACCCTGCTGCTGGCTCCCCATTTTCTCATGCCGCTGCTGACCTGGCGCGGCACCATGAATCCGCTCTACATCGACGGCGCAACGGCATTGATGCGCTGGGGCATTTTCCCCGTGGTGCTTGCCGTGTTGTATTTCTCCATCCGCCATCTGCGCCGCAATCGGGAATGGGTGAGCGAGTCCGTGCAGCGCGTGGCCGTCGCAGGGTTCAAAGCCAGTGCAGCCCTGACCGTGCTGGGAATTGGGCTCGGCGCCTGCATTCGCAGTTCCAACACGCTGATTCCGGCGCATTACCACGCCTCCCTCGGTGCGGTGACGGCGGCGTTCATGGCGGGAGCCTATCTCATCATCGAACGCTTTGCCCATGAGGCTGGGCGGACGGAATCCCTGGCCAAACTGTGGCGCTCCGCCCGCCGCCAGCTCGTGCTCTTTGGCATTGGACAGTCGGTTTTTGCCGTCGGTTTCGGCATCGGCGGCGCCTACGGCCTGGGCCGCAAGACCTACGCCGGCGAGCAGCATGTGCGCTCCTTCGGCGAACTCGCCGGCATCGGCATCATGGGACTCGGCGGGCTGCTTGCCGTGGCCGCTGGACTTTGGTTTCTCACACTCGTCATCCGCGAACTGCGCCGGGGCCGGCCCGCGGAGAAGGCCACGCCCCGGCTCATTCCAACACGTCTCATTCCATGAATCAGGAACCCAAACCACATCCCATCCAGCGACTGATGGACAACCCCTGGCTGCTGCTCGTTCTCGGGCTGCTCATCCCTTTCGTTTCTTACACCGCCTGGGGCTGGATCGAACTGCTCTTCACCAAACCCGCACCCTAACACACTGCCGCCATGAGTCTCGTCGTTCCTGAAAAAAACTGGTTCCAGGCGCCCGCCGGAGGAGAACGCCTCTGGATTGGTCTCGCCCTCGTCTGGTGTTTTGTCCTGAGCGTGATGATGCCGTTCTGGCATTTTCGCGGCAAGCAGAACAGCCGCGGCGAAGCCTACAGCATCACGCCGGCTGCCTTCGGTGAGAAGGCGGAGAAGTTCATCGCTGCCAACAAGGTGGGTGAACACAAAGTCACGATCGGGCAGATGCAAATGCCGCTGCCGCTGGTGGCTCCGCCGCCCGGCGGCGACGCCTACCTGGTGGCGCGCATGTGGTCGTGGTCTCCGGTGCTCAAACTCCGAAAAGGGGAGACCTACCGGCTGCATCTCAGCAGCATGGACCTCCAGCACGGTTTCTCGCTCCAGCCGCTGAACATGAATTTCCAGGTCGCACCCGGCTATGATCACGTGCTGACCCTGACTCCGACTTCCAGCGGCGAATTCACCATCGTTTGCAACGAATTCTGCGGCATCGGCCACGACCGCATGATCGGCAAAATCCTCGTCGAAGACTAAACTCCAACCTTCTTAATTTCACATCATGAGTACCATTGCCGCCACCGCCGCGCTCGACGTTCCAGGCGCCGCCGCCCGCAAGTGCGACACCACCGGTCTCCAGGTCTGCCTCGGAGCCCAAAAGTTCATCAAACTCCACGCCGTTTGCGCGGTTGTCTTTCTGCTGCTGGGGGGCATCGCCGCCATCCTGCTGGCGCTGACCCGCTGGCAGGCGGTGCACCTGCTCCCGGTGGACTGGTTCTACCGCATTCTGACCTTCCACGGTCTGAACATGCTCATCTTCTGGATTCTTTTCTTTGAAGTCGCCATCCTCTACTTCGCCTGCACCATCCCGTTGAACTGCAAACTGTATTCCAACAAAGTCGCCTGGGTGGGCTTTCTGATGATGCTGGTCGGCGCCTGCCTGGTGGACTATGCCATTCTGGTTGAAAAGAAGGCCGACGTGATGATGACCAGCTATCTTCCGCTGCTGGCCTGCCCGAATTTCTATCTGGGCATCATCCTCGTGGCGGTGGGTACGCTGATCGGAGTTTACAACTTCTTTGCCACTCTCTACATCGCAAAACGGGACAAAACCTATGAAGGGTCTATGCCGCTGGTGACCTTCGGTGCCCTGGCTGCGGCCATCATCGCCGTCGCCACGCTGCTGCACGGAGCCATTGTGATGATTCCCACCTACACCTTCTCCATGGGATGGACCGCGCAGCCGGATCCGCTGTGGTACCGCATGATCTGGTGGGGCCTGGGCCACATGTCCCAGCAGGTCAACGTCTGCGCGATGGTTGCGGTGTGGTATCTCATCGGATTCCTCGCCACCGGGGCGAAACCGGTGAACGAAACGGTCTGCCGCGGGGCGTTTGTCCTCTACATTCTGTTCATCAACCTCGCCTCGGCACACCACCTGCTCGTGGACCCCGGCGTCAGCGCCACCTGGAAAATCTGGAACACCAGCTACGCCATGTATCTCGCCGTGCTGGCCTCCATGATCCACGCCTTCACCATTCCTGCGTCCATTGAAGTGGCGATGCGGAAAAAAGGCCACAACAAGGGCCTGTTCGGCTGGGTGATGAAGCTGCCGTGGCGCAATCCAGCCTTTGCCGCGTTCATCCTCTCGTTGCTGATCTTCGGATTCATCGGCGGCATCACCGGAGTGACGCTCGGCACCCAGCAGATCAACATCAGCGCCCACAACACCCTGCGCATCACCGGCCACTTCCACGCCACGGTCGTCGGCGGCACCACGCTGGCGTTCATGGGGCTCGCCTATTATGTGATTCCGCTCATTTTCAGGCGCGATTTCGTGTTCCCGAAACTGGCCCGCATTCAGCCCTGGCTGTTTGGCGGAGGCATTTTGCTCGTCTCGCTGGGAATGTCCTTTGCCGGCTCCCTGGGCGTCGCCCGCCGCGTGCATGACATCGAAAACGCCGGGATCTACGGTCCGGCCACCCATCTTTTCCTCGCCATCATGGGTGTCGGGGCCACCATTGCCGTCACGGGACTGCTGCTCTTCTGCGTGCTTTGTGTGGGCACGCTGCTGGCCGGCAAGCGCAATGAAGGCCGCCCCATGGAAGACTGGGGAGTGGCTACGGCCACGGCGGACGCCCCCGGGGAAAACATTGCGCACGTCCACTGGGCCATGCGCGGCACCATCGCGCTGACGCTCATCTTCCTGGCATGCTTTGCCGTGTATTACTTCGCCAACTGGAAGGCGCTCTCCGACATGTGGCATGTGAAATGACATCATGATCGCAGCAGCCCCCTGTTCTGAAAATGAATCCACGAGCCTGCGCCGGTTTTTTTCCGGCGCAGGCTTTCCAGCCTGCCTCATCGCTGGCACGGTGGTGTATGAGGCTTTCCTCATCACCGTGATCTTCTGGCCGGAGGGGGCCGGACCGTGGGGACAGTTCAGCCAGGATTTCAAGCGCTGGTGTTTCAGCTACGACCCGCGCACCGGCGGCATGTCCTGGGCCGCGGTCTGGGTCATGCTGGCAGAGCCCCTGTTCCTCGCCTCCATCACGGCATTTCTCTGGCGGCGCACCCTGCGGCCGCTGTTCACCCTGCGCGGACTGGCGGCGCACTGGAAGGCGATGGCTGGAGGCGGGCTTGCGGCGCTGCTGGCCGCAGGGACCCTGTTTTTCTGGGGCAACCGCGATGCGGAGGCGGCTGAAAAACCGCTGCCCTTTCCCGGTGAGCGCATCCGCACGCAGCTCGAACCGCCCGCATTTGCCCTCACCGATCACCAGGGCGCACCCGTTTCCCTGGAGCAGCTCAAGGGGCGCGTGGTGCTGGTCACCGGAGTCTATGCCACCTGTTCCACCGCCTGCCCGCAGATCCTGCGCGAGGTGAAAAACCTCATGGATGCTCTGCCCGCGGACCTGCGCGGAAATTTCTCAGCCGTCGCGCTCTCACTCAATCCGGAGTACGATTCCAGCGAATACATGTCGGCCATCGCTTCGGCCTATGCGTTTCCCTATCCCGGTTTTCATTATGCCAACGGGGACCCAGTCGTGATGCATGATCTGCTGTCCCGCTTTCAGTTTGCTCCGATCAAAAACACGGAAACCGGAGCCATTGACCACGCGAACCTCTTCATTCTGCTCGATGCGAAAGGGCGCATCGCTTATCGTTTCAATCTGAGCGAACGTCACCTGCCGTGGCTGCATCAGGCCACCCTGGACCTGTTGAAGGAAGCGGTGGCACCGACGCTCGTCGGTCTTCACGGCAAATAAATGAGCGCACTAGTCCCCCCCGAAACCGCGCCTGCACAAAGCGAGGCGGCCCCGCTGCCTCCCAAAGCACGCTTCGAAAAACTCCTCATCCGCGGCGACAATCTGCTGGCCCGCCTCGACGGGTGGATGCAGCGCTGGCTGCCCGCAGAGGACAACCCGCTCAACCAGACCGGGCGGGCCGCCAACCTGGCGCTGATCGTGGCGGTGATCTCCGGGGTGCTCATGCTCATTTGGTATTCGCCCAGCGTGCACCTGGCGCACGGCAGCATGGCGGCCATCCATGGGAGGACTCCCGGTGGCATTATGCGCGCCCTGCACCGTTACAGTTCAGACCTGACCATGCTGTTCCTGGCAGTGCATGCCATGCGGATGTTCTTTGCGCGGAAATTTACCGGTCCGCGCTGGCTGGCCTGGACCACTGGTGTGGTGTTGCTCGCCATCGTGTGGTTCATCGGGTGGACGGGGTTCTGGCTGGTGTGGGATCAGCCCGCACAGCAGGTCGCGGTGAACTCCATGATGTTTCTCGACAGTCTGCCCATTTTTGGCGAGCCCATGAGCCGACTTTTCGTGGCCGACCGGCTCATTCCCAGCCTGCTGTTTTTTGTGGTCTTCTTTTTGCACATGCTGCTGCCGCTGATGATCGCCGTCGGCCTGGTGCTGCACCTGGCGCGTCTGAGCCGCGTCAAGCTGTTGCCCAGCCGCCAGCTTGCGGTCGCGCTGTGCATCGGCCTTGTCCTTGCTGCCATCGTGGTGCCCGCGCCGCTCGATCCGCCGGCGCAAATGAATGTCAAAGCCGCCAGTTTCACCGTCGATGCCTGGTATCTCACGCCGCTGGCGCTGACGCTGCGGTTCGGGCAGGCCGGCATGTGGCTGGGTCTGGGCGCCACCGCTGCCTTTGCTGCGGTCCCCTGGCTGCTGGGAAAACGCACGCGCCGCATCGTTTCCGAGCGCGACGACAAGCCGGTCACTCCCTGGCAAACCAGCGTTCGCCAGCCGCGCTGCCACGCCTGCACGCAGTGTGTACAGGACTGCCCGTTCGATGCGGTGAAAATGATCCCCCGCACCGATGGCAAATCGGCGTTCGACTCCCGAGCCTGGGTGGATCCCGACCGCTGCACCGGCTGCGGTGTCTGTGTCGGTTCGTGCGACTCCGAGGCCATGAGTTTCACCTGGTTCGACGTGCTGGAGCAGGAGGCCCGCATCATGGCCGGGATCAAGCGCAACGGCACGCAGCACCTTGCCCTGGTCGCGGGTGACATTGACGGCGGGCTGGCCCATTTTAACAAGGCGCAATGGGAAAAGCGCCTCCCTGGCTACGCCGTGGAATTTGTGCCCACGTCCGGATGGGTGCGTCCGAAGTTCGTGGAAAAAATCCTGCATGACGGCCTGCGTGGCGTGCTCATCGTGCGTGACGCCCGTGTCGAATCCGCCGCCCGCGACGGCAACCGCTGGGTGGCCATGCGTTTGAGCGGCGAACGCAAACCGGTCTTCCGCCCGCAGCGGGCCGGCGATGGCCGCTGGCACATCGCCGACTTCACGCCAGGCGATGACGATTCCCTGCGCGCCGCCGCCGATGCCTTCCGTGCCGCCTCGTCGCCGCCGCCACTCCGTCCGCTTTCCAAACCCCGGGCCGTCGTGGCCATTGCTCTCATCACCCTGCTCGTCATCGCTGCCAGCATCGCTCCCAGCCACCTGCAGGTGCCCAACCCCGCCCCGGCCAATCCCGAATTCGTGTTTGCCTTCAAAATCCTCGGCGACATGCAGACGACCACGGCGCTCGATCCCGCGGAGGAAGCCAAAAAGCCCATCCACATGCGAGGCCGAGTGACGGAAAAACCGCACCGTCATGCCGTGACGATACGCCTCATCATGGACGGAAAAGTCAGCGAGCGCACCTTCGAACCCAAAGGCGTCGGGCACGACGGTCCGGCGATCGGCGAATGGCGCGAACCGCTCACGCCGGGGCCGCATTCCCTCGTGCTGGAAATCCACCGCGGCTCCAGCGAGCCACTGCGCTGGGAAGGCACGTTCGAAGCCCGCGAGCGCCGTCTCCAGGTCATCACCTACGAACCGGCGGAAGGATTTCGGGTGGAGTAGGACCGCCGCCGCAATGCAGCGGTCCGGAACGCCTCCGTATCCAGCACGGCTTACGGTCCCTGCGGTTTCTAGGGAATTTCCCTAGAAAATCCCTGCAAATTCCCAATAATGTATTTACAAAATAATCTCATTGCAGTATTTTTGCCGACACAAACTGAAATTTTCGACTTGCCGATTTCCCCTCGCATCCGCATAAGCACCGTCAGTCTTTTTCAACCTGCACCATGAAACTCCATCCTTTCAGCCGCCACCGTCAAGGCTTCACCCTCATCGAACTGCTGGTCGTCGTTGCCATCATCGCGCTGCTTGCCGTGGGCATCATCAGCGGCTACACAAAAATCACCAAGGGAGCAAAGGTCAAGGCTTCCCAGATGGTCTGTGTGCAGGTGGCCAATGCCGTTTCGCAGTTTTACAGCGACTATGAAGGACTGCCGACGGAAGTGGGTGGTGAAGACACCGAGCAAACCAGCATGGAAGGCGATCTCATCGCCATTCTGCTGGCCAAGGGTGAGGTGGCCAAGAATCCGCGGAAACTCAACTACCTGGAAGGCATGAAGCAGGCGAAAAAAGGCTCCAGCGGCGCCTTCGAAGACGGTTTGGACTTTGAATCCGACCCGACCAAACCCACCCTGCTCGACCCGTGGGGCCAAGCTTATAAAATCAAAATGGATTCCGATCTGAACAATGAAATCGAGAATCCGGAGAAAGACGCCACGCCGAAAATCATTCGCGGAAAGCGCTGCATCGTTTGGGCTCCAGGTCCGGATAAAAATTACGACACCTGGAACGACAACGTGAAGTCCTGGTAAGCCCTGGGCATTGCGCGAGCGGCAAAGCCCCTCGCAACCGCCGCTGCAGCGCCGATTCCGGACGGAGCAGTCCGTGGTGAGGAGGGGGGATGCCAGAACGCGGGAAATTGTCGGCAGTGGACGCAGCGGCATTCTCCGGTTACCGGACGCAGCGTGAGATCGCTGCATCTTTTTCTCCAACTGGCACGGACATCGAACCTGCCAACCATCTGGACCAACGCCCTGGTGCCTTGGGCGTTGTGCCATGCGGAGCCGTGCTGGCAACTGGCAGTTCTCGCCGTGGCGGGCAGCCTGCTTTATGCCGGCGGCTGCACGCTCAATGACGCCTTTGATGCCGAATGGGACGGTCGCCACCGCCCGGAACGCCCCATTCCCTCCGGCAGCTTAACAAAACGCGCCGTCTGCCTGGTCGGGACGGCGGAATTGACCGCAGGCATGATTCTGCTGGTCTGGCTGGGACTGCAGGCGGCGCTGGGCGGAATGCTGCTGGCCGCAGCCATTCTGCTCTACGACTGGCTGCACAAAAAATCGCCCTGGGCCGTGCTGCTCATGGGTTGGTGCCGCTTTCAGTGGGTGTTGACGGCCGCCGCCGCCACCGGAGTTGCAGCCCTGCCCGCAGCGCTCCTCGTGTATGCCTCGGCGCTGTTCCTCTACGTCGTGGGACTCAGTCTGGTGGCCCGGAGGGAAAGCCGAAAACCTTCCGGGGACCGGCCAGAAATCCTGGAGGTTGATCCCGCCCGCTGGCTGCCGCTGCTGCCGGTGGCGCTGGCCGCCTGGCTTTGGAGTGGGAAGGCCAGCGTCGCCCTGGCTGCGGCAGCCGTGGTGCCGTTCATTGCCTGGGTGAAACTGGCGGAATGGCGGTGTTTGCGACTCCAGCCGGTGCGCATCGGCACCTATGTTTCGCGCCTGCTGGCTGGCATCGTCCTGCTGGACCTGCTTTTTGCCGCAATCACGTGGGGCTGGAATGCCTTCTTCCTCGTTGCGTTTCTGCCGCTCTGCCTGTTGCTCCAGCGGAAATTCGCAGCTACCTGACTGAGCAGCGTCCCCCCCTTTTTTGCCGCCCGATCAATGATCGACCACGCCATCCGCCTCACTTTCCGCCATCGCGTCATTTTCACTGAAGGCGTCTTCGCCCCCGAAAACCGCACTCTGGTCGAGGTGCTCCAAATGGGCGGCGAAACCCGCCGGACACGCTGCCGCGTGCTCGTCCTCCTTGATGCCGGTCTCGTGCAGGCGGATCGGTCACTGCCTCATCGGGCTGCAGCCTGGTTTGCCCATCACCAGAATTGTCTCGATCTGCGCGGGGCTCCCGTGGTGCTGCCCGGCGGTGAGGCCTGCAAGAACGATCTCGAGTTGGTCCGCGCGTTGTGGCGTCGCTTCAATGAAGCCGGGCTGGACCGCCATTCGTGCGTCGTTGCCATTGGCGGCGGAGCCTTTCTGGATCTTGCGGGGTTTGCCGCCGCCACCGCGCACCGCGGCCTCCGCCTGGTGCGCCTGCCCACCACCACCCTCAGTCAGGGTGACGGCGGCGTGGGGGTGAAAAACGGCATCAACCAGTTTGGAAAAAAGAACTGGGTGGGCACCTTCGCCGTGCCCTTCGCCGTCATCAATGACCTGGCATTTCTGCCGCTGCTCCCGCCGGAAGAACGCCGCGCGGGCTTCATCGAGGCCGTCAAAGTTTCCCTCATCCGCGATGGGGAGTTTTTCCGCCGCATCGAGCAACTCGCCCCGCTCCTGAGGGAATTCGAATTGTCAGCCGTCCGCGAAGTCATCGAACGCAGCGCCGCGCTCCACGTCCGCCACATCGCCACCGGGGGCGATCCCTTTGAAATGGGCAGCGCCCGGCCGCTGGATTTCGGCCATTGGGTCGCCCATAAACTCGAACAACTGACGGAATTTTCTGTCAGTCACGGCAGCGCGGTCGCCATCGGCATGGCCGTGGATTTGGTCTATGCCGAATTGTCAGGAATGCTGGCCCCGGACGCCTGCGAACGCATTCTGAGTCTCATTCGGAAACTGGGCTTTGCGACGTGGCACCCTGGCCTGCAGCAGGCGGATCAGACCGGCGAACCCGCCATTCTCCGCGGCCTTGAGGAATTCCGCGAACACCTCGGCGGCGACCTCTGCGTCACCCTCGTCACCGGCATCGGCGACGCGGTGGAAGTCCGCGAAATGGACCGCCCACGGGTGATCCAGGCCCTGGAAAAACTGCGCCAAGCCTGAGCCTCGCCAATGCCCGTCACCTTGGCCATCATCGGAGCCGGCAGCCGCGGAAGAGGCTATGCCAGTTTTGCGGAAACCTTTCCGGAGCGGGCAAAAGTGGTGGCCGTGGCAGAACCCCGGGAGGAAATCCGCCATGCCCTGGCGCAGGCGCACCAGATTCCGCCGGAGCGGCAGTTTTCCACTTGGGAGCAGGCCGCCCGGCTGCCAAAATTTGCCGATGCCGTGGTCATCGCCACACAGGACCGGATGCACACCGCCCCGGCCCTGGCGTTTGCCGAAAAAGGCTGGCACATCCTGCTGGAAAAACCCATGGCCCCGACCGAGGCCGAATGCCGGGACATTGTCGCCGCTGTCAAACGTGCCGGCATCCACTTCGCCGTCGGCCATGTGCTGCGCTACACCCGTTACACCCGGCAGCTCAAAGCCATCCTGCAGCAGGGGCGTCTTGGGCGGATTGTCAGCATCCAGCATCTCGAACCCGTCGGCTACTGGCACCAGGCGCATTCTTTTGTCAGGGGCAACTGGAGCAGCACCGCACAGTCCACCTTCATGCTCATGGCCAAATCCTGCCATGATCTCGACTGGCTGCGCCACCTCATGGCCGTCCCCTGCCGGGCCGTTTCCAGTTTCGGAGGACTCTTTCATTTTCGCGCTGAAAACCGTCCCCCTGGCGCCGCGGAGCGCTGTCTGGACTGCTCCGTCGCCGCCCAGTGCCCGTATGATGCCCGGGCGTTTTACCTCGAGCGGCTGCGCTCCGGAAAATCCGGCTGGCCGGTCGATGTCCTGACGCCAAACCCGACCGAGGACACCCTTTTGGATGCCCTGCGCCATGGACCCTACGGGCGCTGCGTCTATGCCTGCGACAACGATGTCGTCGATCACCAGGTTGTGAACCTCGAGTTCGCCACCGGTGCCACCGCATCCTTCACCATGACCGCATTCAATGAAGCCGCGCCGCGCATCACCAAAATTTTCGGCACCCGCGGCGAATTGTCCGGCGATGGAAGAATCCTGCGCCTCTTCGATTTCCTGACGGACGGGACGGAGGAGATTGACACGGACCCAGCGCCTGCGTCCGGAGTGCTGTCCGGCCATGGCGGCGGCGACTTCGGCCTCATGGATGCCTTCATTGCAGCCATCGAGAGCGGTGACGCCTCGCGCATTCTCTCAGGACCGGATGAAACCCTCGAAAGCCACCTCATCGCCTTCGCCTCAGAGCGCGCCCGGCTGCAACGCACCGTCGAATCCATTCCGACGGAGGTTTGCTGACTTCCCTCCACCACAAGCCTTTGATGAGTCGCCCTGCTGCATTGGAAAATCGAGTTGACCGCACCGGGGATGCGACAGAGTTTATGCGCCCTTTCCGAAGATGCCTGCCATGAAACCAGGCTGCCGGAACTGTGACTCATGACCCTGCACACCATCTCCGTTCTCGTGGAAAACAAATTCGGCGTTCTGGCCCGCGTGGCCGGAATGTTCAGCGGCCGTGGCTACAACATTCACACCCTGAATGTCGGCCCCAGCCACGATCCCAAAGTTTCCCGCATGACGCTGGTCGTCCGCGAAAAGGAGAACGTGCTCAACCAGATCATCAAGCAGTTGGACAAGCTGGTGGATGTCATTCAGGTGATCGACTTTCGCGAAGGCGACTACGTGGAGCGGGAGTTGGTGCTGGTGCAGGTGAAGGTGGACCGGCAAAGCCGCGCCGAGGTCATTGAACTGTGCGACATTTTCCGCGCGAAGATCATCGACGTCAGCAAGGAAGTGCTGAGCATCGAAATCACCGGCGACAGCGGAAAAATCGCAAAATTCATCACCCTGATGGACAATTTCGGCGTGCTCGACCTGACCCGCACGGGAAAGATCGCCCTGCCGCGGGTGGAATAGCGCTCGAAATCCTGCGGGGTCAGAAAATTTTGACCTTGCTGAGGTCCTGGGTATCGACCACGCCCACGGGATGGCCTGCAGCGTTGGTGACGATGACTTCATCGACACTGTGCTTTTCCAGCAGGTGGAGGAGGTGCCCGGCGAGGCGGTCCTCCTGAATGGTGATGGGTCGGCGCGACATGAATCCCGCCACCGGCAGGCTGCCGACATTCGGATGCTGCTGGAATGCGCGTGCGAAGTCACCCTGCGTGAAAATGCCGGCAAGCATTCCCTCCGCATCCACCAGGACCACGGCTCCAGACTTCGCAGCAATCATGATTTGCAGGGCATCCAGCACAGTGGCCGCGGCGGAACACAGCGCCAGCCGCTCCCCCTTGCGCATGACATCGCTGACCCGGGTGAGCAGGGCGCGGCCCAGCGAGCCGCCGGGGTGCAGCCGGGCAAAGTCCTCCGGCTGAAAGCCGCGAGCCTCCAGGAGCACCATCGCCAGGGCATCTCCAAGCACCAGCATGACCGTGCTGGAAGACGTAGGCGCCAAATTCAGCGGACAGGCCTCCCGCTGCACGTTGGTGTCGAGCACGGTGTCTGCATGGCGGGCCAGGGTCGAGGCGGGATCGCCAGTGAGGGCGATGATCCGGACATCCATGCGCTTGAGGTGGGGCAGCAGGTTGATGAGTTCATCGGTTTCCCCGCTGGCGGAGAGCAGCAGCACCGCATCCCCGCCGTTGACCACGCCGAGGTCTCCGTGCAGGGCGTCCTGGGAATGCAGCGCCACAGCCGTGGCGCCGGTGCTGTTCAGCGTGGCGGTGATTTTTTGGGCGATGTTCCCGGACTTGCCCACACCGCAGACGATGATTTTCCGCTGCGTTTCTATCGCCCGTTTCAGCGTGTCCACCGCGTCGCAAAAGGCATCGCCCAGCCGCTGCAGCAGCCGCTGCAGTTCCGCAATTTCATTTTCAATGACCGCCCTGGCTTTTGTTAGGTAATCCATGGTTGACATGCTTGACTGGCGGGCGGGGCAATTTTTGCCCATCCTCGGGCGCTTGACCATGAATGCCGCGCCGGATTTAGGGTCGCCAAGCCTGCGGGATGGTCGGCCCGCCGCGGGTTTGGCGACTGCGGGAGGTGTTCATGCCGCTGCGGGGGGCTTCCATGGAGCCATCGCGTCCAGGCCGTCACAGCACGGTCACTCGCTCTTTGCCTTTGCCTTTGCCTTTCCTTTTCCCTTGGTTTCGGAGAGCAGGGTGGGCAGCAACTGGGCAACTTTTTCCTTCATTTCCTTGCCCGGCTTGAACTTGACCACGGCACGCGGCGGGATGGGCACGTCCTTTTCCGGGGCATTGGGGTTGCGCCCGACCTTGGCCTTGGTCATGCGGATTTCGAAAGTGCCGAAATTGCGCAGGACGACTTCATTCTGGGCAGCGAGGTGGCTGGTGACGTTGTCCAGAAAATGCTGGAGGATCTTGAAGACCTGCTGCTGGGTTATTCCAACGGTGTCAGCGATTTCAACAACGAGGTCTCTTTTGGTAATGGTGGCCATGGCAAATCCTTGGTAGGGTGGGGTTCGTAGCCACGCATCGTTGGGCGGATGGGTCCGAAAAGCAACGAAAAGTTCCACCTGCCGCCAGCAACACATTCAGGGGCTGCCAACCGCCGTTTTGGAGAGGAATCGACCCGTGCTAGGTCGCGCCGTTACTGGGCGTGGAGGCTGCCTGGCGCTTCTGGATCTCGCGCCGGAGCTGCTTCCATTGGTCTTCCGACACGATGTAGCCGACACACCGGCTGGTGCCGCAGCGGCACGGGTGTTCGTCCCAGTTTTCCACGTCAAATCCGTAATTCAGGGTGAGTTCCTCGCCCGCGGGGATGTCCCGAATAGCCAGATACCAGATGCGACCGCGGATGACCTCCGCCTCGCAGTTCGGATCGCAGGAGTGGTTCATGAGGCGCGCCACGTTGGCCGGAATATTGCCGTCCAGGTCGTAGCGCTTGTTGAGAACGAACAGATACACGGCACCTTCACCCGTCGATTTGCTCTTTTCAAAATGGGCGGTGCCGCGGCGCTGGGATTCCGCTTTGGTGATTTTTTCGCCGATGTATTCGATGACCCGTTCGCCCTTTCGAATCCCGCGTGCGGCATAGAGTCCATGGCCGTGGATCGGGGAGTTTTTGACGAGGTAGGGTTTGTCAGTCATGGAGGTGGACATGGAATCGGGGATGAACATCGGGGTTCCGGCGAGCTTGATTTTGCCAGTCCGCAGTGTCACGTTGCCGGGAATCTGCAAAGCACCAGAGCGTTGCGTCTGCGAGACAAGCACAGACTGTTCCGTTTTCAACCCATCAACCACCACACCGCATGGAAATCATGAATCCGGGAGAAATCCCACCGCCGACGCCTCCAGAGTCGCTACCGGGAGATTTCAAAACCCTGGCCGATCAGGCGCTGCGCGACGCCCGCGAAAAATGGAATGTCCTGTGGGAGGAAGGGGAAAAATTCGTCAGGCACCACCCTGGCAAGGCAGTTCTGGCCGCTCTTGGCACCGGATTTCTGCTCGGCATTCTCCTCAAGGACTGACCCCTGCGCTCCATGCAAGTTCCGATTTTTTCCACCTCCTCCGACGCCTCCCCGGCGCTGGAATCGCAGGTTCCTGCTGCCCCCGGCACGCCACCGCCAGCAGGTTTTTCTGCGGCTGCACCGCCGCCCATCCCGGACACGGCACCGTCCGGAGTCTCCACAGATTCGCCGATGGACAAACTGACCGCCTGGCTGAAAAGCCCCGCGGTGCTGGCTGGTGGCGCGGTGGTTGCCGGTGTGCTGGTGGCCCGGCTGGCGGGGCGCGACGTTCTGCGGCAGTGGGTTGGCAGCGTGGTGGCGGACCATTTGAAAAAGCGGCAGACCGCCGCGGCGGCTCCGGCGGCCGTGGCAGCGGAGCCGCCTGCAGCAGCCCCGCCGCCCGGCGGAGTGCTGGGCAGCGCCCTTCTGGGTGCGCTGACGGCCCAGGCGCTGCCGGTTTTGGTGGATGCCGCCAAGAAACTGCTTGCGCAAACCGCCGCCAAGAAACATTAGGGCGGCGGATGCTGACGGCTGTTCCAGTCCGCTCTGCTCCGCCATTCCTTCCAACGATTTTTCCACTTTTTTCCAGCACTTTCCGCACTGTATGAGCGAGGCCACCGCCGGAACAACTGAACGGGTTCACACCCTGCGCCATGTGGACGACTACCTCCACCTCGGCCAGCAATACGAGTGTTCCGATGTCCACCTGGCCACCAGTTCCATGCCCTACTGGCGGCGCTTTGGAAAACTGGAACCGATCTGGGACGACGCGGATGTCCTGACATCTTCGGACACGGAGAAACTGGTCAACAGCTTCCTCGGGCCGCATGAAATGGAGCGTCTCAAGGAACGGGGCGACGTGGACTTCGCCTACGCGACGGACTTTGGACGATTCCGCGCCTCGGTCGTGCGCCAGCGGCTGGGGTTTGACATCACCTTCCGGATCATCAACACCACGGTGCGCACCATGCAGGACCTGCACCTCCCGGAAGCGCTGCACCCGCTCATCCAATACCACAACGGACTGGTCCTGGTCACCGGTTCCGTTGGTTCCGGCAAATCGACGACACTGGCTGCCCTCATCGACCAGATCAACAAGGAGCGCCACGACCACATCATCACCCTGGAAGACCCCATCGAATACGTCTTTCAGTCCCAGGGCTGTCACGTCAACCAGCGGGAGCTGCACACCCACACCGAAAGTTTTGCCACCGCCCTGCGCGCCTCGCTCCGGGAGGACCCTGACATCATCATGGTCGGGGAAATGCGCGACTTGGAGACCATCCAGCTTGCCATCACCGCCGCGGAAACGGGCCACCTCGTACTGGGTACCCTGCACACCGGCTCCGCCGCCCGAACGCTGGACCGCGTGCTCGACGTCTTCCCCGTGGACCAGCGGGATCAAATCCGCATCATGGTCAGCGAATCGCTCCGCGGCATCGTTTCCCAGCAGTTGGTCCCCCGGGTCGACGGCGGCGGCCGCGTGCTGGCCATGGAGCTGCTCGTGAATACTCCCGCCACCTCTGCCTGCATCCGCGATGGAAAAACCTTCATGCTTCCCGGCATCATGCAGACGGGCCGCAACGTCGGCATGATCACCATGGATGACGCCCTCAAGGAGTTGTTCTTTGCCGGACTGATTTCGGTTGAGGAATGCGTCAACCGTTCCGTCGATCAGGAAACCGTGCGCAAGGACCTCGGCAACGCCGCAGCCAAAGTCATGCGCCGCTGAACCGCCTCCCCCACTTTTCGATCCGCTTTCCATGCCCTACATCGACCACTACTTCAAAATCCTCATCGAGCACAAGGGCTCGGACCTCCACCTTGCCGAAAGCCAGCCGCCGAAAATTCGCATCCACGGGGCCGTCACCCCGCTGGATGATGAAATCCTGACGCATGACAAAATTGAATACATGCTCAAGGAGATCGCGGAATCCCGGGGTTGGGAGCGTTTCATGCAGAAAGGGGATCTCGACTTCGCCTATGAAATGGATGAAACCAGCCGTTTCCGCTGCAACTATTTCAAGCAGAACAACGGCATGGGAGCGGTGTTTCGTCTCATTCCCACTAAGATCGCCACGGTCGAGGAACTGGGCGTGCCGAAACAGATTCTGAAATTCGCGGAAATGCGCAGCGGCCTGGTCCTCGTCACCGGACCCACCGGTTCCGGAAAGTCCACCACCCTGGCGGCCCTCATCGACTACATCAACCGCAATTACGCCCGCCACATCATCACCGTCGAAGAACCCATCGAGTTCGTCCATTCCAACCGCAAAAGTATCATCACCCAGCGGGAGGTGCCCATGCAGACACCCACCTTTTCCGACGGCCTGCGCGCCGCTTTGCGGGAAGACGCGGACATCGTCCTCGTCGGGGAAATGCGCGACTTGGAAACCATCTCCCTGGCGCTGACCGCTGCGGAAACCGGCCTGCTGGTTTTTGGAACCCTGCATACGAACAATGCCCGCAAGACCGTGGACCGGATTGTGGACGTCTTCCCCTCCGACCAGCAGTCGCAGGTCCGCACCATGCTCTCCGCATCCCTCCGCGGCGTCGTCGCTCAGCTCCTCATGAAAAAAGCCGACGGCAAAGGGCGGGTTCCCGTCAACGAAATCCTCTTCACCACGCCCGCCGTGGCCTCCATCATTCGCGAAGGAGCCACCCAGAAACTTTACGACGTCATCACCTCCGGCGCCGCCCTCGGCATGCAGTTCATGGATCAATCCATCTGGGAAAAACTCCGCCTCGGGCTGGTCACCCCCATGGAAGCCTACATGAAGGCCATCGACAAAAACCGCTTCCGCAACTTCCTCCCGCAGGAATTGGTGGACCAGTTCGACGCCGGTGGTGAAGCCGTGAAGTAACTGTCTTCACCGCGGCGCAGCATTTCCAGACAAAGCAAAAACGCAAAAACCATGCCTTCCCGCGTGGAAAGGCATGGTTTTTGAAAAGTGAGCGGTGGTTTCTCAGGCGCGGCGGCGGCGGCGCAGCAAGGCTGCGGCAGCCAGCCCCGCGAGCGTCGCTGATCCCGGTTCGGGGATGGTGGAATAGTTGTCAAAGTTTGCCGCTGCCGTCTGGTTCCCGCCGCTGCTGCTGTCATAGACAAACAGGCCATTGACGCCGCTGGCGTAGGTGGCATCCGAGCCGGAAATGGTGGAGATGGGCGGGCCGGGATTGGTCAGGTCGTAGAGCAAAGCGGTGAAATTGGTGCCGGACGCTCCAAAGACAATGCGGTAGTCGTTTGCTGGGTTGAGGCTTACCAATGCCCCCGCAAGGGTGGCGCTGCCGGCTTCGTTGGTGATGGTCTGAATGGCGAAGGAACCGCCGACATCCAAGAGCACCGCATAGCCATCGGTGGAACCGAGACCGATCTGGGTCGTGCGTCCGAGCAGGCCGATCATCATGTCCGGCTGGGCGATATCCCAACCGAGCACATCCACGGACATGGTGAAGTCCGTGTAGGTCGCATCATTGCGGAAACTGCCCGCCCGGGCGGGGCCGAGTCCTCCGGGATTGGGCGACGGCGCGGAGGTGGCAATGTTGTAGCTGTTGCCGCCGGGGAAAGTGTAGGTGCCTCCTGAACCAAACCCGCTGAGTGGCTCGTAATGCGTCCACCCGGTGTCATTGCCGTCATTGAAGTCGTCCGAGATGGTGACCGCGGAGGCGGTGGAGAGGAGGGTGGCCAGAGCAAGGCCGGTCGTGAGGGTGCATTTCATGGTGTCGGATGGTGGATAATTGTGGTTTACAAAAATTTTCCCGCGGAAGTCAACCCTCGAGGCAGAATTTTTTTCCTCTGCATTCCGCATCCATCCGCTGCCGCCTGCGGTGCATGGGGATCATTCCTGGGGCCGCTGGGGGTCGAAGAAAATGCGAATGTCGGCCTTGGTGGTGCCGAGCAGTTGCTGGGCGCGCTTGAGGGCGTTGCGGGTGCTGAGGTTGGGATTGTGACCGCTGCCCATGAAGATGTTTTCCCGTCCGATGACCGGCACCATTCCGGCATTGCGGAGGACGCGGTAAACCTCTTTTGAGGCCCCGCTGATGATGAGGTGGCGGTGCTTGCTGTGGAGGAATTTGATGAGGTCTTCCAGCGCCATCACGCTGGTGGCGTCGAGGTGCCGGGCGTTTTTCATTCGCAGGATGATCACCCGCAGACTGGGATCGACCACCGTGCGCTGGATCTGGTTGCGGAACAGTTCCGCGGCTCCAAAAAACAGTTCGCCCTCGACATGGACGATCGAAATCTGCGGATTTTGCCGGGGGCTGGCTCCGGCCTTTTCCTTGAGGTCGCCTTCCGGGTTGAATTCATACTCCACCAGCATCGGGCGCGAGGCTTTGCGCAGGTAGAGCATGACGGAGGTGGCCACCCCCACGAAAATGGCGACATGCAGCGGTGCGATGAGCGCCGCGGTGGCGGTGACAATGAGGGTGGTGGCGTCCGACTTGGTGGCTCGGAGGCAGATGCGCAGATTCCGCCGGTTCAGCAGGGAAAAGGCAATGCAGACCATCAGCATGGCCAGGCTGCACAGGGGAATCCAGGAAACCGCCGAACCCAGACACAGCGCCCCGGCGGCGCAGAGGAGCCCGCAGACGATGCTCGACACCTGGGTGGCGGCACCGCTTTCAAAATTCAGCGTGGACCGCATCAGGCTGCCGGAGGCCGGCATGTGACTGACAAATGCGGCGCCCAGGTTGGCAATGCCTACGCTGAGCATGTCCTGGTTGGCGTCGAAACGGTCACCGCAGCGTCCGGCAAGGCTCTTTCCCATCACCGAACTTTCCAGGGCAGCGAGAAATGCCAGCGCCATGGCGGGGCCGATGAGCAGCATCACCTGATCCAGCATCCGGGCATCGCGCAGGTCCGGACCGTGCGGAATGAGATGGCCAAAGTCGAATGCGGCGACATGGGGCACCCCCTGCAGCCACCCGGCCTTTTCCAGAACCGCGGAAATCAGGCTCATGCCCACCAGCGTCAGGGCGAAGGCAGGCAGCTTGCGGGCAAACCGCCGCAGCAAAAGGTAAAGTGCCAGCGTGCCGAGGCTCAGCCAGATGATTTGCCAGCGCACTTCGCGCAGCCGCCAGAGCGACTCCCCGAGGATGGAAAAAAAGGACCGCGCCTTGCTGCCGGCGGGGGAGGCGGGGATGCCGAGCACCTCGCGCAGTTGTCCGGCCATGATGAGAAACGCCGAACCGGTGAGGTAGCCCACCATGACACTGCGGCTGATGTACTGGATGAAATCCGCCATGCGCAGGTAAGCCCCCGCCACCAGGATGATGCCGGCCAGAAAAATGAGGATGGGCAGCAGCATTTCCTTGTCTCCGGCGGAAATGCTGCGCCCGGCCAGGGCGCTGAACAGCAGCAGGGCCGTGGCATTGGTGGGGCCCAGGATCGTGAACCGGGAAGTGGAAAAAAAGGCTGCCAGAAAGGCGGCCACCGCCGAGCAGGTGATGCCGTAGGCGACATTGTCCAACCCCGCCATCAGTGCGTAGGCCATGCCCTGGGGAATGGCCATGAGGGCCACATTGGTGCCGGCGGCCACGTCGCGCAGGCAGCGCCGTCCGTTGTAGCGGACCAGACTGGTCCGCAGCGGCAGTATGGTGAGCTGATTGCCCAGCAGAAAGTGCCGGACGGCATGGAGCGCCTTGCGGATTTTTGCTGGGAACAAGGCCATGCGGTGCGGCCTGGTCTATTTGTTGAGGAGTTTGCGGATGTCCTTGATGCTCCACCCCTCGTCGGGTTTTTCGGTGCTGCCAACATCCTGCACGATTTTCGGATCATCGTGCTCCATGGCCTTTTCCGCAGCCTGGTTGGCGGAGGTCCTGACCCTGCGGTCTTTTTCACGGAAATCCCCGGCGGCAAAATCCTTCGAGGAATCGCGGGCGGCATCGCCGGTTTCCCGTGCGGCACTGTCCGCCTCTCCGGCGACGCGCTCCTGTTCCCGGGCAGGCTTGATCGCGGCCGTCTGGCTGGTGCGCGCCTCTTTTTTGGCCCAGGGCCAGGGGCTGGGCTGGTTTTCCTTGGTTCCGGTAAATTCTTTGGTTCCGAACTGCCGTTCCTGCCAGGAGGAGTCCTTCGATGTCGCCGCCGCGTGGCGGGAATCCATCACCTTCTTCTCAAAACTCGTCCGCCGAATCTTCTTTTCCGCTTCGGCCCGTTTCTTGGGATCGGTCTCGCTGGCCGCCGCCCACCAACTCGCATCCTCCGGCTTCCACCCGATGAATTTTTTTTCAATCATCGCCTCTCCTCCCACCAATGCCCCGCGGTTGGCATTGCCGTCAGTGACCGTGCGCTCCGACTGGCACTGGCACAACACGGCGGCAGAACAGGGAAGTAACAGAAAGCGGCGGAGCATGACCGGGAACCTAAATGCAATTCCAAAATCCCTCACGGAAATTTTTCCGCAGCGGCATGAAATCCACGTCACGGAGCCGGCAGTTCGGCCAGTGTGCCTACGGCCACGCTGCCGGGCGGCACTTCGCACAGGGCATCGGGCAGCAGCAGGCCGTTTTCCGCCTGGGCGGAGCGCAGTGCGGCGCGGGATTCCGGACTGGTGGAAAATGTCAGGCTGGTGATCCTGCACCCGCCGTCCACCGGCGCCAGGGTCAGGGCCAGATCGTGGGAACACTCAGGTGCGGCCAGCCGTGACCGGCGCACCACCACGTCCAGCGTTCCATCCGCACCCGCGCGGACCAGCTCCACCGGAACAGAAACCAGCGTGCCAGTGGCCTGCGCTTCCTTCATGACACTGGCCACGGAGCCGGCCGGCGCCTGCAGCAGTTGTGAAAAGACCGCGAGTTTTCCCGGCGCCTGTTTCAGCAGTGCGGCCGCTGCTGCGGAAAATTTCGGCAACCCCCGGTCCGCCCGCAGGCCGCCGGCCTCCGCGGGCAGTTTGTCTGCGGACTGCAGGGCGGCAGCCCAGGCGGCATTAAAGGCAATCAGCCGCCCCATTCGGTCGCGTCCGGCATCGTCCAGTGAGGGAATGCTCCACTGTTCCGCCCATTTGCTGCGCAGTTCATCCGCCGGATTTCCAGGCCGCAAAATCAGTGCCAGGGAGCGGTAGAGGTCGTCGCGCGTCTGCTTCCAGGCATCGGAAAAATGCCGCTGCAGGAATTTTCCCGCGGCCATTCCCGCCAGTGACTCCACCAGTGCCTCCTGGCGTTCGCGGCTCACCGCGCCATTGAAAACTTCCAGCAGCGAGGTCAGCGACTCCCCATTGTCGGCCAGCAAATCCTGCCCCTTGCGCCGTTTCGCTCCGCGGGAGGCATCGAGGTCCGCCGCCGCCTTTTGATAGATCTCGGCCAGGGCGTTGCGCATCGCGCTGGAAAACCGCGCCGCCATGAAATTGAGGTCCGCCCCGTGCAGCGCGCGGGTGGGGATCCAGGCCGCGTCGGGCTGGGCCTCGCCGATCGTGTCAGGAATGGTCAGGACCAGCCAGCAGGGAAATTCTGCCGCGGGCGGTGCCGGTGGAACATTCAGCGCCATGGCTGCCGCTTCCGGCGTTTCCAGATAGCGGCGGGCGGGCAGCTTGATCGGCAGCGAACCGCCAAAGATTTTTCCCACCGGCACCGGCGGCGGAAGCAGGGAAATGGACGGCACGGCTGCGGTCAGGATATGAATTCCGAGCGGGTGTGCCGGCGGTTCCACCGCCTCCGGGCCAGCCATTCCCAGCAGGGTCACGGAATAGGCCGCCTCGGGCAGCCCGGCGATGATGGTTGGCTCCTTCCTGCCGAGGCCAAATGGCTTCGCCAGCCGCCCGCTGATTTCCTCCAACTCGCCCGCCGCAAATTTGCTTTTTCCCGGCACCACTTCGAGCCGCACCG
Source organism: Verrucomicrobiales bacterium (assembly GCA_018003315.1). Lineage (GTDB taxonomy): Bacteria > Verrucomicrobiota > Verrucomicrobiia > Verrucomicrobiales > V1-33 > JAGNEJ01. The sequence continues at coordinate 32,212 of JAGNEJ010000013.1, forward strand.
CGGAAAACAGGGTGGAGGAGGCTGCGGGGCGGATTTCGATGCGGCCTTGATAGGGTTTCCATACCGGCTGCGTGAGGATGCGGCCGGCGTCCTCTGGCGTCCCCACGGCATCCATGCGGCATTCGGTCCAGTCCGACCAGGCGTGGCCGACCGCCCGGAATCGGGCCATGAAGCGGTGCTGCGGCTGCGCGGCGGCTTCCGGAAGCTGGAGGGCGGCGCGAAGATCGCAGCGCCAGGCCTTGTCCACGACGCTCAGCGGAAGATCGCGCTCTCCCTCCAACTGTGCCTGCACATACTGCTTGTCATTGAAGCCTTCCGCGGGGAATGCCGCCCGTTTCGGCCAGAACCGCGTCGCCGGACCGGGCGGCGGTGGGGGTGGGGGATGTTCGGAAATCGCTGGCACCTGCGGGTTGCCTTGCGGTGCTGCCTCCGGCGGCGGTGCTTGGGAAACCACCGTTGCGCCGGGCTGTGCGGCCGGTGCTGCAAGCCACGCGGTGAGGTTCGGCCACCAGTGGACGGCCCCGGCGATGACGCCCGCCAGCAGCAGACATCCGAACAGGGTCTTGGCCGCGCGCCGCCGACGGTGGCGGGAGCGTTCCTCCATCAGCCCCACGGCCTGCCGCAGGGATTTCTCCGCGGCGTGGGTGCTGGCGCTGGCTTTCACCGCGGCATCCGTCGCGGCCTGCGCCGCCAAGGAGGCGGATTCCCAGGCCGCAGCCGCACCGGGATGGTTTCCAGAAGCAGCCCGAGCCGCCTCCGCCAGGACGCGGGCCACCTCTGCTTCCGCGGCGGCATGGCGGGCCAGTTCCGCATGTTCCGCAGCGCGCAGTGCCGCTTCCTTGAGCCGCTGCAGCACGGTTTTTGCCTCGCGGAAATTTCCCGTCAGCCGCACCACTTTCCCCAGCGATTCGGCATCCGCGGCCTCTTTCCGGGCATCCGCGGCGGCAAACGTCGCCTTCTGTGCGGCGATCGCGGCATCCTCTTCCGCCTTTTCCGCTTTGGTTAGGGCGCCGGATTTTTCCTGGTGCTGGCGGAACTTCACTTCCCACGCCGCCGCGGCATCCTGCGCCGCTGCACCGGCCAGCCGGGCTGCTTTCGCAAAGGCCTGGGCTGCCACAGCCGCGGCTTCCGCGTCCTGCAGCGCCAGCCTGGCGCGGCGCAGGGCGGAGCCGTATCCCGTGGTGCGGGCCGTGGTTTCGGTTTCCATGGCCGCTGTCTCCGCGGTGTCGCGGGCTTCCCGGCAGAGCATGGCACTGTGGGCGGCTTCCTGCGCCGCACTGTCCGCGGCCTTTTCTGCTTCCAGTGCCAGGGCGGCGGCCCGGTGCGCCCCTTCTGCGGTGGTGGCTTCGCGGACTTTTTTCGCCGCCGCATCCGCCGCGGCCGCCTGGTGCTGGGCGGTTTCGCGAAACCGCATTGCCGCCTCCGCTTCATGCCGGGCCTGAGCCGCGGCCTCCTCCAGTTTGTCCCCGCTGGCGAGCCGGCGGTGGCTGCGCCGCAGTTCCTCCGCCATGCCCCGGAGTTCCTCGGCCCGCCCGGCGGTTTGCGCCAGTGCGCGGGTTTCCTTTTCAAGTTCGGCGGCCCGGGCGAGCTGATTTCCCAGCGCCGGCTGGAGCCGCGGAGGAGCCAGGGACTGAATCTGCTGCACCATCTGCTCCACTTGCTGGCGGTGCTGGTGCAGTTCCCTTTCCAGCATGGCGGTGCGTCCGGCCAGGCTGGAAATGCTGTCGGCGGCCTCCGCAACCTCGGCCCCGTCCGCATCCGCGCGCAGTCCGTTTCGCACCGTGCCGGCCCGGCGGCTGTATTCGTCCAGTTCCAGGGTGATCCGGCGCAGTTCCTTGGTCTCGTCCGCCGCCTGTTGCAGCAGTGCCGTCACCGTTTTTGTCCGCTCTCGGTCGCCGGACTCCTGTCCGCTCATTTCTCCAGCCCGTGCCTGCGCGGCCTCCACCTGGCTGGCTGCCTGCAACTGCAAAAATTCCAGACGCTGCTGCGCATCATCCACCAGCCGGGCATAAGTGCCGGCATCTGCTGCGGACTGCTGCAGCCCTCCGGCAGGTGCGGATTCCGCTGCGGCCTGCGCTGCGGCCACTGACCGGGCGGCGGCTTCCGCATCCAGGCGGGCCACCCGCAGCCATTCGTCGAAACGGCTCCGCTCCGCGTGCAGCAGCGGCAGGGCGGACTGTGCCTGGGTGGCGGTTTCGCTCCGGGCAATTTCAGCGGCCATGCTGCGAATCCTCCCAAAACATGCCTCCGCATCCTTCACCAGAACTCCGGCACGCAGGGAGTAGCGTTCGGTTGCCGCCACCGCTTCCCTAACATCTGCTTCGGCCTGCTGTCGGCGTGCCTCCCGGCATTCCTCCGCCAGTTTGCCGGCCGCAGCGGCCGCTTCCGCCGCCAGTTGCGGCGAGCGCCGCGCTTCGGCGAGCAGTTCGTCCAGTTCCTGCAATGGGCGGTGAAAATCCTCTGCCTCCTCCGCCTGGCGAATCGCTTCCGCCAGTTCACTGCGCACCGTTCCGGCTTCCGCAGATCTGGCGGCGGCCTGATCGGATGCCGCCTGCGATTCCCGTGCGGCATCGGCGGTTTTCTGCACATTGCCTTCATGCCGGGCGGCTTGCGCCACTTTCTGGGCGGCCTCCGCAGTGGCTCCGGCACTCAGCGCGGCCCGGGCAGCGGCGGTGGCCCGGTGCAGGGCCTCGCGGATTTTTTGCTCCGCTTCCCTCGCGCAGTGACGCAGTTCCGTCTGTGCCGCGTGATGCGCCTCCTGGGCTTCGTTGAATGCCTTTTGCGAATCCGCAGTCAACTGCCCCAGCTCCCGCAGACCGGGACTGCCCGCAGTGCCCCCGTGAGTCAGTGCGCCATCCCCGGCCTCCGCTCCGGCCTCCCGAATCCGCGCCGCCTTTTTGCCGGCGGAAATCGCTTGCTGTTCGGCTTCCTGGGCGGCGCTGGCACAGTCCTGGTAAAATCCGCGCCGCCGCGCCTCCACCGCTCGCTGCGCAGCCGCTCTGGCGGCGGCGGACGCCGTCTGGGCCTCCTCAAAATCCACGGTGGCGCGGCGGAGCATGGATTCCATGCGCAGCCGCAATTCCTCCTCCAGGGCCTTGAATGTCTGGCGCACTGCTGCCGCCGTCCGCTCCGCTTCCTGGCGCACGGATTCGGCCTGGCTGGCATATTCAGCCGCCCGCCGCGCATCCTCCACTGCTTCCTGGCTACGGCGTTTTGCTCCGGGACCGGAGGTGGCGCTGGCGGCAAATGCGGAAGCGGCGGCCTCGGCATCGGTGGCATGGCGCTGCGCCTCCCGCGCTGCCTCCGCGGCCACAGAGGCCTGGCGTTCCGTGTCGCTGGCGGCGGCACGGGCAGCTGCCAATGGCGCTCCCTCCCGCACCACGGCGGCGGACTTCTCCACCATGGTCAGGGCCGTTTCCGCCGCATCCAGCGCGGACGCCGCCTGCTTGCGCATCCACTCCACCCGCTCGCCAATTTCATTGCCCGGCGGTGCTCCGGTGGTCCGGTCGAGGATTGGTCTCAGCGGCACGGCCTGCGACGCCAGGGCGGCGATGACTCCCTGTGCGCCGCCGGTGGGCGGTTCCGGGGCTGCCGACGGTGCCGGTGTGATTTCTGGTTCGGCAAACACCACGTTTTCCAGCCGGCACAACTCGCGGAAAAAATCCAGACATCCCTGGTCCGGCTCCTCATGATAGCCGGCCACGGCCTCGCTCAGGAAATTGCACCCCGCCTCGCTGAGTCCGGAAATGCGCACCAGGTTTCTGGGGTTGAACCGCGCGGCGACCGCGGGTGGCCGGCCGGCCAGCACATAATAAACCAGACTGGCAAAGGTCGCGCTGAAGGAAAAGACCTCGTCATTGCCAAAGCCGGTGATGGATCCCCGGTGGTTGCGCCCTCCCATCGTGACCATGGTCACTTCGCCGGAGCCGCTGTCGGAAAGCGACGGCGGTATGGGCGGACACAGCAGTGGACGCATCACCGGACGAGCATTTTTCCACGCTCCATCAAAGGCAAACCGATCCGACGGCGGCGGGGTCGCTCCCGCGGGCTGCAGAAAAATTTCCGGTGGATTGGCCGCCAGGCCCGGCAGCCGGCAAACCCGGGCGTAGTCCAGGGCGGCGGCGCTCTGCGCCAGAAAATCAGCAATGTCCCCCAGCGTGGCCATGCCATGGCGGCGCAGGGCGGAAAGCAGATCATCCCCCGGCACCGGCTCCCACAAGGCAAACCAGCCCTCGCTGAATTCCGCGATCTGCACCAGGCGTGTCAGGTTGCGGTGCGGACGGGCGGTCAGCCGCGATGCCGCCCCGCGCATTTCCTTGACCACTGCCGGACTCAGCCCGGAGCGCTGCTCCTCCAGCCAGAACACCCGCTCCTCGCGCAGCCCCAGGACTTCCACCGGATGCCCCGGCAGCAGTCCGCCCGGAGGCAGCGCATGCACCGGACGGAAATGCGCGCTCCATGCTTCGTGGCGCGTCGCCGAGGCATTCGGCGGCGGAAACCAGCGGCGCAGCCGGCTCAGGGCCTTGTCTTCCGAATAGCCGAGGTCCTGCGCCGCCACATCAATGGCCGCCATGACCTCCGCCGCGGATTTGCACCGGTCCTCCCGGCGTTTGGCGATCATCTTTTCCAGCACCTGCCGGACCGCAGCAGGAACCGCATCCGGCAACTGCGGTTCATAGCCGCTGTCAAAATTCGTGCGTTCTCCCAGTACCACGCCCATGGCTCCGGAAACCGGCGGTCCGCCTTTGAGCAGGAACCACAGCGTCATCCCCAGGCTGAACACATCCGTTCGTTCGTCCAGATCCTCCTCGTGCACCTGTTCCGGGCTGGCATATTCCGGCGTGTAAAGTGCCTGCCCGTCCCGGGTCACAAAGGCCCGGCTGCCGTCCGCTTCCTGGTTGATCGGATGCACCAGACCGAAATCGATCATTTTGAGCTGCGGCAGCGGTCCGTCGCCGATGCACAGCATCAAATTGGACGGCTTGATGTCGCGATGCACCAGATTGCGCTGGTGCGCATAGCCCAGCGCCTCCGCCGCTTGGCGGATCAAGACGAGCGCCACTCCCGGCTCAACCGGTCCGCCCACCCGCTCCACCAACCGGCGCAGGTCCCCCCCGTCGCAAAACTCCACGGCATAGTAGGGCACTCCGTTTTCCTCCCCCAGATCCTCGATCGCCGCAATGTGCGGATGCCGCATCCGGGCCTGCTCCTGCGCCTCCTTGGTGAAGCGCGACAGCGATTTCTGATCCGTCAGCAGCCGACTGTTAAACACCTTCAGCGCCACCTGTTTTCCCAGCGCCAGATGCCGGGCATGGTAGGTCGTCCCGAAGGCACCCTCTCCCAGGCGCACCGGGTTCCCCTGGGCATCGTTCAAGATCTCGTATTTTCCAAAACGCTGGCGTCCGGCCATATCCGGTGCACACCATGCCGCATCTTCCCCGCAGATAAAGCGCGAAAAGCAGCCCACCCCATGCCTCAAATAAATGTCCTGGCATTTTATGTGGCTTTTATGTGGCTTCCTGTATCGAATCCGCATTCGACAAGCGGGGGGAGTCCGGTAATTTCCCCGCCTTTATGACGATTTCCGAGATGCTGACAGAGCGGGTGCAGGCGGCGCTGGCGGGGCATTCCCAGCCGGTGCCGGAGGGATTTGTGGCGGAAGTTGTGCCTGCGGCGGACGCCCGCTATGGCGACTACCAATCCAATGCGGCGATGACTCTGGCCAAGGTGTGGAAGCAGAATCCTCGGGCGCTGGCGCAGGAAATCGCGCAGCGGGTGGATGTTTCCGGTCTGTGCGCGCCCCCGGAAGTTGCGGGGGCGGGGTTTGTGAATTTCAAGGTGCTGCCGGAAGCCCTGGAGGGACGGCTGGCGCAACTGCTTGGGGACGAAAAACTGGGCGTCCCCCAGGCTGCGGTGCCGAGGACGATCGTCGTGGATTTTTCCGCACCGAACGTGGCCAAACAGATGCACGTCGGGCACATTCGCAGCACCATCATCGGGGATGCTCTGGCCCGCATTGCACGGTTCACGGGCCACCGGGTGGTGACGGACAACCACATTGGCGATTGGGGCACGCAGTTCGGCATGGTGCTCTACGGGTGGAAGCATTTCCTGGATTCCGCGGCGCTGGGGGCGGACCCGATCACAGAACTGCTGCGGCTCTACAAGCAGGTGAATGCGCTGCAGGAGGCGGACCCGGAGGTGCGCGAGATTTGCAAGGGAGAATTGGTGAAGCTCCAGGCGGGCGATGTGGAAAACCGGGAGATTTGGCGGGAGTGCGTGCGGGTTTCGCTGGATGGGCTGAACGTCATTTACGGAAAGCTGGGGGTGCAGTTTGACCACCATCTGGGCGAGAGTTTTTACAATGACCGGCTGGCACCGCTGGTGGAGGAACTGCTGCACAGCGGCGTGGCCGTGGAAAGCGAGGGCGCAGTGGTGGTGCTCTCTGACGGCAGCGTCCCCCCGGCGGAAGATCCTTTCATGGGAATGGATCGGGAAACCAAGGAATGGAAGGCGGTGCCGATGCTCATCCGCAAGAGCGACGGCGGTTTTCTCTACGCCACCACCGACCTGGCCACGCTGGAATACCGCGTGCAGGAATGGGGTGCGGATGAAATCTGGTATGTGGTGGGAATGCCGCAGGGGCTGCATTTCCGGCAGCTTTTCGCCGCAGCCGGGCGGCTGGGATTGCCGCAAACGCTGGTGCATGTCGCGTTTGGCAGCATTCTGGGAGAGGATGGAAAAATGTTCAAAACGCGCAGCGGGGAATCGGTGGGCCTCAAGGAAGTGCTGGAGGAGGGCATCCGCCGCGCCCGCATCCTGGTCGAGGAAAAAAACGCCGGCCTGTCGGAAGAGGAAAAGCAGGAAGTGGCCGAAGTGGTGGGGCTGGGCGCGGTAAAATATGCGGAACTGAGCCAGAACCGGTTGACCGATTACAAATTTTCCTGGGACAAAATGCTCAGCCTGCAGGGGAATACGGCACCCTATCTGCAATACAGCTATGTGCGCACCCGGTCCATTTTCCGCAAACTGGGCGGGGAGCCGGTGAATCTGTCAGGACCGTTTGTCATCGGCGACGACGCCGAGCGGGCGCTGGCCCTGAAGCTGGCGCAGTTTGGCGAGGTTGTCCCCGCGGTACTGCGGGACTGGCGTCCCAGCCTGCTGGCGGCCTATTTGTATGAAGCGGCCACGCGGTTTCATTCCTTTTACGAAGCCTGTCCCGTGCTGAAGGCCGAGGGGGCTGCGCGCGATACGCGGATCGCCCTGTGCGAAGCGGCCTCCCGCGTGCTCAGGGAAGGACTGAACCTGCTGGGCATCCGCGTCACCGAACGGATGTGAATCCGCGGTGCCCCCGGTGCTCAGGCCCGGGTGAGCCGACTCAAATTTGCCTGGTAGGTGGCGAGGTCGCGGATGGACCGGGCAGTGGGCAGCGGTCGCGCCACCAGAATGCCGAGGTGGCTTTTGAAGTCGTTGAGGTATTCGGAAATGGTGCCGTCCACGACGACTTTTTTGTGGTTTGACGACGCGTGCATGAAGTGGGCTTTGGCATCGGTATTCGGCCGCAGGATGAGCCCCACATGGGAACAGACGCCGCCCTGTTCCCGCGTGACGATGCCGATGATGTCGCCGTTCAGGAGTTTCGGCTCGATGCCGGGAACGCTGGCTTTGGGGATGTAGCTGACTGGAAGCTGGTCGATCTTTTTTTCCAGTTCCGCCATCCGCGGGCGCAGTTCCGGATTTTTGCGCAGGTAGCGGTAGCTTTTCCAAAGCACGGTCATTTCCCGGCTCTCGCGGCCGCGCAGCGGCATGGCCACGCCAAAACTTTTGGTCAGGTCGCTCACATTGCCGCGGGCGGCATTGTCCAGATACCATTCGTTGAGATAGTGGATGCGTTCCAGATAGTTTCCCGTGCATTTGCCGCCGCGGTAGCGCGTCCATTCGATTTCCGCCAGCAGGTCTGCCGGGGTGTTGGCATCCGGCTTTTCCAGCATCCGGGCGAGGCCTAGCACGATTTCAAAAAACGTCCAGCAGTCGAGGCCGTTGAAATTGGCCGACGGGCACTCGATGCGGTCGTCGATTTCCAGCGTGTAGCCGACGTAGGGGACGCCGCGCAGTTCCAGCGCCAGGAAAGCCATGCGCTGGCCGATGGGTCGTGCGGCCCAGCCGTTCTTCCGCGCCTTGGAAACCACGTCCTCGAATTTTCTCCGTCCGACGAAGGCGCGTTCCAGCGGCAGGAGATTGGCTGCGGCGCGGGAATCCGGGATGCCACCGGCAAGCGCCAGGGTTCCTCCGGCCACGGTGTGAAGAAATCGGCGTCGGTGCATGGGGATCACCATGCACGAAATTGCCCGGTTGTCACCGCGCAATTCTCGCCGGCAGTCACTGCGTGATCGTCACCGGTGTGCCCACCACGACGTTGTTGAAGAGCGTTTCCGCCATTTCAGCAGGCAGGCGAATGCAGCCGTGAGAGGCGGGTTTTCCCGGATCGGGAATCGGCCCGGCATGCATGCCCACGCCGAAGCTGGTCAGCCGCATCCAGTGCGGCATGGAGGCGGGAATGTAGCGGCAGCCTGCGGCGACCTTTTCCCGGCCCGGCGAGGCATCGCCGTCGATGATTTCGCCTTCCGAATTGACGATGACTCCGTATTTGTTTGAAACCTTGTCGGCAGTTTTTTCCTGGATAGAGAATTTCCCTTTCGGCGTGGGGTGGGAACTCAGCCCGGTGGCGACGTAGGTCCAGCCAACCTCCTGTCCGCCCTTGTAGATATGGGCTATTTGCTCGGAAATGCTGATGCGGATGCTGACGGATCCCGCTACTTCATCGCCCTTCCATTCATACAGCGGCAGGGACTGGGCCACTGCTGCGGCAGCGGCGGACTGACCCGGCGGCAGGGTGCGGCACGCTGGCAGGGCTGCCGCCAGGAGGATGCAAAAGGCAATGGATTTCGGAATCATGGGCTGAGTTGAGCGGACACGGACAAGCGGGAGCCGCCAGGCGGGAATTCGTGGCAGGGGAGGATGTAGAATCCGCGAATCCGGTATGACAAGTGATATTCGCGTTCATTTTATCCGCCTTCCGGAGGAGGTCTGCTCCGGGAAAAATCCCCATTTCATGCGTGCCGCCGCGCGGCAGCCTCCTCACACATTTTTTACAAGGTTGCACTAAACGAAGTGCGGATGCTGCGTTATGATGGCATCATGAACTGGAAAACCATTTTCGTACTGAGTTGTTTTGGAATGCTCATGGGAACGTCGAACGCACAGAATCCACCCGGCGCTGGAACAGCCGAAAAGCGGACGAAAGCGCAAAAACTGCAGAGCGACGGCAACTGGAAGGATGCACTGGTCCTTTGGAAGGAATTGATGACGGCTCCGGACAACGCCGGTAAACCGCTCGCGGAAGACACCGCGCATCTGGTGGAATGCCTGGGTGCTGGAAACATCTGGGGCGAATTTGACGAACTGATGGACAAGGCCGTGACGGCCCACCCGAAGGACTGGCGGCTGCTGGCGGCAGTGGCGGCGCAGTATTCCGAAAACGTGCCGCACTGGGGGCTGATCATCGAAAACCGGTTCCAGCGGGGCGGGCAGGGTTCGGGAAAACGAGTCGGCTCCGCGGACCGGGATCGGGTTCGCGCGATGCAGCTGCTGGAGCAGGCGTTTGTGACGGTGACCGGCAGTGCCGAGGCGGCGGCCAGGGATGCAGAGCAGTTTTACGCGCTTTTTGCGGAAACCATCGCCTCCAGGGAAAGCTGGGAACTGCAGGCGCTGACCGACCTGAAGACGCTGCCGGACTACGATGAACAGAACATTTACGGACGCCGTTTCGGCGGGCGTGGCATGTTCGCGCCATCCGCTGACCGCGGAGCGCCCGTGGATGAAAAAGGTGATCCGGTCTTCCACCACACGCCTCAAAGCTGGGATACGTCCGCTTCCGACGGGGAACGCTGGCGCTTTGTCCTGACAAAACTCGCCGCCTGCGGAGAGCAGGGAAAAGAAATCGCAGACACTGCTTTCGCCCGGTTTTTGAAGGAGGATTTTGACGTCCATACCATGGCCCAATGGTGGCGGCCCATGGAGGATGATGACGAGAAAAACCGCCAGCAGTCGATTTTTGCCGTCCACACCCTGAAGGAGACGGAAACGATCGCCCGATTGGCCACCGGTGTGAAGCGCTTCACCCTGCCTGAGGAGTTCAATTTCATCACGATGTTCCTGAAACTGGCGGAGACCGCCAAGAACGAGGACATCGCCAAGGGTGCCTTTGCCGAACTGGCCGGGACCTTCCAAGACCGGCGGCAGTTGGTCCGCGCGGCGGAAATCCTCCTGAAGCAGAAGCAGCGTTTTCCGAAACTGCCCAGCGATGCCTATCAGCAAATCGTCGGCAACTGGGGACGCTTCGACGGGTCGATGGTGCAGACGCCGGGCGTCGGCGCGAAGGTGGGATTCACCTTCCGCAATGCCACCCTGGCGCACTTCAAGGCGCGGGAGATCCATTTCCCGCAACTGCTGGAAGATGTCAGGAAATACCTCGCCTCCGACCCTGAATCCATCGACTGGCAGAAAACCCAGATCGGCCAGATCGGGTGGCAGATTCTGGAGGACAACAACGCGAAATATGTCGGCAAGGAGGTGGCGAAATGGGATCTGGAACTGAAGCCGCGGGACGGCCACTGGGACCGGCGCATCGACGTGACCACGCCGCTGCAGACTCCGGGAGCCTATCTTTTGGAAGCCCAGGTGGAGCAGGGCAACAAGGTGGCCGTGCTGGTGTGGATCACCGACACCGTGATCGTCAAAAAAGCCGGCGGTGATGAGATACAGTATTTCGTGGTGGACGCGGTCACCGGCGCCCCCGTGTCCAAGGCAACGGTGGATTTCTTCGGCTGGCACCAGAAATACCTGCCGGCCAAGGAACAGAAGGGCAAGCGCAGAGCCCATACGGTCACGAAACGACTCACCGAATTTACCGATGAGAACGGGCAGTATTTTGGCAAAAAGGACACGTTGGACCAGAACCTGCAATGGCTGGTGACGGCAACGACGGACAAGGGACGCTTCGCCCACCTTGGGTTTTCCAACGTCTGGTATCCGGGGAACAACCCTGATTTTTTCGAGCAGACCAAGATTTATGTCATCACGGACCGGCCAGTGTACCGCCCGGGTCAGCCGGTGAAGTTCAAGGCCTGGGTGCGGCGGGCCAGATACGATGCCGCGATGGACAAGAGCGAATTTGCCAATCAGAAATGGCAGGTTGAAATCCTCGACGGCAAAGGGGTGAAGTTTTACGAAAAATCCCTGACCAGCGACCAGTATGGCGGAATCAACGACGAACTGGTACTCAAGGAGGATGCCGCGCTGGGAGTCTGCCAGTTTCACATTTTCCGCAAACCGAACGAGCATCTGGAGCAGCAGGGCAGCTTCCGGGTGGAGGAATACAAAAAGCCGGAATTCGAAGTGAAGGTTGATGCCCCCGCCGATCCGGTGATGCTAGGCGAGAAAGTGCCGGCCAAGGTTACGGCGAAATACTTTTTCGGCGCCCCGGTGGTCAACGCGAAGGTGAAATACAAGGTGCAGCGCAGCGCCCATGAGAGCCGGTGGTATCCGGTGCGGCCGTGGGATTGGTTTTACGGACCCGGCTACTGGTGGTTTTGTTATGACTACGACTGGTATCCCGGCTGGAAAAACTGGGGCTGTCTGGCGCCGCACTGGTGGTGGGGCGGACACTCCGCCGACCCGCCGGAAGTAGTGCTGGAAAACGAAGCGCCGATCGGACCCGACGGCACCGTGACGATCGACATCGACACCGCCCTGGCAAAAGAACCGCACGGGGACGAGGACCATCGTTATGAAATCGCCGTGGAAGTCACGGACGAAAGCCGCCGCACCATTGTGGGCAAGGGTTCGGTGCTGGTGGCGCGGCAACCGTTCAAGGTGAACCTGTGGACCGACCGCGGACATTACGAAGTCGGACAGGAAATCAATCTGGGCATCAAGGCGCACACTCTCGATCACAAGGGGGTGAAGGGCGACGGCAAAGTGCAACTCTTCAAACTGTCCTACAACGACAAGGGCGAACCGCAGGAGCGGGAAGTGAAAGTCCAGGATTTCAAAACCGACGGTGAAGGCTCGGCGAACCTGAAGTTCAGCGCCACCGAGGCCGGGCAATACCGCTTCTCCGCAAAGGTGACCGATGCCAAAGGCCGCACCGTGGAGGGCGGTTATGTCATTGTGATCCGCGGCCAGGGCATGGACGGGCGTGATTTTCGATTTGCCCAGCTGGAAATCGTCCCGGAAAAGGCGGAATACGCTCCCGGGGAGGAAGTGAAACTGCTGATCAACACCGAACGCGCCGGGAGCACGGTGTTTTTCTACGTACGCAGCTCCCAGGGAGTGGCACCCAGACCGCAGGTGCTGAAGCTCGACGGCAAAAGCGCCACGCAAGTTGTAAAAGTGGCCCTGGGCGACATGCCTAACTTTTTTGTCGAGGCCTTCACCGTCAGCGACGGAAACGTGCACAAGGCGGTCAAGGAAATCGTGGTGCCGCCGGCGAAACGGGTGCTGAACCTCGAAGTGCTGGCCGATGCAGCAAAGCACAAGCCGCGTGACCAGGCGAAAGTGAAGATAAAGCTCACGGACCTCGACGGCAAGCCGTTCGTCGGTTCCACGGTGGTCACCGTCTATGACAAGGCACTGGAATACATTTCCGGAGGATCGAATGTCCCTGACATCAAGGAATACTTCTGGAAGTGGCGGCGGCATTATTCCGACCATTCGGAATCCAGCGTGCAACTTGCTTTTCCGGGGTTGAATCTGCCGCGCGGCTCAGCGGGCATGAACCTGCTGGGTGTCTTCGGTGACTTGACAGGGGATACTGCGGACGACCCATTCGGTGACAGTGGAGCGCAGCGGCGCAGGTCCGCCAGCCGGGGCGGGCCGGGTTATGGCGGAGTGGCCAAGTCCCGTGGCGGCATGGCGCCGCCCATGCCCATGGCGGCACCCATGCCCGCAGAGGGCATGGACGGATTCGCCGCCAGCAGCTCACGAATGGCCGAAGCGCCGCTGGCGAAAAATGGGGCGGCTGCAGACGCCTTCTTTGATGCCGCGGAAGGCGGCGGAGCTGGAGCGCCGGCACCGCAGGTCATGATCCGCACCGACTTTGCCGATGCCATCCACTGGACGGCCACGGTGGAGACCAATGCCGAAGGCGAGGCGCACATTGAAGTCCCCCTGCCCGACAACCTGACCACCTGGAAAATCAAGTCCTGGGGCATGGGCCACGGCACCCGCGTCGGCGAGGGCGAGGCGGAAGTCATCACCAGCAAAGATCTCATCCTGCGCCAGCAGGCGCCGCGCTTCTTTGTGGAAAAAGATGAAGTGGTCCTCAGCGCCAATGTGCATAATTATCTCCCTGACAAAAAGGACGTGAAGGTGAGCCTGGAACTGGACAGCGGCTGTCTGGAGGTGATGCCCGGCCAGGAACTGACGCGGACCATTGCGCTGGACAGCCAGAAGGAACAGCGGGTGGACTGGCGGGTGAAAGCGGTGAGGGAAGGAACGGCGGTCGTCCGCATGAAGGCGATCACGGACAAGGACAGCGACGCCATGGAGATGAAATATCCCGTTTACGTCCACGGCATGCTCAAGACCGACAGCTACAGCGGTGCCATCCGGCCTGAAGCAACGGCGGGCAAGGTGGAAGTCACCATTCCCAACGAGCGGCGGCCGGAGCAGTCGCGGATCGAAGTCCGCTACAGCCCGACCATTGCCACGGCCATTGTGGATGCCGTTCCTTATCTCGCGGACTACCCCTATGGTTGCACCGAACAGACGCTGAATCGTTTCCTGCCCGCCCTGCTGGCGCGCAAGCTGCTGCAGGACATGGGAATCGACCTCGCCGCCGTTCAGGCCAAACGTTCCAATTTGAATCCGCAGGAAATCGGCGACGACAAGGAACGCATGGCGCAGTGGAAAAAGCGCTACGTGGACAATGTCGTTTTCGACGCGGCCGAGTATGACAAAATCGTGAAGCAGGGCCTGCAGAAGCTGGTGTCCATGCAGAACCGCGACGGCGGCTGGGGATGGTTTTCCGGCGAGCGGGAACAGAGCTACCCCCACACCACCGCGGTGGTGGTCCACGGGCTGCTCCAGGCCCGCGCTGCCGATCTGGCGATTCCGCAGGGAGTCCTGGAAAATGGCCTGGCCTGGCTCAAGGCTTACGAGCAGGAGCAGGTGGAGAATATCAAACTCTGGGAGAAAACCAAGGGGGACAAGGGTAAACCCAAAGCCGACAATCTGGATGCTTTCGACCACATGGTCCTCACGGAAGGCGACGTGGTGAATGCCGAAATGCGCGAATTTCTCTACCGCGACCGCAACGGTCTCGCCGTCTATGCGAAATGCGTGTACGGCCTGGCGCTGGCCATTCAGGGCCAGGAGGAGAAGCGCGACATGCTGGTGAAGAACATTGAGCAGTTCCTCGTGATCGACAACGAGAACCAGTCCGCCCGGCTGGACTTGCGCAATGGCGGCTTCTGGTGGTGGTGGTATGGCAGCGAATTCGAAGCCCAGGCATTTTACCTCAAGCTGCTGGCTAAAATCGACCCCAAGAGCGAAAAAGCATCCGGTCTGGTGAAATACATCGTCAACAACCGGAAGAATGCCACCTGGTGGACTTCCACCCGCGACACCGCCTACTGCGTGGAGGCGCTCAATGACTACCTGAAGGCCACCAAAGAAAATGAACCTGAGGTCACCGTGCAGGTGCTGTTCGACGGACAGGTGAAGAAAGAGGTGAAGATCACCAAGGAAAACCTGTTCAGTTATGACAATGCGTTCGTCTTGGAAGGTGCCGCGGTGCCGGCTGGGAAGCACACGGTGGAAATCAAGAAAACCGGGAAAAGTCCGGTGTATTTCAATGCCTACGTCACCAACTTCACGCTGGAAGACCGCATCACCCGTGCGGGCTTGGAGGTGAAGATCGACCGGAAGTATTACAAACTCACGGAACGCAAGGACGCCAAAGCCCAAGTCAGCGGCAGCCGCGGCCAGGTCATCAACCAGAAGGTGCTCAAATACGACCGTGCGGAGATCAGGGACGGTGCGGAGTTGAAGAGCGGCGACCTGATCGAGGTGGAGCTGCTCATCGAAAGCAAGAACGACTACGAGTATCTGGTGTTCGAAGATATGAAGGCTGCGGGATTCGAGGCGGAAGACGTGCGCAGCGGCTATGTTTCGGGGGATGGGCTCGGGACCTACCGCGAATTCCGCGATGAACGCGTCGCGATGTTTGTCAGGGCGCTGCCGCTGGGCAAGCACAGCCTCACCTACCGGCTGCGCGCCGAGGTTCCCGGAAAATTCAGCGCCCTGCCCGCCAAGGCCAGCGCCATGTATGCTCCGGAACTCCGTGCCAACAGCGACGAAATGAAGCTGGGCGTGGCGGACTGAAGCCGGGTATCAGCCGCCAATCGCAATCATGGTGCGGTTGGGTTCGTAGTTGTTGCGGAAATCATGCTCCTTTGGCTTCCGCGCCACCACGTCCAGGAAAAACTGCCGCAATTCCTCATCCGAAGCGCCCGCACGCAGCACCTTCAGCAGGTCGAATTCCAGATAACTGCCCAGACACGGGCGCAACCGTCCGTCGGCGGTCAGGCGCAGCTTGTTGCAGGCATCGCAAAAATGCAGGTTGGTCATCGCGCCGATGAACCCGATGACCTGTTCGCGTCCCGGAATCTGATAATACACCGCAGGTCCGTTGCCCTTGACGTCTGTCCGCGGAAGCAGCGGGCCGTAGCGGGCTTCGATGCTCTTCTGCGCCGCTCCGGCACTCAGGAAATTGCCCTCGGTGAGCATTTCCCGGCTGCTGACCGGCATGAGTTCGATGAAGCGCAGCACGCAGTGGTTGGCTGCGGCAAATTCGATCAATTCCGGCAGCGTCTCGGCGCTTCTTCCGTGCATGAGCACTGCATTGAGCTTCACCTTGGGGATGCCCGCGGCAAGAGCGGCGTCGATTCCCGCAAGCACCCTGGGCAGAAAATCGCGCCCCGCGGTGGCGGCGTATTCCGCACGGTCCAGGCTGTCGAGTGAAATGTTGACGCTGCGCACCCCAGCCGCGGCGAGGGCTTCCGCCGTGGTGCGTCCGCAGTTCGTTTCGGGATCCGGGTCCGCCAGCAGGGTGCCGTTGGTGGAAACCCCGACTTCCTCAATGCCGGGCAGCGAGCGCAGTTCCCTGACAAATCCGAGCACTCCGCGGCGGGTTAACGGCTCTCCGCCGGTCACCCGCACCTTGCGGATGCCCAGCGCAGTGCCAACCCTGACGATGCGCAGGATTTCCTCGTAGGTGAGAATGCCATCGCGCGGCAGCCACTGCTGCACCTCCTCCGGGATGCAGTAACGGCAACGCTCGTTGCAGCGGTCGGTGACGGAAATGCGCAGATAGGAAATTCGATGGCCAAAACGGTCTTCCACGGATAAAAATAAGGTGGGCTCAGGTGCCCGCAAATTCAAAAATCCGCCGAATCATGTCCTGTCCCGTTCCCCTCCGTTTCCTCCCCGGACTGTTGGCCGCACTGTTTCTCTGCGGGTGTGCCGCATCGACGCCGCAGAGCCGCATCGCCAAGCGGCCCGAGGCCTTTGCCGCCATTCCCGCCAAGCACAAGGAACTGGCGCAGCGCGGTTCCATCAGCGAAGGCATGTCGAAGGACGCGGTTTGGATCGCATGGGGGCCGGCCAATCAAATTCTGCGCGGGTCCGTCAACGGCAAGAGCTACGATCTGTGGCGCTACACCGGCCTGCGTCCCGTTTACCAGCACAGTTTCGGGATGGGAATTTCCTTTGGCCACCACCATGGACACCGGGGGTGCGGAGGATGGTCCGCACCTTACTATGACTACGACTACGGTCCGGTTTATGTTCCGTTTACCGCGGCGGAAGTGCGCTTTCGCAACGACGCCGTGGTCTCGTGGGAGCGCCTCGCACGCTAAGCGGCGCTCACGGCAGCAGGCGCACTCCGCCGTGCAGCACCCTGACACGCCGACTTCCGGGAAATGGGCGGGTGCTCACTGCGGCCTCGCCCAGCATCACCATGGTGGCACGGCCACCCGCAGCTTGGGCATCGCGGATGCACTGCACCAGTCGCTCGCTTTGCAGCAGCCCGGAGTTTTCAGCAAACTGCAGTGAGACGGCGAAAAGCCGGTCCAGAGTCAGGTCAGCCCCGCATCTGCCCAACTCCGCCAGCGCCGAGTGACCGGCGGCATTGACTGCCAGGAGTTTCTGCCGGCTGCCGATCACTTCCGGCGTGTGGATGGGGCCAAAAATGCGGACGTGCAGATTCTCCGCCTTCACTGGCAGTTGCGAAACTTGCAGCGGTTCGAACTTCCGGGTCTTGATCATGATGCCGCCGTTGAACTGCCCGCCCACGTCGCCGAGGCCGGTGGCATGATCCACCTCGGCGCGGTGTGCAATCATGCCCAGATCACCCCGCGCATTGCCCAGATCGAGGAAGGCATCGATTGCAATCGCCGCCGCCAGGGCGCTGGCGCCGCTCATGCCAAAGCCGCAGCCAAACGGAAACGCCGCCTGGATGTCGAGCCGCAGCGGGCGGTCGGTCAATTCCCGCATCACCTGCGCCACGGTGGGGAATTCCCAGGATTCTCCATGAACAAAGATGCCTGGCTCGTCCGCTGGGTTCACGGAAACAACAGCGCCCTCGTCCAACGTAATGCCCACGCCCAGCGATCCCCTTCCGTGCGGGAGTTCCGCGTCGTAGGTTTCAAAAATCAGGGAAATGTTCGCGGGAGCGAAGGCGCGCATGGTCGCGCGCAGTTTTCCGTTCGCCTCACGGAATGTCCAACAGATTGCGGGCGGATTCCATGCGTCCGACCGCGCGGCCCTCACGCCTTCACCGGCTCCGGCGGAGCGTTCTCCCGCCAGGCTTTGGCCGCCGCGTCCAGGGCATTCTTGATTTCCCCGGCATCGCGCAGTGCCTCCTCCACCGTGTCGCCTAGCACGGTAAAATGTCCCATTTTGCGTTTTGTCAGGGCGCGGCGTTTTCCGTAGAGATGCAGTTTGGCCCGCGGGTGGCGCAGGACCGGCGACCAGTCCGGCGGAGTGGTTTCGCCGAACCAGACATCGCCCAGCAGATTCTTCATGACCGCGGGCGCATGCTGGCGGGTGCTGCCCAAATCCAGTCCGGCCACGGCGCGCAGTTGCTGTTCGAACTGGCTGCAGTCGCAGGCGTCGATGGTGTGGTGGCCGCTGTTGTGAGGCCGCGGGGCGATTTCATTGACCAGCAGTTGTCCGTCCTGGGTGACAAACATTTCCACCGCCAGCGTGCCGACGTAGTCCAGCGCATCCGCCACGGATCGGGCCAGGTGGATGGCTTCCGCGGCCCGTTCCGGTGCGAGGCGCGCCGGTGCTATGGTCGTGTCCAGAATGTGATGGCGGTGGATGTTTTCACACGGCGGAAAGGCGGCATAGGCGCCGCGTTGATCCCGCGCGCCAACCACAGAAATTTCCATGGCGAAGTCCACCCATTGCTCCACCACGCCGCGCGGTGCTCCGAAGTTGTGCCAGATTTCCTCCACGTTTTCCCCGCCATCCAGCCGGATCTGCCCTTTTCCGTCATAACCAAATGCGGCTGTTTTCAGCACACACGGCACGCCAATTTCAGTGAGGGCACCGCGCAGCGTGTCCGGGCCATGAACCACGCGGAAGGCCGCATGGGCCAGGCCGTGGGCCTTGAGGAAGTTTTTCTCTTTCTCCCGGTTTTGAGTTGTCTCCAGTGCATGGCGACTGGGAAAAATGGGTCGCCGCTGTTCCACCGCTTCCAAAAAGGCACCGGGGATGTTTTCAAACTCCATCGTCACCACGTCCACCTCGCGGATGAACTGGGCGGTGGCTTCAGGGTCGAAATACGGTGCGTTGATCTCCCGGTCTGCAAACTGGCCGGCTGGACTCGGCGGATATTCGTCCGTGAAGACCACCACCCGGTAGCCACTGCGCCGCGCCTCCCGTGCCAGCATGCGTCCAAGCTGGCCGCCGCCAATGATGCCAAGAGTCTGGCCGGGTTGCAGGATATGGGATGTCATCCGGCTATGACTAGAAGAGCCCGGGCGGATTGCAACCTGCGGCGCATCCGATCCGCCGCAGGTTGTTCGGCATCGGCCCTCCGGAGGAAAATCATTCCCCGCGGGCATTCCTGCAGATCACAATTTGTCCAGCCCTTCGGAAATCGGTTTGAAAAACGCGGGCTGTGCGGACAGATTGGCCGTGATCCATGCCCGGATCAGCGCGATTTTGGTGCGCCCACGCAACGCTGCAGAGACCTCGGCGGCCAATTGGCTGAGCAGTCGTTCCCGGTCCTTCTGCTTGACCGGTTCGGACTGCGCCCATTGTTCCAGCCAGTCTAGCCAGGATTCCGCGGACGATTTTCTGAGCCGTTTCCACGCGGTCTTGAGTTTCGAGCGCCACCGGGCCGCGCCTTTGCCACGCACCAACGGGGTTTTGTCCTCAACAGCGTCCGCCACTACTGAGAACAAAATGCCGCCATGCACGGGGCCAAGATCACGGTATCTGCGGTCAGCGGGCCTCGGTCTCATCGGGCTTGCTATTTTCAGCATCAGCGGTAACGCCGACAGCTTTACCGGCTGCTCCCATTCTCCTGGGTCCAGCGACGGCTGGTAAATGCTCCGTTTGGTGCGCACCGCGACTTTTTCCGCGGCATCCCAGGCAATGAAGGCTGCGCCCTCACAAAGCAGATTTGCATCCTTTGCCAGGGAAATGGCATCGGCGGACTTCCCGCATTCCAGCAGGTGCTGGATGCGTCCGCGGCTCCAAAGGCGGCTGACCGCCGGATCCTCCACGGGTACCAGGTCAATGGAGGTTTCGTGCCGGGATCCATCCGGCAGCGTGCCGCACACCACCACTTGCGTGGCCCCGGCAGGACCGCGGGCGCACAGGGTGGGGCTGTCTCCGGCAAAAATGTCCGCAGGCGCTTCCGCAGGCCATTCCCAACCCGGTGCAGTCAGTCGCAGATCGGTGAGCACGGGGCGGCGCAGCCGGGCGCCCAGGGCGGCAATGGTGGAGGCAATGTCATCGTTGGGAGTGACCAGGTGGCACGAGCCGCGCTGCTGGCGGGCCAGGCCCTTGAGAAAGGCATCGTTGACGCAGGTGTCGATGCCGAAGGTGTGAACCCGAATGTCAGGATGGGTCCGGAATGCCTGGCGGATTTCCGCTTCATTTCCCATCTGACCGTCGGTGATGACGACCACCGCCACATTGCGCCCCGGGGAAAGCGCCTTACATTTTTCCAACACATGCCGCACCGCGGGCAGCAGTTCGGTCCCACCGCCCACCGCCCAGTCCTCCAGTTTCCGGATTGCCTTTTCAGCCAGCAGTGCCGCGGGCGACAGCGGCTTTTCCGCAAGGTCCTGGAAGTCGGATTCAAAGAACGTGACCCAGGCGCGGTCTTGCGGTGCCAGATGGCCGAGGAATGCCCGAAGGGCTTGCGCCGTGGCGGTCCACTTTTTCCCTCCCATGCTGCCCGAGCGGTCCACCAGGAAATAGACATCCTGTGCCCAGGTGCCGGACGTCTCCGTCACCGCCGGAGCCTGAAATGTCAGGAGTGCATGCGTCCGCTCATTTTGCCCGGTGCACCACCCCTGGGTGCGCAGGGCATCACCGGCTGACGGTTCGAACTCAATAACCACATCGCGATCCGGCACCGCCCCGCGGTTGCCGAGCCGAACTTCGGCCGCGTTGCCCGCGTCGCGGACCACCAGCGTGTGGCTGGGTGACGTGACCTCCACCGCGCAGCCATGCAGCACGCCCTCCACGCAAACATAAGCGGCGTCGGGGTGCAGCGCGTCGATGCGCGGCGGATTCAGGCGCGAGGCGTCCGGAACCTGGTCTGTGTCATCGGTCACGCCCGTTCCCACGTTGGCGCGCAGCAGTGGCTTGCCGGGAGTGTAGCGGATGCCGGGGCAGAATGGCAGGCGCAACGTCAACCTTCCCTCCAGCGGCTCCAATGATTCAAAATACGCCAGCCGCACCGCCACCACATCCCCCGGAGCCAGGTTGCCCAGCGCCAGTTCGAACAGATTCTCCCGGACGGACTCGATGAGCGCCGCGCGGTGACCGGCTGCGGATTTTTCCGCAAATGTTTTTCTGGCGGTCTCCAAGTCTTCAATTTTGGCGGCGATCAACCGCTCGTTGACGTGCAGTTCGCAGCGGTAGATGGCCGCCTCCGCCGGCAGCGGAAACGTGTAAACCACGTCGAGCACATCCTTCGCATCCTGGTAGAAAATTTGATCCATTTCCACCGATGCCAGCCGCCCACGGACGGAAAACCGGCATTCCACCCCCTTCAGCGGCAGGGTGATTCTCGTTTTTCCCAGCCAGGAAACAAGTCCCCAGGCAGTGGCGGTTTGGCGGTCGGAGGCGGGATCGACAGCAGGTTTGTTCATGGGTATGAATGGTGTTGGGTTTTTAGTGGCTACGGACGATTGGCGGCTCAGGGTTCGGCATTGCGCTGCTGCTGCCAGGAATGAAGCGCAGACTGGAGATGCTCGCGCAATCCGGCCGGAATGGTCTGACCGGTCCGCGAGAGAAGGAGAAATTCAGAGTCCAGCGCCACCACCGCCCAGGTCTCGCCCATGGGCGGCAGTGCGGGTGGAAGCGCCGCCGGCCGAGCCGAAAGCTGGCGCAGTTCCTGCAAACCCTGCGCTTCCACACGGCGCAATTCCGACAGGTTCCGCCCGTGCAGCAACTCCCGGATTTGCCGCAGCGGCAGCGCCCGCGCCTGCAGCAGCCGAATCGCAGTCAGTTGCAAAAAATGTTTCTCTCCGTAACCGCGCCCCCCTCCGGACTCCGGGGCATCCAACAACCCAATGGTCCGGTAAAACCGTATGTTCCGATCCGTCAACCGCTCCGCCGCCTGCCCGTTCGCGGGCGTCACCTGGTGCTCCCGGCACCACGCATTCACCGCATCGGCCAGTTCAGAAAGGGATCGGTTCGGATGCATCACGAGGACATATTACACTACGACAGTGTTACTGTCAATTCCGGCGATCAAATTTTTTTCCAATCGTTCATTCCCTGCCCCTCCTGCCCCTCAAAGCACTCCGGGGTGCGCGAGCGCCATGACGCGACACCAGCATCCCTCCTGTCTCTCCTGTCTTGGATTCCGGCTCTCAATGGATACCCTGCCAGTAGCAATGAATTGCACATGATTTATCTGGCATTTTGTCTGGCGCGGTGGGCACCGCCAGGACTCCGGACTTCTCCGCGGATCTCCCGCAGTGTCATCTGCGGCCACTGGCTGCGCGGCACGCCTTTCTGCGGCACGGGCACGGTGAGCAGCGTGCTGCCGTTGCACAGCACGCGCAGAACTTTCGCTTTGATGTTGGCGCGCACACGCACCAGCAGGTGGCTGCCTTTGTGGGCGAGCGCGTTCTGCAGTTCATGGACCACTGCGGGCACGCCATAGAGCCGGTCGAGCAGCACCAGCGCCTGCGCGGGAATGTGCGCAAAGAGGGTGCGTGCGAGCCAATGCCTGCAGCGCGTCGGGAAGAGTCGGGGCCAGACTGGCGCTGGCGGGTGGAGAATGCGGAGTGCGGGGAAGCATCCGCAGCTGAAGTCACGGCACTAACAAAAGCACAAGGACTATGATGCGGAATTCTCAGAAACCTTGCCGCTGTAAACTTAACGGCATTGGGGTTGGGGGTTGGGATGTGGACCCGCCGGAGGAGGTGAATCCACCCATTGAATGATCGCGCCAGAAGCTGAGATTTATCCAACGCGCTGGTTGCCGCATGAGCCGGGACAGATCAACTTGATTTCCGGTTACCATCAAGTAGATACCGCCGTGGAATGCATGAGCAATTTTCAGAACCCGTGAAAAAGCGTGTGGGCGGGAGCCTTGGCAAGGTGCCCGTCTTGGCTCGGATCGCGATGCTTCAAGCCAATGCCCTTGTGCTTCGCAAACAAGCTGCATGGATGCCACCTGCCGATGATGGAACCGTCGTTCGAAAAATTGTTGGTAAAACTCGCTGATGCGGGGGTTCGATTTATTCTTGTTGGGGGGCTTGCTGTCACTCTGCAAGGGTACGTCCGGTTCACGGAGGACGTGGATATCCTTGTGGAATGCACCAAGGGGAATATTGATCGATTGCTGGCTTGTCTGGGCGATTATGGGGAGGGATTCGCGCGTGAATTGACTCCGGATGATTTTGATGAGGAAGAAGGTGCGATTCGTATTGTCGAGGAAACCGAACAGTGCCAGCTCGACATCTTCACGCGAATGTCGGGACTGAACTACGCGGACATCCTCACCAGTGCCGACGTTTTCGCGCTTTCGGGGCGGGAGGTCCGCTACGCGTCCAAAGCGGCCTTGATCCACTGGAAACAAGCATCGGTTAGGGAGAAAGACCGCCTTGATGCCATGGCATTGCAAAAATTGATCGCGGATCCAGGGGCCTTTGATTGACGGTTCGAAGCCGCGTGGCAATGCGTTTTAATTTGTCTGGCAGATCATTTCTACAGGAAGCGGGCGGCTGCGCGTCGGCAGGGTGCCAATGGCACTTTACGGCGTTGATGCACCTGTGATCCGTGGGTCGGGCAGTGGGTGCGGGGTGGGGGACCTAGCGCGGGAGCATGAGGTCGTCCTGGGAGAGGCCGGTGAGGCGCTGCAGGCCTTTGATGAGGCGCAGGAAGGCGGTGATGAGGAAGGCCATCATGGGCACGCCGATGACCAGGAAGCCCCAGCCGGTTTGTCTGCCGATGGCCTGGGTGTATTCCTCCGAACCCGGTTGCTTGCCGTCCAGGAAATGCATGGCGAGCACGAAATTGAGGACGGCGCTGAGCAGGAAGGAACCGGCGAGCAGCCAGGTGATTTGCCAGAGCAGTCGGGAAAATTCCATGCGGCAGTTGTTGGAGTCGATGGCTTTTTCGATTTTTGGGACATCGAGCATCTCGGGGTTCATGAGCAGGGTGCGCGAGAGGGGCTTGCCCGCCTTGTGGGTCCACAGAAAAACGATGCCGAGCACCAGCGGGATGACTGCCTCCTTGGCGGCAAAGGCCGGGGCGGACAATTCCAGCAGGCCCAGACCGCCGGTGAGCAGGACGCTGATGGTGCCGATGATGGAAAACGCATTGATTTTGCGCCGCTGGAGCCAGTCGCAGATCTGGTAACCGACCGGCAGGGCGACGGCAATGATCAGCGCCCACTTTGGCCCGACGGCGAACAGGCCGGATTTTTTGCTGCAATAGCTGAGAATGGTGACCGGCAGCAGGACGTTGAGCAGAAGATTGAGCAGGGCATTTTCCTGCTTTGGCGGGGTGGAGTCGGGCATGTGGAAAAAATTGGCTAGTGGAGAGGCGTGGCGGTGCCGTGTCGTTCGGCGACGTATTCCCGCAATGCTTCGCGCCAGGGACGCGCAGTGCGACCGGTGAGCCGCTGGTATTTGGCGATGCTCATGGCGGAGTGCGGGGGGCGCGGGGCGGTGAGGCCGGCCAGGGAAGCGATGGAAATGGGGGTGATTTCCCTGGTTTGCAACGGGATTCCGGTGGCGGTGGCGGCATCCAGCACGGCTTGGCCATATTCCGCCCACGAGCAGGCTGGGGGGTTGCAGAAATGGACCACACCTCCGGGCAGGTCCGGATTTTCCATCCACGGCAGCAGGGCTTCGGCGGCATCCCGGCTGCAGGTCGGAGAGCCGGATTTGTCGCTGACGATCTCCACCCGGTCCTGCTGGAGTGCTTTGGAAATAATCCAGTCTGGAAATGCGGGCCGCCCCATCCCAAAAAGCCACGAAAGGCGAACGACGAGGTGCCGCGGTGCGGCTTCCAGGACCAACTGTTCCCCCATGAGTTTGGACTTCCCATAGACGCTCAGCGGGTTTGGCGGGTCCTCCTCGGTGTATGGGGTGCCTTTGCTTCCGTCGAATACGTAATCGGTGCTGAACTGCACCATCCGCGCTCCCTGCCGTGCGGCGATGCGGGCCAACATGCCGGGAGCCCGTCCATTGACGAGGTAGGCGAGGTCTCCCTGGATTTCGCAGTCATCCACGGCGGTGCAGGCCGCACAATTGACCAGCACGTCGAACTCCAGCGCGGCGAGCACCCGTTCGAACTGCTGGGGGTTGGCCAGGTTCAGCTCCGCCCTGCCCAGTGCGGTGAGCACCACCCAGTCCCGTTTTGCCAGACACTGCCGCACCGCCGAGCCAAGCAGGCCGTGGGAACCCAGGAGAACGATGCGGATGGAAGCAGCCAAAGGGAAAAAGGAATCGAGCGCAACGGGTGGCAGATTCCCGGAAATCCGCCCTCCGTCAACCTCCGGTCTGGTCGCTGCGGGGAAAAGGCAAGATGGGCTTTCATTTGATCGGAAATGGGATGATCGATGGAAACGAGACGCCAAAAGGCAAACGATTGACAATCCGCGCTTCTGTGGGGCAAATTGGCCCACTTTCCAATGTCCCAAAGCCTCCTGGAAGAACCCGTTGCCTCCGTTCGCCCCGCTCCCCGCCCCAGACTCCGTCAACTGAGCCTGCTGGCTCTCGCAGGGGTGGCGGTGGCAGCCACGCTGGCCTACGCCGGGCGTCGCATTCATCTGCTGAGCCGCGATGTGGAGTCCCTGGAGCGTGAGGCGCAGGAATTGCGTGCGCAGCGCGAGCATTGGCTCACCGCGCAGCGTCGCGAAGCATCCTGGCGCACCCGTGCGCTGGAGGAAACCGGACGCAAACAGGATCTGGAACGCACGCTGGGTACCCTGCGGGAGGAAGTGCGCAGCAACCGTGCCCTCTCCGCCTCCCGCGAACAGGAACTGCGCCAGGTCATCGGATTCCTGCGGGAGGAGATCACGGCGGCGGAGGCGACCATTCAGCGTTTGAGCGGTGGCCAGCCGGTGCAGGGTCGCGACATTTCCGAGAAATCGGAACCGGTGAAGTAAGAAGCGAAGAAATCGCCGGTTGCAAAAACCGGGGTAGCGAAGAAATCTCGCCACCGCATGGCTGCTATTTTCTCACCACAATTCCTGAATCGCCCCGCCCCCTGGATGCTGGCTGGCATGATGTCCTGCTGCCTGACAGCCATGGCTGAGGTCCCCCGCACGGGAACCAGCCCTGAACTCCCCCAGGTGGGCGTGCCGATCCCGGGGAATCCTCCCGCCATCCCTCCGCGTCCTAAACCGGCTCCGGCCCCGGCCCCTCGCATCGAAGTCCGCCCCGCAGCATCGGAGAAACCGCTGCCGGTTCCGTCATCCCCTCCGCAGGGCGACATGCTGCTGCCGCCTCCGCAGATCGAGTGGAGGGAAATCGCCCGGCTGCCCCCCGCGCCGGGATTTGCGGAACAGCCGGGCTTGGCTGGCGCTTTTGCCGGTGCCCAGGGTCTGCACCTCATCATTGCCGGCGGGGCAAACTATGCAGCCGGCCAGGCCTGGGACGAAGCACCGCGCGCTTACTGGAACCAGATTTATGTGCTCGAAAAGGAGCGCAACGACACCGACGGAAATCACCAATACCACTGGGTGCCAGCCGGAGCGGAACTTCCCCAAGCCATCGCCTATGGTGCCAGCATTTCCGTGCCTGAGGGACTGCTGTGCATTGGCGGGCGGACGGTGGAACGCTGTTACGCAGACTGCCTGCTGCTCCACTGGAATGAGGAGCAGCAAAAGGTGGATGTCCTCGAATTTCCCCGCCTGCCCGTTCCGCTGGCCAACCATGCCGCGGTCAAAATCGACAACATGATTTATGTCATGGGCGGACGGGAAACGACCGTTGGCCGCGCCACCAATGACTTTTACATGCTCGACCTCAGTCGGCAGCACGATCCGAAAACTTTTGTCTGGCAGAAGGCCACCCCCTGGGATGGCGCGCCGCGCATCGGCCCGCTGGCCGCCGTGGGCTCCGACAACGCGGGAGAGAGTCTTTACCTCTGCGGCGGACGCAACCCTGGTGGAAACCCGGATTTCCTGAGCGACCTCCACCGGTTCGACCCCCGCACCAGGAGCTGGGCCATCCTGGGCAGCGCGGTGGACGCCTCCGGAAATGCCGCCACGCTCATGTCCGCCCCCACCTTTTTTGTGCCACCCCACCACCTCGTGGTTGTCGGCGGCACTGATGAACACCTGACCGCCCTGCTGGAAGACAACGCCCGCCGTATCGATACAAAGGACCCGGCAGAGGCTGCGGACCGCAAAAAACTCCTGCGCGCCATTCTCGAAAATTTTCCGGGATACAGCCGCAATGTCATGGCCTTCGACATCATCGCCAGCGAGTGGTCGCTCATCGGCACCTTTCCCGAGCGTCCGCCCGTTGCCACCAGCGTGGTCAACTGGGACCTCAACATCATCATCCCCGGCGGTGAAACCGGCCCCGGGCAGCGCACGGCAAAAATCTGGCAGGCTACCGTGAAAAAGAAGGCGCGGGTGGTGGAATAGCAGTGAACACGAACCAGTCGGCCTGTTTTTGCGGTGGTGGACGCAGCGAATGGTCAAAACAGCAAGGCCCCGGTTGAGCCTGACAACCTCCGCCAGTGGCTTTTGCCGGGCAATCCGCCCCAGATCAATTCGCAGGCCGAAGGTCTGGGTTAAGATCCGGGAGCAGGACTTTCCCAACCGGGAATTTTCCTGCATGGAGACGGGTCATGCAACGCTGCAGGAAGGTTTGGTCGCATTCACGACAGACTGGGTGATTTTTTGTGGCGACTCGTCCCGAACGCTTGACACCGCCGCCGGTTTTACTGCAAAATTCTGCATTCGTTGTCGTTTTTTCCATCTTGCCAACCACACAGCCATGAAGTCATTCAGCAAAACTTACTTCCCTGCCGCGGTGTTCTGCCTCAGCGGTTTCGTATCCCCGGTGACGGCAACCACCATCACTTTTCCCACCGGGTTTGGAAACAACACGCAACTCTCCACGGCGGTGGGGGCCAACTACGGTTCCAATGCGGCGGCGAATGGCAACGGCATCGTCACCACGGACGGCACCGGCACCACGCCGGATATCGCCCTGGCATGGGCACCCATCGGTGTGAATGGCCCAGGAGGCAACACTCTGGAAATTCACAGTTCGGTCACGTTCCAGAATGCCGGCTTCACCGTGCCCATCCTCCAACTGGACATGGATGCGCAGAGCGGGGTGTTTCCTCCAGACCCCACGGTCACCTTCAGCGTGGCCAACGGGGCCAGTCTGATGCTGAACTCGGTGGAGATCGGCAATGCTTCTGATCAGACCGAACCGGCGTATAGCTGGGAGCTTACCCTGACCCGCCAATCAGACAGCCAGGTAGTGGGCACGTGGAATACGGGGCCAATGGTGGCGACCAACCGTGTCACGATCAATTTCAATTTTACTGGCACTGCGGACGAAGATTATGTGCTCCGGTTCGACGACGGCGGAGCCAACCGCATCCGCACCGGCATCGACAACCTGAGCTTCAGTCAGGTTCCGGAACCGTCAGGAACCGCCCTCAGCGCGCTGGGCCTTGCAGCCTTGGCAGCACGCCGTCGGAGGGCGTAATTTTCTGGGGCCATCGGAGTCGGTTGCTTGTCATTGATTCGCGCTCTTGCGGCCGGTGATGTTTCGGGCCTTCAGCCCTCACCATCCATTGGTTGCGGCAACGCCTGGGGACCGTGTCCGTTCGTGATGCTGAGCACGGTAGGTGCGAAACACCCGGTGCGACGCGGATCGCGCACTGTCGTTCGCAAAACCCCAAAAGCGCGAATCAATGACTCCGAAAGGTCTTCGCACCTCCCTGAAGGTCCCGCATTTCCTGGTTGGCATTGGCCGTGGCCGGCGGCAGGGTGCCGGATTGCCATCTGGTCCCTGTTCCTGACATGATTGCCATGCGCCAGTTTCTTGGAATTTTCCGCGTCTGGATGGCGGTGGCATGGGGGTGTGCGGTTTCGGGAGTTGTGATTGCGGACGATGCTTCAATGCCGCTCCGCTCAGCGGCGGAACTGGCGGGGCAGTTGGCGGGAGGAGGCAGGCAGGGTTCGGCGTTTGTGCGGCTGCGCGTTGAAGTTCGGCAGCTTGCCGCGAAATCCCGTTTGGTGTTGCAAGTTCAGGTCAAATCACGCCGCAGTCCGGCACGGACCGAACTGGTTTACCAGGTACTCTGGCCGAAGGAACGCAAAGGCGAGGCCATTTTGCTGACAAGGGTCGGCGGTGCGGCACCATCCGGGACCCGTCTGGTCCCACCGTCCGGCGCGCAACCAATGGCGGCCTCGGCATTTGCGAACCGCCTTTTCGGAACGGATCTGTTGCTGGCAGACCTTATCGAAGAGCACTTTGGCTGGAAACACCAGAACCTGGCGGGAACGGAAGAGATCGACGGCATCCGCTGTGACATTCTTGAGTCGCGCCCGGGAAAGGGAGAGTGGGCGGGGTGTGCCACAGTGCGCAGTTGGATCGACCCGCGGCGCCTCGTTCCCATGCGCATCGAAAAGTATTCCAGCAGCGGCCAGTTGCTCCGCCGCATCGACACCCTGAAAGTGGTCAGGCAGGATGGCTGGCATTTTCCCGCTAGATTTCTGGTGCGTCAGTCTGGTCAGGATTCTGAAAGCGAGTTTGAAGCGGTGCGGGGTGAGAGGGGCGTGACCTTTGCGGACGAAGACTTTACCGCGCAGGGGCTTGGGCGGCTGGATCCGCCGCGTTCCGGCGGGGAATGAATGCGGACGGGAATTGCCAGCCGGTCGCCCCTTGCGGCGGTACGGGATTTTGACTAGAATCGCCCCATGATTGCGAAAACAGCGCTCATTCTGGCCGGTGCGGTCCTGCTGGCAGCGGGATCGCTGGGGCAGTCGGCACGGGCCGGGGAAACACCGGAGAAACCATCGGTGAAAAAATCCGCACCGTGGAGCGCCTATCACAATCCGCGGTTTGGATTCGACCTTCCGGTGCCGCCCGGACTGAAGGCGCAGCGCGACCCTGACAATGGAGGCGGACGCACCTATGTTTCTGCGGACGGGGCGTTTTCATTGAGCGCCTGGGGAGCATTCAACGTGGATGAAGCCATCACCGGCCTGGAGGCACAATGGAAGGAGGAACTGGCCCGCGAGGGGAGAACGGTGACCTACAAGAAAAAGGGCGATGTCTGGTTTGTGGTGTCAGGTGAAACCAAGGACGGCAGGGAATTTTATGAGAAACGGTTTGTGAAGGGTGACCACTATGCCGGATTTTCCATCACCTATCCCAAAGCGCGGCTCGCCGAATTTCAGGCGTGGGTGGAGCGGGTCGAGAAGGAATTCAAAGCGAATCTCGGACAGGGAATCGACCGCATCGAGAAGGAACCGCCCACAAAGCCCGTCGGGAAATAGGCGGACGGCATCCGTTAGCACCGCATGGTTTCCCCTTCAGCGCCGCCGGAATTGCCGCCTCCACTGCCCCACATCCATCATGCCGGCTGGGGAAGCGGCATCGCTTGGCTGGTGCTGCTGGCCGGCATGGCGCTGGCGATCGGGTCGCACTTCAGGCGTCAGGCGAATGCAGCGGCCAAACCAGCATCCGGGGTGGACGTTCCATTTGAAATGATGGCCCGCTATGTGGTGGGAGCCGCCAGCCTGCCGGGCATGAAGGCCGGCAGTCCGCAGATGGAGCAGCTGCTGAAGCAGGCGCAGACGGCAGCCGGAGCCAGGGGGCCCTCGTCTGAATTTCGCGGGGAACTGCTGCGCTCGTATTTGTCAGCAACCTGGCCCGCGGATGAGACGATGCAGCGTCTGGTGCAGCGAGACGCTTCGCTGCGGGATGACTGGCAGACGGTGCAGGCACTGCGCGATGGCCACTGCCGCGCGGAAGACTGGGAATCATTCCACCACCGCCACGGCTGGGTGGCAAAACTGCCCAGGGCTCTGGCGCTGCCGGCCGGGGACTCCTTCGCAAAAGACATTGCGGACGATGCCACCCGCACCCTGATGGTGGTGGGTGGCGGTGGATTGCTGGCCATGGCGGCCGCCGTGGGAGGATTGGTGGTGCTGATTGTCTGGCTGGTCGGTGTGAAGAAAGGCCGGCATGTTCCGGTGTTTTACGGAGTGGCTCCCGGCATGGGAGCGCCCTTTCTGGAAGGGATGGCGTGGTATTTCGCAGGCATGATCCTGATTCCTTCCGCCCTGGTGCATTGGATTGGGGCGCAGTGGCCGTGGTGGGCAAAGCTGGCACCGGGCGTCGTCGGCGTCCTGACAGGATTTCTCTGGCCGCGCTGGCGCGGAATCCCCCGCGAGGTCTGGAAACATGTTGCGGGGTGGCATCTGGGGCGCGGATTCTGGCGCGAGGCCGGCTGCGGTGCGCTGGGCTGGCTGGCTTCCCTGCCGGTGCTGGCGGCGGGCATCATCCTGACCAATTACTTGATGAAGGCATCCGGCGAGACGGTGTCGCATCCCATCTACGAATGGCTGGGCGGCTCCAGGGGGATGAAGTGGCTGGCTTTCCTGCTGGCGGTGCTGTGGGCTCCGGTCACCGAAGAAATGATGTTTCGCGGACTGCTCTTTCCGGGTATTTCCGCCCGGCTGCCCTGGTGGGCGGCGGCGCTGCTGTCCTCGTTTATTTTCGCGGCCATTCATCCGCAGGGGTGGCTGGGACTGCCCGTGCTCATGGTCATTGCGATGATGCTGAGCATCCTGCGCCGGTGGCGCGGCAGCCTGGTGGCGCCGATGACCGCCCATGCCTGCAACAACGGAACCCTGCTGCTGCTGTTTCTGCTGGCGGTGTAAAGGCGGACAAGTCCGCACTCCCTGACCGCCAACGCAAAGACGGAGGAGGCGCTTTCCCGGGTGGCGCAGATGCCGGAAACGGCCACCATTGCCGCCATGCGCTGTCTCTGCCTCGTTCTGATTTCTGCCAGTGTGCTCCCTGCTGCCGGACCGCAAGGTTATTACCGCCAGCCGGCCCTGCACGGGGACGCCCTCGTGTTTGCCAGTGAGGGGGACTTGTGGAAGGTGCCGGCCGCAGGCGGAACCGCACAGCGGCTGACGACGCATCCCGGAAAGGAATCTTTCCCGGCCATTTCGTCCGATGGAAAAACCGTGGCTTTTTCCGCGGAATACGAGGGACCGCAGGAACTTTACACCATGCCGCTGGATGGCGGTCTGCCGGTGCGCCACACCTTTGATGCGAGCGACCCGGTGGTCTGCGGGTGGACGCCGCAGGGGGAAATCCTCTACTCCACGGAAAAGCATTCCACCCTGCCCAACCACCAACTGGTGGTGCTGGACCCGGCGACGCACCGGCGCGGACTGCTGCCGCTGGCCCAGGCCAGTCATGGCGCGGTGGATCCGGCCAACGGCACGCTGGTTTTTGTCAGGCTGCCGAAGCAGCACAGCAGCACCAAACGCTACCGCGGCGGCTGGGCGGAAAATCTGTGGAGATTCCGCGAGGGCGATGCGGAGGCCGCGCCGCTGTGCGGGGACGATTGGGGAACGAATCGCGAGCCGATGTGGTGGCAGGGACGCATTTATTTTGTCAGTGACCGGGATGGCATCCTGAACCTCTGGTCGATGCAGCCGGACGGTTCCGCCGTTCAGCAGGTCACCAGGCACCGCAGTCTGGATGTCAAGTCCCCCTGCCTGCACGGCGGGCGCATCGTTTACCAGCACGGGGCGGACTTGCGGCTGCTCGATCTCGCTTCCGGACGGGATGAAACGGTGCCCATCACCTTGGCCACGGATTTCGACCAGCGCCGCGAACGCTGGGTGAAGAAGCCCATGGAATATCTCACCGCGGCCCACCTGGCGCCGTCCGGAGACCGGGTGGTCCTCACGGCGCGCGGCCAGGTATTTGTGGTGCCGGTGGAGGGCGGTCGGCTGGTGGAGGCACCGCGAAAAGAAGGAGTGCGCTACCGCAACGGGCAGTTTTTTCCGGATGGAACATCGCTGCTGGTGGAGTCCGACGAAAGCGGGGAAATCGAATTTTGGAAACTCCCGGCGAACGGGGTGGGAGTCCCGCAGCCGCTGAGCCAGGAAGGAGCCATGTTCCGCTACAATGGCAGACCCTCACTGGATGGAAAATGGATCGCCTGGAGCGACCGCAACCACCGGCTCTGGGTCCGCCACTTGGAATCACAGAAATCCACGATGGTCGCCGAGTCCATGCCGGACGAAATCAGCGACTTTGCCTGGGCTCCTGACAGCAGTTGGCTCGCCTACGCCGAGGAAGCGCCGAATACCTGCCGGCAGATCCGACTTTACCGCGTTGCCGATGGACGGCGTGTCGATGCCACCAGCGACCGGGTGCACAGTTTCAGCCCGGCATGGTCGCCGGATGGGAAGTGGCTCTACTTTTTGAGCGACCGGGAATTGCGCACGCTGGTAGAAAGCCCATGGGGGCCGCGGCAGCCGGAACCGTATTTTGCCGAGGTGACGAAAATCTACGCGTTGAGTCTGCAAAAGGGGCTGCGGTTTCCCTTCCGGCAGCCGGACGAACCAGGCCTGCGAACTACCGGCAAGCCGACGGCGCAAAGCCCGCCTCCCGC
Source organism: Verrucomicrobiales bacterium (assembly GCA_018003315.1). Lineage (GTDB taxonomy): Bacteria > Verrucomicrobiota > Verrucomicrobiia > Verrucomicrobiales > V1-33 > JAGNEJ01. Next base: position 65,671 of record JAGNEJ010000013.1, read on the forward strand.
TGGTGCGGAAGCCGCTCCGGCAGGTCTTGTGGTCGATGCCGAGGGGCTGCGCGAGCGGATCGAAGAGGTGCCTGTCCCTGCCGGAAACTACCGGAAACTTGCGGCTGGCCGGAAGCATCTTTACTGGACGAGCAAACCGGAAGGCTTCGACGCGAAGCAGGCGCTGCGCTCGCTGGAAATCAAAAACCGTCCCGGCAAGCCCGCGGTGCTGGTCGAGGACATCTCGGGATATGAATTGAGCCTGAACGGGAAAAAACTGCTGTTGCGCCGCGGGGATTCATTTTTTGTGATTGCGTCCGATGCCGCAGCACCGGCGAAACTGGATGACGCTGGGCTCAAGCTCGACGGATGGGCGTTTTCCTTCTCCCCGCAGGAGGAATGGAAGCAAATCTACGCCGAGGCATGGCGGATGCTGCGGGACTTTTTCTATGACCGCGGGATGCACGGCCTGGACTGGCCTGCCGTACGGCAGAAATACCTGCCGCTGGTGGAGCGCGTCGCGGATCGTGCCGAGCTGAATGATGTGCTCTCTGAAATGCTGGGCGAGTTGTCCGCCCTGCATCTCTACGTGCGTCTGGGAGATCTCCGCGAGGGGCCGGAGCAGATCGGCACCGCCTCGCTCGGCGGACGTTTTTCCCGCGATGACACCGCCGGTGGCTGGCGGCTGGAGCATGTTTTCAGGACGGATCCTGACTTTCCCTCGTCCCGTTCCCCGCTGGCCCGGCCTGGCGTGGAAGCGCACCCGGGCGACATCCTAACCGCCATCAATGGACGGTCTGCGCTGGCTCTGGCGGACCCGGCGCAAGCGCTGCGAAACCTGGCCGGGCGCGATGTGCTGCTGGAGTTCAAGCGTGGAGACGCCCTGCGCGATGTTGTCGTCCGGCCTGTCACGGCGGGTGCGGAAACGGATTTGCGGTATGACGAATGGGAATTCACCCGCCGGTTGGAGGTCGAGGAGAAGGGGCAGGGGAAGCTCGGCTACGTTCACCTGCGGGCCATGGGGGAGGAAAACATGGCGGAGTGGGCGCGGGACTTTTACCCCGTTTTCAACCGCCAGGGGCTCATCATTGATGTCCGGAATAACCGCGGAGGGAACATCGACTCCTGGATCCTCGGGCGGCTGCTGCGCAAGGCGTGGTTTTTCTGGGCGCCGCCGGTCGGCAGTCCGTATTGGAACATGCAGTATGCCTTCCGCGGCCACCTCGTGGTTTTGTGCAATGAGAAGACTGCCAGCGACGGCGAAGCATTTTGCGAAGGGTTCAAGCGACTGGGCCTGGGAAAGGTTATTGGCACGAGAACATGGGGAGGGGAAATCTGGCTCAATGCTCAGCGCTGGCTGGTGGACAATGGCATGGCAACCGCCGCCGAACGCGGGGTGTATGGCCCGGAGGGGACCTGGCTCATCGAAGGCCACGGCGTGGATCCTGACATCGTGGTGGACAATCCGCCCCATGCCACCTTTGCCGGACAGGATGCCCAGCTGGATGCCGCCATCCGCCACTTGCAGGAATTGATCGCCAAAGACCCGCGTCCGGTGCCGCCGGTGCCGCAGCGCCCGAACAAGGCCGGGCCATAGCGGGAATTTCACCTTGCCATTGCGCAGGACGCATCCGTATCATTGCCCCACCATGAAATTTGCCCTCTTTCCGCTATTCGCCCTTGTGCTGGCTGCGCTGCCAACCTCCCGCGCGGAGGAAAAAACCTATACGGTTAAACTCGAAAGGGAGGACCATAAGGGCCAGAAAACCAAGGAGAAAATCACCGCCAGCAATGCTCAGGCCCAGACGGTGACGGTCGGCGGAAAGGTCGTGCAGGAACAGAACGAAACGCTGTCCGGAACGCTCACCGGGGTGAGGGAAGTGCTGGAAATCAACGAAAAGAAAAAGGCCACTAAATTCAAGTTTGCCGTGGAAAAGCTGACGGTGAAAAAAGGGGAGGAGGACGCGCAGGAATTGCTGAGCGGCGGGACGGTGATGGTGGTCCAGCGCAAAAAGGACGGGCAGATGAGCTTCACCGTGGAAGGCGAGGAGGCGGATGAGGACACGAAAAAGGTCCTGGACATCATGTTTGAACTGCCAAAGGAAAAGGAACCCGAAGTGGGCGATGACGAGGCATTCGGAACCAACGAGCCGCGGAAACCCGGCACAGAATGGGACTTGGACATGGAAAAACTGCTGAAATCCATGCCCGAAGACATGCCCTTCCAGGTAGATGTGGCGGGGTCCTCCGGCAAGATGAACTTCGCCGGCGTCAAGGAAGTGGACGGCACCGAGTGCTGTCAGATGAAGGCCGACGTGAAACTCAAGGTCAAGGGGATGAAAGGGATGCCTGCGGAAATGAAGTCCACCAAGGCAGGGGTCAGGCTGACCATTGATGGACTGCTGCCCACCGACAACGCCCTGCCGGAATTTGCCTCCACCATGACCATGAACCTCGAATTTGCGGGCAGCATCACCGGACCGGATGGAAATCCCGCGTTGATCAAAGTGAAGGTGGACACCAAAAAATCGTCGGAGACGCGTCCGGCTGAGTAAAGCCACCGGCAGGCTCCCGCTATTTCCCCCATGGAATCCCACGAAGCACTGCGCGAAGCGTTCGCGAACACCAGTCCGAAGGAGATTGCTTCCGAAATGGGCTTGTCGCTTTCCATGGTGTACAAGTGGGCGCAGCCGCAGGGGGATCAGGGTGGGGGAAGCCCCAATCCGCTCGACCGCTGCGCCCAGTTGATGGCACTGACGAAATCTCCGGGGATCATCCAGTGGTTGTGCCGGCAGGGCGGCGGATTTTTTGTCAGGAATCCCAGGGTGCATGCCGCCACCGAGGACGGGGCGGTGCTGCCAGCCATGAACGAAATCGTCCAGCAGTTCGCGGACTTGCTGGAAGCCATCACCAAAGCCGCGATCGACCATCATATTTCCGGCGAGGATGCCCGGCGCATCCGCAGCGAGTGGGAAGACCTGAAAACCTCCACCGAAAGCTTCGTCCACGCCTGCGAACAGGGAGACTTTGGCGCCGTGAAATCCGCCCCGCCCCGCCACCGCTGACCCATGAATGCCGCTGTCCGATGGCTAGCCAGCATTTCCGGCCTGATGCTTCTGGTCGGTGGCTTGAGTTCCTGTTCCGGGGTGCGCTTCGACCGTGAGTGGCAGGCGGCCAAAACGGTCCGCCACACCGGGCCGGCGGCCGCCGTTGCCGGTGCCTGGGAGGGCCGGTGGGTGAGTCAGTCCAGCGGACACAGCGGGAAACTGCGGTGTCTGGTTTCGCCGGATGCCGCCGGACGCACCGCAATCTTCCGCTATGAAGCCACCTGGGGCGACCTTTTCAGCGGACAATTCACCCTGAAGTGCGATCTCACCCCCGCAGGCTCCGGGGTCTGGAACGTGGCGGGTTCCAAGGATCTGGGCAAACTGCTGGGAGGGAAATTCAGCCACAACGGCACAGTGGCGGAAAAGGAAATCAAGGCGCAATACCACTCCAAGGCTGACCAGGGCAATTTCACCCTGCATCGCCCGAAATTCTGAGAGACTGCATGCCGCGCGTCCTGCTGGCTCCTGACAAGTTCAAGGGATCGCTGACCGCGGTGGAAATTTGCGCGATTTTGCAGCGCGCCCTGCCGTCGGCGTGGGCTCCATTAGGCCAGCCGGATCCGCTCCTTTGCGATCCCTGTCCCATTTCGGACGGCGGCGAAGGATTTGTGCAGGCCGTCAAACTGGCGCTGGGCGGAACGGAACAGAGCACGCAGGTGCCCGGACCGCTGGGAGAAACGGTGGCGGCAATCTGGGCTGGTTGCGGGCAGGTGGCGGTGGCGGAAATGGCCGCCGCCAGCGGGCTCCTGCTCGTCCCGGAATGCGCGCGTGATCCCTGGCGGGCCAGCACTGCGGGCACGGGCGTGCTTCTCCGCGACATCTTCCAGCGGGGACATCGCAGAGTGATGCTGGGAATCGGCGGCAGCGCCACCAACGATGGCGGATGCGGCTTGGCGCTGGCATTGGGCTTTCAGTTTCAGGATGCGTCCGGCGAGCCGGTGACCCGGCTGCCGGAGGACCTAACCAAGGTGCGCCGCATTGTGCCGCCACCCCGGTGTTGCTGGCCGGAAATCGTGGTGGCCTGCGACGTGCAGACTCCGCTGCTGGGGGAACACGGGGCGACCCGGATTTTTGGTCCGCAGAAAGGAGTCCCTGCCCACGAAGTTGCGGCGCACGAGGCGCGGCTGCAGCATCTGGTGGAATTGGTGCGGCGCGACGTGACGCCGATGCCGCTGGAAATGGAACCCGGCAGCGGCGCTGCTGGCGGACTGGGCTATGGCCTGCGGGTGTTTTGCGGTGCCACGCTGCGGCCGGGCCTGGAAATGCTGGCGGAGTCCGCCGGGTTGCAGGAGCGCATTTGTCAGGCTGATGTGGTGATCGCCGGGGAAGGGCGGCTGGATTTTTCCAGCCTGGAGGGAAAAGGACCGGTGGCGCTCGCGGAAATGGCAGCTGAGGCCGGGCGTCCCGTGATTTTCATCTGCGGCGCCGTGGATCCCGCCGTGCGGAAATTGCTGGTCGAACGGGGCGCGGTGGTTCTGCCCATCACCCCGGAAGGTCTGCCGATGGCTGAGGCGGTGCGCCGGGCACCGGCATTGCTGGAAGCGGCGGCACCGCAGCTTGCGGCGGCTATTCGCCAAGCAGGGTCACCATGACCTGGCGCTGATGGGGCGCGCGGCGATGCTCGAACAGGAAAATGCCCTGCCAGGTTCCCAGCAGCAGCCGACCCTGCGAAACCGGAACCGTGTGGGAAGGGCCGGTCAGCACCATGCGGATGTGGCTGGGCATGTCATCCGGGCCTTCGCAGGTGTGGATAAAATGCGGCGTGTCCTCCGGCACCAGCCGTTCGAAATAGTCATGAAGGTCCTGCCGCGCGGAAGGATCCGCATTTTCCATGAGGCACAGGCTGCAGCTGGTGTGCTGCACAAAAACCACCGCGATTCCCTCGCGCAGTCCGGCTACGGCTACGGCCTGCGCCACTTCGCGGGTGATTTCATGGGTTCCCTTGCCCCGGGTGCGGATGGTGATGGGATGATGGCGGACCATGCGGCGAGAATACACCGCTCCCGCTACGCCAGCCGGTGAATTTTTCACGGCATTTGTCCGCGTCCCTGCTATGGTGCGCGCCACGATTGATGTTCCTGACATGCGACGCCTTCTTTTCCTCCTCCCCTTGGCGGCGCTCGGGCTGACTGCCGTGCGGAAGACTGGGAATCATTCCACCACCGCCACGGCTGGGTGGCAAAACTGCCCAGGGCTCTGGCACTGCCGGCCGGGGACTCCTTCGCAAAAGACATTGCGGGCGATGCTGCCCGCACCCTGAGCGTCATGTTGGGAATTTATGCAGTGCATCTAAAGCGTAGTGTGACCCGCAACCGGGGTGTAGGTGCTCGCTCATACTCTTACTTTTACAGACTGTCTAAAGGCTCCCCCGCCCAGTCTCTTGGAGAACGCATCCGTAAACAAGGGCTGAACCAAGGACTTACGATAGCTCAACTGGCCGCCCGTTTAGGAGTGGCAGTCTGCACGATAAGGGTAACTGATTAGCGGTTGCAGTTCAACGAAAAAGTGTTTAAGATTTCTTAAATAACATGATGCCGCCGGAAGCCAGCTTGGGAGACATGGATCGAGAGTCAGTGATCAAGGCACTGCGGGAAGGAT
>JAGNEJ010000068.1 GCA_018003315.1 Verrucomicrobiales bacterium
CCCGCCCCAAGTTTCCTCATTTCCAATTTCCCCACCCCGCCATGACCGACGCCGAAGCCCAGGAACAGCTCGACAAACACCTGCGTGAAATCATCGCCTGGCATTTCAGTCCGGAAACCGGCTGTCCGTTCTGGCTGGACTGGGCAAAACGGGCAGGCTGGGATCCGCGATCGGAAATCCACACCATCGCCGACCTGCGGCGCTTTCCCCATTTCGAGGACGAATGGCTGCGCGACGAGCAGAATGAGCGCTTCGTGCCCCGCGGGTTCGGCAACCGGCCCTTCAACATCTTCGAAACCGGCGGCACCACCGGCGTGCCCAAACAGCGAATCGGCTGGGATGACTACAAAACGGACTACGAGGAATTCGGAGACAACCTCGACGACCGGTTTTTCCCCCGCGGCGGCAAATGGCTCATGCTGGGGCCGAGCGGACCACGCCGCCTGCGACTGAGCATCGAACACCTGGCCAACTACCGCGGCGGCTCGTGCTATTTTGTGGATCTCGACCCGCGGTGGGTCAAAAAACTCATCGCCCGCCGGCAGATCGACGAAGTGGAGCGCTACATGAAGCACGTCGTGGACCAGGGCGTGGAAATGATCAAGCACCGCGGCATTTCCTGTCTGTTTACCACGCCAAAACTGCTCGAAGCGCTGGGAGAGCGGCTCTCCCTGCCCGGCTGGGGCATCAAGGGCGTCTTCTGCGGCGGCACCACCATGACTCCGCAGTCCGTGCGCTTCTGGTGCGAGGAAGTGCTGGAAGGAAAAGCCCAACTGGTGCCCACCTACGGAAACACCCTGATGGGACTGGCCTGCAGCCTCCCGGAAAAACTCAAGGAACACGGTTACAGCGTGACCTATTACGCACCGCAGCCGCGCGCCGTCCTGCGCATCGTCCACCCGCAGCGCACGGGCGAACTCATGGGCTACGGCCAGTATGGCCGCGTGGAACTGAGCACCCTGACCAAGGAATTCTTCATGCCCCGTTTCCTGGAACGCGACGAAGCCATCCGCCGCCAGCCCTGCGCCAAACACCCGTGGGACGGCGTCGGCGACGTCCGCCCCTTCGGAGCCATGGAGAAGAAAGTCATCGAGGGCGTTTATTGATCCCCCTGCGCCCTGCTCCCATGATCATTGAAATCTGCGTGGACTGTCTGGAATCCGTGGCCGCCTGTGCGGAAGCGGGAGCGGACCGCATTGAACTGTGCGCCGGCCTGGTGGAAGGCGGCACCACTCCCTCCGTCGGCTTCATGAAAGCCGCACGGCGGCTTTTTCCAGGGCGCATCATGACCATGATCCGCCCCCGCGCCGGAGATTTTCTCTACTCCCGGGACGAAGCCGAAATCATGCTCGACGACATCCGCCAGGCACGCGATCAGGGCGCGGATGGCGTCGTTTTCGGCTGTCTGACCGCAGACGGAGACATCGACACCGCCCTGGCGGCGGAGCTCGCCTCTGCCGCATCCGGCATGGACATCACGTTCCACCGTGCGTTCGATGTCTCCCGCGATCTCGCCCAGTCACTGGAAACCCTGGTCCGGCTCGGCATCCCCAGGGTGCTCACCAGCGGCGGACGCCCCGCGGCCACCACCGGCATCGTGCGCCTGGCCGAGATGGTCCGCCAGGCCGGCGACCGCATCGCCATTCTGCCCGGCGGCGGTGTCCGCGCGGAAAACATCGCCCGCGTCGTGTCCGGCACCGGCGTCCAGGAAATTCACCTCTCCGCCCGCGAAACCATCCCCAGCCCCATGCGCCACCGCCGCATCGACATCCCCATGGGTGCCGATGCCATTCCCGGGGAATACCAGCGCAGGGTAGCCAGCGCCGCCCTGATCCGCACCGCCAAAAATGCCGCTCAAGCCGGCGCCGATGCCCGGAATGGCGCAGGGCATTCCGCGTAAGGATTTTGTTTCCAACACCGGATTTACAGCGACGGGATGGTCCCAGGACGCTAACCTGTCGGCTTTTCATCATTTCCAGACAATAACATTTCTTCATGTCCGCCAAAGCAAAGCACTATCATTTCATTGGAATCTGCGGCACCGCCATGGGTGCGGTGGCTGCGGCCATGAAGGAGCGCGGATTCCGGGTTTCCGGCTCGGATTCCTCCGTCTATCCGCCCATTTCCACGTTTCTGGAAGAACGGGGCATCCGGATTTTCAAGGGATACCGCGCTGCGAACATCCCGGAAAAGGTCGATGTGATCGTCGTGGGCAACGCGATCAGCCGCGGCAACGAGGAACTGGAGGAGGTGCTCAACCGCAAACTGCCCTACGTCTCGCTGCCCGAAGTGTTGAAGACCCACTTTCTGTCGCGCAAGCGCAATCTGGTCGTCACCGGCACCCATGGAAAAACCACCACCACATCGCTGCTGACGTGGATCCTTCATAAAAGCGGCAAGGAGCCCGGCTACCTCATCGGCGGCATTCCGAGGAATTTCCAGGCCGGGGCGAAGTTTACCGACTCGGAATTCGTGGTCCTGGAAGGCGACGAATACGACACTGCGTTTTTCGACAAGCGCTCGAAATTCCTGCACTACCTTCCAGAAGTCGTCATCATCAACAACATCGAATTCGACCACGCCGACATTTTCCGGGACTTGGACGAGATCAAACTGACCTTCCGCCGCCTGCTGCGCGTCGTTCCCCGCAACGGCGTGGTTTTCGTCAACGGCGACGATCGCAACTGCCTGGAGGTCATCACCGACTGTCCGGCGCCGGTGGTCAAGGTGGGATTCAATCCGGAAAATGACCGGCGTCTGACCGACATGGACCTGCAGGCGGATCATGCCGAATTCACCCTCAACGCCCAGCGCTACAGCGTTCCGCTGAACGGCGAATACAACGTCCGCAATGCCGCCATGGCGGTCATCGCCTCCGAATTCATCGGATTGGAACCGCGAAAAATCGCCGATGCCCTCAAGCATTTCAAAGGGGTAGCCCGGCGGCAGGAACTCAAGGGCGAAGCCAACAGCATCCGGGTCGTCGATGACTTCGGACACCACCCGACCGCCATCAAGCAGACCATCGACGCCCTCAAGCGGCGCTATGCGACCGGCCGAATGTGCGCCGTGTTCGAACCCCGCAGCAACACCACGCGGCGCAATGTCTTTCAAAAGGATCTGCCTCTGGCCCTGGGCGCCGCGGAAATGGTGGTGATGGCTCCGGTGGCCGATCCCCACAAGGTTCCCGAACCGGACCGGCTCAACGTCCAGCAGGTCCTCGACGATCTGGCCCGCATGGGGCGCCAGGCCCATCAAGAGCCGGATGTCGAGGCCATCGTCGCCCGCGTCGTAGGCATGGTGGAACCGGGTGACACCATCGTTGTTTTCAGCAACGGCGGCTTTGGCGGCATCCACCAAAAACTGCTCACCGCACTCCAGCACAAATCCGAGGGTTGAAAAAATTCTGGTTTTCCCGTAAAAACCGGTTGGCTTTTCCCAAGATCCAGTGCAGGGTGCGTTCCTCACTGAACCGGCACCTGAACTGCACCGCATGAATGGACCAACCCTGCCGAAGCCGACGACCGCCAAAGGGCGGAAGGGAGACCTTGGCGGACGCCCGCGGAAATACGCCGAACCGAGCCGTCCCGTGACGGTGACCCTGCCCAACCGCACGCTGGAGGACCTCAAGCGGCTGCATGCAGACCGGGGAAAAGCCATCGTCAAAGCGGTGCAAACAGCAACGCAGGGAAGCGATGGCGCCCGCCCCCAGGTGGAAATCGTGGAAACCACTCCCGGCAAGGGTCTGATCATCATTGGGCCATCGTCCGCCCTGCGTCGCATTCCCTTTCTGCATCTGGTGGAGGTTTCTCCCTCGCGCTATGTCCTGGCCCTGGATCCCGGAAATGATTTTCGAAGCCTGGAGCTGGCCATCAGCGATGCGTTTGAGGATCTGTCGGCAGAGGAAATCGCCGAACGGTCGCTGCTTCAGGATCTGCTTGGCAAAATCCGCAAGCTCCGGAAAAACGACCGGGTTTCCATGGCCGAAATCCTGTTCGTTCGGGTGGATTGACCCCCGGTGCCACGGATCGATTCCGCACAAGTTTGCGGTTGCGTTTCGGAATGTTTATCCGTAATAATTGCTCAGTCAAAGCTGTTTCTCCGTAAAAACCGGGTGCTTTGACCTTGCTATCATTCCAGCAATCGATGCCATGCGTGTCCACGTGATTTCCCCAGAAATGAAATTGGCCGTCTCCGTGCGGGAGGCACTGGCGGCGGAGGGGTTCGAAGTCACCCTCTCCAAGGGTTCCACCAGACTGCCGCAGCCTCCGGATGCTGCTGGCTTCCGGGTGATCGTGCTGGACGTTTCCTCCGGTGGCGCAGCCACAGGCATGACTTTTTTGCATCGTCTGCGCAGCAGCGGAAATATGACTCCCGTGCTGCTGCTGGTGCCGTCCTGCGCCGTTGGGGAACGGGTGGCTGTGCTGCAGGCGGGAGCGGACGACTGTCTGCAGCGGCCCTTTGATTTGCGCGAGATGAGCGCCCGGGTGGAGGCCCTGGCGCGCCGCAACCGGAAAAACGGCAACATCCTCCTCCAGGTGGCTGATCTGACCATGGACCCTGCCGCCCGGTCAGCGTGGCGCGGTGAGCGTACCATTGCAGTGGCCCGGCTGGAATACCGGCTGCTGGAATTTCTGGCGCGCCATCAGGGCACCATTTGCAGCCGCGTGCAGCTGCTGGAAAAAGTCTGGGATTACTCGTTTCTGCCGGAGACCAATCTGGTGGATGTCACGATCCGCCGGCTGAGAAACAAGCTGGACCTTCCGCATGAAGTGCCCCTGCTGCACACCATCCGCAGCGAGGGCTACGTGCTGCGCCCCCCGCGGGAGGGAGATCGGATTCGTCCCCGCCGCACCGGCAAATTTGCCATGGTGCCCGCTGCGGCTTCGCCCTGATCCTGGGGGCAACGGCTTCCCGATGGTGCCGCCGTGCATTCCGGCGGAATGGCCCAGGCGTGACATTTTCCGCAGGGAATTCTAATGGCACCCCCGGCGTGATGAAGCATGTTCCACGCGTCCCGGCTGGAAGTTCCGGTATCCTTTTCCTGCACGTCCGCCCATTCACCCTCTGCTGCCATGACACCGTTCATTGCTGTCCTGCTGTTCATCATCCTGGCCATTCTTGTCTTCGCCGGCCTGGGGGTGAAGATCGTCCGCCACTCGGAAACCATGGTCATCGAACGACTCGGCCGCTACCACCGCACCCTGCGCAGCGGCATCAACATCATCTGGCCCATCTTTGACCGCCCGCGCAGCATCCAGTGGCGCTATGCGGAAAACGGCCCGAACAACCGCGTGATTTACGTCAGCCGGATCACCCCGCGCATCGACCTCCGCGAGGCGGTCTATGATTTTCCCCGCCAGAACGTGATCACCAAGGACAACGTCTCCATCGAGATCAACGCCCTGGTCTATTTTCAAATCACCGACGCCATGAAGAGCGTCTATGAAATCAACAACCTGCCGGATGCGATCGAAAAGCTGACGCAGACCACGCTGCGGAACATCATCGGCGAAATGGACTTCGACGACTGTCTGGTCTCGCGGGACATCATCAACAAGCGCCTGGGATACGTGCTCGACGAGGCCACCCACAAATGGGGTGTCAAGGTCAACCGGGTGGAACTCCAGGACATCACTCCCCCCGCGGACGTGCAGGCGGCGATGGAAAAACAAATGCGGGCGGAACGCGAACGACGCGCCACCATCCTGGCCGCCGAGGGGGCAAAGGGAGCCACGATACTGGAAGCCCAGGGCATCCGGGAGGCGGAGATCAACAAAGCGGAAGGCCAACGGCAGGCGGCGATTTTGCGGGCGGAAGGGGATGCGCAAGCCTTGGAACGCATCGCCACGGCAGAGGCCGCAGTAGTCGAGAAACTGAAATCCGCTTTGCTGGGAGAGCAGGCGGACCCGGCCGCCTACATCGTGGCGCTGCGCTACCTCGAAAGCCTCAAATCCATGACCAGCGGAAAAGACAACAAGGTGGTTTACCTTCCCTATGAGGCGACCGGAATTCTCGGGGCGCTGGGTGGAATCGGGGGATTGTTTGCGGAGCAGAGCAAGGGCGGACCTGCCGCGCCGAAATGAGGGCGCGGCTTCGCTGCGTTTCCGATCAGCCCAAACACATTCGCGCTTTCCAACGGATCAAATTCCGCTGTATTGCCGCGCATGACACGCAGGACGAAAATCATCGCAACGCTGGGCCCGGCAACGCAGACAGCGGAAATGATAGTGACGCTGGTGACGGCAGGAGTGGACGTGTTCCGCCTGAACATGAGCCATGCCGAACACGACTGGTGCCGGGAAGTCGCGCGCTGCGTGCGGGCTGCGGCGGTGGAATCCGCCAGGACGGTGGCGCTGCTCATGGATTTGAAGGGACCCACCATCCGCACCGGAGTGGTGGAGCAGCCGCTGCACCTGAAGCCCGGAGATGTGGTGGAATTCCGCCTGGGAGATGACGCCCCGCGGGAAGCGTTTTCCACCACGGTAAACTACCCCGGATTGCATGCGGATTTGAAGGTTGGCGACACCGTGCTGGTGGACAACGGCGTCCTGGAAATGAAGGCACTGTCGCTTTCACCGCAGCGCGTCGTCTGCAGCGTGCTCAACGAAGGCGTCATGGGATCGCGCCGACACATCAATCTGCCGGGAGTCAAAGTGAACCTGCCACCGCTGGGGGCGCACGATTTTCGCGACCTCGACCTGGCGGCGGAGCTGGGGGTGGATTTTGTGGCGATGAGCTTTGTCCGCGACGCCTCACACCTGCACCTGCTGCGGGCAGAAATGGAAGCCCGCCGCTGCCGCGCCCAGTTGGTAGCCAAATTTGAAGATCAGCAGGCGCTGAAACATCGGCATGAAATCATCGAGGCAACCGACGTGGTAATGGTGGCGCGGGGGGATTTGGGCATCGAAGTTCCGTTCGAGGAACTGCCCATTCTCCAGCGCAGGCTGGTGCGGGAATGCATTCACCGCGGGAGGCGGGTGATCGTGGCCACTCACATGCTGGAAAGCATGGTGCAGAACCCCCTGCCGACCCGCGCAGAGGTCAGCGACGTGGCCAATGCGGTGCTGGAACAGACCGACGCCATCATGCTCAGCGGCGAAACCAGTTCCGGTGAGCATCCGCTGCGTGCGGTCCAGGCCATGGACCGCATCGCCCGGCGCATGGAGGCGGAGATCGAGGAATCCGCCGCCGCACGGCTGCCGCTGGAAAATGACAAACAGCGCGTGGTCAAATCCGCAGTGGCCTTGGCCGATTCCTTTGATGACGCCGCCCTCATCGTCTTCACGCAGCGTGGCATCATGGCACGCTACGCCTCGCAGGCCCGCCCGGTGAAGGCTCCCATCTTTGCCTTTTGTCCGGATCCGCTGGTCGTCCCCACCCTGACAATTTGCCGCAGCGTCATTCCATTCCAACTGGCTTTCGCCGCCGGCGAGGCCGAAGCAACGATCGCCGCCGCCACGGACCTGCTCCGCCAGCGCCGACTGCTGCGCACCGGTCAGAAACTGGTCATCATGAGCGACGTGCTCCACCCCTCCCGCAGCATCGATGCAATTCTGGTCCGGGAAGCTTGAGCTTACCGTGCGCCCTCCGCATATTCCAGGCGGATGCCGACAGCGGCATATTTTCTCACCATGTCACGCTGCCAGTCCGCCGGGGACTTGCCGGCCGTGAGGAGCGGGAAGAGACTCCGGCGGGCACTGTCCCAAGCGCGCAGCGTCCCCTGCGGCACGGCGCCCTCCCGGCCATTGGAATGGAAGTGGAGCCGCGCCTGTTCCACCGCCTGCCAGTAAACTCGGAAGCGCCGCGCCTGGCCGTCGCCTTCCAGTTGCAGAAAATAATGGATGCAGAGCAGCGCATTGAAATACAGCCGCTGCTTCTGCGACAGAGATCCGCTGCGGAGGGTTTCCGCATGTTCCGCATTCCCCCACAGATCCTGCAGCGGCATCGTCCAGGCTGCCGCCGGGGCGGATTTTCCGTCGTCCAGCACTTCCCCGGTTTCCGGATTCCGGCGCAGGAAGTCTTCCCACCGCGTCCGCAGCCGGGCCGTCAAATGGTCCCTGCCCAGCAAAAAAGTGCCGCCGCGGTAGAGCGGCAGCGAAGTCCATTCGGCCACGCCCTCCCGAATCCACAGCGGGAGCAGATTCAGATACTCCGCCGTGAGCTGATGGCTGATTTCATGAATCAAAACCCGCGGGTCGTAACCCCAGCCCTTGCCGACCTGTCCCCTCGCCTGTTCCTCTAGGCCCAGGCTGCCAACGGGGGTCAGCAGCGCCCCCCGGCTGCCGCCCAGCGGATCCATCCGGAAGAAACCTGCGGAATCCTTTGGTCCTCCCGCGGCTTCGTAGTCCGCCTTGTTTTGAAACAACAGAACCCGGCAGAGGCCGGCGGCGTTGCCTGACTCCGGAACCGGCATCGGCCAGTTGCGGCTCCATTCCCACGTTGCTTCCGCCACCGTAGCCAGTTCCTGCACGGCGGAAGCGCTGAGTTCCGCCCGGCTTTGAAACAGAAAATGCCGGGTGGAAAATTCCCACTCCTCCCCGGTTCTCCGTGGTCCGTTGACCCTCGGTTTCTCGACAGTGCTTTGGGGCGGCACGTCCAGAGGCGGCAGCGCCAATTCCGCGGAGCGCCCCCGGCGCCAGGCTTCGACCATGGCCCGATCCGCGTCGGCCAAGCGATCCAGCCGCACCACCATTCTGCGTCCGTCAGGCGTCCGCAGCGTGACCCTCGCCCCCTCCACTCCCAGCAGGGATGCCCTTACCATTCTTCCGTCCGTGCTCATCCAGTCGCGATCCTCCCCACCGCCCCAGACTGGCACGCAGAGCAGGCAAAACAGGAATAATCGCATCTCGGAAAGGCGCACGGCGGATACAGCAATGGAATACCCCTGCTGCGCTCCCGCCGCATCCTCCATTTTTCCGAACGTTGACAATGCAAGCCCCGATGTGAATCATCCGCCCCATGCGCTCCTTGTTCCTCGCCTGCTGGTGCGTGGCCGCAGCCGCTTCCGGCTGGACCCATGCCGATAGCATTCCCGCACTGATGCCCACGCATCGCAACGTCGTTTACGGCGAAGCCGGCGGCCAGAAGCAACTGCTCGACATTTTTTACCCCGGCATGCAAAAACCACGGACGCCGGCTCCGGCCATTTTGTGCATCCACGGCGGGGCCTGGCGCGGCGGCAGCAAGAACGACATGGGCATCGTCACCCTGCCGCTCACCAAGGCGGACTTCGTCTGCGTGTGCGTGGGTTACCGGCTGTTCGACCCCAAAAAACATCCTGACAACATCTGGCCGACCCAGGTGGATGATGTCCAGCGGGCAGTCCGGTTCCTGCGCGCCAATGCCGCCAACTACGGCATCGACCAGCAGCGTCTGGGTGCGATTGGATTTTCCGCCGGTGGTCATCTGGCAGCGCTGCTGGGCACGACCGACACGCGGGACAACGGCGATGCCGCACTGGCAAAATACTCCAGCCGGGTCCAGGCTGTGGTGGATGTTTTTGGCCCGTCGGACCTGACCATGGACTATTCCCATTTGAAAATGGGCGATGGCACCGTGCAGGATCTGCTGGATGACTTTATCGGCCGGAGTCGCAGCCGGGATGTCATTGCGAAATGCCGCCGGGACGCCTCGCCGCTTTTCGCCGTGGACCGCAATTCCGCCCCACATTTGCTCTATCACGGCAGCAAGGACCCCATCGTGCCAGTGGAAAACTCGCGTAAATTCCATGCAGCGCTGCGCAAGGCGGGCGTGGACAGCGATTATGTGGAACTCAAGGATGAAGGGCACACCATTTCGCCGCCCCATATTCCAGGATTCATCGACAAGATCACCGCCTTCTTCCGCCGCACCCTGGCGGCGAAACAGTGAGGGTGCCGTTCCCGCCCGGTGAAATTGCGCTTTGATCTCCCCGCATTCTTTCGGATGAGTCTGCATGGACTTCGATTTTCTTGTCGTTGGCTCGGGAATTGCCGGGTTGTGCTTCGCGCTGAAGGCGGCCCGCCGCGGACGGGTGGCGGTGCTGTGCAAGTCTGAAGCTCCCGTTTCCAATACCGCCTGGGCCCAAGGCGGAGTTGCCTGTGTCCTGGGCGCGGATGACAGCTTCGACCGGCACGTTGCCGACACGCTGGATGTCGGCGCAGGACTTTGCAGGGAAGACGTCGTCCGCGCCGTGGTCCGCGCCGCCCCGGAGCGGCTGGAGGAACTCATGCAGTGGGGCGTGGCCTTCGATCGCGAAAACGGCTCCGGGGCCATTGCTCTGGGCATGGAAGGCGGCCACACCGCACGCCGCATTTTCCACCACGGCGACACCACCGGAGGCGAAATCATCACACGGCTGCTCGAACGTGCCAGAACCACGCCGGGCATCACCTTCCTGGAAAACCATTTTGTCATCGACCTCATCACCCTGGCAAAACTCGGCTTTGCCAGTGAAGACCGCGTCCTCGGACTCTACGCCCTGGACCAGCGGCGCGGCGAAGTGGTGACGTTCCGCTCCTCCTGCATCATTCTGGCCACGGGCGGTTCTGGCAGGGTCTATCAGTTCACGACCAATCCCGTCACCGCCACCGGGGACGGCGTGGCCATGGCCTGGAGGGCCGGGGCCGTCATCGCCAACATGGAATTCACCCAGTTCCACCCGACCTGCCTTTACCATGCAAAAGAGAAAAACTTCCTCATCAGTGAAGCGATGCGGGGAGAAGGCGGCGTCCTTGTCGGACAAGACGGACGAGAGTTCATGCAAAAGTACGACCCCCGCAAATCCCTCGCGCCCCGCGACATCGTGGCGCGGGCGATCGACCAGGAAATCAAGCGCACCGGCGGTCCGTGCGTCTATCTGGACATGAGCGCCAAAAGCCGGGATTTTCTCCAGGAACGCTTCCCCTACATTTACGCAACCTGCCAGCGCCTGGGAATCGACATCGCCAAGGAACCCATCCCGGTGGTTCCAGCCGCGCACTATCAATGCGGCGGCGTGCAAACCGACATCAACGGAAGCACCGGCATCCGCGGACTGTACGCGATTGGCGAAGTGGCCTGCACCGGCCTGCATGGAGCGAACCGTCTGGCATCCAATTCGCTGCTCGAAGGTGCGGTGGTGGCGCACCGTGCGGCGGAGGACGCCCTCAGCCGATTCCCCGGCGGCCAGCCTGCGATGGATCCCGGCCTGCCGGAATGGAAATCCGGGAACGTGCAGGATGTGGACGAACTGGTGGTCATTTACCACAACTGGGACGAAATCCGCCGCCTCATGTGGGACTACGTTTCAATCGTCCGCACCAGCAAGCGCCTGCAGCGTGCGGCGGCCCGGCTCCAAAATTTGAACCATGAAGTGCAGGAATTTTACTGGAACTTCAGAATCGCCGCCCCGCTGCTGGAACTGCGTAATCTGGTGCAGGTGGCTTCGCTCATCGTGGACAGCGCCCGGAGCCGGCACGAAAGCCGCGGCAGCCACTACACGCTGGACTATCCGGAATCCAAGCCCCAATGGGTGCATGACACCCTGCTGCGCCGCCTGGCATGAATGAGCGGCACGGCACCCATCCCAATGCGCCCGGCAGTCGGCCACGGCGAACTCCCCGCAGCATCGCCCCAGCCAGAACCATGAACTCACGCCCCTCCAAACCCCAGGCCGCCCTGGTCATTGTCGGCCATGGCTCCACCCTCAATCCGGATTCCAGTCAGCCCACCCACGCCCATGCCGACACCATCCGCAACGCGGGCCTCTTCCGCGAAGTGGTGTGTGCATTCTGGAAAGAGGAACCCTCCCTGCGCGAAGTCCTCCGCATGGTGGACAGTCCGGAAGTCTATGTCGTCCCCAATTTCATCAGCGAAGGCTATTTCACCCAGGAAATCATCCCGCGGGAACTGGGACTAACCGGCCCCACCACCCGCATCGGCGGCAGGCGCATTCACTATTGTCAGCCGGTGGGCATGCATCCCTCCATGACCCGCCTGCTGCTGAAACGGGCTGCCGAAACCGCACCGGGCGTCGCGCCGCACAATGCCAGCCTCGTCATCGTCGGCCATGGCACCGGACTCAATGAAAATTCCGCCAAGGCCATCCGGAATCAGGTGGAATGCATCCGGCAGGAGAAGGCTGGATTTGCCGAAGTGCTGGATGCCTACATGGAGGAAGCCCCGCTCATTGCCGACTGGCGCTCCCTAACATCGGCTCCCAATGTCATCGTGGTCCCCTTTTTCATTGCCGACGGGCTGCACAGTTTTCAGGACATTCCCGTGCTGCTCGGCATCGAACAGGAGCCGACCGCGGCGGCAAGCCAGTTGGAGGTGTTTCGCCGCAATCCCCATCACCTGGACGGACGCCGCCTCTACTACTGCACCGCCATCGGCACCGAACCGCTGCTCGCAGAGGTCATTCTGGACCAGGTCACCGCGTTTGATTCCACATTCCTCACCCCGACCCCCTCGGAAATGTTCGATGTCTGACAAAGCAGCACACTCCATGAAGAACCTCGTCAATTTCCTGCAGGAATGGATCGCCGCGGGCGGGCGGCGGATCGGGCAGGTTGTCATTCTGCGCCGTGACGATGCCTTTTCACTGCGCCATGCCGACGACGCCAATGCTGAAGGACTGGCAATTCACCACGGTCCGCAGGCGGCACGGGACATCGCCAAATTCGATGCTGCTGGCGCCTTTCGACCGTTGAAATCCGCCCCGTCGCTGATCCGGGGCTGGGAGGTCATCCTGTCCGGATGGGGCGACCTAGCGCTGGCGCTGGATTTTCTCCATCCCGCCGCCTGGGCAAACTGGATCTGTTTTGCCCGCGGCGAGGCGGTGCCGACTGCGTTGCGCGACACCCTGAATCGACAGACCGGCATTTACCAAATCACCGCGCAGATCACCGATGCGGAGGCCCAGTCGCTGGTGGCTCGAACCTGCCGCAGCGACGGAAAATGCCTGCGCCGCATTCTTTGGCCGGTGGCGCAGGGAACCGCCCTGAGCAGCCTGCCTCCTGAAAAATGCACGATTTCCGCCCCGGCGGATGAAGTGCCGCTGCTCTGCCTTGAGGCATGTCCGCTGCTGATCGGCGGAGCCCGCCGCGTGGTCCGTTCCAGAACGCCGCAAGTGCAGCCTGGAGAGCACGACTGAAAGCGCAGTGCTTCCAGCCGACGGAATTTCTCAAAAATCACTTTGGGCAGCGAAGCCCCTGTGGTTTAATCAGTCCGGCGAAGCCGTGAGCAGAGCCGCCCGACCAATGCCCATCATCACTGAAACGCTCGAATACGAAACGCCGCATTTCCTGCAAAGCCTGTTCGCCGGCGACCTTTCACTCCTCAAGCGGCTGGAAAGCGATCTCAATGTCAGGGTGACAACGCGCGACGGCTGGGTGCGCTTCCAGGGCGAAGGCGAAAACATCGAGGCGGCCAAGCGCGTCTTTTCCCAACTGGAAAGCGCCCGGCGCGAAGGGGCCGACATCAGCGAACATTTTTTCAAGTTTGCCCTGGGGTGTGCCATGGACGGGGAAAGCAGCGGAGCCTCGCTCAGGGATCTGACCACGGTGAAGCTGCTGGGCACCTCGCGGAAGCCTCCGGTCTATCCCAAAACCCGCACGCAACTGCACTACTTGCAGGCGATGGACCGCAGCGATGTGGTGTTCGGCCTCGGCCCGGCAGGAACCGGCAAAACGTATCTGGCCATGGCGAAGGCGCTCGCGGAAATGAAATCCGGGCAGGTGCAGCGCATCATCCTGACACGGCCCGCGGTGGAAGCTGGCGAAGCGCTCGGGTTTCTGCCCGGCGACATGAACGAAAAAATCCTCCCCTATCTCCGTCCGCTTTACGACGCGCTCTATGACATGGTGGAGCCGGATGAAGTCGAAAAAATGATCGAGCGCGGCCAGATTGAAATTGCACCGCTGGCATTCATGCGGGGCCGGACGCTCAGCCGCGCCTTTATCATCCTGGATGAGGCGCAGAACACCACGCAGGCGCAGATGTTCATGTTTCTCACCCGGCTTGGTCAGGGCTCGAAATATGTGATCACCGGAGATCCCAGCCAGGTTGACCTGAAAGACGCGCGCTCCAGCGGCCTGCGGGAGGCGGCGGAGGCGCTCAAAGGCGTGGATGGCATCAGCTTTGTTTTCTTCGAAGGTGCGGATGTCGTCCGCCACCGGGTTGTCCAGCGGATCATCGAAGCCTACGGAACCCACCGCAAACAGCGTTAACCATTTCCCGACCCACCACCATGCCTGACCAACCACCGCCCATTCCTCCTTCCCTCCCTCAGACCGCACCCAATGTGACTGTAGTGATGCCGCAGCCTGCGTTCCCGCCGCAGCGCAGCAGTGGCAAATGCTGGTTTTGGGGCTGTGGCGGCTGTCTGGGACTGCTGGTCATCGGTGTGGTGGGCGTCTTTTTCATGGCCCGGCAGGTGCTGGGCGTTTTTGCGGATGCGCCGCCCTACAAGATGGCGGTGGAGGAAGCCCAGCGGTCTCCCGAAGTGCAGGAGGCTTTGGGCCAACCGGTGGAAGCGAAGAAATTCGCCGGAGTACTGCCCTTTACCGGCAGCATCAACATCAACAATGATTCCGGCACCGCGGATTTGCAGATACCTGTGGCTGGACCAAAAGGCCAGGGAACCGTGCACAGCGTCGCCAAGAAATCCATCGGCCAGCCGTGGGAATTCTCCGTGCTGGAAGTGACCGTGGATGGCACCGGCAAGAAGATCCCGCTGCGCGCACCCGCCGCCGCTCCCGCCATCGAGCCGCCTGCGCCGTAGCATACCGCTGACCAGTGCTCTGATTGCGGAGGGTTGCGCCCCATGCCGGGCCGCATTAGTTTCCCGCCATGTCCATTTTACGCATTCTCACTCCACTGGTTTTTGTTGCCGCCAGTGTCTCTGCCAAGGAAAAGAAAGCGTCGGCTCCACTGGAGGCATCCGCCTTGAAATCGATTCCCGTACCGGTTGTCGGCAAACCATTCACGCAGGTGGTTTACGCCGGAGTGCCCAAACCGGTCCTTTTCCCCATCATCGGGCCGCACGGGTTGGAAATGACGCGCAACTGGCCGCTGCGCGCAGCCAAGGCTGGCGAAGAAACCGACCACCCGCACCACCAATCGCTCTGGTTCACCCATGGGGATGTCAACGGCATCGACTTCTGGGCGCTGGGAGAAAAATCCGGAAAAATCCTGGTGAAGGCCGTTCCGGTGGTAACGGGGAAGGACGGCACCTCCACCGTCAACAGCGAGGAAATCTGGCAGGGGCCCGATGGAAAAACGGTCTGCACGAGCGAAACACGCATCGTCTGCGGTGCCGAGGGAGAGGACCGCTACATTGATTACACCATCGCCATCACCGCCAGCGAGGGGGACGTGACATTTGGCGACACCAAGGAAGGCACCATGGCCGTGCGGGTGCGTCCGGAACTCAACCTGCCCAACAAGTCAGGAAAGGCCACGGTGGTGAATGATTCCGGGGAATCCGGTGCTGCGGTTTGGGGCAAACACGCGAAATGGGTGGACTACCATGCACCGGTGGAGGGGCACGTGGTGGGAGTCGCCGCATTCGACCACCCCACCAATCTCCGCCATCCCACCACCTGGCATGCCCGGGACTACGGGCTCATTGCCGCCAATCCATTCGGACTGCATGATTTCGAAAAAAAGCCAAAAGGCACCGGCAACCACACACTGAAAAAAGGGGAAACCCTGACATTTCGCTACCGCTGGCTTTTCCACGATGGTGACACCGCCAGGGCGCGCATCGCGGAACGTTATGCCGACTGGGCCAAATGACGGCATTCCAGCGCAGGGCGCTCCATTTTTTCGTCAGGGAAGCCACTTGGCGCGGAAAAACTGCCGTGGTTGTGTTGCGGTCACCGTGCTGGCGGCCATCGGACCGGCTGAAGTGACCGTAGTCAGTCGCGTCCAAGGCCCTGCTGGACTTGGGGCGCTCTCCACATCGTAACGAGCGGAAGCAGCAGCCCTCCAGGAAAATGTCAGGGAATTTCCATTGCGGGAAACGGCGATGATCTCCGGGCGGGGCACCGCGGTGACGGAAATGGTCTGGCTGCCAGTCAATGGGGGCGATCCGGCATCGGTGACCTGCACCGCAAAATCATGGCGGATGCCCGCCTGGGCTGGATCGGGAATCCAGTGGATGGCACCCGTCGCGGAATCAATGGAGGCGCCGGCAGGTGCGTTTGTCAGGGAGTAGGTGAGCTGGTTGCTGGCCACGACCACGAAATTGTCGAGGAAAACGTCATGATCCATCGAACCGGATCCCGGAACGACGCAGAGGTGTTCCAGCACGCCAAAACCCGTGGAGGACTCCAGCAGGCCATTGCCGGTGAAACCCAGCACCGGTTCGGAAGGAAGGTCGAACTCCAGCGTCCGCCATGCATCGGGTGAAACGGTGCGAAGGGGAACCGGCGCTCCGCCGTTGAATCCGGTGACGCCGGCGAACTCGATGGCGCCGGCGGTTCCTCCGTCCGAACCAATGGTTCCGGTGGAATCGGTTTCCCGCAGCCCAACGGCAAATTTCAGCGTGTGTTCCGACCACAGGTCGAAGCGGAGTGATTTTCGAAAATCAACGACGGGATTGGGCAGCGTGGCTGCGGCAATGGTCGTCAGGCGCAGCCAGGGATGCGGAACACCAGACGCCCAGCTCCATTTCACATGGAGTGCGCGGGAACTCGAATTTCCGGAAGGAAAGGCGGAAACCACGGTGGTTTCCCTGGGCTTGGCGGCATCGGTGAAACCGCTGGTGGAGCCGGAAAAGTGGGGTTTGCGGAAAAGCACGGAGTCCGTGGCGCCGTCGGCCTCATTTTCAAAATCCGCCCACGGCTGCGACGAGAGGACCGGGTCGTAGGTTGCCGCAGCCAGGCTGAATGCCAGGGGCTGCCCCTCCAGCACAAATACCGGAGGCGCTGCCGCCAGCACCGGTGGCGGGCGATACAGCTGCGATGCCGGAATGATTTCCTTCAACTGGCTGGGCGAGGACCAGCGCAATTCCGCCACCGCTGCGCCGCTGTTTTCGTAGTATTCCAGGCGCAGGTCGTATTTTCTTCCAGCGGTCAGGGCCATGTCGCCACTCCATTCGGTGGCACCCTGGTCCTGCCAATGGTCTATCAGCAGCACATGGTCCACCCACAGGCGCACGCCGTCATCGCAGCGGGCGTAGAACCGGTAGGTCTGCGAATAACGCGGCTCCACCTGGCCGGTCCAGCGCACGGAGAAGGAATCCGGCGCTACGGTGGAGCTTGGACTGCCCGTGCCCCAGTTGAAATTCACCGTCGCATCCACCCTGGCCCGGCGCAGCGCCGTGAAGTCGCTGTTGTCAAAAAACATGCCCCGCAATCCGGCACCGCTGCCGGCCGGTCCCGGTGTGGTGAGGATGGCTAGCTGTGCATCCGTCGTCGTGACCGTGGTCCCACCGCCGGTGACCCGCAGGGAATAAAATCCCGCATCCGCCAGTTGAGCCCCCGCAATGGTCAGCGTCGGCTGCGTGGCACCGGAAATTTTTCCGCCGTTGACCAGGCTGACGCCGTTGCGCAGCCATTGATAGGAAAGCCCCTCGCCGGAGGCGACGGCCGAGAACACGGCGTTCTGCCCGGCGCTCAACTGCTGCGGGGACGGCTGGGTCTGGATGACCGGGGCATCGAGATTGATTCCCAGAAAATCTCCGAACGCCCGGTAAAAGGCATCGGCCGCTGCCTGACGGGTGGATGGCGTGTTCATCAGGTCGAATTCCTGCTGGTTGGAAATGAACATCATTTCCGCCAGGGAAGCCGGAGGATTGGAGGTGAGGACGGTGAATTCCGCCTGCTTGACGCCCCGGTTGGTGAGTCCAAAGGCTTCCATCATCCGATCCTGCACCCGAGCGGCAAGCGACTGGTCGGCGCTGTTTCCGGACGTCCACCAGAAGGTTTCGGTGCCGTGAGCCGTGGCATTGCTGAAGGAATTGCAGTGAATGCTCAGGAAGGCATCGGGAGACTCCGCATTGGTCAGGTCACGCCGCGTGGTCAGGCTCACCGTCACGTCCGACTCCCGCGTCATCACCACTTCGGCACCGGCGGTTTCCAGCAGGGTTTTCAAGCGCTGGGCGACATCCAGCACGAAATCCTCTTCGTTAGGATAAGCGCCACCGTCAATGCCCACGGCTCCGGGATCGGTCCCCCCATGGCCCGCATCAATCACAAATCTGCGTCCGGCAAAAGGGGTTTGAGCCGGGGCAAGAGCGGCAAACATCAGCAGCAGGGCGGCAAGAATGCGCGGAATCATGGCTGGTTGAGGTGCAGGAGGAGCAGCCGTCCGCTGTTCTCCAGGTGGCAGACGATGCAGCGGCCGTCCGGTGACCAGTCCGGATCCTCCTCCAGGAGATCCGGCGTGAAAGTCAACTGTCTGCGCCCGTCCCCATCGGCAGCGCAAATCCACAGTTCCGAATCCACGATGCGGTGGTTGGTTTTGTCATCGTGCAGGTGCGGCAGGGTGTCCGCCGTGTGCTGGCGGGTGTCTTCCGCCGTGTGGGTGTGGTCCCGAGTGAGTTGATAGGCAATCCACCGTCCGTCCGGAGACCAGGCCGGGTGCTGGCCCGCAAAGAGCATTTGCGGCCCGTCCTGCGCCTCCGGCGAACTGACGGCCACCACGTCCCGGGCGTCAAAGGCAAAACGGGTGCCCTGCCGGTTCCAGACGGGATTGAGGCCAAAGTCTCCGCTGAGTTTGCGAAGCGGTGCGGATCCCTCCGCATGAAGCCAGATGCTGCGGGAATGCGCCGCCAGCAACGGCGGCGTGACGGTCTGGGCGGCACCTGACAATTCCATCCGACTCAACTTTTGCCAGGGTCCCGCGACCATGCCGCATCCCGGTGAATGGGAAACCCAGCGCATTCCCTCTGGTCCCGCCTGCCAGACTGGCGGCTGCAAATCCGCCTCCACGCCGCTGGAGTGTTCGATCTCCCCGTTCTCCATGGTCACCACCCGGATGACATGGCGGCGCGGCGCATCGGCTTCCGGCGTGGTGCGGAAAGCAATTCCGGAACCATCCGGTGCCCAGGAAAAACGATGGCCGGAACCCGGCTCACACGTCAGCACACGGCGCAGGGACCCGTCCGCCCTGACAATGCCAATGCCTTTTCCCTTGGCTAGTGAATACGCAATCCACTGCCCGTCCGGCGACCATTTCGGCCCGGACACCGCCGTGTCCGCCACCTGCAATTCGGTCACCCGTGCCACGGAAAATTCCGGCACCGTGCCGACTGACACGGGTTCCATCCCCCAGGCGGTGGCGACTGCCGCACTCCAGGCCACGCAAGGTGTGCAGCGTGGAAGGATCAGTATTTTTCTCAAAAACCACATGAAACGACACTACCGAAACCGCTCCGTAAGCGCAATGCTCCTTGTGCGGAGGTTGCAATGCGGAACCGCATCAGTCAGCGGCATCCCGTGACGCAGAACGATCATCCATGAAGCAGTAGCCTTTGCCGCGAACCGTCTCGATGATGCTGTGTGCTTCGCCATCGTCACGGAGTTTGGCGCGCAGACTGGCGACATGCACGTCGATGGTCCGGGTTTCGTATTTTTCAGGCTCGAGCTTCCACACCCGGCGCAGCAGTTCCTCCCGTGAAATGGCACGTCCGGAATTGGAGGCCAGATACCGCAGCAAGTCCGCCTCCTTTTCGGAGAGGTCCTGCCGTGTGCCGTCTGCAAAGCGCACTTCGCGGCGTTCCAGATCGGCCTGCCCGGAGGGGAGCGGAAGCACCGACACGGGATGCGGACGTTCCGGACTGCGCCGCAGCACCGCTTCCACCCTAGCCAGCAGTTCCCGGTAGCTGAAGGGCTTGACCACATAGTCGTCCGCTCCCAGCTTCAACCCGCGGACACGATCCGCCTCCTCGCCGCGTGCTGTGAGCAGAATGACCGGCACGGTGGCATTGGTTTTGCGGGCGGCTTCCAGAATCTCATACCCGCTGGCTCCGGGCAGGACGAGGTCCAGCAAGAGCAGGTCGAAATTCAGCTTCGTCGCCAGGCGCATTCCATCCACCCCATTGCCGGCCTGCTGCACATCGTATCCGTTGTAACGCAGGGCATCGACAACTCCGCGGCGGATCGCAGCGTCATCCTCGACTACCAGAATGCAGCGGGTGGTCATGGGGCAATGATGTCCCGCTTCGGCCCGCCCGTCTGTAAAAATCTGGTAAAGTGTCCGCCGGGGATGGGGCCGTGGAAATTCACCGTCCCGCGCCAGTGCTTTCGCTGAGCCATTTCAGATAGGGCGGCCATCCGGCGGTGATGGGCAGGCAGATCATCTCGGGAATCTCGTAGGGATGCAGTTCCTTGAGCCGTTGCTGAAACGCCGGCCAGGCGGCCTCGGTGGTTTTGCACACGCAGAGCACTTCGGAGTTGGTCACTGCGCGCCCTTCCCACCAGTAGCAGCTTTCCGCCCCCGGCAGCATGGTCACGCAGGCGGCCAGCCGCTCCTCCACCAAAGCCGCCACCACCCGGCGGGCGGAATCCACATCCGCAAATGTCGTCAACACCACCAGGTTCATTTTTTCCGCACCACAACCTCCCGCAGGGTCATCAGCACCTGCCCGCGTTCCATCGAAATGGGCTCGATCCACAGCCGGTAGTTGCCAGGTTTCGCCAGCTTGAATTCACCGACATCCGCCGCATCAAACCGGTCGGTGCTTTCCGTGTTGCTGACCGCCAGCGGCGGGGACACCTCACCGAAAACGACGCGGAAGGTGCGCAGGCGGCGGATATTGGAAGCATGCACCACCTGCAATTGATAGGTGCCTGCCTCCTTCGCCTGCACATCCCATCCAATTCTTGTTTCCGGATCTTTCCATCCCAGAATGACCCGCTGAGCGGAGCTGTAGCTGGCATCCCCGGATGGCGAATCAACGACCGCCTTGTCCGTCGTCAGTTTTGTTTCCCGCCCCGCGAGGGAAATCGTCCCGCCGAGCAGTCTGGTGATCGCATCCGCAGCCCGCTGATCCTTGATTTCCGCCGCATAGGCTGCGGCGGCAGGATCCGCGATGCCGCTGAGCGTCCGGGAAAACCGATCCTCCGCACCGCCCTTCGTCAGAGGCTGGGCCTTGCGCAGCAGCGCCACCTTTTCCTCACCCGTGAGGGGCAGCCGGACCAGCAGCCTAAGATAGACATCGATAGCCGCCTGCCGGTCGCTTTTCTGCGCTGCGGCAAGCACCGCCGCGGCCACTTTCTCATCCGGCGGCCACAGCGCCACCGCGCCCAGCGCGGCCTTGCGGACCTCGGGGAACTTGCTGGACAAATCCTCCTTCAAGGCGCGGAATGCCTCGTCGCCGCCAATCCGGCCCAGCATTTCATGCAGCCGGGAACGCACCGGTGGCGACGCATCCTTCAAAGCCGCCACCAGCACTTTTGCTCTGGCCGCAGGGTCTTTCTCCTGGTCAAGCGCTCCATCCACCGCCTCCATCAGTTTCACCGCATCCTCCTTCCGCTCACCGGCAAGCTTCAAGAGCGCCGGAACATCCGCCGGTTTCGCATGGCGTGGCAGTGCCCGCAGGGCAGCTTGGTTCACCAGGCCATTGGGAGACGATGCCAGGTTTGCGATGGCTTGAAACCCCTTGTCGGAGGGGTGTTCCGTGAGGCAGTCCAGCAGGGAAATCCGCGCCTTGTCCGTGTTCGCCCGTTCCAACTCTCCTGCCAGGGCATCTCCAATGCCCACACCTTGCAGGCGCTTCAAGACCTCCACCGCTTTCGCCGCACTCTGGTCGGCGCGGACTAACTTCCCGAGTTGCGCCACCGTGGCCGCATCTCCCTGTGGCGCTTTCTGCCCCTCCAGCGATGCCAGCACCGCCTCCGGCGAAAGCGTCCGGTCTCGAAAACCATAATACCACGCCGCGAATCCCCCTCCAGCCAACAGCACGGCACCGAGCGTCACCCACAGAAATTTGCCGCGCCTTTTCCGCGGGCGCTGCGCTGGTGCGCTGCCGCGGGCCGTGGCCGCCGCAGCCTGGCCTCCGGACGTTACGCGCTGGGTGGTGCCGCCGTAGGTGGATGGATGCGTGCCCGGACCTGGCACGTGGCGCGAGGCACCCGAACGCCCCGCCCCCTGCCACGCATTCTGGGTGGGTTGCACCGTCGGCGCGTGTTTCCACCCGTGCTGCTCCGCCATGAAAAACTGCAATGCCGTCCGGGCATCCGGCGGTCGATCGTCCATTTCCCGGCTGATCAGCCACATGACCCAATAACAAAGCCAGTCCGGCAAATCGGGCCGCAGTTGCTTGAGCGGAGTGACATGGTGCTGCAAATGGCTGGCCATGACCTGCACGCCGGTTTCCCCGTCGAAGGGATGCAGGGTCGTCAGAATTTGATAGTAGATGCAGCCCAGCGAATACATGTCCGTCCGCGCATCCAGCGGCAGCCGTTCAAACTGCTCGGGGGCCATGAAAAAGATGGAGCCGAAGATTCCCCCGCCCTGATCCTCCGTTTGCGGACGGGCCTTCTGGCTGAATTTCGCCAGACCAAAATCCAGTATCTTGATCTGAAACTTCCCGCTGGCCAGCCACACCACCATCAGGTTGCCCGGCTTGAGGTCGCGGTGCACCAGACCCACCGCCTGGGCGGCGATGAGGCCTTCCAGCGTCTGGATCACCACCTGGCGGAAATCCTCAAAGGTCATCGCCCCCCGTTCGATCACCTGGTCCAGCGTTTCCCCCTTGAGCAGCTCCAGCACGACAAAAGGTCCCTCTGCATCCGCACCCACATCATAGATGGTCACGATGTTGGGGTGCTGCAGCGCGGAAAGTGTTTTTGCCTCGCGCAGCAAATCCGCCGCCATCGCCTGCGCGCTGCCATCCTCCGGCGGCTTGACTCGTTTCAGCGCCACCTCCCGGTCCAGTTGCGTGTCATCCGCCAAAAACACCGCCCCAAGGCCTCCTTGGCCGATTTTTCCCTTCACTTGATAGCGTTGCTGACTCATGCGGAATTGCTTGCTGCCACGAGTAAAGGACAATTCCCCGGAGATTCAAACGCAAATGACACCGCCGCAACCCCGCTTGACAGTCCGGACATTGCCCCTAGCTTTCCACCGCACGCCATTTTCCCCGTTCGCCGGTGTAGCTCAGTGGTAGAGCAGCGCATTCGTAATGCGCGGGTCAGCGGTTCAAATCCGCTCACCGGCTCCATCGTAACCGCGCACTAATTCGGCCCTTCCCGGATTCATGTGGGATTTATTCACGGCAGCGAGAAGTCGCGTTTTCCGAGGAGGAAGAGAATGCGGACGCGGTTGTGCGTGAGGTTGCGGAAACCTCGGGCGGCGGATTTGATCGCTTGGATGAAGCGGTTAAAGCCTTCGGCCAGGACGTTGCTGATGGGATGGGCGAACCCGTTGAGCCACCGCGGCAGGCTGACTTTGATGTTGGTCAGGGCGGTGTCTCCCTGGGCTGGTAACTCCAGGTGTTCTCGCCGCCGTACACTCCCCGCGCAGCCGCGGCTTGCGGGCCGCATGGTCAATGTCCAAAGAAATAACCTGCTAAGGCTCCGCCAGGCCCAGCATCTGTTCGCGGTCTTTCGCCGTCATCCTCCCAAATCCACAAAACAGCCCGATTCGCAGACGTTTTCCCTCACGAATCCGGGATGTGCCGGAAAAACGGAACGCCATTGCGAAGAATGGGCGGAGTCATAGGATTCACACCAAGATGCACACGTTTTCCCCATTGTTTTCACGAGCCCTCTGGCTCGGAATGGCCTGCGCTGTCGTGTTGGCGCTGCAGGGTCGAGCGCAGATTCCAGCCTTCCCTGGGGCGCAGGGGTTTGGGGCTTATGCCACGGGTGGGCGCGGAGGGGATGTGTATTATGTCACGAACTTGAACAACAATGGCGCGGGGTCGCTGCGCAATGGGCTGGACACGGCTCCGGCGGCGGGGAGGACCATTGTGTTCGCGGTCAGCGGTTACATCCCGGTGGTTTCGGATACGAACTTCAATGTGCCATCAAAAGTAACCATCGCGGGCCAGACGGCACCCGGCGACGGCGTGGGCCTGCGCGGCGGGCGGATGATGATCAGCGGCTCAAATGTGGTGATGCGCCATTTCCGCATCCGCCACGGCAAAAACGGCACGGGAGGGGATTGCCTGAACATCGCGAGCACGGCGTCCACCACGATGCTGGATCACATTTCGATGATGTTCAGCACGGACGAGAACTTTTCGTTCTTCAACAGCTCGGTGAACAACTTCACGCTGCAATACTCGAACTCGACCTGGGGCATGGAGCGGCACAATGCGGGCGGTCTGTGGGATCTGCAAAACGGCTCGTGCCATCACACGCTGTGGGCGCATCACCGCACGCGCAATCCGAAGGCGCGGCCTGCGATGCTGGAGTGGATCAACAACGTGACCTACCACTGGCGCAATGAGGGCTTCATCATGGGCGATTCGCAGACGCCCGCGAACTGGAAGGCGAATGTGCGCGGCTGTTACTACATCTCCATTGATGATGCGGACACGGGCTCGACGCGGAAAAGCACAGGTTTCACCAAGGCCATCGTCGCCTCGAATGGCGTGCCGAACTTCAGCCTCTATCTGGATGACACACTCTTCGACAACAACGCCAACGGTCTCGTCGATGGCACGAATCAGGGCTATGCCATCGTCTCCGGCGCGGAGTTCACGCCTGGCGATGCGGTGGGCTCGAATCGCTACTCCAAATCCGCTACGCCCTTCACCGGTGCCACCGGCAGCGCGGCGGTGACGATCGATGATCCGACATCGGCTTATAAGAAAGTCATTTCCTCCGGCTCGCCGCTGCGGCTGGATGCGAACTTCACGGGCACGCTGCGTGATGAACTCGACACGCTGCTCGTGGACAGCGTGGTGGATCAATACAGCATCCTCGTGCAAAAGGATGGGAAGATCGCCGGTGAAGACCCCGCGCGCACCAGCAATGGCGAGCAGCTCCTGGCGGATCAATACGGCATCACCAACAACGGCTTTGGCACGCTCAATGGCACCACGCCGCCGACGGATTCGGACCTTGATGGGATGCCGGACACGTGGGAGATCGCGCTCAATGGAAAAAACGGCATCGCCTACAACGTCGCAGCCGATGATCACAACACGGCCTTCACCGCAGGCCAGCTCGCGGGCACTTTTTTCCCCGCTGGCACGCCCACGGGCTACACGCTGCTGGAGGAGTATCTGCACTTCAAAGCGATCCCTCATGCGACGATGGCGAAGAACAGCACCGGCTCGCCCTCGGTGCAGACGATTGATTTGAGAAAGTTCACCGATGCGTTTTCAAACACGCCGACATTTGCCGTGGTGGGCGTGTATGGCGGCACGACGGCGCAGTTCCTCGCGGATGGCACCACACCGGCGGCGAATGGCCCCATCGTGAAGTTCACTCCGACGCTCGATCTCGTGGGGCGCGGGGGTTTTAACTTCACCGTCACCGATGCGGCGGGCAGTGCCTGGACGCAGCAGTTTGCGCTGCTGATCTCGACGAGCAGCGTGCCGCGTGATCTCGTGTGGATCGGTGGCGGCGCGGCGAATGCCTGGGACACCACCACGACGAACTGGCGCAGCACCTCCGGTGCCGCCACGACCTTTGGCGATGGCGACAGCACGCTCTTCGATGATCGCGGCTCAGTCTCGCCTGCGATCAATCTCCAAGGCTCGCGTGTCGTCGGCTCGATGACCGTGACGGGCACGAAAAACTACGCCTTCACCGGCCCAGGCACGCTCGCCTCCACGGGATCACTCACCAAGGCCGGCGACACGACGCTCACACTCTCCGCGGCGATGACCTTCACGGCGGGCAGCTTTCTCAATGGCGGCGAAACCATCCTCAATGGCGGCGGCCAGATCAGTGGTGGCGCGATCCAGTTCACCGGCGGCAGCACGCTCAGCTCCGGCTACAACAGCAGCACCACATTGACCATCAATCCCAACCTCCAAGTGAATGCGGGCGCGGTGGGCAACCTGAACCTCTCCCAGCGGGTCGAGATCAATGGCTCACTCTCCGGCGGCGGCACGTTCAACATCTTCTCGCCGTCCAATCTCGGCACGGAAGGACGAGTCTATTTCGACGGCGCATCCTCAGGCTGCACCGGCATCGTCAATCTCTCCGGCGGCGCCACCGCACCGGGAAATGGCGGACGCGCCGCCTTCCGCATCAATGATGTCGGCTCCGCCTTCAATGGCTTTGGCAGTGCCACGCTGAACCTCACCGGCATCGATCTCTTCACCGGCAACAACTCCGGCGGCAACACCTACCCCGTCGGTGCTCTCAACGGCGATGCGAACTCACGACTGCGCAGCAACTACGTCACCGGCGGCGGGGCGACGACCTGGACCATCGGCGGACTGAACACCAGCACCACCTTTGCCGGAGCCATCATGAACGGCGTCAATGGTGCCGCCACGCATGTCACCAAGACCGGCAGCGGCACGCTCACCCTCAGCGGTGCCAGCAGCTACACGGGAAACACGTTGATCAATGCCGGCAGACTGCACCTCACCGGCAGCCTCGGCACGACCGCGACCGCCATGGCCTCCGGTGCGACGCTGAGCGGCACCGGCAGCATCGGCGGACTCGTCACCGCGCAGACTGGCAGCACGCTCTCACCCGGCACCAGCACCGGCACCACGGGCACACTCACTGCCGCCGCAGGTCTCAGTCTGAATGCAGGCTCGAATGTGACCTTTGACCTCCGTGGCACCCTCGCAGGCCCGCATGACAAGATCGCCGTCACCACCGGCAATCTCACGCTCGCCACCTCATTGAACGTCACGCTCAACCTGCTCGATAGCTTCTTGCAAAGCGGCACCTATCACCTCATCGAAGGCGGCGCGGGCAGCACGCAGATCGGCTCCGGCATCACGCTGAACCTGCTCGGCCTCCCCACCACGACGAGGCAGACCTTTTCGCTCAATCGCCAGGCCAACAACGCCAGCCCCGCCTTCGTCGATCTCGTGGTCGGCAACACCGCAGGCACACTCACCTGGACCGGGACCAACGGCAGCGCCTGGGACCTCAACAGCACCGTGAACTTCAGCGGCGGCCCATCGGGGGACAACAAGTTCTACAACCTCGACCAAGTCACCTTCACCGACGGCGCCGCGAGCACCAGCGTCGTCGTCACGGGCACCTTGCTGCCACAGCAGATCATCGCATCGGCCACCGGGCAGGCATTTATCCTCAACACCACCGGCGGAGTCATCGGCGGCAATGCCTCTCTCATCAAAAACGGCAGCGCCACCTTCACCCTCAACGCCTCCGCCACCGGCAACACCTTCACCGGCGGCACCACGCTGTCCGCAGGCACACTCGCCGTCTCCGGCGCATCCCCGCTCGGCACCGGACCGGTCACGATCACCGGCGGCACGCTCGCTTTGCCGAATGCCGCCACCTTTTTGCCGAACTCGATGATCTTCAGCGGCACCAGCGCCATCACCTCCGCTTTTTCCGGCAACTCCAGCTTCATCAACACCAACACCAACACGATGACCAGCAGCGGCAGCGCCACCGTGAACCTCAACGGCGTCACCGGCATCCTCAGCATCAATGGCGACATGAGCGGCTTCACCGGCACCCTCGCATTCGGCAGCGGCTCCGGCATGCTGCGCATCAACTCCAACTCCGTCGGTGCCAACGACCGCAACAAAGGCAGTGCCGCCACTCATTTCGACCTCGGCACAGCCAATGCCAGCCTCACCAATCGCAATGGCGACATCACCATCGACCTCGGCGCACTCACCGGCGGCACCAGCACCAGCCTGCGCGGCCGCCAGTCAGGCAGCGGAGCCACCGTGACCACCTACCACATCGGCGCACTCGGCACGAACACGACCTTCTCCGGCTCCATCCAAAACGGCGGCGACAGCCTCGTC
>JAGNEJ010000126.1 GCA_018003315.1 Verrucomicrobiales bacterium
CGCTTTTACGCGGGCTCGCTGGCCTTTGGCGGGCGGCTGGAAAACGAAACCGCCACCAGGAAGGTAACCAGGGTGCCGATCATGATGCGCCAGGGGAACTCGACGACGGGCATCCAGTCAGGACGGGGGATGCCGGGCAGGTGCAGCAGGGACATCACAGACTGATCCAGTCCGCTGAAATAGGTGACGATGACAAAGCCTGCACACATGGCGATGACGTTTCCAAAGTCGGTGCCGCGGTTTTTTGTGAACAGCCCAACCATGAATACTCCGAGCAGCGAACCGTAGGTGTAGCCGAAAATGCCGAGAATGATGGGGATGATCCGCAGGTTTGGCAGCATGACGCTGGCGTAGGCAGTGGCCAAGGCAACCGCGATCAACAGCGTCGCAAAAATGATGGTGCCCAGCCGCATGGCGCGCACCTTGCCGGCATCATCCGCAGGTTCTCCGAACCAGCGGAAGTGGAAATCCCTAACGTAGCTGGTGGCCAGGGAATTGAGCGCAGTGCTCAGCGATCCCATGGTCGTGGCCAGCACCCCCGCCACCACCAGGCCCCGGAGTCCCGCAGGCATCTGTGTCAGGACAAACCAGGGGAACACTTTGTTCGCCTGGATTTTTCCCTCCGCGGTGGCGGGCAGCAGCGGGTCGGGATTCGCCTGGTAATAGACATTCAGCAGAATGCCGATGCTCAGGACGATCATCACGATGGGAATGTCCACCAGGCCCGACAGGATCGTGGCCAGGGCGCTCTGGTGCTTGTTTTTTGCCGTCAACATGCGCTGCACCATGTCCTGGTCGGTGCCGTGGGTGGCTAGGGTGACGAAGGTGGATGCCAGGAACGCCGCCCACAGCGTGTATTCCTGCTCCAGCACCAGCTTGACGTTTTCCCAGAAGCCTGCGCCCTCCTTCATTCCGGAATCGAAAACGATGAGGTCTTTGGCGTGGTCCGCTCCGGGAGTTTTTCCCAGCATTTCCTTCGCTCCCTCCCAGCCTCCGGGAATGTGGCCGAGAATGTGCCAGAGGGAAAATCCCAGCGCTGCAAAGAGCACGGCGATCTGAATGACATCGGTCCAGATGACGGCACGGATGCCTCCAATAGTGGTGTAAAGGGCCGTGGCAAGAGTGACAAACACCAGCGCTGTCGCTGTGAGGAAAAATTCCTGCCCTGGAGCGAGGGATGCGCCGGGATTCCACAGTTTCCAGACCAGCACCAGCAGCAGCGTGGGCACCCACAGCCGGGTGCCGCTGGCCAGCAGCCGGGTGACGAGGAAAACCCCCGACGACCATTTGCGGGTTACCGGGCCAAACCTGACGCCCAGAAATTCATAGATGCTGACGACATTGTGCCGGTAGTAGGCGGGAACAAAAACCGCGCTGACAATGATCCGCGCCAGCAGGTAGCCGATGATCAACTGGATGTATGTGAAGTTGCGCAGGGCGAAGCCCTCGCCCGGGGCGCCAAAAAACGTTCCTGCGCTGATTTCTGCGGCCAGAATGGATGCCAGCACCGCCCACCAAGGGATGCTGCGTCCGCCCAGGGCAAAGTCCTCCACACTTTTGTTTTTCCGCCCCATGAAGAGGCCGATGCCAATGATCAGGAAAAAATATGCCAGGAGAACCGCAAGATCAGCACCGTATCCGGAAGGCATGATGGTGGCGAATGTTGTGGAATGACGGCGGAGAAATTGGACGGGACCACGCCTAGCGTGGAATCTTCAGGGACCGCCCGTCCTGCAGCAGGGTTTTGCTGCCCATGCCATTGGCGCTTTGGATTGCCTTGACCGAAGTGCCATACCGCTGGGCCAGTCCATACAGCGTGTCGCCTTTTTTGACCTTGATGGAGGTGTATTTGGGCGTGGGTTTGGTTTTCGCTTTGGGTTTGGGTTTGGAACTGGATCTTGACGTGGAAGCGGTCGTTTTGGGTTTGGATCCCGACCTGGAACTGCTGGACGCCGTCTTCGGCGGTCTGGGGCGGTCCTGCTCCGGTATCGTGGCCCCTGTGTAGGTGTAGGGTCGGGGATTGTCCACAGTCAGGTCCACCACCTTCCGGTCGTCCCCTGTTCTCCCGCCATTCTTCACCCAGTCCTCCCGGTAGTTTCCATCCTCATCGAATGGGTATTCCACTTCGGACATGTTGTGGTCCGGAGTGCGAGCGTCTCCCCGGGAACCGGATTTGGTGCTGCGGCAGCTTGCCAGGGCCAGGCTCAGGACGACCAGGGTGAATGGAAAAAACTTCATTGGAACAACACTAAACTGGGATCATTCGATTGTCCAGAAAGGTCAAGCCACTCAAGCGGGTGCCGCGCTGCCGCTTGGGCAGGGGGTGGGGAATAATCACGCAGGATGGTGAGCGCCCTGCTCCGAGGAGGATCAGCACTCTGGTGAGCAGGAATTGGAAAGGCAGCCCTGCTTTCCGCCACGATCTGTTTTCTGACCGACGTCTCGACTGCGGCTTCGCAAGTCCGTAGTTCAACGAGACCAATCGGCACCGCAAGGACGACGACGTGCGCTGGAGCTTCCTCGTCATGCCATGGGGCAATGCCAACTTCGCCTGGTTGCAGTACTTCATCCCGTAAGGCATGGGGGGCTTCGTCCCTGCCACCAGCGGCATGTCCTCCAACCGGTCCGGCGATGGCGACATCCGCAAAGCCATCATCGAGGCCGACCTCGTGGGCTGCATGATCGCGCTGCCGGGGCCGCTTTTCTACAGCCCTCGAACCCAGGGCAGTGCCCTGGCCTGGCATCTCTCGCCCCTGTGGGGCTGCGGAAGGAGGGCTGGGGTATGGAGGGTGATGTGTTCATCGAGGCACCATTGGCGAAATTGCCGCGCAGACGCGAAACGCACCCGTCAGCAGTCCGTTCGGATCGGAGCTTGAAACCAAGCCTTGTTGCCAGCTCAACTTGCGGGCCTTCACCTTGCTGGATTCAGCCGACCACGGCGGCGGGCGAATGCGATTGTGAAGTCCAAGCCCCACCCGCTTGACGCCGCGCAGGAGTGAAGCTACTCTCTGCACTGCCATGGGTGCAGCGCCAAATCCCGCATCGCCAGCGGGTTCGCGACATGCCTGGAAGACTTCGCGCTCTTCTACAGGTGGCTGGGTCTGCTTTTCTCTACGAGTCCACGCTGCGATCATTGGTCTGGTCTGTTGTCTGACACTGCGGCCTGTCCTGGCGGAAGGCCCGCTTCAGACCGCATCCACGGTAGTCGGTTGGGGATACAATGGCGGGTTGATGGTGCTGAAGGATGCGCCCAACGAACTTCCCGAGTGGGTGAAAGTGACCGGGTTGACGGATATGGTGGCACTGTCCGCTTCGGGTATGCACAACCTGGCACTGCACGCCGACGGTTCGGTCTGGACCTGGGGCGTTGCTCCGGAAGTGGACGGCATCCGCAATGACGGCCTGCCGGCAAAGATTCCCGGACTGGATCATGTGGTGGCGGTGGCGGCCGGCAGGGGACACCAGCTGGCTTTGAAATCCGACGGCACTGTCTGGACCTGGGGAATGAATCTGGCGGGGGAAATGGGAACGCCGCCGAAGCTTCCTGTTGGCAATGCCACGATGCCGGACGGGCAGGTGAACCAGAATTATGTCTTTGAAAAGGTAAAGCTGAATACCACCAAGAAGCCTGAGCAGATCAAAGGACTGGAAAAAGTGGCGGCCATGGGTGCGGGCGATGGGTTCAGCATTTTTGTTAAAACGGACGGGACCGTCTGGGCCTGCGGCGTGAACACCGAAGGGCAGCTTGGAACTGGCGTCGTTGACAAGGGGGATTACATGGTTCAGCCCGCCCACCCCGAACCAGTACAAGTGCCGGGGTTGGAAAAAATCATCCGCGTGGCGGTGGCCGATGAGCGCGGTGAACACGGAGAGGTCCATATCCTCGCACTGGATGCGGATGGCGCCGTCTGGGACTGGGGAATTGGGGGCTTGGGCGCCTCCGAAAAGGCTCTGCCTAGCGCCGGATGGTTGAAACGGGCAAACACTGGAGCGGTTGTGCTCAATGCTGACACTCAGCAGCGCGCCATCCCGAAAAAAATTTGGGGCCTGCCCAAAATCAAGCGCATCGCAGCCTGCGGGCGGAATAATATAGCCCTCAGCCACGAGGGGCGGGTCTTTGTGTGGGGAGGGGGCATGCGCCATGGGCTCTGCCCGCGTCTGGAGGACGAAATGGAACTGGAGCAGCGGTGGGAGATGCAAAGGATCAATTCAGTCGGTCCAAACCCGCCGAAATTGACCTCGGCAGACAGCAAGGTGGCATTGCGCGGAAGCGTGGTTCCCGTGGAGATTGCCGGGCTGGAGCGCGTTGCCGATGTGGCGGTAAACCGCGATGCGGCCTATGCGCTGAAATCCGATGGAACGGTGATGGCCTGGGGTGAGAACACCTGGTGCACCCTGGGCAGCGGCAAACTGCCAAAAGAGCAGCCAAAGGCAGTCGAACCCGTGCGGGTTGCCAACCTTGTCGATGCCAGTGCCATCGCCGCCGCAGGCACCTATGCGCTGGCCATCCGCGGCAAAGCGGAGGACTCCCTGCTCAAGTGGTTTCTGGAATTTTCCAGAATCCTGAAATCCCGCACCGACACCATTAACCGCGTCCGCGGTGCAGCCGGGTTCATTGCCACCCCGCTCGCAGAACTCCGGGCCAACAATCTGGCGATCATCAAAATTGTCCAAAACCCAGCCAAAACCGAGGGGGTCAAGGAGGAAGCCGTTGCCGAACTCAGGAAAAAGCTGGCCCGGCAGAGCCAGGAAATCCGCACGCATCTCGACAACCTGGCGGCGTTGGAGCGTGAGGGAACGGAGGCGGCAAAGGACATCGTGGAACATCTCAACAAGGGGTTTGACCACTACGGCGAACGGCACCTGCAGGATTTTCTCCGCTGGAAAAAGCGCTATGAGGCAATGGCTAAACGCCTGCCGTTTGAACTGGCGATGACATCCGGCGACGACAGCCATTTCATGGAACTGGCGGCCCAGTTCCAAGCAACCGACCTGCCGGTGGAGCTTCGAGTGCGCATTGCCAAAAAGCTGCTCAGCCTGGGGAACATTGTGGGAGCGTACGAGCATGCCCGCGCTGCAGTCGGGGCTGCTCAAAATGACCCCGGCGCGAAAGAGGCACTGCGGGACGTGCAGCTGGTCATTCTATCCTGCGCCCTGGCAAAATCCGACGAGGCCATAGGCCAGGCCCGCGCCGCATTCGAAGACTACCTCACCGCGACCGGATATCCCGCCACTGACTACCGGACGGTGCGTCCGATGCATGTGCGCCTACTGCTCGGTCCGCTTGATGAAACCAACCGAAGCGAAGTCTGGGCGCTGATCACGCATGGCATCGTCAACACCTGCGATCGGGTTGCCGGACGCCTTGGCGCGGAGGAACTCAAGCTGAATGCGACCACCAAGCAGATGACCGAGCGGTTTTTGGGGCTGCAGTTGATCCGTCTGCTGCTGAAACGCGGCAAGTCCATGGAGGAAATTCAGGAACTTGTAAAAAAGGCCGACGGCCTGAGCAGCGTGCTTCCCCTGACCCAGCCAGACGGAACGCCCTACACACCGCTGCAACTGAACGGACTTCACCTGGCCATCCTGGCTGCCCTGCAAGTGCCTGAGATGAAGGCGCTCCTCGACCCGACGGAGATTTTGCAGATTGCGCTCAACAAACCGTATTTCGACAAATTTACGGTGGCAAGCACCGCCATCGATGCGTTCGGCGCCCACCTGGTCAGCGACGCGCTGCTGCTCGCAGTGCCGATGGCGGAACTCTATTCCGTGGCGGGCGAGGCGGTGACCGTGACGGAATTTGCGGCGCAGTTGGTCCGGTGGAATCGCATGGTGACCCTGGCTGGAGGCACGCGTGCCGGCCAGTTGATTTTTTCCGCGCTGCAAAAGGAACAGCAGCTTGCCGGCTGGCTGCTGCGGCAGGAGCTGCTGCTGTCCTTCACCACCCTCAAAGGGGCACAACTGGTCGGGCTATTTGTGTTGCAAAAGGCACTGGCTGAACGAGCCCAGCAGTTTGGCGGCCCTTACGCGGCGACCTTCGTCCAGGCACTGGTCATTCTCTCCTCGGATCTGTCCCTGCTGGCCAAATGGTTGAAGGCGGGGCAGATCGAAACAAGAACGGCTGAACGCATCGTGGATCGATTCGTAGCCGAAGGGAAGATCCTCCAAAAGCGCATCGAAACCAGGCATGCGGAGGTGGTGCGCATGAGGGAATTGATGAAAAAGCAGGCTGCGGGGGAAACGTTCACGCCGGATGAATCCGAATTTTTACGCGCCCGCATGGAAACGGTGCCCGGTGATTTTATACCGAACGGCAGTGCGGCCAACGACGCACCATTCGCCGACAAGGTCGCGGCTGAAGGAGGAGCCCAAGGAAACAAAAAGGAAACGGATGACATCCTTGGAGAATTCGAAAATGGCATCAAGCAGGAAGGCGAGGAACTCAATAACAACCTCAACGAGGCAGGAGGTCTGAAAGGAAAGCTCAAGACGGCGCCAGACCCTCCCCCTGGTCCGCAAACCATTTCCTACAACCCCGAAAAACAGGCGCCTGGAACTTGGGGACCCTATAAGGAACCGCCGACTCCCACTCCCGGAAAAAACTGGGCCAAGGGCGAAGAAGCGATGGCCAGGGGCGACTATGCAGCAGCCCGGCAGCACTACGAAGAAGCCGCCAAAGCCAATGAAATGCCGGACGATCTGGTGGATTATTACGTGACCCGGGCGGTCGAAGCGCAGACCGCCAGCAGATTGCGAATGCCTGAGAATGCCGCCGCGGTGGCGAGGACAATGAGTGCAGACATACCCCCGGCAACCGCCGAAGAACTGCTGGTCACGCGCTGGAACGAACGGACGCCGCTCAGGGTCGAAACACCTGGGGCTACCAGCACCATATCGGAAATCCCTGGACATCCCGACTATTTGCTCAAAGAGATGGTTCCGATACCGGGGAAAATTGAGAGCAGCCACCTGGAACAAATGGGCGAATCCGAGGTGGTGGCATCGCTTCTGGCCAGGGAGCTTGGGATTGCCTACCCGGCCACAGCGGTGCGTTTTATGCGCGATGCCCAGGGAGAAGTGAAAGCCGTGCGGTTGCTGATGCGGCGAATCAAAGGCGACAGCCTCAATGGTCTGAACTCAGGTGAGATTTACCTTTATCGGACGGAACTTGCGGAAGGCAAGGCCTTCGCCCATCTCATCAGCGATTACGACCGCAAGCTGGACAACTTCATGCGCAGCCTCGAGGATGGCCGCGTTTACTACCTGGACGGCGCCATGGCTGACATCCGCTCCGCCGCGATTGGCCGCGGCGCTCCCGCAGTCGAATTCACCAACCGGGGGTTTTTGGGAATCGACCACTGGTATGTTCGCAGCTATCGCTTTGATGGCGGGGGCTTGCGGGATGGAATCAAAAACCTGACACCAGGTTCGGAGACATTCAAAGTAGCGGTCAAAAATCACCTCGCAGAACGGTCCCTGACATATCAGGATGCACTGCCCATGGTGAAGCGGATCCACGCACTGATTGGCGATGAAAACCGGCTGAGAAATCTGCTGACTAAAGCCTATGAAACAGCTCAGGGCGTCGGCAATGCCAAGCTTTCATCCTTCGTGGATGACGCGGTGCACACCCTCAAGATTCGGGACAAAACCCTGGATGAAATGATGCGTTGCCTGAACCAGCGCAACGGCATTCCTTTGCCGGAAGCCACTTCAGGGCGCTTGGAAGCCCCCGCCGCCCCCAGGCCTTTCATTTTGCCCAAACGGTTTGACCAGCGGACGGTCCTG
Organism: Verrucomicrobiales bacterium; assembly: GCA_018003315.1. Taxonomy (GTDB): domain Bacteria; phylum Verrucomicrobiota; class Verrucomicrobiia; order Verrucomicrobiales; family V1-33; genus JAGNEJ01. The sequence continues at coordinate 7,789 of JAGNEJ010000126.1, forward strand.
CGGCGCGCCGCCTGAAGTCTCAGGAGCCGAACAGAAACGGCAGCGGAGTAAGCAGAGACAATTCAGCGACGCACAACCGCATTCCTCCGGAAAGGCGGGTGCGGAGCAGATGGGTGCAGAGGAGAATGCCCATGGTGGCGGCGCCGGCAAAGGAAAGGGGACGCCAGGATTCAGGGTTTTCCCGCAGCGAAACCAGATGAATGGCGATGGCGGCCACCAGGCCGATGGCAAGCACCCATTTCCCGCGCTGTTGTTCAGCCTGCTCTCCGGAATGACACAGGCCGACCTCAGGCTGCCAGACGAAAACCGCCAGAGATTTCGCCGCGGCGGGCAGTCCGCAGAGCATCAGGGCGGCCGCTCCAGGCTGGAAGTCACCGGCCCAGCCCAGGGGAGAGAGGGCAGCCCCCGCAGCAAACAGATAGCCGCCCAGCAAACTGCGTAGAATGCCGGTGGAAGGGCGCAACCGCACCGCAGCAGGGAGCAGCCCGGAGATGCTCCCGGCCAAAAATCCACCGAAAAACCAACCGCGGCACAGCGCCCGGCTGAGGCTCATTCCCTCCGCTTCATTCGCCCTGGCAGCCGCAGCGGCGAGCATGACCGACAAAAACACGATTGCGGAATGCCCAGCCTTGGCCCTTCTGTTGATGAGCAACAGCACCAGCAGCAACCCGATGCCGGCGAGGATCAGCAGGCCTCGCTGAACAATGGCCCCGCTCACCCGATGCATCCCAAGCCAGGCGGCGGTGCCAGTGGCGAAGACCAGCAGGATGATTTGAAGGAGGCTGCGCGATCCCTTCATCTCCCATGCGGGTCGGCCCAAGTCGGCAACCCGGTGAATCAGCAGGCCTGCCGCCCAGGCCGAAACAGCCAGGGCTGCGGCATCGTGCAGCCAGAATCGGAAATCGGCACTACCTGGTTTGAATTGCCCGTAGGCCTTGGAAATCAGCGCCATCCAAAGCACCGCAGCGACAGGGAGTAACAGGGCAAACTGGAACAGGGGACGATCATTTCGCAGGCTAGAACCGGGAGCAGGTAATTCCATTTCAGAGTGCCATCCTCGACGGGGCGCACCAATATGCAACTGATTGAAACCGCGTCGCGAATCGGCGAATTTCCGAGTCAAGCTTGTGGGGAAGCGTGTTTTTATCAATTCAGCGAGTAATTTCTGGAAATTTTATCAGAATTACCTTGCGAATTTCCAGAACTTCGGTATTTTTCATTATCGACACGCTTATTTGAATCTCATCGTTGCAATTCCAATCCCTGATGAAAGCGATTACCACCGAAACCACTGAAAAAGATACGCTTAAATTGGAGCGTCTGGTTATTGTTGCGGCAACGACCAGCGTACTGGCGGCGATTTTTCTGGTGGTCATCAGTCTGGTGTAACGGGGAGGCAGACACCAGCAGGGAGCAACCGCCCTTCATTCGAGGCAGGGGAGTTTCCTGCTCGGTTCTCCCCGGCATCCCAATTTGATCCGCCTCAACCCAGGCACCCGGCAGGCCCTCGTTGCCTGCCGGGTTTATTTCGTGCGCCCGGCAGGGCGCATTCACTTGACGGTTCAAGTCCGTCGCACACCCGGCAAGGGGAAGTGCTAGCTGAAATCCAAGGGCGTCAGTCGCGAGGCTGAGTCTGGAGGAAGGAAGAGGCAA
>JAGNEJ010000069.1 GCA_018003315.1 Verrucomicrobiales bacterium
TAGGCCGCCTGCAGTTTCACGAAGAGTTCCGCCATGTTCAGAGCGGCCCTCGCGGCTTCGGTGCCGCGGTTCATCTCGCTTCCCAGGCAGCGTTCCTTTGCCTGCTGCTCGTCATTCATGCAGAGCACGCAGTTGATGATGGGGGTCAGGTGCTCGGTGGCCATGTCCTGCAGCTTCTGGCAGACACTGGTGGCGATGAGGTTGGCATGGGCGGTTTCCCCCTGCAGGATGACTCCCACCGCGACGAGGACATCCGCCCGTGCATATTCCAGAACATACTCCGCAGTCACCGGGATTTCCCAGGCCCCAGGCACATGATAGAGCGGGACGGAGGCGGAGGGCATGATGGCAAGCAGTTCGTTCTTGAGCGCTTCCAGCAATCCGTTGACATACTCCTCGTTGTACATGCTCGCCACGATGGCAAAGGTCTTTTTGGGGCCGACGAGACGGGGGCGTCGTGGAAGAGGTTGGGTAGCGGAAGCCATGGGCTGACAGTGCCTGGATCATCCGGCAGTGCAACAAGAAACCCCGGACGCCCAACGACGCGACGGGGAAATCGGCAGACTTCCCGCTTCTGCACGACAGCGCGGAATCCGGGAAACATTGAGGTCGGCGGGCACCAGCGCGGGGGAGCAATGAGTGGGGAAATGGCTCCTTCGGTCCCGGTGTGCCCGCCGCTGAAGCCTTGTTGGAACCGCCCGGATGCAAAACCGGCGGTTGCCCGGAAGGGTTTCCGCTTTATCATGAAAAATACCGAACATTCACCCTTCACCAACCTCATCCCACCGAACGACGTGAACACCCAGCGCACTTTCAAGACAGGCTCCGGAAAAGACGGAAAATTGCATTCCCTGCCAGCCCTCAAAGAACTGGGCCTGGCACCCAATCTGGACCGGCTGCCCGTCTCCATCCGCCTGGTGCTGGAAAGTCTGGTGCGCCATTGCGACGGGAAGAAGGTGACCGAACAGGATGTCAAAAACCTTGCCAATTACAACGCCGCGAAGCCCGGTGATTTCGAAATTCCCTTCGTGGTTGCCCGCATTGTGCTGCAGGATTTCACCGGAGTTCCGCTGCTGGTGGATCTGGCTGCCATGCGGTCCGCGGTGCACCGGATGGGGAAAAGCGCAAAAATGATCGAGCCGCTTGTACCGGTGGATCTTGTGGTGGACCATTCCGTGCAGGTGGACTTTGCAGGGACGGGCGATGCCCTGGCGCGCAATCTCGATCTGGAATTCCACCGCAACCGGGAGCGCTATCAATTTCTCAAGTGGGGGGAACAGGCATTCGACACCTTCAAAGTGGTGCCGCCGGGCATCGGCATCGTGCACCAGGTGAATCTGGAATACCTCGCCAAAGGCGTGCTGGAGAAGGACGGTGTTTATTACCCTGACACGCTGGTCGGGACGGATTCCCACACCACCATGATCAATGGTCTGGGAGTGGTTGGCTGGGGGGTGGGGGGCATTGAGGCGGAAGCCGGAATGCTGGGGCAGCCGGTGACGTTCCTCGTTCCGGAAGTGGTCGGGGTGCATCTTTCCGGCGCCTTGCAGACTGGCGTCACCGCCACCGATCTGGTGCTGTTCGTGACGGAACTTCTGCGCAAAACGAAGGTGGTCGGCAAGTTTGTGGAGTTTTTCGGCCCTGGAGCCAGGGCGCTGAGCGTGCCCGACCGGGCCACCATCGCGAACATGGCTCCGGAATACGGCGCCACCATGGGATTTTTCGGCGTGGATGAAACCACGATCGGCTACCTGCGGGACACCGGACGTCCGGCCGAACAATGCCAGACCGTGGAAAACTACTTCAAGGCCCAGGGATTGTGGGGCATTCCGGAAGACAAGGGATCGCTCGACTTCACCCAGGTGGTGGAACTGGACCTGGCGACGGTCAAGCCCGGCGTGGCCGGACCCAGGCGTCCGCAGGATCGGATCGATCTGGATGCCCTGAAGGGGAAATGGGAGCAATTGCTAACCAATCCCGCGCCGGAAGGCTACGGCAAGGAGAGCATCGTGCCGGCGCTTTCGCAGACGCTGGATGCCCAGCCGGACGCCCTGGACGGCGTGCAGGCGCTGGGGGCGGAGGTGGGGGTGGTTACCTCCAACGAAGTTCCCTCCTGGGAAGTGACCGTCGATTCCAAAAACGGCGTGGGTGACGTGATTTCGCACGGCAGCGTGCTCATCGCCGCGATCACCTCCTGCACCAACACCAGCAATCCCAGCGTCATGCTGGCGGCAGGGCTGCTGGCGAAACATGCCAATGAGCGTGGCTTGAAGGTCAAGCCCAGCGTCAAAACCAGTCTCGGCCCGGGCAGCCGCGTGGTGACGGATTACCTGGAAAAAACCGGCCTGCAGCAGGAACTCGACAAGTTGGGATTCCAAACCGTCGGCTACGGCTGCACCACCTGCATCGGCAACAGTGGGCCGCTGGACAAGGGCATTGAGGATGTGGTGCGTGCGGGCGACATCGTGGCTGCCTCGGTTTTGTCAGGAAATCGCAATTTCGAAGCCAGAGTGCACCAGAGCATCAAGGCAAATTTCCTCATGTCTCCGCCGCTGGTGGTCGCCTTTGCCTTGGCCGGGACGGTGGACATTGACCTGAACAACGAACCGGTGGGATGCGATCCCGCCGGCGATCCGGTTTTCCTCAAGGACATCTGGCCCACGGCGGAGGAAGTCGATGCCGCGATGCGCAGCGCTCTGGCTCCGGAAGTTTATCAGCGGCTCTACGGAGGGTTCAGCGATCAGAATCCCAAATGGAATGAGATTCCCGGCAGCACCGGACTGGTTTACGAATGGGATGGCTCATCAACCTACATTCAGGAACCGCCGTTCTTTGAAAAATTCAGCATGACTCCCGGGCATGTCACCGAAATCAAGGGCGCGCGGCCGCTCGGCATCTTTGGCGACAGCGTGACCACCGACCATATTTCTCCGGCGGGAGCGATAAAAAAGGACAGTCCGGCTGGCCGATTCCTGACGGAAAGCGGGGTTGGATTCGCCGATTTCAACAGCTACGGCAGCCGCCGGGGCAACGACCGCATCATGACCCGCGGCACCTTTGCCAATGTGCGCATCAAGAATCTCATGGTTCCCGGCATTGAGGGAGGGGTGACGAAACTGAATGGGGAAAGCGTGTCGATCTATGATGCGGCGGCCAGCCACCAGCAGTCCGGGACGCCCACGATAGTGATCGGAGGCGAGGATTACGGCATGGGCAGCAGCCGGGACTGGGCGGCCAAGGGAACCAGCCTGCTGGGCGTCAAGGCGGTCATCACCAAGTCGTTCGAGCGCATCCACCGCAGCAATTTGGTCGGCATGGGCGTGCTGCCGTGCAATTTCAAAAACCGGGAGGATTTCGAAAAGGTCAAGGACCTTGCCGACGCCACATTCGACCTGCTCGGCATTGACGACGGCATCAAGCCGCACGCCGAAGCCACCCTGCGCGTCCATCCGGCAGCAGGCGCTTCCTTCGACATTCCGGTCATCGTCCGGCTGGATACTCCCGTTGAAATTGACTACTACAAGGCCGGCGGCATCCTCCCCTACGTTCTCGCCCAAATCATCCGGGCCAACGGATAAACGGGAGAAGCCGGGGGCCATCAGCCCCGGACCGCCCAGCGCAATTTTGCCGGCGAGGAGCGCGGGTTGGCCCGCTGCTCCTCCGCGGTGGGGCGGACCACTTCGTGGCTGATGGCGGCGTAGATGCCCTCCTTCAAGCCGTTGGCAAAGGCGTGCTTCACCCTGCGGTCCTCGCCGGAATGAAATGTCAGGATGGCCGCGCGGCCCCCCGGCAGCAGGCAGGCGGGCAGATGGCGCAGCAGGGCATCGAGGGCGGAAAACTCGTCGTTGACGGCGATCCTCAAAGCCTGAAACACGCGGCGCACCGTTGCTTCCAACTCGGCAGCGGGAATTACGGAGCGGATTTTTTCCACCAGATCCAGGGTGTGGGCGAAATGACATCCCGCAAGGAGCCCTGCCAGATCATCCGCACGGGGTTCATCCGCATTTTCGGACAGCAGGCGGGCCAGTGACTGCGGTGCGATTTTTGTCAGGAGTGCAGAGGCCGGCTGGCCGCGCTCCGGATTCATCCGCATGTCCAGAGGCCCGTTGGCTTTATAGGAAAACCCGCGTGTTGGGTTGTCGATCTGCATCGAGGAGACTCCCAAATCGGCGAGGAGGAAATCAACCCCCGGCCACCCAAGTTCCGCCAGGATTTTCGGCAGACCGGCAAAATTGGACTGGCGCACCACCAGCCGGGTCTCATTGCCGGCCAAGCCGTGGAGGCGCGCCGTTGTGCGCGGGAGTTGGAGGGGATCCACATCCAGGCCCAGCAGGATTCCGTCCGGAGCGAGACGCGCCAGGATGGCTTCAGCATGGCCTCCGAAGCCCAGCGTGCAGTCGGCACCCCGCTGGCCGGGAGCGGGGCGGAGCACTTCGAGGATTTCATTTGTCAGGATTGGCCGGTGGGTGCCGGCGGGTGTTTTGCCGCCGCCAGCAACCTTTTCCAGGGTTTCCGCATCGCCGCGGTGTTCCTTGTATTTCTGTTCCCAGCGGCGCGGATTCCGTCCGGAGTAGCGGATTCTGCGCGGAGGTCTGGGTGCCTCCGGACCAGGCGGCGTTTCGCTCACAGTTCGTTGTATTTCAGATTCGATCCGCGCGCCTTTTCCACCGGATAGCGCTCTTCGTTGCGCTGGAGTTTCGCCGTCATTTCTGCGGCGAGATCCAGTTGCAGATTGTCGGCCAACTCGAACAGTAGGATGCCGACGTCGGCAATTTCATCCGCGATCTCCCGGCGTTTGAGTTCCGCCCGCTGCCACGATTCCTCGGGCGACTTCCAGACGAAGTGCTGCAGCAGTTCCCCCGCCTCCGCGGTGATGGCCACGGCCAGGTCTTTGGGGCTGTGGAATTGGAGCCAGTCCCGCGCATCGCGGAATTGGCGTATTTTCTCGGTGAGTTCGGCGAGGGTCATGGTGCTGGGTGGGCATGAGGGATGCGCCGCGGCGGCGGCAGGTCTTTGCGATTCAATCGCTGAGGTGCTTTTTGATCTCGGACGGCTTCAGTCCAAGCTGTTTTGCGGCACGGAGGGGATCGCCTCCGCATTGTTCGAGGACATGACGGACCACCTGCCGCTGAATCCACGTCATGGGAGGTTGACCGGCAGCGTTCGCTTCGGAGAGCAGATGGGCAATGGAATCCGCCAGCGATGGGGGTGCGGCGCTGGCAGGTTCATGTCGTGCGCCTCCGGACTGGCCAAGCGGGATGTCACGGGGCAGGAGCACGTCGGCATTGGATAGGGCGCATGCCCGCTGGATGGTATTTTCCAATTCCCTGACATTGCCCGGCCAGTTGTAGTTTTCGAGCAGCCGGAAGGTGTCTTCGGCAATGCGCAGCCGGGTGTTGCCGCGTTTTTTGGCGAGCCTTTGCAGGAAAAATTGCGCCAGCAGGCGGATGTCCTCCGGTCGCTCCCGCAGCGGAGGCAGGTGGATGCGCACGACGTTGAGCCGGTAGAACAAATCCTCGCGGAAGCGTCCGTTTTCCACGTCCTTTTCCAGGTTGCGGTTTGTGGCGGTGAGGATGCGCACGTCCGCCTTGAGGGTTTGGTTGCCGCCCACTCGGCAGAATTCCCCTTCCTGGAGCACCCTGAGAATCTTGCTTTGGAGGGAGGCGGGCATGTCGCCGATTTCGTCGAGGAACAGCGTTCCTCCGTCGCATTGCTCAAACCGCCCGATGCGCTGTGCCGCCGCGCCGGTAAAGGAGCCTTTTTCGTGGCCGAATAGTTCGCTCTCCAGCAGGCTCTCAGGAATGGCCGCGCAGTTGATGGCGACAAATTCCCGTCCCGAACGGGGGCTGAAACGGTGAATGGCCCTGGCAACAATTTCCTTCCCGCAGCCGCTTTCGCCGGTAATGGTCACGGCTGCGTCGCCGCGGGAAACGCGGCCGATCATCTTGAACACCTCCTGCATGGCCGGAGAGCGTCCGATCATGACCTGGTCGCCCAGATCGATGGCTCCTTCCGGTCCCGAGTGCCGCTGTGGGGAACTCACCTCGTCGCGTGCCTTCAGGGCGGATTCCACCACGGCTCTCAGATCATAGGGGAGCGATTCCTTCCGCAGAAAATCGTAGGCCCCGAGTTTCATCGACTCAATGACCGCATTTGTCGGTGGAAAGCCGGTCGTCAGCACCACCATGGCATTGGGATCCTGCAGGCGGATTTTCTTGAGCAGTTCCATGCCGGAAATCGGCTGGGCATGAAGCTCGCAGATGACCAGATCCGGCTTGAGTTCGCCGTATTTCTTCATCGCTTCGTCGGACCGTCCGCAAGCCACTGCCGTCACGGAAGCGGTGCTGAGGTAGCGCTGCGCCCACTCCAGGAAGTCGGATTCAGGATCGATGAGCAGAATGGTTTGCATTCGGTCGCGGGGGCTTCATAAGCACGGGCAGCCGTCATGCAAGGAAATATGCCAACCCGGCCGGTACGGCGGAATCGTGCCTGCCAGCCACCATTTTTCTGCAAAGGCGGCACGCGGAAAATCTTACACGGTCAGTTTGCCGCGATTTTCTGGAGTTTTTCCACCTGTTCCTGGAATTGTTTCGGCGCCTGAAATCGGTTTTCAAAATCCAGGGTGGTTTCCTCGCCGCTGCGGCGGTTCAGGGTGATCCATCGGGTGAGGGCAATCTCCGCCAGCAGGATGAAGAGCGCACCGACGGCGAGGTATTTCCAGAGTTCCTCGCCGAATTGGCGTCCCGCCAGGATGTTTGTTATCTCGGCGGCATCCTTGGGCTGCAGCAGTTCGAAATGGGATTTGAGGAATTCCGTGTCCCGATCCGAAAACTGAACCAGGCGGCTTTCACTGGCGTCATCGTTCACGCTGAATGGGATGTTTCCTTCGCTGTCGAGCAGCTTTCGGTATTCGCTCTGGCGGTCCTTTGGCACCCGCATTTTGTAGGTGCCTGGAATGATGTCGCCGCCGATGCGCGCCATCAGCCCGCCCCGCGTGAACAGCAGCCGCGCCTTGCGCTCTGCGCCGTCAGGACCGGTGACCGGGAGTGCACCGACGGGGATTTCCTTCTCCTCGGAGCCTGGCGGGAAGGGAGTCAAGGCATCCAGCGGAATGATTTCCCGCTGCTGGAACTGTCCGTTGCTGGTGCGCCAGTAGAGTTCATACCGGGCGTTGCCGTTGGACTGCTCGTAGTCGATGCGCAGGGGGTAAAACCTGCCGGCTTCCAGTTTCACCTGCTTGTTGCCGCTTTGCTTGATGATCTGGGCACCCTCCAGCCAGACGTCGATGCGGTCGTCGCCCCAGCCTTCAAAAATGTAGTCGTCGGTGTATTTTGGAACGAGGGCTCCGGTCCAGCGTACGGAAAAATCCTCGCGCGGCAGTCCCGGAGCTGGCGGTTTTTCATCGAAATTTGCGGCCGTGGCGGGATCGATGCGGATCAGATAGGCGGGATCCTTGAAGTTGCGTCCGCGAAAGTATTCTCCTTTGAGTCCGCCTTCCGCAGTGGCTCCGGAAATGGGAATGTTCAACTGCTGTGCGGGTTCGCGCTGCAGGGGCTGGCCTTCCGGGCTGTTCAACTGGTAAACCAACTGGTGGATGAGGGGCACAAAGGCCTGGCGCGTTGCCAGGTTTCCTCCGGCAGCATCGAATGCCGCGGCACTGAGCATGACCATGCCGAATCCGCAGCGGCGTCCGGTTAGGAAGGGGTCTCCATTGGTCAGGCGCCCGGCGACAAACGCATCTGCGCCTTCCGGTCCGTCCATGCCAAGCCGCCAGTAACGCTGCAGCACGGCCGTGCCCAGGTCGCTCTGCTTGGCATCCGCCACCAGTTTGAGCGCGGCATGGGTAAACGTGTTCAGCGCCAGACCCGCGGCATCCTTTCCCGGTGCGAAAACCGCCTGAGCGGCTAGCTGTCCGGGCGGCAGCGGCGCGCCGTCCACGGTCTTCCAGTTGTTGTAGAATGCGGCGTCACTTTCCCCCGACGGGGCGATGAGCAGGCCGCCGCCGGACTGCACCCAGGCGGCGAGCCGCCGTGCCGCGGTGTCATTCAGCCGGGGCACGCCGCAGAGAATGACCACGTCATACGGCGCAAAGCTGCCCATGCCGACCAGGCGGGTGTGCGGGACTACTTCGGGCTCAATCATCGCTCCCGGCTTGGGTTTTGGTTCCTGTGCAGGCGGTGCGGTGGGGGTTCGACTGGTTAGGTCCGCCGTTGGCAGCAGCGCCAGTGCCGCGAAGGCGGAGCCGCGATTGAACACTTCACTGTTCGGACTGCCTTCGACCACCAGCACCTTGAGCCGGTCCACCACATGGGCCACGGTTTCGGTGGCATCATCCAGCGCCAGATCGTCCTGCACCGCGAGCTTGGCCGAAATGACCCAGCTTCCCGGCGCGGAAAATTTGTGGGAGAAATGCACCGTTTCCCTGGCACCTGGAGCAAGCTGGCCGATTTTCGTCTCCTTGAGCACCACGGCGGCTGAGGCCGCGGACGATGCCTGGCCTGCTTTGGGTGGATAGCCGACGGTCACTTCGATGCCCGATGGCGTGACGGCTTCGTTGCCGGTGTTTTCCAGGGTGATGTCGATGCCCACAGGACGGTCCGTGCCCACGACTTCGCGGGAGAGCCGGAGGCTGGAGGCGGCAATGTTGCGGAAGTGCTTGGGCAGGGGAAACCTGCGCAGGATGATCGGCGGACGGGTGGTCAACTGGTCGGCGCTTTGTTTGAGCGCTTCCCATGCGGAGCGGCTGTCGAGGTTCCAACCGATGCTTTGCCCGTCGCTGAAAAGAATGATTTCCTTGTTGGGGTTTGCGCCGCGGTTCAGGGCGGTCAGGGCGGTGGCCAGCGCTCCGAACGCATCCATCTTCCCCCGGACTGGCTTCAGGGAATTGAGCGTGAGTTCCAGATCGTTTTTGTTCACGATGGGGTCGCCGATTTTTACCAGCGGGACCGGCCCGCCCAGGATCACGCTGAAGGCATTGCCGCCGGTGGATTTGTCGAGCACTTCCTTTGCCTCGGCGACTGCCCGGTCGAAATTGGACGTTCCGCCCTGCTTCAACTGCATGGAGGTGGAGCCGTCGATGATGAGCACGATGTCTTTGCGCCCGGAATGGCCGAACCGCTTCAGATTCCAATACCGTTCATAGGCCACGGTCACTCCGCTGGCGATGAGCAGGAGCAGGCCGCCGCCCACCAGGGTGATGAGCCATTTTCGGTTGCCGCGCAGGATAATGCCCGTGGTGATCATGACCAGCGAAATGAGAAACGCGGGCAGCACCACGACGTAGGGAACTTTGCCCCCTGGAGGCTGGAAAGGGCGCGCTACGGTCAGGGCGAGCAGCCCCACCAGCAGGCAGCGCGCCGCCAGCAGCAGGGCTTCCTCCAGTTGAATGCGCTTGCGCCGCTGCTCCACGGAATCGAGCAAAAACTGCATGGCACCCCATTGAATCTGCTTGGCTGAGCGCCGGTTCAGCAGGTGCAGAATGATGGGGATGGACACCGCCGCGAGGCCATAGAGCAGGGCTTGATTGATGAAGGACATGGGCGGCCGAGAACGGGTTCAGCTTTGGGACTGAAGAAATGGGCGGGCGGCGCACCTGGGTGGCAGCGTGCGGAGCCGGGGGGGAACTGGCGTCACGGGCAGGTTCATCGCTGCTGGAACGCCCTGCGGCCCAGGAAATCGGCAAGGGCCCGGGTATAGGGTTGCTTGGTGGTCACGGGAATGTAGTCGGCACGGAGCTGGCCGCAGGCTTTCTCGAGTTTGGCCACATGCTCCCTAACTTTTTGCAGATAGGTGCTGCGGATGGTTTGCGGATCGACTTTGAGTTTGAGGCTGGTGGGCTCCAGATCGCGGAATTCCTGGCTTGTTTTGAAAGGAAAGGTCAGTTCCTCCTCGGCCATGAGGTGGAAAAGGACCAGTTCATGGCTTTTGAAGGCGAAGTGGTGGAAGGCCTCCACGATGGCGTCCGCCTTGTCGAACATGTCGCTGATGAGCACCACCAGGCCGCGGCTGGGAATGCGTTCGGCGACTTCATGCAGCGTCGCCGCGAGCCGGGTGTCCCCGGCGCATTCAGTGCGGTGGATTTCCTCCAGAATCAGCCGCACCTGGCTGGGACGGCTGGCGGCACGGATGCTGGCGCGAACCCGTTCGTCGAAGGTCACCAGGCCGACCGCATCCTGCTGCCGGATCATCAGATAGGCCAGAGCCGCGGCCAGGTACTGGCCATACTCGAATTTGGTGAGTTTTTCGCCGCCGATGCTGTCCGCCAGGTCTCCGCGGAAATTCATCGATCCGCTGGCATCCAGGACGATCGTCGCCCGCAGGTTGGTTTCCTCAATGTATTGCTTGATGTAATAGCGGTTGCTTTTGCCGTACACCCGCCAGTCGAGGTCGCGGATGTCATCGCCGGGGGAATACTGCCGGTGTTCCGCAAAAACCACCGAGAAGCCCTTGTTCGGGCTGGTGTGTTTGCCGCTTTTGGATCCCTGTTTTTTGGCCCGGGCCAGCAGTTCCAGCCGCGCCAGCATGGAGGCGGTCTCGTCAGGAAGCAGGCGCATGTAGTCAAGCTCGCGAAGCGTGGATGCCATGGCAGAAAATCAGTTGGGATGCGGATGGCCGTTTTTCCGGAAACAGGCTGGCCTGAAGGACGGAACCGCGCCGCTCCTCACAGATCCAGGTCCGATCTTGGTTTGAAATGCTCCAGGAGCATCTTGATGATCTGGTCGCTCTTGATGCCGGCGGCTTCGGCATTGAAGGTGGTCAGAATCCGGTGCCGCAGCACGGGGTAGGCGCAGTGCTGCACGTCCACGGTGGTCGCATGCACCCGGCCCTGGAGAATCGCCCGGGCCTTGGCTGCGGTGATCAGGTAAATCCCGGCTCGTGGTCCGGCACCCCAGGCGACCATTTCCTTCACAAAATCCGGAGCTTCCGGCTGCTTGGGCCTGCTGGCCCGCACCAGCGTGGCGGCATATTCCACGACGTGGTCGGCCACTGGCACGCGTTTCACCACTTCCTGCAGTTTCTGAACGGCTTGGGCATCGAGCAGCCTGCTGACCTCCGGTGTGGCACTGCCAGTGACCTGTTTGATGATCTGCTGCTCTTCGTCAAAGGACGGGTAGCCGACAATGATGTTGAACATGAACCGGTCCAACTGCGCCTCCGGCAGCGGGAACGTTCCTTCCTGTTCAATGGGATTCTGCGTGGCCAGCACAAAAAACGGTTCCGGCAGCGCATAGGGCGTGCCTCCCACGGTGACGTGGTGTTCCTGCATCGCTTCGAGCAGTGACGCCTGGGTCTTGGGCGGGGTGCGGTTGATTTCGTCGGCCAGGATCATGTTGGCGAATACCGGCCCGTGTACGAAGCGGAACCCGCGTTTTCCCGTCGTCTGGTCCTCCTCCAGAATGTCCGTTCCGGTAATGTCCGCGGGCATCAGGTCCGGCGTGAACTGGATGCGCTTGAAGCTCAAGTCCAGCACTTTGGACAGCGTGGAAACGAGCAGCGTTTTGGCCAGTCCGGGCACCCCTTCCAGCAGCGCGTGGCCGCGGCAGAAGATGGCGATGAGCATCTGTTCGATGACGTCCGTCTGGCCGACGATCACGCGGCCTAGCTGCTCCTTCATCGCCTGGTAAACCTGGTTCAGCTGCCGGACGATCTCCCTGTCATCGGTCAAAGTGGCTGGTTCCAGCAAAATGGTGCGTTCGGTCATGATGTGGTGTGCAAAATGGAGTGGGGAATCGGATTCTGCGCTGCCCCTCCGATGCAGATGGTTCGCACCGCGCAGCAGCGGCCTCACTTCTAGTGTGTTCCCCGGAATTGTCGAAGGCATAAACGCGGCAGTGCGGCACTTTGGGCGTCGCCCGACCAACACATAGGGAAAACCCCCACTGCGCAATGGCGGGCGGGTGTTGCCTGCGACGCGTTGCGGGGATGCTTTGACCAGCCACTTCCGCCAAGCGGCAAACCGGATGCGGCCACGATGAATTCGTTGCCACCCCGGTGTTCGTCGTTAGTTTGATCCGATGCGAACACGATTTTGCTGGATGCTGGCGATGCTGGCGGGAGCCCTGCTGGCGCGGGGCGGGGAAACGGTCATTGTGATTGATGCGGGCCACGGCGGGAGGAAGGACAGCGGGAGCCAAGAGGAGCGAACGCTGAGCGCGGCGAACAATGCGCGCTCCGCTGGCGGACTTCTGGAAAAAGACCTCACCCTGGAACTGGCCGGGACGGTGCTGGCCGAGGTGGAGAAAGCCGCCAAGGGAAAGGTGGATCTGCGCGCCCTGCCGACCCGGACGGAGGACGAGAATCCGGACTTCGGGCGGCGGGCGGAAATCGCCGCGAGGGCCGGGGCGCAGTATTTTGTCAGCATTCATTTCAACGCCGTGGAACCTGGAAAGCACAAGGCCAGCGGCACCCTGGGGCTGGTGCAGCAGCGTGAGAAAAACCCCAACTACGAGGCGGATACCGCCTTTGCCAGGGTGCTGGCGGAAGCGGTGCACGGAGTGGTGCGCAGGCATCTGCCGGAATCAAAGCTCTTTCCCGTTCTGGATGACAAACACCTGCACGGCGGCATGGGTTCGAATCTCTTTTTCCAACTGCGCCGCCAGTGCAAGACCCCGGTCACGGCGTGTTTTCTGGAGGTGGAGTTTCTGGACAATCCAGCGGTGGAAAAAGCCATCCTTGGCCCGGAGCGCCGTGCGGTGTTCGAGGAAATCGCCACCGCCCTGGCCGCGGCCATTGTTGACCACTGCACCGCAAAGTGAACCGGCATGCGGGTTGCCGGGCGGGGGAATGCAGCCACAGTGACGGCATGAACATGCTTCTGGTTTTTCTGGGCGGAGGACTGGGCAGCGTGCTGCGTCACGGTCTTTCCCTGGTCATGGCGGAGCGGATGGGCGCCGCCTTTCCCTGGGGCACGCTGGCGGCAAATGTCACCGGTTCGTTCGCGATCGGCCTGGCTGCGGCGCTGACCGGTCCCGGCGGGCGATGGCCGGATGCGGCGGATGCCCGGCTGTTTTTCATGATAGGAATCTGCGGCGGCTACACGACGTTTTCGTCCTTCAGCCTGCAGACGCTGGCCTTTCTGCATTCCGGACAGTGGGGCGCAGCGCTGTGCAATGCCGGCGGTTCGCTGCTGCTCTGCCTGCTGGCCGTCTGGCTGGGGCATCTGCTCGGCGTCGTTTTCAGCCGGTAGGATTCGAACCGGGCTGGATTTCTCCATTGCAAATGGACAGCCTCGGACGCATGGCACGGCACAGGCATGGCGAAAATGGCAGGACCCAGCAAGCGCAAACCCACCGGCAGTGCCGGTCGGGATCTGGTGGACCATGCCGCGGCAAGACCGCTCTGGCGGCGGCGGCTGGCACGGCTGGGAAAGCCGGGTGGTCCGGTGCAGTTTGATCATGTGAGCCCCGCGGCGCAGGCATTTGTGGCCGCGCTGGTGCTGCGGGCGGCGGAGGGCCAGAGCAAACCTCCACGGGTGTGGCTGCTGACGCCCGACCTCCGGGCGCAGGAAAATCTGGCCAGCGAACTGCTAACCTGGTGGGGGCCTGTGCTGTTTTTTCCGGAAGTGGAACAGGACCGGAGCATCGACGGCCTGCCCGATCCCGAAGTCCAGGCGGAGCGATTGTCCATTTTGCAGCGGCTGGCGGGTGGGCGGGAAAACCCCGCGGAAGTGGAGGTGCTGGTGCTCAATGCGGCGAGTCTTGAGGAGGAAGTGCCCCGGCCTGACCTCCTGGAACAGCAGCAGGTGGAATGCCGGGTCGGTGGAAAACTGGACCCGGCAGCCTTTGCCAGCCTGCTGGAAGCCGCCGGATATGAGCGCGAACCGCAGGTGGCGGATCGCGGCCAGTTTGCGATCCGCGGCGGCATCATCGACGTGTTCTCCTGGCACACGGAACTGCCGGTGCGCATTGAGCTGTTCGGCGAGGAAATCGAAAGCGTCCGCACGTTTGATTCCGACTCGCAGCTTTCCGTGGCCCGCATCTCCTCGACAGCCATCCTGCTCAATCCAGGTCTGGCGGTGCCCGCCTGCCGCGTGAGCGACTGCATCGGCGACGGCGACTGGATTGTGAGCGTGGAAGTGGCGGAATGTCTGCGGGCGGGCATCCGCATTTTGTCAGGTGCGACGTCAACGCTGCCGGGAGTGGCGGAGAATCATGACACGGCCTGCCAGGATCAGCCGGTGGGGGGATTCGAAGCCGGCGATTTCGTGGTGCAGCAGGCCCGGCGCGAGGAGTTCACCAGGCAACTGGCGCAGTGGCATCGGGATGGCTGGCGGGTGGAGATGTTTTTCAACACGGAGGGGGAAATCGAACGGTTCCGGGAGCTGGTGAAAGTGGAGGGGGCGCATCTCGCCTGCCGGATCGGCGCCCTGCAGCACGGCTTTGCCATTCCATCCGCCCGCCTGGCGGTGCTGTGCGATGCGGAACTGTTCGGGCGCTATCAAACCACGCGGGCGCGGCGGCTCTTTGGTCAGGACCGGAGGACGAAGGCCCGCCTGGAACCGCTGGATTTTTCCGAAGTCCAGCCCGGAGACCTGGTGGTGCATCTGGAATTCGGAGTGGCGAAATACCAAGGGCTGATTTCCCGCACCAGTCACGAGGGACTGAGCGAGGACGTGCTGGTGCTGGAATTTGCCGAGGCGGCAAAGCTTTACGTGCCTTTGCCCCAGGCCTACCTGGTGTCGCGCTATGTCGGGGTGGGGAAGAAGTCGGCGGAACTTTCCCGGCTGGGCGACGGCAAGTGGCAGAAGACCCGGAAAACCGCGGAGAAATCCATTTTCGACTACGCAGCGGAACTGCTGCGCATCCATGCGGAGCGCCAGACGGGCAATGGATGGGCGCACCAGCCTGACACGAAATGGCAGTGGGAGTTTGAGAATTCCTTCATCTACAAGGAGACCGCAGACCAGTTGCGCGCCGTGGATGAAGCCAAGCGGGACATGGAGTCGGACCGCCCCATGGACCGCCTGATCTGCGGGGACGTGGGATTTGGGAAAACGGAGGTGGCGATCCGTGCCGCCTTCAAGGCGGTGATGTCAGGCAAGCAGGTGGCGGTGCTCTGTCCGACCACGGTGCTGGCGCAGCAGCACTGGCGCACGTTTCGCGAGCGGATGTCCGACTATCCGGTCAATGTGGAACTGCTGAACCGGTTCCGCAGCCCACGGGAGATTCGCCAGGTGCTGCAGGGGCTGGCCGCCGGGCAGGTGGACATTTGCATCGGCACTCACCGGCTCATTTCAAAGGACGTAAGCTACAAGGACCTGGGCCTGGTGGTGGTGGATGAGGAACAGCGCTTCGGCGTCAAGCACAAGGAACGGTTCAAGGAACTCTTTCGTCTGGTGGATGTCCTGACACTCAGCGCCACGCCCATTCCCAGGACCCTTTACCTCAGCCTCATGGGCGCGAGGGACATGAGCACCATCGACACTCCGCCTGCCAACCGCATTCCGGTGGAAACCACCATTGTGGCCTACGACGAGCGGGTGATCCGCCGGGCGGTGGAACGCGAACTCAAGCGCGGCGGACAGGTGTTTTTTCTGCACAACCGGGTGGAAAGCATCGAGAAGATGGCGGGGAAAATCCGGAGTTTATGCCCCGATGCCAGAGTGGTGGTGGGCCACGGGCAGATGGAGGAGGGACTGCTGGAGGAAGTCATGCAGGCGTTCATTTCCGGAGCGGCGGATGTGCTCGTCAGCACCACCATCATCGAAAGCGGCATCGACATTCCCAATGCCAACACCATTCTCATCGACCGGGCAGACCGGTTCGGACTGGCAGACCTCTACCAACTGCGCGGCCGTGTCGGGCGGGCCGGACACAAGGCGTATGCCTATCTCCTGCTGCCAGCCCATTTGCTCACGACCACGGATGCCCGCAAGCGCATTGATGCCATCAAGCAGTATTCCAGCCTCGGCAGCGGCTTCAAAATTGCGATGCGCGACCTGGAAATCCGGGGTGCGGGAAATCTCCTCGGCACCCAGCAGAGTGGCCATGCTGTGGCCATTGGATTTGAACTCTACTGTCAGGTGCTGAAACAGGCGGTGGCTTCGCTCAAGGGTCAATCCAACCTGCAGCGGTTGGGCGTGGCGTTGGACATCGATTTTCTGGCGTCCACGGAAGCCGCCTGGCAGCAGGCGCCCGACAGCCTGCCTGCGTTCATTGGCAGCGACTACATTGAGGATGCGCCGCTGCGCATTGCCGCCTACCGGCAGGTGGCGGAAATCACCACCCAGCGGGAACTGAGCGACTTGGCCAAAAACTGGCGGGATCGCTTTGGCCCGCCGCCGCCGCCGGTGGACAATTTGCTGCGCACCGTGGACCTCAAACTCGCAGCCCACCACAACGGAATCCGCTCGGTGCAGATCAAAGAAGGAAAACTCATGCTGCAGCGCCGCGGCGAGTATGTGCAGGTCCAAAACCGCTTCCCCCGACTCAAGCCGCAGGCCACACCGCGGGCCAGGCTGGAAGAGGCCATCGAATGGGTGCGGCAGCTTTGACTTCCGCCCCTGGCCGGTGGACGGTTCCGGCAAAATGGAGAATCGACCGGAGCGCCGTTGACAGGGCTTGTTTCAGAACGGTATTCTGTGGACATGCCCTCCCTGTCCTCCCTCCTGCGGCGCTGCCGACCAGCGGCGCTTCTCTCCTTCTGCCTCTGCGCGTCCGCTTCGGCGGATCCTCTGATAACGGAATTCATGGCCAGCAATTCCTCCGGCCTTGCGGATGAAGACGGTTCGTTTTCCGACTGGATTGAAATCCACAATCCGGACGTTGTCGCGCTGGACCTGTCAGGGTATTTCCTGACCGACAGTGCCAGCGCTCCGCAGAAATGGCAGGTTCCCTCGCCAACCACCATTTCGCCGGGCGGATATCTCGTGATTTTTGCCTCCGGGAAAAACCGGACCGTCGCCGGACAGCCGCTGCACACCAATTTCAGCCTCAGCGCCGGAGGGGAATATCTTGGGCTGGTCGCACCGGGAGGTGCGCCGGTTGTGCATGCATTCGCCCCTGCCTACCCGGCGCAATCTGCGAATGTTTCCTACGGGCTGCTGACTCCCGTGCCGGGAGGCGAACTCACCTATTTCAACGGCGGGACGCCGGGGGCGGCTAACAATCCGGCACAGGCGGAGGCGGAAGCGGTTCAGTTTTCCGAACCCAGCCGAACGTTCAATCAGGGAACGAACTTCCCGGTAACCTTGAGCACGCCATCCGCAACGGCGACCATCCGCTACACCGTCAACCGCTCCCTGCCGATCGATGTCGCAGGAGTGGCACCCACGGTTGCGGTGAATGCAGCCACGGACGTCTGGACTGCGGTGGGACACGGTCTGAAAAACGGAGACCCGGTGCAGATCCACAGCAGCAACTCAAGTTACCCAACCGGATCGGGCAGCGGCATCACCTACTTTGTGACGGTGCTGAGTGCGGATGCCTTCAAGCTGTCCAAGGACCTCGGCGGAGTGTTTCTCGATGTCAGCTCCACGGGTTCCGGACTGCATGTGCGGCGGTATGCCGCGCAGTGGACTCAGTCTTCCCTGGGCACGAACATCCCGATCACTGCACATCATTTTCACCACCGCGATGCGGTCGAGGTGAGTTCCACCGGCACCCTTCCCACACCGCTGGTTGCCGGTACGACCTACTATGTCGTCAACAACTACACCTATACGACGAACCTGAACAATCTTTCGCTGTCGGCCACGGCCGGGGGGGCAGCCATCAGCCTCACCACCGTGGGGTCCGGCATCCACACCATCCGCCGCATTCCCTCCACCATTTATTCCACTCCCATCACCGTGGATCACAGCCTGCGCCTGCGGGCGCGGTCGTTCCAGGCAGGGCGTGTGGATGGACCGCCGGTGAGTCATTCCTACCTCATGCTGGACGCGGCGGCGCAATCCTTCACGTCGAACATTCCGGTGATGATCCTCCACGGATTCGGAACCGGACATCCCAGTTCCACGGCCCCCGCGGCTCCGACCCCGGAGGACACCAAGGAAGATGTCTGGTTTGTTTTTGAACCCAAGATCGAAGTGGCCGGACAGCCCGGCATCACCCGACTGACAAATCCTCCGGATCTCGTGGCTCCCGGATATTTTGAGCGCCGCGGCTCCAGCACCTTCGGGGCGGCCAAATACTCCATGACCATGGGGGCCTTCGATGAACTCGGTCAAGGGGCCGATGTCTCGCCGCTGGGCTTCTCCTCCAACGATGATTTTGTGCTCAATGCGCATTATACGTTCGACCGTTCACTCATGCACAACGACCTCATTTACCGCCTGAGCAATGAAGCCGGACGGTATGCGCCGCGCACCCGGCATGTGGAGATTTTCATGAGTGTGGCCAACGACGTGGGTGCCTCCGGTGGCAATCCGGCCTATGGAATCGTCAACGGGTCCGCAACCGGTGCGGACTACTACGGTGTGTATTCCTTCCAGGATAAAATCTCCCGCGGTACGAACCGCGTGAACGTTGAAAAGCTGGAACTCACCGACAACACCGCACCCAACGTGCAGGGCGGTTACATCTTCAAGATCGACCGCCTGGATTCCGGCGACTCCGGTCTCAGCGGAGCGGGGCGTTCCTTCGCGCTGGTGCAGCCGAAGGAATGGACTTCCTATCCAGGGCACGTGCAGGTGATGACCACCGCGCAGAAAAGCTATCTTTCCACCCATCTCAATGCCATGTACAATGCGCTGAACGGGGCATCGTTTATGAATGCAGCCACCGGCTACGCCGCGTATCTTGACGTGCCTGCGGCCATCGACCACTGGTGGCTGAGCATTCTGCCGAAAAGCGCAGATGCCTTCCGCCTCAGCGGCTTCTGGCACAAGGCACGCTTTGGAAAACTGGCCATGGGGCCGATTTTCGATTTCGACCGCGCCATGGGCTCCACCGACGGCCGGGACCTCAATCCGCTGACCTGGCGCGGCGACAACTCGGACTTCGGAACCGATCCGTTTCACAGTATCACCACGGCTGGTCAGGGGGTCTTTTCGCCGAACTATTTTCAACGGATGTTCCAGGACCCAAACTACTGGCAGGCCACGATTGACCGTTACGAGGATCTGCGCCGCGGGGTGATGAGCACCGCCCATGTCCATGCGGTTATCGATGAATTCACCGAGACGTTGGACCCCGGCAACGGAGCCAGCACTCCAGCCAAGCGCAACGGCCAGAAGTGGGGCGGGTCTGCTCCCTACCGCGGAGCCGCAGCCAATACTCCCGGGACCAACGGCACGTTCCGCGGGGAAGCGCAGTGGCTGAAAAACTGGTGGGGCAAGGCCGGTGCGGTGACCGCCAACGGGCGTCTGGATTTCGTGGATGGGCAGTTTGTCCGCCCGGCCGCCGCTGCTCCGCCCTCCGGGTTGATTCCTGCGGGCGGGACCGTGACGCTTTCCTCGCCGACGCAGTCAATGCCCGGGGTGAAAATTTACTACACCACCGACGGGAGCGACCCGCGCGCTCCGTCCACCGCCGCCCAGACGCTTTATTCGCCGGGTACGCCGACCACCCTGGCCACTCTGCTGCAGGAAATCAGCACGGTGCGGGCGATCGTTCCCACAGCGGACGCCACCGGTGGCACTGCGGCAAACTCCTTTGAAGAATGGCACGGATTTGACTACAACGGCAACGGCAACAATGCCGACGACTTCGATGACTCCGGCTGGTACACCAATGCCGCGGGTAGCATCAATGGCGTGGGCTTTGACAACAGTTTTGCGGCGGGAAGCGTGGACTACCAGCCGTATTTCCGCATTCGCTGGAACACGGAAACCTATTCCAACGGCGGCGGCACGCCACCCAGTCTGTCACCGGTGAGCGCCGACAACGTCATGAAAAGCGGCACCATCAATGGAACCGGCTATGCAGGCAATCAAAGCTGCTTCCTGCGCTATCCGTTCACGCTGACCCAGGCGAACCTTGATCTCATCAATACGCCTGGGAATTCCCTTTCCCTGCAAATCCGCTGCGATGACGGCTTCATCGCCTGGATCAATGGCACGGAGCTGACCACCGCACAGCGCAATGCGCCGGTGGGATCGCCCTCGGCACCGAAATATCCGTACACGGCGGGCGCCACGGCAACCTATGCCGATGCCAGTGCCATCGTTTATTCCGGCTTCGACATCTCCGGCTTCGCTTCCAGCCTGCATGTGGGCACGAACATCCTGGCCATCCAGGGACTCAACAGCGGCACCACCGGATCGGACATGCTGGTTCAGCAGAAGATCATCATTGTCGGAAATTCCAGTCCGCAGCCGCCCTACACGCCCACACTCGCTGCCGGAGCCGTCGAATACACCGCTCCCATCTCCATCACCGCTCCCACGCAAATCACCGCCCGCACCCTCTATCCCCTGCTGGCCAGTGATCCACCCACCACCATGGGCGGCGGCACCGGTGTCTTCCCCAATGGTTCCTCGTGGAGCGGCCCATCCGTTGATTACTACTTCCCCGGCGCCGTGAGTGCGTCGCAGGCCAGCATCCAAATCAGCGAAGTGAGCTACCACCCGCCCGGGCCCAGTGCCGCGGAAATCGCTGCCGGGTTCACCAGTTCCGGGGATTTCGAATTCATCCGCCTCACCAACACCGGAGCCCAGCCGGTGGACCTGACCGGCATTTATTTCTCCAACGGCATCGAATTCACCGCAGGTCCCGGCTTGCAAAACTGGCTGCCTGTCGGCCAAAGTGTCGTGGTCGTAAAGAACCCGGCCGCATTCCAGTCGAGGTATGGTTCGGCCTTCACGGTGCTTGGCCAGTTCAGCGGCGGGTTGGCCGACGGCGGGGAGCGCATTGTGCTCAACGACAGAACCGGGGCGGTCATTTCCGACTTCACCTATGATGACCGCGCACCCTGGCCTGCGGCCGCAGATGGCTCCAGTTCCCTGCTCTTCGTGGGCGGCAATCCCGAAGACGCGGCCAACTGGCGCGCCAGCGTGGATCCGGGCGGCAGTGCCGTCACCAACTTTGCCCAATGGCAGGCCCGCTATTTCCTGCCGGCGGAGATTCCCTCCCAGGGACCGCTGGTGAATACGGACTCCGATGCCTGGAACAACCTTTCCGAGTATGCCTTTGGGTCTGATCCGCGTTCGTCTTCCAGCCGGGAAAACGAAAATGCCGTGCTGGAACCGGGTGCCACTCCAGGCCTGCGCGTCATCCGCCGCCGCGGTGCCAGCGATCTGGTCTATGTGTTCGAAACCGCCACGGACCTGGCCGGCTGGACAGTCGGCGGTCTTCCGGAATCCGTTGCTGACAACGGCGACGGCACGGAAACCGCTGTTTACCGCGCCGCGGAACCCTTGGGCAATCGCCTCTACCTGCGGGTCCGGGTCAGCCTGCAATGATGCGGGTTCCCTGCCGCATTTTTCAGCGGTAGAGCGGAGTGGTCGGCTCGTAGGTCAGAATGTTGTACTGCCGGATGGCCAGGTCCCACCAGGGATGCAGTTCCTGCGTGGTGGAGGACCACAGGTCATAGTGCAGCCGCAGCATGATGTCCGCATCATACATGAGCGCCTTGACCTCCCGCGGGCTGAGGGAGGACGGACCCTCCCGCAGCAGTTTGCGCCGCAGATTGTCGAGGTAAACCCGGGATTCCGGTGTGGCGCGGTGCCGCTGGCGCAGCAATCCGACGTGCAGCGCATTGATGTAGGGGTCCAGCACGGCCTGCAGCAGCCCGTAGTGGTCGGCCAGACGGGTGAGCGGCTTTGAGCGCACGCCGGCCTGTTCCAGATTTGCCTGCAGTTGCCGGATCACAAACGGCGGGGCTGTTTCCTCACGCGTGCGGAAGAGATTCCGCCAGAGCGGACCGGAGGTGATGATGGAAAAGGGAATGGAAAGCACGATGCCCAGCAGGACCGGAAGAATCCAATAGAAGAAAATTGGACTTTGTGTCAGGGCGATGGCCATCCAGAACAGGGCAAACACAGAAACTCCGGCGAAGGTCTGAATGCTTTCCTGCCAGTCCACCGCACCGTCCGAGGCCCGGCGCTGGGCGACCCATTTCACGCCGCGCCCCATCAGCGTGTAGATGACAAACTTGCTGTGGAAGATCATCAGGATGGGTGCCAGCAGGGAGAAATAAACAGTGTCCAGCAGGCAGGAGGCGAATACTCTGAAGCGTCCGCCAAATTCCCGCTGCGCATCCCGCCGCAGCATGGCCTGGAGCATGATGAGCAGCTTCGGCACAAAGAGCAGGACCACTGTGGTGGCCAGCAGGACGTGACCGGAAAGGCGTCCGCCCCCCTCCTGCGGAGCCCCGGGGGTTCCCGCCAGAATGGTGGCTAAAATGAGGAAGGCAAACCACAGCGGGCTGGCGACATAGCTGAGGATGCCGTGGAGGAAGTTCAACCGGCTCACCGGCTTCCATCCCTTGGCGAAAAGCAGCCAGATGTGCTGCATGTTGCCCTGGCACCAGCGACGGTCGCGTTTCAGGGTGTCGATGAGCGTTGGCGGTCCCTCTTCGTAGCTGCCTTCCTCGACCGGCATCAGGAAGACGTAATAGCCCGCTTTGCGCATGAGCGCCGCTTCCACAAAGTCATGGCTCAGAATGCGTCCTCCGAAGGGCTCCCGTCCCGGCAGTTCCGGCAGGGCGCAATACTCGATGAATGGAGCCAGGCGGATGATGGCATTGTGGCCCCAGAAAGTGGCGTCCCCCATCTGCATGTAGTTGAGCCCGGCCATGAACGGTCCGCCATAGAGGGCTCCCGCAAACTGCATCACCCGCCCAAACAGGCTTTCCGCTCCGAAGGTCCGCGGCGCTGTTTGCAGAATGCCGATGCCAGGGTGCTTGTCCATGACCCGGGTCATGTCCACCAGCAGGTCGCCTGACATGACGCTGTCCGCATCCAGCACCAGCATGTAGCGGTATTTTTTGCCCCAGCGCCGACAGAAATCACTCACGTTGCCGCTCTTGCGGTTGATGGGTTTGCGGCGCTTGCGGTAGAAGATTTTTCCGAAGGCGTTGAGCTGCTTGCACAGTTCCATCCAGGCGATTTCCTCCTCCACCCACTTGTTGGGGCTGTCCGAGTCGCTCAGCACGAAGAAATCGAAATTTTTGAGGTGACCGGTTTTTTCCAGACTCTGAAAAATGACGCGCAGCCCTTCAAAGACCCGCGTCACATCCTCATTGTACACCGGCATGATGATGCCCACGGAGCCGTCGAGCGGCGCCGCCCGGTCCTCCTCAGTGATGGAGGTGGCGAGGTTCAGCGGATCCTTTTTCCGCAACGCCTTGACGAACAGCCCGAACATGGCCAGCCAGAATCCGGTGGCGAGCTGGTAGAACAGCGGCAGAAACACCAGGACCATGGCGATTTCCAGCCAGTTGAGCCGGCCGCCTGTCCACATCAGGAAATCCGTCAGCAGCCAGCCTCCCGCCAGCAACGTCAGGAAGACAAAGGAGAAGAAGGTGGCGCGCCGCTTTTGAAGACGCGATTTTGTCAGGTGGGGAATGGGAGGGATTTGGCTCATGCCGGGACACCGGTGTTGGCAGGTGCGGAAATGGAAATGGAGATGCGGCTGCTTGCGCAGTAAAGGGAGGGATCAACCGGTTGCAACCGGGCAAATAATGTCAGGCGGGGCTTGTTCTGAAGGGAATCTCCCCGGATGCGTCAGATCCGTTCCTTCGCCGCGGTGCGGGCCCAGGCATCCGCCGTCAGAATTTCTGCGAGGGAGGGATGCGCCAGCGCTTCATGCTGGTTCATCACCGCCTCCACCGTCCGCCAGATGTCTGGCAGGGTGATCTTTCCATTCAGAAACGCCTCCACGGCGATTTCGTTCGCGGCATTGAACACGGCGGGCAGCGTGCCCCCGGCGGTTCCCGCGGCGGCGGCGAGGTCGAGTGCCGGAAAGTCATTCCGCCGCGGCGCTTCAAATTCCAGTTTCGCCAGCGCAGCGAAATCGACCGGACGCAGCGATGACCGCACCCGCTCCGGCCAGGTGACGGCGTACTGGATGGGAAAGCACATGTCACTGTGGCTGAGTTGGGCGAGCACCGATCCGTCCATAAACTCCACCATGCTGTGCACGATGCTCTGCGGATGCACCACGACATCGACGCGGTCCATGGGCACGTCGAACAGCCACCGGGCTTCGATCATTTCCAGTCCCTTGTTGAACAGCGTGGCGGAGTCGATCGTGATCTTGCGCCCCATGCTCCAGGTCGGATGCCGCAGCGCCTGCTCCACGGTGGCGCAGGCGATGTCCTCCGCGCTCCAGGTGCGGAACGGGCCGCCGCTGGCCGTCAGGATGAGCCGCGACACTTCTCCGGGGCAGCGGCCTTCCATGCACTGGAAAATGGCGTTGTGTTCGCTGTCCACAGGCAGAACCCGGCAGTGGTGACGGCGGGCGGTTTCCATCACCGTTTCCCCGGCCATCACCAGGATTTCCTTGCTGGCGACGGCGATGTCTTTTCCTGCTTCCAGCGCGGCCAGGGCGGGACGCAGTCCGGCGGTGCCCACGATGGCTACCAGCACCAAGTCGGCTTCGGCCAGGGTGGCCAGACGGACCAGTCCCTCCTCGCCTTCGCCCACGTCACAGGAAGCGCCGAGCAGCCGCCGCGCTTCTGCCGCACTTTCGGGATCGGACAGGGCGGCATGGCCCACCTTGAACTCCCGGACTGCCTCAGCCAGGTCTGCGGAATTTTTTTGTGCGGCCAGTCCGGTGATTTCCATGCGCCCGGGAAGGTCCCGGGCCACTTTCAGGGCGCTCTGCCCGATGGACCCGGTGGCTCCGAGGATGACAACGCGGCGTTTCCTAACCGACATGGCGCAGGTAGAGATACAGCACGGGCGTGGTGTAGAGCAGGCTGTCGATGAGGTCCAGCGCCCCGCCAATGCCCGGTAGGGTGCGGCCGGAGTCCTTCACTTCCAGGCAGCGCTTGATGATCGATTCCGCCAGGTCGCCGACCACGCAGATGGCGCCCAGCAGCAGGCAGAGGAAAAAGGCATCCCATTTTCCCAGCAGGGAAAGCATGCTGCCGGTGCTGCACACCACTGCCATGCCCCCGACAGTGGCCCCCAAGAAGGCTCCGCCCAGCCCTTCCCAGGTTTTCCCGGGACTGATGTGGGGGATCATTTTGTGGCGACCAATGAGTGAGCCGATGGCATAAGCCCCGCTGTCGGTAAACTTCGTGGCCGACACGAGGAACAGCGCATAAAACATTCCCGCCATGGGGTGTTCAGCATTCCACGAACCAAAAAGTATGCGCAGAACGAAACTGAAGAGCACCGCCACATAAAAAAAGCCGAAGGCCGGATAAAAAACCTGCCACAGCGTGCGGCGTCCCTCCAGCGGACGAAACAGCACCGGCACGAAACTTCCGGTGATCGCCAGGGTGCCTGCCAGAACATCAATGGAAGCCAGTGTGTCCAGACTGGGCGCGTTCAGATAGGGAACGCTGCCGCATACGATGAACTGCGCCGCGTAATACCCCGCGGCCACGGTCATGATGAACCAGCGGTGCACCGGGTGCCCCTCGCGGTCCATTTTGAGGTATTCCCAGAGCGCCCCCAATGCCAGCACCGCCACCAGCAGGAAAAAAGGCCACGCCACTTTGAAAACAATGGCTGCCGCCAGCAGTCCCCAGAGCACAAGGGTGCTGGCAAGGCGGCGGCCAAACACCCGCATTTTGGATGCCGGGGGTGCCGCAACCCCTGCGGGCGGCGTGGAAACGTCACGGTCAGTAGAAACGGACATGGATGGGCAGGCGGAAAAACCGCCCGTCCCGTAGGCTGTTTTGAGCGATGCAGCAAGCGGATTTGCCATGGGTGGTGGCGGTGGATTTCATGGCCATCGCGCGACAGGATCGCCGTTGCAGAATTTGCCGGTTTGGCGAGGCAAATCGCTGATGGAGCAAAAGGCGAGGGCCTGGCGCCGGTTGTTCGCAAAGGTTTCCATCGACGCAGCAAGGCCAGGGCACCTGCGGCGTTGGGAATTTGTTCCGCCGTCAGCCAGGGGCGGCTTCGAAACGTTGCGCAGCCTCATCCGCCACCGTGACGGTGAAGGCGTGGAAGACCGGTCCGGTGCTGCCATCCGATCGCAGTTTCATGACCGCCTCGCCTCGCTGCGGACCTGCCAATGGTGCAAAAAATCCCCAGCCCGTCCGCATCCGTTATTGCCGTGCGCACGGTGGGAAACCCTGGCATCACACCCTCGCGCCTATCAATTCACTTGCTTTCCTCCAGCTTTCGTGCCATTTCATAACAAAATCCCGTCACCACCAATGCTCTCCGCTCTCCGCTCTCCGCTCTCTGTCTTCTGTCTTCTGTCTTCTGTCTTCTGTCTTCCCTGACACCGGTATTGCGGGCGGATGATGGGTTCTCCGCACGGATGGAGACCACGTCGGACGGTGATGTTTTTCTGGTCTGGCCGACGCAGTTTGCCCGGCGCTATGCCATTGAGCAATCCACGGACCTTGCCCAGTGGGAGTCGCTGCCGGACACCGTCATGGGCACCGGCGGTGAACAGCGCAAATACCTCTTTTCCATCACCCCGCCGCCGCCGGGCGTTCCCGGGCCGTGGGAACCGCCGGCCCCGGACACCGTCCGCCAGCATTTCAGCCTCTCGTTTTTCCCAACCGGCCAGACCCTCATTTCCTGGACCCAGGGCGGAAATCAACACCGCGCCCTGGTGAACGATGATTGGAGTACCGTCACCGTCGGCGACCAGCCGCTTCCCTTTCCGGCGCTCATGTGGTATACGGACGCCAACAGCTCCCCGCCCGTGAATTTCGATTTCTTCACTTGGAACCTGCAGTGGCAGCCGCTGTATGCCAGCCTCGTGCCCTCCGCACTGCCCCAGGAGGCGCAGGACCGGCTCGTTCTTCTGCTAGGGAACAAGGAAGCCATCATGAACCACGCGGCCGCCGTCATTTCCCAAAGCCTCAACCACCCGCCAGACCCGCCACTGCCGCCCGGTGCCAACCAGCGCCGCTTCATCCGCATCGTGGAAACACGGCCCGACAGCGATGCCGACGGCCTCTTCGACGACGAGGAAATGCGCGACTACCTCACCGATCCCTGGCTCTGGGACAGCGACGACGACGGCTACACCGACCTCGACGAAATCAACGCCGGCTCCGATCCCGCCGATGCCGGGAGCAAGCCAGGCAGTTCGCCGGACCCTAACGCACCAGCGGAAGTCTTTGTGGAATCGCGCACCCGGCAGCTCGCCAGCCGCGTCTTCGCATTTGCCTATCCTGACCAACCGCAATTCACCCGCTTCACCGGCTCCTACAAACGCCGCCGCGCCGCAACCGGCTCATGGGATTTCCCGGAGGTGACTCTGCACCAGTATTTGACCGCCCCCGGCACCACCGAGGAGCTGCTGCCCTATGCCTGGGGCTCCTTCCAGCGCGAACCCCATATCCTCACGTCTCATCACTGGTATTGGCTGATCCAAGGTCCGGAATACATCCTCCCCTGGCCGCTCCCCTCAGCTTCCGAAGCGCAGGAAAAAGCCCACCAGGAAATCACCCAAATCCGCCTGCGCCTGACCAAAGCCGCCGAGCACCCCATTTCCCGCACCTACCTCAAAAACCTCCGCGAAGCCCCCTTCACGGACCCGGAGGGCAGCGCCGCCGATCCCGAATCCCCTCTGCCCACAACCATCCCGGAGGAAGC
>JAGNEJ010000014.1 GCA_018003315.1 Verrucomicrobiales bacterium
GAACGGCCTGGTTGAGTAGCTTGGCGGCGTCTGCAGCTCCAGCGGCGGTGATGCCGGCACTGCGTCCAGTGGAAACTCCGGCTTTGGATCCAGACTGTCCAGAAGCGCCTGCAGCCTGGCCGCGTTCACCAGCCTGTAGAGGTCGGCTGTAGAAGAGATCTTCTGCGACACGCACCAGGCGTAAGTCAGATCCAGCAGCATCTGCTCCTCCTTGGTGAAGTACATCATCCGTTTGAGATTTCCAAGGAACAGAGAGGAGCGGTGAACGTATCGCCGATCCGGTAACAATGGCCCTAAGAAATGTCGCCTCGCCAATTCCACTAGCTCCGGGGTCAAGTCGTGCCGCGAGAGATTCGAAAGTTGCTTCGGTAAGAGGTTCCTGGCGATGGCCATCGATAATGGTATCCCGCAGCGGGTCATAAGTCAACGAATCGAAATCAATGCCGACAGCCCGCGCGGCGGTCCGGACGATGTCATGTTCGGTGGCGAGCAGCTTGTGAAGGTTTCCCACGTCATCGGCGGGGATCCAATCGGGAATTTCCTGCTTTTGCAGTCCTGTCGCGCCATCGCGGAATGTGAAGAGAGGGTTGAGGTGGCGAGTGGAGTTGTGACGCAGTACGCTGGAAATCATCTGGCTGATGCGGCGCACCTGGGCTTTGGGGGAGACGATGCTGTCGGCCCGAAATTGCAGACCATTATTGGCCGCGTAGGTCTGGGCTGCCTGATACACCTGGGCCCCTCCGCCGCTGCGTTCGACATCGCTGGCAAGGGAGGATGAATCGATGTAAACCTCCCCTGCGGAGGTGTGCACGATGGTAGCCTGTCCGTTCTTGGTGGTCACGGTGTAGGCGCGGACCGTGCTGGGAGGCAAGGCGGCTCTTCGGGCAATGTCCGCGGCATTCGCTCCCTGGCTTAATGCTTGCCTGGCCTCTGCTGGTGTAAGTCGCGTGACTTCAGCGATGGTGATGGGGCTTGTGGAAAGAGTGTATGCCTGTGCGATGGACGGCATGTCCTTGGCTTTGGAGGGAGGCGTGCCGAGCTGGAAGGAATCCGGATCACGGGCAATCTCCAAGTGCACCCGGACGGTGCGGGGCATGGAAAAACTCACCCGCGGAGCCTGCGAGCGGCGGACGAGGGCGGCTTCAGACTGGCGGTTGGCGAGGCGGCGGGTGAGGGCGACGGCTGCCGGTTCGTTGAGGATGGTATCGCCTGCATTGCGGAGCTTATCCAGAGCCTCGGTGGACTGGGCGGCGGTGTCGTCGCTGGTGGTCAGGGCCAGGACTTCGCGGCCGTTGGGATCCAGCAGGGTGACGGCGCGTTCACTCAGCGGGCGCGGCTGGCTGCCGTAACCGAGGGCTGCTCCCAGAGTGTCCGGATTTGCCGCGGCTGACTGGATGGATTCCTCGGTGTGCTTCCGTTTGTCGTAGAGCAGAGCGCCGGAACCGGTGAGGGTGAGGGCCACGGTGTCCTCATCCCCTGCGGGCTGCCAGGCGGCGGGCAGGGCTTCCAGTGGAACCCCCTCGAAGAGCACAACCCCCAGAGCAAAATGCCAGACCCATAATAAGAAAATTATTGCGTCACGGACCTTTATGAATGATGCTCCCCGTCATGGCTTCGCATTACCGATTTCGTCCTGCACCGGGTCAACCGATGCTGGCTCATGTCACCAGCCGCATTGTCAACCGGGCCCTTTGGTTTGATGAGGAGGGGAAGCGGGTGTTTCGCGGGTTGATGCGGAAGTATGAGGGGTTTGGAGGGCTGCGGGTCATCACTTACTGTCTGATGTCCAATCACTTTCACATTCTGGTGGAGGTGCCGGAGCGGCCGGAGCAAATGCTGGATGAGGAGACGATGCTGGCGCATTTGGAGGCGACTTTGGGGAAAATGAAGGCGCGGGAGTATCGGGATTTGTTTGGCCTGTGGCGCAGCAATGGGTGTGCGGGGGAGATTCCAAAAGTGCTGGCGGCGCTGTGGAAACGGATGTTCGATCTCAGCGCGTTTGTGCAGGCGTTGAAGCTGGGGTTTTCCAAATGGTATAACCGGAAACACGGGCGCAAGGGGACGCTGTGGGAGGAGCGTTTTGCCAGTGTGCTGGTGGAGGGTGCGGGCAATGCGGTGGCGACCATGGCGGCCTACATTGATCTGAATCCGGTCCGGGCCGGGCTGGCGAGTGATCCGAAGGAATACCAATGGAGCGGCTATGGGGAAGCGGTGGGCGGAGGTCGCTTGGCTAGGCGAGGCATTGCGATGGCGGTGGGTGCTTTGCGGCGGCAGAAGCTGGAGACTGCGGCTGCGATGCGTTGGAATGAGGCGCAGGCGGTGTATCGGAAGTGGATTTACTGGGGGGGTCAGGAGGTGAAAGCTGGCGGAGCGACTCCTGGCAGGAAGGGCTTTGCGGTGGAGCAGATCGAGGCCGTGCTGAGAGCCGGGGGCAAGCTGGGGCTGGCCGATGTGGTGCGGCTGCGGGTGCGGCATTTCACGGCGGGGGCAGTGGTGGGGAGCCGGGAGTTTGTTGACGAAATCTTCGCCGGTGCGCGGGAGCGATTTGGGCCGAAGCGGACCACGGGTGCGCGGCGGCTGCGGATGCTGGAGCGCGATGCCGGGCTGTATGCGCTGCGGGATTTGCAGCAACGCCGAGGATCGACTCGGAACCGCAGCCGGATTTCACGGTCGATTCCCATCCGTCCCTGATTCCGGTGCCTGGCCAGGCTCCGAGGTTTCCATGACCGGAACGGCTTTAGGGGAATCCACGGTCGGGGGAGGCTCGGGAAGATAATGGGCAATCAGATCGATGAAAAATTTCCAGCTCACCATGTCCGGCTTGTCCTGCCCGGTTCGCTGAAAGGATACATGCACGTGAACTTCGTTGGTCCTCAATGGTTCGACAACTTGATAGGCGATTCGTTTTGTCAGGGCGTTGTAGGTGAAAGGCACTGCTCCGAAACCGCCGATTTTCATGGCGACGCTCGCAGGGTCGATTCCTTCCAGTTTGCTTACGTCCACGGAAATGAGCGGGCGACGCCCGGCGATAACCGCATTGGGCTTGGGATCGGTGGCGACCAGATCCTCGCCGGGTTCCCCTTCACCGCCCAGCAGTTGGCGTCCGATGCCACCCTCACTGATGCCGCGGAAACTGAGGGCTGCCTTGAAGTTGTGGTCGTTGGGGTCATTTCCCAGCACCACGTAGCGCGGGATGGTTCCGGCGGGAGATTCCCAGGTGGCTTTTGCCGGATTGACGCTGAACATGAATTGGTAGCCGAAGTTTGTCCCCAGTTCCAGAATGCGCGGAGTGTAGGTGCCTCCGGGGTGTGCATACGTGGGCACCGGGCGCATGAACATGTCTTCAAGAAACTGCTTGGAGTCGCGCAGTTCGGTTACGAGGAACTGTTCATATTCCTCCGGGGTGCGGTTTCCCACCCTGGCGATATTCAGGGGATGACTGACACTGTGGCTGCCGACATCCCCGCCGTTGTTGAGAATGTCCTTTACCATTGAGGTGGTGAGAGCCCGTCCGCCTCCGTTGACGTATTTTTTGTAGAGAAAGACAGAAAATGGGAATCCGAATTCTTTGAGCACCGGCATCGCGAGGGAGTGGACGCTCTCATATCCGTCATCAATGGTGATCATGACGCTGCTGTCGGGGATGTCCTTCTCCCCGTGACGCCAGTGAACGAAATCCTGCAGGCTGATGACCGGGAGACGCGCATCCTTGATCGACTGCATCTGGATGCGGAAGTGGTCGATGTTGATTCGCATTTGGCTGTTGGATTTGGCCGTGATGAAATCGTGGTAGCAGAGGATGCCCACCTGAGCGCTCTTGTTGACCTTCAGTTCGGGAATGGTCGGGTCGATGGGCGTTTCCCCCGCCGGGGTAGCAGGGGGAGTGTCGGTCTCGTCTGCGATTTCCACGATCCTGGCCTTGGGGGCGGCAATTTCCGCGGTGTTTTCCGCTTTCTGCTTCTTGCAGGAGACCAGCAGCAGCGCTGTTGTGGCAAGCGCCAGCAACAGAAGGGCGGAGACGGGGCGAAACAACGAACCAAGCGGCATGGAAAGGGGAGGGGTGGCAGCGGCATTCATCGCCGCAGTGCCCGGAGGTGGCAAATCCTGAATACAGGGGTGCCCGCGGCAAATTCTCCGAATTCCGGTGCTTTCCGCACCAGGAAATTCGGTTGAAAGCCGATGCAATGACCCCATGATCACCGGATGTTCCGATGTCGATTTCTTTCCCTTATGGTGCTTTGTGCCGCTGCTGTTCCGGCGGTGGCATTGGAGCCGTATTCCCCTCCGGGAAAAGGCCCCGCATTCGCCAAACCGTTGACCGGCGAAGGCCTGTCGAGGGCCATGGACATGCTGAAGAGTCCGAACAGTACCGTGCGGACGAAAGCGCTGGATGCCCTGCTTTTGCGGAGCAATACCGAGGAATCAAAACAGCAGTTCCGCAAGCTGCTGGAGCAGGCCAAGGCGGCCCAACTCAAGAATGCGGAGGCGGTGGTGAAGAAGGGATCGCCAGCGCTCTCGCAAATTCAGACGGCCCATGCGGCATGGGATGTCAAACGCGCTGAGGTTTTGAAGCTGATCCACACGGACTGGCACAAGGATCCGGAGAAAGTGGCGATGCTTTCACGGGAACATGCGGAAACCGCAGCCAGGCTGGATGCGTTAGGCAAGGCGATGAAAACCGTTGAGACCGCGTGGAAACCGCTGGCGGACTCCACGGTTGCTCTTGAGGACATGGACCGGTATCTGGCCCTGCTGGACAGGAATTCCCATGCGCCAAAATCCGCCGAGGACCATTTGAAGCAACTGGGTGCCGCCCAGGAAGCCGTGGGCATTTTTTCGCTGGTGCGACAGTGCCAGCGGGCTGCGGAGGACCTGTCGGCAGCGGAAGCGCACAATGCCGCATTGAAGGGGGTGCCGAAGACGGCGGTGATGTTTGCCACGATTCTGAACCAGCGTCGGCATGTGGTGGGGCTGCAACCGCTCTGGCTGGACGAGCGCCTCAGCAAGGCTGCTGCGGACCATTCGCAGGAGATGATGTCACTGGGCTATTTCGCACACGAATCGCCAGTGGAAAAAAACAAGACACCGTGGATGCGGGGGCGGAATGCGGGCTTCGACGGTTCCAGTTCCGGAGAGTGCATTTACATGGGCAGTGCGGCGCCGGAGGCGGCATACTCCGCTTGGTGGGGGAGCGACGGGCACCGGTTCATCCTGTTTGGTGCGGGTGCCAACACCCTGGGCATGGGACCGGTGGGCAACCATTGGACGCTGATGACCGGAGTGAAGAACCGCAGCAGGCTGGCGGTGCGCTAATGAGCGCCGCCGAGGACCAGGACCGACGGTGGATGCGCAGGGCACTGCGTGAAGCCCGACGCGGGATCGGTCTGACAAGCCCCAACCCTCCGGTGGGTGCGGTGATTGTTGGAAAGGACGGCACCGTGCTGGCTTCGGGGTGGCACCACCGGGCCGGCGACGTCCATGCGGAGATCGACGCCTTGCGAAAAATACCGGCCGCGCAGGGTGGCAGGCTCAAATCGGCCACGCTCTACGTCACACTGGAACCGTGCAGCACCCATGGCAAAACGCCACCCTGCACGGAGGCGCTTTGCACAGCCGGATTGAAGCGCGTTGTTTGGGCCATGGACGACCCGAACCCCCGGCACGCGGGGCGGGCTGCAGAAATGCTGGCTGCAGCAGGGATCGCGGTGATATCCGGCATTTGTCAGGACGAGGCGGCCCGGTTGCTGGCGCCGTGGAGAAAATTCATCACCACGGGCCTGCCCTGGGTGGTGGCAAAAGCGGGCGTGAGCGTGGACGGAAGGATGACCCGCCCCGAGGGAGAAGGGCAGTGGCTGACCAATGACCGTTCCCGTCGCGATGCCATGCAATTGCGGCTGCATGCCGATGCGATTTTGGTGGGTGGGGAAACCGTGCGAACGGACAACCCCCGGCTGAACCTGCGCGGCATCCGCATTCCAAAGGAAAAACAGGCTTCTTGGCGCGTGGTGTGGACCAAGTCCGGGAACCTGCCGCCCGGCTGTCATCTGCTGACAGACGAACTCAGGGAACGCACGTTGATCATGCAATGCAAGCCCCTGGAACAGGTGCTGCGGGAACTTGCGGCAATGGGTGTGGTGAGCGTGCTGGTGGAAGGCGGCGGAACTCTTCTGGCGGCGGCATTTTCCGCCGGACTCGTGGATGAATTCCACGCCTACGTCGCTCCGCTGATTACCGGCGGCGGGGTGCCGGTGGTCGATCCCACGGCCTTTGGATCCGGGGCGTCCATTCCCTTGAAACTGGCGGGAACGCGACGCATCGGCGACGATGTGAAACTCAGTTACCGCCGCCAATGAATCGGGCATTTTTCTTTGATCGCGACGGAGTCATCAATGCCTCCCCCGGCGAAGGCCGGTATGTCCTTTCCTGGGAGGATTTTCATTTCCTGCCCGGACTGCGCGAGGTGCTCGCATTTCTCAAAGCCCAAGGCTGGGTGACGGTGGTGGTGACCAACCAGCAGTGCGTCGCCAAAGGGCTGATTTCACGTCAGGACTTGGACGACTTGCACCGGCGCATGAATGCGGCGCTGGGTCCGCTGGCCTTTGCCGCCACCCATGTGTGTCCGCACCCTGCGGCGGCACAGTGCCCGTGCCGCAAGCCCCAGCCGGGCATGGCCCGGCAGGCTGCGGCGGAGCTTGCGCTCGATCTGTCCCAGTCGTGGCTGGTGGGGGATCACGACCGTGACATCGAATTCGCAGGCCACGCCGGGATCGGCCACGCCGTGCGTTTTGTCAGTGAAAAGGAAGTTCGCCGCCGCGGGGAATTCCTGGTCCACAGCCATGCGGAACTGCTGGAGGTGCTCCGGCGGCATCCGGATTTTGCTCCACCGTGATGCAGGATGGACCGCACCGGAGAACAAATCTGCTCGACAAGCCACCGGTGCGGGGCCATGCACTGACACGGCATCACCTGCATGGCCACCGACTCCACTGCTTCCGAGGGCGACACCCGAGTTGCGTTCTACCAGGAATTTCTGGCGGAGCGGGAGGAAATTCTGCGTCACAAATGGTTTCGCAGCCAGGAAGCGGGCCGTGACATCGGCTGGGAAGCGGCCCTGCTGGACTGGGTGAGACGCCACCGGTCCGCCTGGAAAAAATCCCGCGAACGCAGCCGCCGCATTGAGTGACTGGCGGCGGGGCGGCGAGGCGGGCTAGGCCGATGATCGCTCCGCTTGCAATTGCCCTCCGTTAAACTTACGAATTGCGCCATGATCACCGCATCCGAAGCCGCCCCAGCCAGCCAGTATCTCACCAACGCCGACAAGACGAGCGATACGCCGCCGGATGCCGTTCCTTCCGGACCGCTGCACCTCAAATGGTCGAAGCACAAGGCGACATCAAAGCTGATCAATCCCGCAAACCGGCGGAAATACACGGTGATCGTGGTTGGGAGCGGCCTGGCTGGAGCCGCGGCGGCTGCCACGCTGTCCGAGCAGGGCTACAAGGTGAAATGTTTTTGCTATCAGGACAGCGCCCGTCGCGCCCACAGCATTGCCGCGCAGGGCGGCATCAATGCAGCCAAGAACTACCAGAACGACGGCGACAGCGTTTACCGGCTCTTCTACGACACGATCAAAGGCGGTGACTACCGGGCCCGGGAGGCCAATGTTTACCGTCTGGCGGAAGTCAGCGCCGCCATCATTGACCAGTGCGTGGCGCAAGGAGTGCCCTTTGCCCGTGAGTATGGCGGGCTGCTGGCAAACCGCTCTTTCGGTGGCACTCAGGTCTCGCGGACGTTTTATGCGTCCGGCCAAACGGGCCAGCAACTTCTGCTGGGGGCGTATTCCGCTCTGAGCAAGGAAATCGCCCGCGGAGGCGTGCAGATGTTTCCGCGGACGGAAATGCTGGACTTGGTGGTGGTGGACGGACACGCCAAGGGGATCGTAGTGCGCGACATGGTCACCGGAAAAATTTCCAGCCATGCCGGCGACACCGTGCTGCTGTGCACCGGCGGCTATGGCAATGCCTTCTATCTTTCCACAAACGCGAAGGGGTGCAACGTCACCGCCACCTGGCGCGCGCACAAGCGCGGAGCCTGGTTTGCCAATCCGTGCTACACCCAAATCCACCCCACCTGCATTCCGGTCAGCGGCAGTTATCAGAGCAAGCTCACGCTGATGAGCGAATCGCTGCGAAACGACGGGCGCTGCTGGGTGCCCAAGCGCAAGGAAGACTGCGGCAAGCCGCCCGGTGAAATTGCGGACGCAGACCGCGACTATTACCTGGAAAGGAAGTACCCCAGTTATGGCAACCTGGCACCGCGGGACATCGCCAGTCGCGCTGCCAAAGAGGTCTGCGATGAAGGCCGCGGCGTGGGGCCGGGAGGGCTGGGGGTGTATCTCGATTTTTCGGCGGCCATCAAACGCTACGGCATGGAAGCGCTGGGCATCCGCTCCGAAGCAGGCATCAAGAACCTGTCCGAGGTCATTGCTCGCGGCGAGCAGGCGGTGAAAGAGCGCTACGACAACCTCTTTGACATGTACCAGCAGATCACCGGGGAGAATGCATTCAAGGTGCCCATGCGCATTTTTCCTGCGGTGCATTACACCATGGGCGGCCTGTGGGTGGACTACAACCTGCAAAGCAACCTGACTGGACTGCATGTGCTGGGGGAGGCGAATTTCTCCGACCACGGGGCGAACCGCCTCGGTGCCAGTGCGCTGATGCAGGGATTGGCGGACGGATATTTTGTCATTCCGGCGACCTTGCCCAACTATCTGGCCGGACAAAAACCGGGAGCCGTCACCGAAAGCCATGCGGAATTCCGGCGCGTCGAAGAGGAGGTGCAGCAGCGCTTCAACAAGCTGGTTTCGATCAATGGCAAACGCACGGTGAACAGCTTCCACCGGGAATTGGGGCTGCTGCTGTGGGATGATTGCGGCATGTCGCGCACCCGCGAAAGTCTGGCCCATGCTTTGCAACGCATTCCGGAACTGCGCGAGGAATTCTGGAACAATGTCAGGGTTCCCGGCTCCGGCGCATCGTTCAACCAGCAGTTGGAAATGGCAGGCCGCGTGGCGGACTTTTTTGAGTTTGGCGAACTGCTCTGCCTGGACGCCCAGCATCGCGAGGAGAGCGCCGGCGGTCATTTCCGGAGCGAGCATCAGGTCGAGGGTGAAGCCAGGCGCAACGACGAGGATTTCAGCTATGCGGCCGCGTGGGAATACACCGGCGATCTCTCCGCACCCAGTCTGCACCGGGAATGGCTCAAATACGAGGAAGTCAGCTTCGCCACCCGGTCCTACAAATAGGTGCGTGCTGAAATTTGACGGCACCTCCGGCGTTGGGCCGTTTTCCCTTGCGGTGCCTGATTCCGGCGCTAGGTAGCCGGTTCTATGAAAGTTCTTGTTACTGGCGGTGCGGGATTCATTGGTTCGCACACCGTTGACCGACTGCTCCGGGATGGAGCCGAGGTTGCGGTGCTAGATGAATTCAACGACTACTACAACCCGGCCATCAAACGGGCCAACGTGGCCGCATTTCAGGGTCGGGTCCGGGTTTTCGAGGGCGACCTCCGCGACCGGGAAACCGTGCACAGCGTTTGCCGCGAGGGCGGCTTCGACGCCATCATTCACCTGGCGGCCCGTGCCGGAGTCCGCCCGTCCATCAGCGATCCGGAACTCTACCTGAACACCAACATTTACGGCACCCATCACCTTCTGGAGGCAGCCAGAGCATGCTCGGTGCCGCGCTTTCTGTTTGCCAGCAGCTCCTCGGTTTATGGCATCAACAAAAAGGTTCCCTTCAGCGAGACCGACCGCATTGAGCAGACCATCAGCCCCTACGCCATGACCAAAATGTGCGGTGAGCAGATGTGCTCCAACTATGCCAACCTGTATGGAATCCGCACGGTGTGCCTGCGGTTCTTCACGGTTTACGGACCCCGGCAGCGTCCCGACCTCGCTATTTCGAAGTTCACCCGCCTCATCGACGAAGGCAAACCCGTGCCCCGTTACGGCGACGGCACCACTGCCCGCGACTACACCTATGTTGACGACATCGTCGATGGCATCATGGCGGCCCTGGCCTACGAAGGCGAACTCTTCGACATTTTCAATTTGGGCGGCTCGCAGACCACCACGCTGAATGAACTCATCGCCGCAGTGGAACAGGCGCTCGGGAAACAGGCCGTGATTGATCCCCAACCCATGCAGCCCGGAGACGTGCCCCGCACGTTTGCCGATGTCAGCAAGGCCGGACGTCTGCTGGGTTATGCACCTCACACACCCATTCGGGAAGGAATTCCCCGGTTCGTCCGCTGGTATCAGGAAATGAAGGCCCGGCAGGTCACGGTGGCCTGAAGCTGCGGATGCGGGCAGCCTAACCAAGCATCTCCATCAGGTGGCCGAAAACGTGGCTGTTGCGGACCATGCCGGAAAACCGCGATGCCTGCGGCCCGATGGCGGTGACCAGCGTGGCATCGGAAGTATGGCTGGTGCCGGTCCAGCCGATGCCGGTGTGGTTGCCCTCGAATTGGCCAAGCAAACCCTCCGGCTTGTCCAACTGGTGGCTCCACTCGATGACGTTTTGCCTGGCCAGAATCTTGAGCAGCGCGTCCGCCTCGTCCGCCTTGAGCTTGATGTCCAGGTAGCTGGCAATGTGCGCCGTCAACTGCGCGGGATCGCTGCTTTTTAGCTTGAGCCATTCGGAAAAGATGCGCTCATGCGAGGCCTTGGCCCGGGTGATTCGCTGGAAGCGGGGCGTGCTCTCCATGTAGGAGACGCCGGTGCCATTGAGGCCGGGATTGGAGTTTCCATGGTCGCTGGTGACGACGACCAGCACATCGTCACGGCCCTCCAGCCGCTTCTGCACTGCTGCGATCGCGTCATCGAAGGCGAGCTGTTCTCCAAGCAGGCCGGCGATGTCATTGAGGTGCGCGGCATGGTCCACTCGGGCACCCTCGACCTGGAGCAGGAACGGCTTGTTATCCTCCAGAAAACGGGAAAGCGCAGCCTCCGCCATTTCGGTGAGCGTGGGCACGCTCGTGCTGAGTGTTTGGTCGTGGTCGCGGTCGATGGAATAGGGCAGGTGTCCCGCGGTGAACGTTCCCAGGAGTCTTTTGGATTTGGACGCCAGCAATTCGCTGCGGGTGGCAATGCTCTGATAGCCAATTTTGACGAAATCGCCGCGCAGGTCGCGCTTGTCCGGTCGCTTGGCGGCATCGAAGTATCCGGAGCCGCCGCCGAGGAGAATGTCCACGCGGTCGAGATACTGCAGGGCGACATTGTTTTCGTCGCCGCGGGACGTGACCGAGGCCGCAAAGCCGGCGGGAGTGGCGTGGGTCACGGTGGCGGTGGTGACGAGGCCAATGTTGGCATGGCGCTTTTGTTTCAATAGCGCAGCAATCGGCGGCAGGGCATTGCCGCCGGGTGCGACGTTGATGGAGCCGTTGTTCACCCGCTGACCGCAGCCCCAGGAGGAGGAGGCCGCTGCGGAATCGGTGACCATCGAATTGGCGGAGGCCGTGTCCATCAGCCCGCGTGCGGCCATCGGATGGTTGAAGAGTTCCCACCAGCGGGTGCCCCGGCTGCGGGTCAGTTGAGAATAGGCCTGAGCCAGCGTCATCACGCCAGGACTCATGCCATCGGCAACCATGAAAACCACGCCTCGCACCTTTTGGGAGACCGGTTTTTCCGCTTCGGCGAACGTTTGTCCGCGCCCTAGCAGGGCGAGCGCTCCGCCCAGGGTTGCTGTTTTCAACCAATCCCTGCGGGCGATTTCAAATGAGGGAGGATCGAGCTTCATGGGAATCCATCGCCCTGGCTCTGCCGGTTGGCAATGCTACGCGGCTCCCGCGAACACACGACGCCGCCAGACAGCGATTTGCTGCGAGTGCCGGGAGTCGCGTTTGCTACCGGATCGGAACTGCAGTAGTGAAAACACCAGCGGCGGCCTTGTGGGAAATGTTTTGATTGGCCGCGTAGGCCGCAGCGGCGCGCTGGTGCAGTTGGGCTGGCGTCTCCCCTGCCAGCCAGCCGTTGGCAGTCGCTTCGATTAGAAAGGCGCCCGGGTACATGAGTTGCGTGGTGAGCAGCAGGGGAGTCGCCCCCTGGCGGACCAGCAGCGGGCCCAGGGTTTTGTCGCTCACACAGCAGAAGGCCGCGGCAGAGCGGGGCGGATTGTTTTTCACCGGATCTTCCGGCTTCAGGGAAAAGTCCAGCAGTCCGTTGTGCCCGGCGTAGAGGATCATCTGGGCTGCACCGCCTGCTGGGATTTCCTTTCCATCCAGGTGCAGTGTGACCGGATGCCGGCCGCCAGCGGAGGCCAGAAAATCCTCCATGCAGCGGCGGATCTGACTGCCGCGGTAGGCGTCGGCGACGAGTACCGCCGACTTTTCCGCATGGCGGAAGATGAGGCGCTCCAGGATCACCGCTTCGGCCTCGCCGGTTTTGTCCGGCTCCTTCAGGACCGCGATCCGTTTCCAGGCCCGGGTTTTGGAAAACCAGCCCTTCATGCCCTCGTCGCATCCCCAGTAGAGATTGGTGGCGGGGTTGTCGCCATCACCGATTTTTTTCGGAACGGGAACAATTCCCTGAGTGGCATTGTCCGCCAGCGC
This sequence comes from Verrucomicrobiales bacterium, assembly GCA_018003315.1. Lineage (GTDB taxonomy): Bacteria > Verrucomicrobiota > Verrucomicrobiia > Verrucomicrobiales > V1-33 > JAGNEJ01. Next base: position 12,613 of record JAGNEJ010000014.1, read on the forward strand.
CACAAAGACGTGCACCACTTTCAACGTCGGCGCAGAGTCGGCCTGCCCGCAGGCGAGGGATGTTAGACAGCAGAGGAAAATAATGGCGGCACGCATCCGTCAGCATCCCCGTGGCACCGTGCTGGTGCAACCAGTCTGTGGCGTGATCATGATGCCTGCCGCGCGGGTTCTGCCATTGCGTCCGCAGCCGCGGGGGCCGGAACCGGTTTGGGGGCGGAGTCCGACGGATTGTCATCCTGCAGTTTGCCCAGGATCAGCAGGGCTCCGACCACCCAGGCCAGGGCGATGCGGTAATAGCCAAAAACGGCAAACCCCCGGCGCTGCAAAAAACCGACCATCCATTTCACCGCCACCACGGCGGAAATCCATGCGGCCAGAAATCCGGCAAAAATGGTCAGCAGGCCGTAGTCGTGCACCATCTCGCTGCCATGTTTCAGCCCCTTGTAGGCGGTGGCGGCGGTCAGGGTGAGCAGCCCCAGCAGAAAGCTGAACTCGACGGCGGCCGCCAGGTTCAATCCCACTAGCAGTCCGCCGACGATGGTCACCAGACTGCGGCTGGTGCCCGGCCACATGGCCAGACACTGGATGAGTCCGATGATGAGCGCTGCCTTGGGAGTCAGTGATTCGAGACCCAGCCCTCCTCCCGCCGATTTGCGGCTGGGGCGGAACCACTCCACCGCCAGAATGGCCACCCCGCCGATCAGCCAGGCGGCAGTCACCGGCCAGAGACGCATCAGGTGGGCATCGATCCATTCCTCCGACAGCTTTCCCAGGATGGCGGCGGGAAAAAAAGCGGTCAGGATGCACAGGGCCATGCGCAACCCGCCAGGGTCCCTGCCCCGCAGTCCCTGGAACATGGAAAGCACCCGGCGGTAGTAGAGCCCCAGCACGGCCACGATGGCTCCGGCCTGAATGCAGATGGCAAAGGCGTCGGCCACTTCTCCCTGACCAATTCCCAGCATCCGTTGGGTCAGGATGAGGTGTCCGGTGGAGCTGACCGGCAGGTATTCAGTGAGTCCCTCCACAATGCCCAGAATGATGGAATCGATGATGCTCATGCGAAAAACAAAGCGCCAGCACTCCCGCAGCCGCTCGCGTTCTGCAACCGATAATCCGGTCCGGGCTTAACGCATTTCCACGGCCCCCACCGCCAGCGCTTCGCCCTGCAATGCCCGCTGGAGGTCCGGCTCGGCGGCCACCCGCGCCAGTGCCACCCCATGCCGCTGGCATCCTTCCTTCCACACCTGGAAGTGTCGGCGGTAGGCGGCGCGGTAGCGCTGGAGCAGCGCCGGTTCAACGCGCCGCAGGTGCCGGGTGCCGCTCTCCGGTTCGAAGAAGTCATAGTTTCCGTCCCAGTCCGCTTGGGCTTCCGCATTGCAATGCGGTGCAAAAATTACTCCCCGACCCTGACGGGACGCCAGCGGGTGAACGATGGTTTCCGGCGCTCCGGGATAGAGCAGGTCGCTCAGGAAGATCCGCAGTGCCTGCGGACGCAACGGAATTGCCGCCAGCGCCGGCGGCTCCGCTGGTGGTGCGGTCAGTTTGACCTCCGGAATGCGTTGCGGCCACGCATCGGAATAACATTCTTCGCTGGCCAGCAGTCGGTGTTCCCCGCCGTTGAGCAAAAACACCCGCAGTGAGGCCCCGGCACGCAGCGCGGAATCCACGCAGAAATAAAACAGTTTCACCGTGCGCTGCGCCTTGGTGTCGTCAAAAAACATCGATGCCGAGGCGTCCAGCACGACATCCACCACTGGCCTGACCTCCTCGCGGAAGAGCTTCATGGAATACTGGCCGGTCCGGGCATAGGCCTGCCAGTTGATGTGCCGGGGATCATCTCCCGGTGCGTAGGCGCGATGGTCCTGAAAGTCGAGGGAGCTGCCGGCACCGCGCCCCATGAACTCACCGGCCCCGCCCTGCCACACCTTGTTGCGCAGCGGCAGATGGATGAAATCGGCATGACGCCGGGCTTCGGTCCGCAGGCGGCGGAGGGTTTCTGAGTGACTCAGCAAATCGGACACCGTGTGAATTCCAATGGGATGGTTGGCAGATCCCGCCACCATGGCACCGTCTGTTCCCGTTGAAAACCTTGAAACGCAGGCCAGGAAGCCGTCCGGGAGTCCAATGCCGCCTTGCAGCCGCCGTGCGGCGGTTTTACAGATCGCCTGACTTGAAACCGCATTCTCCTCAAAAACTCCGCGACCGCACCAACGACACGGCCTACGCCCGGGCCACGCCTCCGCCGGGCAGCGGGCAATGGGAAACGCCCTGGGTGCAGTTGAAGTATTTTACCTATCATCCCACCGTTTACCCGCGGTTTCTGGCTGCGGTCTCGCCGGGAACGAAGCGCGGTGCGCTGGTGGCGGTGTATGACCGGGAGGGACAGCGGTTTGGCAGCGGATTTTACAACCCCGGCGCGCGGGTGCCGCTGCGCATGATGCACCACGGCCAGGATGCCTTTACCGAGGCGGCGCTCCTGGACAAGCTGCGTTCGGCGGTGCGCTTCCGACTGGACACCCTGGAACTTCCAGCCGTCACCGATGCCTGCCGACTCGTGCATTCCGACGGAGACGGCCTGAGCGGCCTGGTGGTGGACAAGTATGCCGACGTGCTGCGGGTGGAAGTGCACAGCCAGGGAGTGTGGCAGCGGCTGCCGCAATGGCTCCCGGTTCTGCACGAGGCCGCGGGCACCCGCCGGCATCTCTGCACGGTGGACCCTGACATTGCCCGCATCGAGAACATTCCGCCCGGCACCGGGGAAAATCCTGACAACATTCGCAGCGTCAAGATTCGGGAGCATGGAGTGCGCTATCTGGTGAACTTTGCCGAAGGCCACAAGACGGGCTTTTTCTGCGACCAGCGGGACAATCGCCTGCGCCTTGCCCGGCTGGTCAAAGGGCGCAATCTGCTTGATCTCTGCAGCTACACCGGAGGATTTTCCCTCGCCGCCAAGGTGCTGGGCGGGGCAGGGGAGGTGACCGCCGTCGATCTGGATGAAAAGGCCATCGACCAGGCCCGGGACAATGCCAACCTCAATCAGGTGCGGCTCCAGTTTGTGCATACGGATGCCTTCAAATACGCCCGGCAAATGCAGCAGCTTGGACGCACCTGGGGCGCAGTGGTTCTCGACCCTCCGAAACTGGTGTTCACGCGGGATGACGAGGATGGTGGACGCCGAAAATACGAGGACCTCAACCGCCTGGCCCTGACCCTGGTGGAACCCGGCGGCATTTTCGTTACCTGCTCGTGTTCCGGGCTGGTCAGCGGCGGGGAGTTCGAAAGCATCGTGATCAAGGCCGCACACCGCGAAGGAAAACGGCTCCAGTTTTTCGACCGCACCGGTCCCGGATCCGACCATCCGGTCATGTCCAACTGCCCGGAGAGCAACTATCTGAAGGTCCTCTGGGCCCGGGTGTTCTGACACGGGAGGAATTCACGGAACCGCTTGCCCAGGGCCCGATTTCGCTGCACCATCCCGCGCCATACGACTGCCATCAGCATGCGTTTCCTCTCGCGCCTCAAGGGCTGGCTGCCCATCCGCACGCTCGATCTGTATCTCGGGCGGCAGTTGCTTGTCTATACGCTCATCGCCGTCGGACTGCTGAGCGTCGTCATGGTGCTCGGCCAGATGTTCAAGACCCTGCTGGATCTCCTGGCAAAGGACATGATCTCGTTCCGGGATCTGCCCCAGCTCATGTGGAACATGTTTGCCTTTTCCCTTTCCTATACGGTGCCGTGGGGGCTGCTGGCATCCGTGCTGCTCATCTTCGGACGCCTGTCGGCGGACAACGAACTAACCTCCATGCGGATGGCCGGCATCAGCCTGTTCCGCATCTGCCTGCCGGTGTTCCTCACCGCCGCCGCGCTCTCCTACGTTTGTTTTCTGGTCAATACCAAGGTCGCGCCGGCCGCCTACAAATCCATCAAGGTGCAGCGTTATGCCGTGGCGCTGGATGATCCGGTTTCCCTGTTCCAGCCGCAGCAGACCATCGATTTCATCCCCGGCTACCTGATGTATTGCGAGTCGAAGGAGGGATCGCACCTCAAGAATTTCTTTGCGGTCGTTCTCAACGATCTCGAACCGCCGGAAGCCACGAACATCATCATGGCAAAGGACGTGGAGGTCATTCCCGTCAAGGAGGAGAAGCGAATCGATCTGCTCCTGACCGACATGACCGCGCTGACGCATGAATTTGTCGCCTACAAAAATGAGTTGGGCGTGCTGGTGCCGCGGTTGGAGGTCAAGGCTCCCGCGACCACGCGCCAGTCCAGCCTGCCGGTGGATCTGGCCGAACTCTGGAAGCGCGCCAACCGTCCCCGCGTCGAAGGCATGTCCACCGCGGAACTCCGCCGGGTTTATGCGGACACCAATCCGGAAATCCGGAGCGGAGCCGCGGAAACCCTGCAACTGGACTATTTGGCCGGACTCAGTGAAAAAGAACTCCGCCGCCTGCGCAGCGAGGCCGTCACCACCTACAATTCCCGCTACAGCTTTTCGCTCGCCTGCATTGCGCTCACGCTCGTGGGAATTTGTTTCGGCATCACCGCCCAGCGCCGCGAAACCTTCGTCGGCTTCGCCCTGAGCCTCGCCATCGGCATCGCCTACTTTACGCTCATCCTCCTGGGCAACCTCTGGACGGACAAGCCCGAATATCACCCCCAGTATCTGGTCTGGCTTCCCAACGCCATTTTCGGCGGCCTGGGACTCTTCCTTTTCTGGCGGCAGCAGCGGCGTTAGGCGGGTGCCTTCACGGCTTCACATGCCGCGGCCGCGGCTAGCACAGCCGGCAGCGTTTCCCGGATCAATGGAGTGCCCTGGCGGGTTCTGGGTCCCTCGTGCATCAGGACGATGCCCCCCGGCTTCACACGCGGCAGCAACCTCCTGAGAATTTCCGCCGGGTTCGTCCGCACGCCGTCGAGGCCCCGTGCCGTCCACCCAACCAAGGGAAGTCCCAACCGACGGAGCACCGGGTGGAGAAACGGGCTTTTGTGTCCCACCGGTGGACGGAAATACGCGGGTGTGTTTCCGGTGATTTCCCGCAGTATTTCCGAACAGGCCGAAATTTCCCGATGCAGTGCGCCCGGCCCCAGGCGCCAGCAGGAAGCCTGGGGATGTGTCAGGGTGTGGTTGCCCAGTGCGTGCCCTTCCGCCGCGATCCGGCGGATGAGATCGGGGTGGCGTCGTGCTTTCTCACCGATGACAAAAAAAATGCCCCGCCTCCCGTGCTGCCGCAGTTGTTCCAGAATGAACGGCGTGTCCGCCTCATCCGGGCCGTCATCGAATGTCAGGATGATTTCCCCCTCCCTGCCGGCAATGGAAGTGTGCACCGGCCCCAGCCACTGACAACGCGGATGCAGCACCGCCGAGAGCAGCGCCATGTGGCCGGCAAACATCAATCCCAGTCCGGTCCAGAAATGCCCTGCATACCATAACAAGCCAAACAGCGCCGTCGCCAGCACGTTGCCGCCGAAAAGGAGCATCCGTGTTGACATCCATTGCACCGGGGCGGCCCTCTGGGTGAAGTTCTGCTAGTCCGCCCAGTGCAGCACCACTTTTCCGGACTGGCCGCCGATCATGGTGGCAAAGCCCTCTTCAAAGTCGGTGAATGGCAGGCGGTGGGTGATGACCGGGGAAATGTCGAGTCCGGTCTGGATCATCGCGGTCATTTTGTACCAGGTTTCATACATTTCCCGACCATAAATGCCTTTGAGCGTCAGCATGTTGAAGATGACCTTGTCCCAGTCAATCACCGGGCGGTCCGGGAAAATGCCCAGCAGGGCGACCTTTGCGCCATGGCAGGCATGGTCCACAATGCTGTTGAGCGCCGCGGCAGATCCTGACATTTCCAGGCATACATCGAAACCCTCATGCATGCCCAGTTCCTTTTGCACGTCTGCCAGGTTTTCCTCGCGAACGTTGACCGTGCGGGTGGCTCCCAGGGATTTTGCCAGGTTGAGTCGGTAGGGATTGAGGTCGGTGACGACCACATGGCGCGCCCCGGCGTGGCGGACAATGGCCGCCGCCATGCAGCCGATGGGTCCGGCGCCGGTGATGAGCACATCCTCGCCCAGCACGTCAAAGCTCAGGGCGGTGTGCGTGGCATTTCCCAGCGGGTCGAAACAGGAGAGCACATCCTTGGAGATCCGCGGGTCGCAATGCCAGACATTGGTCACCGGAAGCGCCAGGTATTCGGCAAAGGCTCCGGTGGTGTTGACGCCGATGCCGCGGGTGTGGGCGCAGAGATGCCGCCTTCCAGCCAGGCAGTTGCGGCAGCGCCCGCACACCAGGTGGCCTTCGCCGCTGACCAGATCACCGACGGCAAAGTCCTGCACGTTGGAGCCGATCGCCTCGATCACGCCGCAGAATTCATGCCCGACGGTCATCGGCACTGGAATCGTCTTCTGCGCCCAGGCATCCCATTTGTAGATGTGGACATCCGTACCGCAGATGGAGGTGCGGTGGATGCGGATCAGGACATCATTGATGCCGATTTTCGGCTCCGGAACATCCTGGAGCCACAATCCGGGTGACGCTTCTTTTTTAACCAGTGCTTTCATGAATGGCACCATGTGGAGCAGCCGACCGCACCCGGCAAGTGCGGGTTCAGAATGAAACGGCAGGTGCTTTCACGGTGAGACCGCGCCGTGGTTGGGCGTCCTGGCGATCTGCAGGGCAGGCACCGGCGGCAGATCCCGCACGGGAAGCAGGCGGGCGTATCGTTCACACGCTGCGGCGCAGTGCTTGCGGAAGTCAGTCCACCGCTCCCATTGAAAATCTGGCGCATGTTTGACCTGCCGCAGCAGGCTGAGCCACTCCACCAGCGCCCGTTGGAAGTCTCCTTCTCCAAAGTGCTCCGTATAAAAATCTCTGCGGTTCTGCGGCCGGGCGATGATTTCCGCGAGCAGTTCCGCAGTTCCCTCTCCGTAACCCAAAGGCAGCCCCATTTCCAGGTAGCCTTCAAAATTCGCCGCACCGTAGGCTCCCAGGCAGGCCGAGGCGAGGCGTTCACTGCCGCCGGTTCCTGGCATTTCGCGGAGCCGATGACCGCCGCGCAGATTGGCGATGTGCAGGACCAGTTCCTCCAGTGGATAGGATGCATCCTCCAAGGCCGCTGCGATGGCCAGTCCCTCCCCGCCCTGGAAGGCGCTGCAAACGGCACCGCGCTGCGTCGGCGTTCCGTCAGGCTCGATGAGGCCGAGCTTCCTCCACGCGTAGGCCGCGGTATTGCTGGGGGCCAGGCGCTCCTCGCCGGACTCATCGCGATAACTGGGCGCCACCTCCAGCCGTATGGTGCGTTCCTCCGGGGCAATGAGCGGCACGTCGAAGCTGTCGAAATAGGCTGGGTGCAGCGTTTTAGAAAAATCGATTTGCAGCATCAGAATCTCTCCGCGCTGTTTGATGCCCGCCACGCGGCCGCCGCAAAGATGCGGCACGAGCTGCGGGATGACGCGGTCATCCAACTGGTCGTAGGAAAAGGAATCGGATTTTGTGAATTCCGTGAGTTCCAGGATGTTTCTCGTCAGATGGAAACACCGGGGCTGACGTTCGATCGCCAGCGGCAATTCCTTGCCATAGACGCGGTTGCCGTTGCTTTTGCCGAGCCAGCAGACCCGACCGATGGGGAAGGCGGCGGCGATGAACGGAAAGACATGCAGTGCGTGTTCGAGATGGTTTTTGAAGAAGATTTTCGCCTGTGCCAGCGGCACCTCCGCCGTTCTGGCATCATCCCTGGCCTCCCATTCACCGCGGCTGTTGTAAACATCCGTCCGCGTCGGAACCAGGCCAAACAGATTTCCGGATGGAACTGCGGATGCGCGGGGTTCTGCTGCGGCCAGCGCCGATTTTTCAAACCCCAGCACCAGATGCTGCCGGCTGAACAGGGCGCGGCAGAGGCGTTCCGCGGCGGCAAAGGGCGATTCCCCCGCCAGAGAGGCCCGGTACATCACGCGCAGCAGCGTCGGCCAGTCGATCTGGTTGGCTCGGCGCAGGTGCTTGGGTGCGGCATCCGCCAGCCGCGGACTGTTCCGCGCCAGAATCACATGTCCAGTTTCATCCATGCCACGACGCCCGGCCCTTCCGAACATTTGCAGCAGTTCATCCGGGGCTATTTCGCGCTCCACTTTGCCATCAAACAAAATCGTCTCCGCGACCATCACCGAACGCATCGAAAAATTGATGCCCGCTGCGAGCCCCATGGTGGCGACGACCACGCGAAGCTGCCCGGCCTTTGCCAGGGGCTCGATGACGCCGGCCCGCTGCTGGAAGCCCAGTCCGCTGTGATGATAGGCCACCCGCTGGCGCAATAGCTGGGCCAGCGGCGCGCCCAGCACCTGTTCCTGGCGGTCGGTTAGGGTCAGCGGATCGGGCGTTGGGAGCTGCTGCGCGATCTGCCGGGCGATTTTTTCCGCCGTCAGCCGATGCGGCGCAAAAATGAGCAGCGGTCCGAGGTTGGCCATGAGAACGTCTCCCGCCAGTCGCGGCCAGAAGTTGGAAATGCGGCGCGGTGCCCGGTGCGGCAGGGTTTCCGAGGCAACTTCATCAAGCGGCACCGGACGCTCCGTGGTCCTAACGATTTCCACGCGGCGCCCCAGCCGTCCCAGCCACGCTGCCACTTCCGGCGCATTGGCCACGCTGCCGCTGAGCAGCAGCAGTTGTGTTTCCGCGGGCGCCAGTGCCAGCGCCAGCTCGTAGTTCAATCCCCGCACCGGATCTGCCAGCATCTGGTATTCATCAACCACCAGCAGCCGCGGTCCGCTCCCCCGCAGAAAATTCTCCCGCTGTGTTTCCAGCGTCGCCACCAGCACCGGTGCGGAAAGGTTTTCGGCCACATCTCCGGTGGCGATTCCCACATTCCAACCTTTGGCGGCCCATTCGTTGCGCTTGTCATTGGCCAGCGCCCGGGTCGGCACGGTGTAAATCGCCTGGCCTGACAGTGCACCGCTTTGGAAATACAGCTCGAAAATGTGCGTTTTGCCCGCTCCAGTGGGGGCGTCCACGATGACATCGCAGCCGGCTTTCAAATGGCGCACTGCCTCCTGTTGCCACAAGTCCGGCAGGGCAAGGTTGATGGAAAATCCTGAGGGCATCCGGCACAGGCGGTTTCAGTCGCTGCATTGCATTAGCCTGCTACCTGGTCGATGCAACCGGCGAGTTCCACCGCCGTCTGGTTTCCTGCGGAGGATGTCCGGCGGATGGCCTCGCCCCAAAAAAAATCCGTTACGGATTGTTTGATGCGCTCAGGTTGTCCAGGAACCAGGCAGTTTTGGATTCCGCCAGGCTGGTCCAGCCGAGCCAGGCAAAGGATTTCCACTGCGGATCGCAGGCCAGATTGTCCAGGCGCTTCTCCTGTCCGGCCTGCGTCTTCACGGCGAGGGACCATTTTCCGCTGGCCTGTGAACCGACTCCTGCCGTGATTTCAAAGCGCGCCCACTGGTCGGCCGGAAGGTCGAGAAACGGCGACTGACCGCCCGGACCGGTGAGGATTTTTCCGTTTCTCCACCAGACGCTCGGCCCCACGTGGTAGCCCCCGCCCTCGTCACGCCACTCCGCATACCAGTCTGCTCCGGGTTGTGCCATGGCATCGAAAGTGACGGTGACTTTTCCCTCGTTCCAGTTCGGGGTAATGACCAGATGCGGATCCCAGGTGTTTTTCAACCCGGGAGCATCCAGGAACCGCAGACTGCGGCGACCGGTCGGCTGTGCGTTGAGCGGAAGCGGCGATGCGGCCTCCTCCGACACAGCCAGATCATCGCCCTTGCCTTCCCGATGCCGGGTGTGGCGCGGCAGAGTGCAGCTTCCCACGGCGGAGAATTCGAATGTTTCCAGCGGCAGGCAGAAAGCCGGCGCCGGCCACGGCCTGCTTTCCGCCTCCCAGTTAGGAAAATCCGCACCTTGCGCCGCGAGGGCGCGCCAGGCTGCTCCGTCCGGTCCATCGGTTCGGACGCCGGCGAGGCCGAGGTCCCACGGTTTGAAGCCCAGCTTGAGTGCCGGGCTTTCCGGTTTGATCCGGAAATCGCGGGCCGCGACATCGAAGAACAGGGGATCGGCAATGACAGAATGCGCATCCCTGCCCGACTTGCGCCAGGCATCCCAGTCCCAGGCACCCGCAAAGTCGAATTTCGCCCCGTCCAACTGCCAGTAAACATTGCGGCGCATCACGAAAAAGCGGCTGTCCCAGTTGTATTTGGACCCGTCGAGCAGTCGTCCGCCGCGCCATGTCAGGATGTTGTTTTCAAAGACAAAGCTGATCCGGTCCTCATTGCGGGTGCGCTGCAGCATTGCCCGACCCCCGAAGGCAAGGATGTTGTTCCTGACATAATTGTCGTAGCCGTAGTGCTGGTGGAAGCAGCTTTCGCTGGTGTCGTGAACCAGGTTGTTTTCCAGGAGAATGCCGCTGCTGCCCTCATCGGTGTAGAGCCCCCAGCCTCCGTAGCGGTAGCTGGAGACGTGGTGGATGTGGTTGCCCCGGACCACGGTTCCCTCGCTCGGCCCCAGGGTGTAAACTCCGCCCATGTCGCTGATGAACCCCCAGCCGAGATGGTGGAGGTGATTGTTCTCCACGCGGTTCCGTTTGGCCGGGCTCTCCGTGTAGCCCCACACCCAGCCCAGGCTCACGCTGCTGTAGAGGAAGTCGCCAATGTCACAGTTTGTCAGGGCGTTGCCGCCGCTGTGGCCGACCAGAAACCCCACTGCCGCGGGAAACAGCCGCCCGCCGTGCTGAATGATGCAATCATCGACCACGCAATGCCCGGTGGCATCCTCCGGTTCCGGGAGGCCGCCATGTTCGCCGATGCGCACGCCGCCGCCTCCGAGGTCATGCAGATGACAGTGCCGCACGGCGCAGTCCTGACACCCGCGCCGAAACCAGACTCCATAACCGGCGGTGTGGGAAATTTCACCGTTTTCCACCCTGACATTCTGCGCCCGGTCCGCTTCGATGGCCGCACCGATGTCCACGGCGGCCTGCGGCGCTCCGCGGCCCTCCGCCGGCGTCAGGTATTGGGTGTGGGAAAAATGAATGCCGCGGAAGGTGACATCCCGCGCCCCATCCACGGATACCAACCGCTCCAGCACCGGTGCGGTCACCTCCGTGCGGGTCAGATCCTCCCCGGGAAACGGATGGTAGAACAACTCTCCGGCACGGCTGAGAAACCATTCCCCAGGAGCATCCAGAGCGGCCCGGAAATTTTCGATCCAGTAACGCCCGTCCGGTTCGTGGACCAGCAGTTCCCAGATTTTTGGACCGGTCAGGCGCAGCGCATGCCCGGCGGCATGCTGTTGCGCGATCCGATAGCGGTGGACTTCCCAGGTGTGCGGAATGATCACCGTGACATCCGGCATTTCCTGCGGCCTTGCCTTCGCCAACTCCGCAAACTCTCCGGGCCGGGCCACGAAACTGTGGAAGCCCAGCGCCGCGGCATCCTGTCCGGGGAAATGTTCCGTGGTGGCGTGGGACTGCATGTGGAAAAATCCCTTGTTAGGCGTCCGCGCCCGGGTGCGCCGCTGCCCGCCCACCCAGAGCTGCTCGAAATACCAGCCTCCGTCCCTGACTTCGGGGATGACGGCGCGCCAGAGGCCATCGGGCAATTTCTGCCAGCCGCCGATCCGCCTCCCGCCTGAAAAGACTGGCCTGGCACCAGGGGCGGCTTCCCAAGTGATTCCGGAATGCTCCGCCTTGAGTTGGAGCACCTCCGCCAGCGCATAGATGCCGTCCGCCACTTCGATGCGGTTCGCCTTTTGCGCCACCGCGGCATCCCGGGCGGCGGCCGGTGTGGTGATGGGGCCGGAGGTTGCGAGCAGCACGGATTTTTCCCCACCCGCAATGGTCGCGGCGGGAACCAGCAGCAGGAGATACAGAGTGAGGAAGCGCATGGTCCACCCCATAGTCATGCGGCTCCGATCCGGCAAATTCCCATACGCGGGAACCATGCTGGAACTGACCCCGGTCAAGCGCCCGGGAACCGTCTCCGCATCACGCCGACTGGCTGGCGTGACGGAGGAAGCGGGGGGCAGAACCCGTCAGGACAGGGGAAGTTTCCGCTTCCCATCGGTTGGAAATCCGCTTTGCTCCGCACACGACAACCGCACTCATTTCCTGCCTGAATCCATCCGCTATCATCTTCGACTGGTCCGGCACCTTGGTGGACGACCTGCCCCCGGTGCTCGATGCCACCAATGCCGTGCTCGTCCATGCCGGAAAACCGCCGCTTTCCCGGGAGGGATTCCGGCGAACCTTTCGCCTGCCCTACACGAAATTTTATGAGGAAATGACACCGCATGTCCCCATGCATGAACTGGAGGCGGTATTTCGGAGGGCTTTCAAGGAGTCGCGCGAGGCGGTGACGCTGCTGCCCCATGCCAGGGAATTCGTGGAATATGCCGCAAGTCGCAGGCTGCGGCTTTTCGTGCTGAGTTCCGCGCCGCAGGATGCCGTGGAGGAACAGGCCCGCACCTTCGGACTGCACGGCTACATGGAACGCATTCATGCCGACGTCCCTGACAAATCCGCCGTCATTCACGAACTGCTCGCACACCACGGGATCGAGCCGGACCGCACCCTGTATGTCGGCGACATGGTGCATGACATCGACACCGCCCGGGCTGCGGGCATTTTTTCCGTGGCAGTGCTCACCGGGTATGATTACGCCGAAACGCTGGAGGCAGCCGCGCCCCGCCTGATCCTCCCGCATCTGGGCCGCCTGCAGGACTGGATGGAGGAACAGTTTCCAGCCATCCTGACATGAACTGACCGGCCCGCCGGACACCATCCCTGACAATTCCGACCGGACGTTTGGGTGCAGCCTGCTGATCCGCTTGAAATCGGTTCATTCTGCGATACCGGATGGCCTCACCTTTGCGAGGCCATTCGACGGATTTCCCTTGCCCAGGGGCGGGCGGTCCGGCCGGGATCATCCAGACAAGGCTGAAACCCGAACCACATCGGAAACCCAAACCTGCAACCGCGATGACACCCGCCAAGTTCATCTTCGATTCCCTGCCGGAGCACGAACCAACCGTTATCCGGGAAGGCGACATTGAGTCCTGCTTTGTCGATAAACTGGTTGAACTCAAATACGAGTACCGGCATGACATCCGCGACCGCACCGCGCTGGTGCAAAAACCACTTCGAGGTCGTCCATCAACTCCGCCTCAACACGGACAACAGCCACCACCGCTACGATGTGCTCCTGCTCATCAACGGTGTGCCTTGCGTGCAGATCGAGCTGAAGACCCTCGGCGTGAATCCGCGCCGCGCCATGGAGCAGATCGTCGAATACAAGAACGATCCCGGCAACGGTTACGTCTGGCACACCACCGGCAGCGGCAAGACGTTCACCTCCTTCAAGGCCTCCACCCTGCTCAAGCTCAACAAGCACATTCATAAATGCCTCTTCGTCGTGGACCGCAAGGACCTCGACCGCCAGACGCGGGAGCAACTGAACTTTTCCAACAACTGATCCCACTTTATGCCGCGCAAAAAGAATACCGACTCAACCGCTCCGAATGCGGGCGATGCCATCGCTTCCATCAAATACCCGGCCAAGCGAAAGAACCTCCCGCCGGCGGGCATTGAGGCGCAGGGGAGGCTTCAGGAGGCCCCGCGCATTCGCTACGAATACAATCCGCATCTCCCGCCCGTGCTGCGTTCTGCCACGGAGGCGGCGGAGGCGGACAAGCTGCCGGAACTGCTCGCCACGGCGCGGAAGCGGGCGCTGACGGATGAGGAAGCCCGCACGCTGGCGGACGCGCTGCGGCGGCATGAGCCGTGGCTGGAGTGGAGCGGCAAACGCGAGAAACCGTGGTTCGAGGTCGAGCCGGTGGCCCTGCACATGCACGAGCGCGTCTCCACCCAGGCCATTCTGAAGGTGCTGGCGCGCGAGGATGTCGAGCGCGACCTCTTTGCCGATCCGCAGCACGAGTATGCCAAGGCGGTGCAGTTTTATCAGCACGAGGTGGACTGGGCCAACCGCATGATTCTGGGCGACTCGCTCCAGGTGATGGCCAGCCTCGCCCGGCGCGAAGACCTCGCGGGCCGCGTGCAGATGATTTACCTCGACCCGCCCTACGGCATCAAATTCGCCTCCAACTTCCAGCCGCAACTCGGCCAGCGCGACGTGAAGGACCGCGAGCAGGACCTCACCCGCGAGCCGGAGATGGTCAAAGCCTACCGCGACACCTGGACGCTCGGCATCCACTCCTACCTCGCCTACCTGCGCGACCGGCTGGCGATGGCCCGCGAACTCCTCGCCGACTCCGGAAGCATTTTTGTGCAAATCAGCGATGAGAATCTCCATCGCGTGCGGTGCGTGATGGATGAGGTGTTCGGGGTGGGGAATTTTGTGAGTGTCATCTCCTTCGCCACAACGACAGGCTTCTCTTCAAACTTCATCTCAAACATCACCGACCACGTTCTTTGGTATGCAAAGGATGTGTCCAAAATGCGCTTTCGGCAGATCTACAAAGAGAAGACGGCAGGTGAGGAAGGCGCGGCAAAATACAAGCCCCTTACACCGGAACAACACGAGCTGGCATGCGCATTTGGGGTTGAACAACTCGCATCTTTCGACCAGATCACGGCGCAGGGAGCAACCGCAACGGAACAGAAGTTTTCGATGGAAGATCGGGAATTCGAGCCGCCTGTTGGGATGCACTGGAAAACTGCGGTCGAAGGATTGAAAAGATTGCGAGACTCCCATCGCTTGCGAATCGAGGGGAGCTTGCCACGTTATGCGAGATTGCTTTCCAACTTCCCAGTTTTTCCTCTCACGAACATCTGGATGGACATTGGTGGGGTTCAAAACAGAACCGAGGGCAAGATTTACGTTGTTCAGACAGCACCAACAGTCATCGAGCGCTGCCTCCTGATGACCACCGACCCCGGCGATTTGGTTTTAGACCCGACGTGCGGGAGCGGGACGACGGCGTTTGTGGCCGAGCAGTGGGGGCGGCGCTGGATCACCTGCGATTCCAGCCGCGTGGCGCTGGCGCTGGCCAAGCACCGGCTGCTGACCGCCAAGTTCGATTATTACCAGCTCCGCGAGTTGAGCGCCGAAGACGTGGCCCGCAATCCGCATGGCACATGGATTGCCGAGCAGGACAGCGAAGGCCGCGCGACGGGCAAGAAGCTCACCTTCCAGTGCAAGACGGTGCCGCACATCACGCTCAAGAGCATCGCGCGCAACACGTCGCTCGATCCCATCTTCGCCAAGCACGAGCCGATCCTCGCTGAGAGGCTGACGCAACTGAACCACGAAGTCGCCAAGACGGGCGCGGCGTTGAAGGAAAAGCTGGTCGAGAAGCTCATCTGCAAACATCGCCAGCAAGGCGCAAACGCGGTGACGGACGCCGACACGCGCCGCTGGCTGTTGCCGGACACGCAACCCACGCTCGTCCGCAGCCTGCCGGCGAGCAAACCGCTCAAGGGCATCACCCCCAAGCAGGCGGAGGCATATCGCGCCGCGATTCCAAGTGGTCCGCTCAGTCCTCTGAGCGGCTCGGGCAAATCCGCACAGAGGACTGTGCGGACCACAGTGGAGTGGCAGGAATGGGAAGTGCCGTTCGACACCGACCCGGACTGGCCGAAGCCGTTACAGGACGCGCTGACCGCCTACCGCACCGCGTGGCGGGCGAAGATGGACGAGGTGAACGCCTGCATCTCCGCCAACGCCGGGATGGAGGAATTGGTGGACAAACCCGAGACGCGCAAAGGCGTGGTGCGGGTGAGCGGCCCGTTCACGATGGAAGGCGTCATCGCCGTGGAGGATGGTCTGGATACGCCCATCGGTGGTGCGCCGGGCGAACTGGACACCTTTGACGGCGAAGCCGAAGTGCAGAACGCCGAGGCGCATCTGGACAAGATCATCCGCCTGCTGAAGGCCAGCGGCGTGGATTTCCCCGGCAACAAGAACATGAAGTTCAGCCGCCTCGATCCGCTGACCGCGGCCTCGCTCATCCACGCCGAGGGCGAATGGATGAATGGCGAGTGCGAGCCGCACGGGCATCAGGACCGCCGCGTGGCCGTGAGCATCGGCCCGGAAGTGGGCAACGTCTCAGTGATGCAGGTGGAGGACGCCATCCGCACCGCCTACCGCCGCGGCTACGACGACGTGGTCTTCGCCGGGTTCGGCTTCGATGCCGCCGCGCAGGATATCATCGAGAGCGAGAGCCATCCCAAGCTGCGCCTGCACATGGCGCTCATCCGTCCCGATGTGGCCATGGGCGACCTGCTCAAGACCCAGCCCGGCAGCCAGTTGTTCACCGTCTTCAGCGCGCCTCGCGTGAAAGGCCCCGAGAAACAGAAAGACGGCGAGTATGTGGTGGAGGTGGAAGGCATGGATGTCTATGACCCGGTGAGCAACACGCTGTTCCCGACGGACAAGGAACGCATCGCCGCGTGGTTCCTCGACACCGATTACGACGGCCGCACCTTCTGCATCTGCCAGGCCTTTTTCCCCGACAAGAGCAAGTGGGCCAAGCTGGCCAAGGCGCTCGGCGGCGCGGATGTGATCGAGGAAGATGCCTTTGATGCGTTGAGCGGACTCAAGAGCCTGCCCTTCCCGCGACCCGAGCGGCTCAAGAAAGGCGAAACGTGGCGCGTGGCCGTGAAGGTGATTGACCCGCGAGGGAATGAGGGGCTGCGTGTATTAACCGTGAACGATTGATGAAAACCAAACACAAAGCCCCCCGCTGCATCATCATCGCCGGACCGAACGGGGCCGGGAAGACGACGTTTGCCCGGGAGTTCCTGCCGCGCGAAGCGGGCATCCTGCATTTCGTGAATGCCGACCTCATCGCCGCCGGGCTGTCGCCTTTGAAGCCGGAACTGGCGGCGCTCGCGGCGGGGCGGCTGCTCCTGAGCGAACTGGACCGTCTGGCCGCCGCGCGCGTGGATTTTTCTTTCGAGAGCACCTTGAGCGGTTTGACCTACGTCGCCCGGCTGCAGGAGTGGAAAGCCGCAGGCTACAGGATCGAGATCGTGTTTCTGAAACTCGCGTCCGTGACACTGGCGCTGCGGCGCATCGCGGACCGGGTGAAACAGGGCGGCCATGCCGTGCCGGCAGCGGATGTGCGACGGCGCTTCCACCGGGGCTGGAAAAATTTTGAAAGGACCTACCGCGCGCTGGCGGATGCGTGGGCGGTGTATGATAACTCCGCCGCTCAATTCCAACTGATCGAGGAAGGACCATGAAACCGAAAATCAAACCGCAAAGCGAACTCGCTAAAAACGCCGGGCAGGCGCTCAAGCGCGCGGCGAAGCGCGCACGCACCATCGCCCGTCAATACGGGACACCCGTCCACGTGCAGTCCAACGGTGCCGTGGTGGCCGTGAAACCTTAATCCATTCATGCCTGCGGAAGACCAGATTCCCATTCAGCCGGTCGATAACCCGATTCTCTGCTCGCCCTACAAGGAGCCGGACCAGCATTGGCTTTACGACACAAAGACCGGCATCCCGTCGAAGACCCCGGGACGCCGCCCTGCGAGCTATTGGTTCAAGACCGAACGCACCGGTGGGGCGCAGCGTGATCTTTTTGCGGAGGAGGAACGCGATGACCTGCCATTGGTGAACGCCCTGCGCGAGGACGTGAGGCGCTGGCGTGAGTCCGGCTGGGAAACTGCGAGCGAGACGACGAAGAAGCTGCTGCGGCACTGGTGGCGCGAGGATCGGGGAAGGAAGCTCTTTTTCTGCCAGGTCGAGGCGGTGGAGACAATCATCTACCTGCGGGAGATTCTGGCGCTGGGCAAGAAACCGCGCTGGACGCCGAAGCTGACGCTGGAGGACTTCAACACGCTCGCCCAGGGCAGGAATCCGCGTCCGAACGAATGGGTAGCTGCGGTGGCGCAACACCCCAAGCTGGCGGACATCCCGAACGAGGCGGGCTTGAAGGCGATTCACCGCTACGCCTGCAAGATGGCGACGGGCAGCGGCAAGACGGTGGTGATGTCCATGCTCATCGCGTGGGCGTTCTGCAATCGCGGCACGAAGCCGGGCGATCCGCGCTTTCCGCGCCGGGCGCTGGTGCTGTGCCCGAACCTCACGATCAAGGAGCGGCTGAACGTGCTGCGCCCTGGTGACCCGGACAACTATTACGAGAAGTTCGACGTCGTGCCGTCCACACTGCGCACGGAGCTGGCAAAGGGCAAAGTGCTGGTGACGAACTGGCATTGGCTCGCGCCGGAAGCAGAGGTGCAGAACGTGGGAGGTGCGCCCATTGTGAAACTTGGAGCCGAAAGCCCCGAAGCATTTGCCCGCAACCGGCTCGGTGATCTCTGGGATGACGAGCCGCTGATGGTGCTGAACGACGAAGGGCATCACGCCTACCGTCCCGCGCCCGTGGCGGAAGGCGTGACGCTGACTGCCGAGGAGAAGGCAAACCGCGAAGAAGCTACCGTATGGGTGAGCGGGCTGGATAAGATCAATGCGGCCTGTGGGATTGGCATCTGTGTGGATTTGTCGGCCACGCCCTTCTATCTGCACGGCAGCGGCTACCCGGAAGGCTCTCCCTTTCCGTGGATTGTGAGCGACTTCTCGCTGGTGGATGCCATCGAGAGCGGCATCACGAAGATTCCGCGCCTGCCGGCGATTGATAACACCGGGCGGCCTGATCCGAAGTATTTCAAGCTGTGGGAGCACATCACCCGCGACCTGAAGTCCGGCGAGAAACTGACCGGCGGCAAGCCCAAGCCAGCAATAGTTTACCGGAAGGCTGAGGACGCCCTGCTCACACTTGCAGGGGAATGGAAGCAGAAGCTCGAACTGGTAACGACATCCGCGCCGGGACAGGACCGCACACCGCCGGTGATGATTGTGGTCTGCGACAACACAGAGATCGCGAAGGAGTTCTACCGGGCGATTTCCGGCGAGGAAACTATCGAAGCCGATGTCGCGGATGACGAGGATGACGAGGACGAAACACCGAAGCGCCGGAAGAAGAAGGAAAAGGCGAAGAAGAACTATGGCGCGGGGCTTTCGGGGTTCCCGGAGTTATGGAACCGCCAAGGCGCGGAAGTGACGCTGCGCATTGACTCCAAGCTGCTCGCTGCGGCGGAAAGCGAAGACCCGAACGACACCAAAAAGGAAGCTGCGGAAGAACTGCGGAAAATCGTCTCCACCGTGGGCAGACCCGGTGAGGCAGGCGCGCACATCCGCTGCGTGGTGAGCGTGAACATGCTCAGTGAAGGCTGGGACGCGAACAATGTGACGCACATCCTCGGGCTGCGGGCGTTTCACAGTCAGTTGCTTTGCGAGCAGGTGGTGGGGCGCGGATTGCGCCGGATGGATTACACGCCGGACCCTGTGACGGGACTGCTCACGGCGGAATACGTGGACATCTTCGGCGTGCCGTTTTCGCTGATCCCCTTCAAAGGCCGCGAACCCGGCGGCGGCCCGCCGCCGGAAGACCGCCCGAAGCACGAGGTCATGGCGCTGCCGGAACGGAAGGCGTTTGAGATTAGGTTTCCTGTAGTGGAGGGATATGTCGTTTCGCTCCAGCGCAACGCGGTGACCGCTGATGTGGCCAAGATCGAACGGACGAAGCTCGATCCGTGGACGGTCCCGACCGCAGCCTTTGTGCGCCCTCAGGTCGGTTACCAAATCGGCCATGCGAGCGCCCACGGCGGCTTCGGTTTCGATCTGGTGGATCGCCAGGAATACTACGATTCGGTTCACCCGCAGACCATCGAGTTTGAGATCACACGTGAGGTGGTGCGTGCGTTGACGGAGGCCGCGCATCCGGGCAAGGAACGGCTGCGGCGTGAAAGCCGGAGCACGCTGTTTCCCCAAGTGCTACGCATCGTGCAGAGCTACATCCGCGAGCGAGTGGACCTGAACGGGCTGAATCCCTGCGAGGTGGGCCTGCAAACCTACGCCCAGCGCATCATCGGCCTGCTTATTGCCGCCATCACCCCGGACGATGGCAAAGGTGAAGCTCCGCTGCTGCCGCGCTTGAACCGTTCCCGCCCCATCGACAGCACGGAAAGGGTTCGTTTCAAGACGGTGAAGCCGGTGCAGATCACCGGTGCAAGTCACATCAACTTTGTGGCCTGTGACACGGAGTCCTGGGAGCAAGCCGCCATGTTTCAACTCGAGAAGCTGGCAAAGGAAGGCGTGGTCAATTGCTACGCGAGGAATGACCGGCTGGAGTTTAACATCCCTTACGAGCTTTACGGCAACCCGCATGTGTATGAGCCGGACTTCATCGTCCGCTTGCGCAACACGGTGAACGTGGTGCTCGAAATCAAAGGCAAGCAGCACGAGGACACCGACGCGAAGCACCAAGCCGCGAAGCGGTGGGTTTCGGCGGTGAATCATTGGGGCCGACTGGGAGAGTGGGATTTCCTCGTTTGCCGCGATCCGCAGGGGCTGAGTGAGAAGCTCATGAGCCTCGTGGCTGCACGGGATGAACGAATCCGAGCTGTGGACGGCGGAGTTACAGGCGACGGCTGAAGGGGAAGTTAACCGTCTGCGCTCGCTGGGATGGACGCAGGCGGATTTCGCCCGATGCCGATTTCGTTCCGTTTTTCCGCTCGATGGGGCGGCGCGTTGTTGTTCCAGGATGCTCTACTACTTGATGCCGAACGAATAGAGGTGGGACATGGTCATGATGTAGAGGTTGTCATTGGCGACCACGGGCGTGGAGTAGATGGGTCCGGGGAAGTTGATGATTTTTTCCTTCACCAGTTCCTTGCCGGCTTTGAGGACGTGAAGTTCGCCTTCCTCGTTGGGAATCAGAACTTTTCCATCCACGACCATGGGGCTGGCCCAGATGTGACCTTTGGTGTCGTAGAGCCAGAAGCGCTTGCCGGTGTCGGGGTCCAGGGCGTGGAGGCGTCCGGAAAAGTCGGCGACATACATCACGCCATCCGCGATGGCAGCGGTGGAAATGGACCGGGAGATGTCCTTGTAGGTCCAGAGTACCTTGCCGGTGAGGTCGCCTTTTTGGGAGGGATCGAGGCAGGTGAGCATGCCCAGGCCTTCCTGGTGTTCCGGGTCCTGGCCGATGTGCACGTAGACCTTGTTGTTGTGGGAGATGGGGGTGGCGATGACTTCGCTGGGACCGTTGAAGTCCGAATACTTCCGTTTGGTTCCCGTTTCGTCGAGGCGGTATTCCTTCGGGTTGCAGTCCACGCGCCAGAGTTCCTGAAGGACATCCAAATCCTCTTCGTTCTTTTTGGTTTTGGTGGAAAAGCCGTAACAGAAACCGTCGCTGGCGCCGAAAACGATGACGTCTTCACCGTTGACCTTGGCCAGGGCCGGGCTGGACCAGGAACCGTGCATGCAGCGGCTGCTGATGCCGCTGGACTCTTCGCCGAGCAGTTTGCCGGTGGCTTTGTCCAGCATGACGAGGTTGGGGGCATTGGGTGCGGGGATGTTGGTGTGGGTCCAGTCCTGTCCATTGGAGGTGTTGGCGAAGACCTTGTCGCCGACGACCATGACGGAACTGCTGGTGACGTTGTGGGGGAACACGCCGCATTCCTCCCGCATGTCGAAAAGCCAGATGATGTCCGCATCCTGGTCGCCGAGTTCCGCAAGAGGGTTTTCCTTGTCGGAAAGGTACTTTATTTCGTCCTTGTAGGGGCCGTCGTTTCCGTTGGCCAGGCCGTCCAGATCCAGACAGACCACCGTGCAGCGGTTGGTCACCATGTAAATGCGGTTGCCTTCGATCTGCCCGGTATTGCACATCCCGAGGTATTCCCAGTCGGAGACCTTGCCGGTGCCCAGTTTGGGGCTGGCAAACTGCCACTTCATCTCCCCGGTTTTTTCGTCGAGGCAAAGCAGCACGCCGCGGTCGTTTTTGATGCGGGAATCCCGTGGGTTTTCGTTGTTCGTCCCCACCAGCACCCGCCCGTTGGCCACTACGGGGGTGCCGTAGGCCTGTGAGCCCAGCTTCACTTCCCACCGCAGTCCCTTGGTGGTGGCGGGATCGATTTCGTCCTTCCCCTTGAGTTTTTTACCGGGTTCGATTTCCAGGCTGACCTTGTCCTTCGACACCATGTTGCGGGAGGAGCTTCCACCCCACTCGGGCCAGTCAGCGGCCAGGGCATTGGCGACAACAGCAGCCGCGGCAACGGCAGCGGCAGGGAGAAACAGAGCACGGTGGTTCATGGTGGATGGGGAGAAGATTTGGAGTTGGGCGCTTCAGCCTATCGCCCCGCCAATGCCATGCAAGAAAAAGCCCCGCCGCGGATGCGGCACGGCCTTACCCCAGCTGCCAGAGCACCAGAAGATAGAGGCCCTTGCAGATCATGTGCAGCGCCTGATCCTGGTGGAAATTGGTCCACCGTTCGCACTTCGCGAAATCAATGATCCAGTGCAGGACAAATTCGGCGAAGGCGAACCAGACTGCGTGCGGCTGCCCAAAGCCCGCTAGGATGACCCACACGGTGCCGGCATGGACCAGGCTGTGGGCGGACAGGCAGTAAACCCACAGGCTGGCGGGACCCTCGCCGGTATAGTCCACCGTCTTGATGTGGCGGTTTTTTTTGATCGCCAGAAACTTTCCCTGAAGCGGGTAGTCGGCCAGGGCGTGGCCGATGACCATCGCGAAAAAAAGCGCCAGGGGATGCACCGGCATTGCACCGGGAGTGTGGGTTTCAATGATCGCCAGCATCTCCATGAACGGGGGAAGGATTTGGCAATATGCAGCGCCAACCGGGTGAGTAAAGGACGGAAAAGCGAACCCTGGAAAAATTCCGCAGCCTCACAAAACCGGATGCGGGGGGCGCTCCGGCGGAAGGGAAGTGGCCATGGACTTACAGCGCTGCCGCCAGGAACCGCAAGGCATCCGGCAGGTGCGTTTCCCAAAATGCCCAGTCGTGGCCGCCCGGGGGTTCGGAATAGTTGTGAGGAATGCGTGCAGCGAGCAGTGCGCCGTGCAGCGCGCGGTTGGCTTCCAGCAGGACATCCGCCGCACCGCAGATCAGATGCAGCGGCGGAAGCTGGTGGCGGTTTGCCAGGAGCAGGTCGAGCACATTTTCCTGCGGAGTGTCGGCGAAGTCCCCGCTGCGTTCCGATGCGAACTCCAGCAGGTGGTCAAAACGGGTGGCGGCGCTCAGAGCGGCTGCCGCGCGGAAGCGGCTGCGACCCAGTTTTGCCGCCAGGCGCAATGCTCCGTACCCGCCCATGCTCAGTCCCGCGGCCAGCAAGGGGCCGCCGCGGGCCTTTTCCGGCAGCAGTTGTTGCGCCACCGCCGGGACATCCCAGGCGACCCAGGATTCAAAGTCCGCCCGGGGCTGCGTCAGGTAGCCGGTGCCGTCGCCCCAGAGTCCGTCGGATGGCATCGCCAAGACCATCGGCGGGATTTCACCCGCAGCGACCATGGCCGCTGTGGTCAGGTGAGCCCCGGCACGCTGCGTCCAGGCCCAGTGGCTGCCGAAAATGCCGTGCAGCAGCAGGAGGACGGGGACGGCGGAAAGCTCCCCGACATTGTCGGGAAACCAGAATGTGATGTCTGCGCGGCCCCGCAGATGGCCGGATTTCACCGTGGCGCACCGCAATCCGCCGGTTTCAAAGCGGGTGTCCGAAACCTCCAGCTTGTGCCAGTCAACAGCGGGTCCGGCCATCGGTCAGAGAATGTCACTCGGTTGATAGGCGGCTGCCGCCGGTTCCCGTTCCAGCCAGCGGCGGGCCTTGGCGGCAATGGCGTCCACCTGCGCCCCTGCGGCGCCGGTTTCCGCGGCTCCGGCCTGCAGCAGTTCCTCCGCCCGGCTGCGGGAAAGTTTCAGGCGGGCATCGCCGGCCAGCCGGTCCAGCAGGTCGTTGTCGCGCAGCGCACCGCCGCGCAAATCCCGGACGGTGGCCACGGCATGTTCCTTGATGATCTCGTGTGCGGTCTCGCGGCCCACGCCGTTTTTCACCGCTTCCATGAGGAACGTTGTCGTCAGCAGAAATGGCAGCAGGCGCTCCACCTCGCGCTGGATGACGGCGGTGAACACCTCCATCTGGTTCAGGACCACCAGGGTGGTTTCCAGCAGCCCGTCGATGGCAAAAAAGGCGTCCGGCAGGACTACCCGGCGCACCACGGAGCAGGAAACGTCCCCTTCGTTCCACTGGTCCCCGGCCAGGGTGGAAACCATGGTGACGTGCCCCTTGAGTATGGAGTGAAATCCGTTGATGCGTTCGCACGACCGGCTGTTCATCTTGTGCGGCATGGCGCTGGAGCCGGTCTGGCCGGGGGCAAATCCTTCGCTGGCCAGCTCGTGGCCGGCCATGAGGCGCAGGGTCCGCGCCAAGCTGCCAGGGCCGGATGCCAGATCGCACAGCGTGCTGACAACCCGAAAGTCCAGACTGCGCGGATACACCTGACCGACTGCGGTGAAGGCCGCCGGAAGCCCGAGGTGGGAGGCGATTTTCTCCTCCAGTGCGGCCACCTTTGCGGCATCGCCCCCGAAAAGGTTGAGCTGGTCCAGCTGCGTTCCCGTCGCCCCTTTGATGCCGCGGACTGGATAGGATTGGAGGAGATGTTCCAGTGCCTCGAGTGAGCCGAGCAGTTCTTCGGCAAACATCGCCAGGCGCTTGCCCAGCGTGGTGGTCTGCGCGGCCACATTGTGAGTGCGGGCGGTCAGGATGGTGGTGCGGAACTGTTCCGCCCTGCGGACCATGGCCGCGAGCACCGCCACCGCTTTCAGCCGCACCTGGCGCAGTGCCCGGAAGATCTGGAGCTGTTCGACGTTTTCAGTGATGTCCCGGCTGGTCATGCCTTTGTGAACCTGTTCGTGACCCGCCAGTTCGCAAAATTCGTCAATCCGCGCCTTCACATCGTGGCGGGTGACGCGTTCCCGGCGTGCGATCGAGGCGAGGTCGATCCGGTCCGCGACCCGTTCGTAGGCGGCAATGGCCTCCGCGGGGATGTTGAGCCCGAGTTCCCGCTGCGCCTTCATGACGGCAATCCAGAATTCCCGCTCCAGGCGGACTTTGCCCTCCGGGGACCAGATGGCGGTCATCGCCGCAGTGGCGTAGCGTTCGGCAAGCACGTTTGGAATCATTCCCCATCCGTAACGGCCCCGCAGAGAATTTCAAACCGCGAAACGCCCCGAGCGGTCGGCGTCGGCCTGTGCTGGCAATTTTGTCATCCGGTGATAGCATCCTCTGCAATGTTTCCCGATGATCCCGAACAGGAAGACGAAAAAGGTCCGGCTGCCGCCGCCTGGCGTGAAGCCTACGAAAAAACCCACAAGAGCCTCATCGAACGGCTGGGGGACTGGGAGGATCAGAAATCGTGGGATGCCTTTTACAAGCGCTACTGGAAACTGATATACAGCGTGGCGCTCAAAAGCGGACTGCGCAGCGAGGAGGCTCTGGATGTCGTGCAGGAAACGATCCTCACCATTGCCAAGCAGCAGAAGGAGCACCGCTACGATGCCAATGTCGGCACCTTCAAAAGCTGGCTCATGAACCAGACGCGGTGGCGCATCGCCGACCAGTTCCGCAAGCGGGCCAAGGATACGGCGATGCTCAAATTTGAGCATGAGGATGACGAACGGAACACCGCCACCCTGGACCGGATGGAAGACCCCGACGCCCACATCCTGGAAACTGTTTGGGATGCGGAATGGAAAAAGAGTCTCGCCGACCGGGCGCTGGCCGCGGTGAAATTGAAGGTTTCCCCGAAACAATATCAGATTTTTGACTGCTATGTTGTCAAAGGCTGGGGAGTGCGCCGGGTGATGCAGGAACTGGGGGTCAGCATGGCTCAGGTGTATCTTGCCAAGCACCGGGTCGGCGGGCTCATGCGCAAGGAAGTCCTGGGTCTGGAGGGGCAGTTGTTCTAACTGCCGTCGGGATCACATTTCCCGGGCGGATTTCACCAGATAAAAGGCAAAGGCCAGCAGGGTGAAGCCGCCAAAGCAGACGGCGAAGGGAACATACCAGCCGAGCCACCAGGAAAGGGCGATTCCCAGACTGTAGGTCGGCGTGTCCAGGATGCCGGCGATCACGCGGGCCGCCAACTGCGTTAACGTTCGCTGCCGGGTGTCCGGAGAATTCCGGGCGTTTACCGAACCGGTTTCATACGCCTTCATCCAGTTCGTGAGGGCCAACGCCAGTCGGGGCACGGTGCTGATGGCGATCAATGCGCTAACATGCAAAGGTTCCACCCAGCCGTGAAGCCGAGCGCCCCGGGCGAGGATCATTGGCACCAAAAGGATGACCATGCCATCCAGCACCTTGTCGAGCAGCGCTCCGAACGGCGTGCACCGGTTGGTCGCCCTCGCGGTCACTCCGTCTGCGCAGTCCAGTGCATAGGAGAGTTGCAGTCCGACCAACAGCACCGCTGCGCCGCCCAGGGAGTCGTCGATCCACCAGCCTGCCGCCACCGCGGAAATGATGCCGACAAGGAATGCCAGCCAACTGACGGTATTGGGGCTCAGACCGATCTTGGACCCCAGCCAGGCCAGCCGGATTCCGATCGGATAGCTGAGATGCCGGGTGGGCGGCACCGACAGGGAACTGGCGCCAAACCGAGTAAAATGCGAGAGAGGCAGTTTTGCGGGTGGAATCGCAGCACTGCCTTCGCTTGATTCAAGCGTGCTCATGACGCCGCTGGGGTCGGCCAGCCAGTGGACTGGACCGGGGAGAACGAGTGGAACAGATGCATGACGGGGAAATGCTGCGCAGAGGCTGGGTCATCAGCGGATGGATGTCAAGAAATGCCGAATTCAGTGCAATGCTGTTGGTGAGTGGTTCATGGGGGAGACGGTTGCGTTTCTGCGTCCGCTGGTTCCGCTCCTACGTAGGATGTCCGGGCAGGCAACGGAAGCCAGCTTCGGCCGACAAAACCATTTGGATTGACGTCCATGGCAAGTCGCTGGTTGCAAATTAGTTTTTTCCGGTCTAGTTTTTTCCGGTCTCGTTTCCTGCCCCCCCCATCCTCCATCCCCAGATGCCTGCATTCCCCGAACATGGACTCCGCCTATTGGAACGCGTTTTACCGTAACACCAGCCTCCATTCTCCATCGAACTTCGCAACATTCTGCAGCACCTACCTCGTGCCGGGGATGAGCATTGCAGACCTCGGCTGCGGAAGTGGCCGGGACAGCGTGTATTTTGCCCACCAGGGGCTGAATGTCACCGGGGTGGATTCTTCGGAGGTGGCGATTGCGAAACTGACCGAACACGGCATCCGGCGGTGCGAATTCCTCTGTCGCGACTTCACCCTGCTGGGGGAGATGCCGCGCGACTGCGGCTACCTGCGGTGGAGCCTGCACGCCATCACGCGCGACAGTCAGGAACGGGTTTTGCGCTGGCTCGGAGCCAATGTGAGGCACCTCTTCATCGAATGCCGCAGTGTGAACGATGCCATGTATGGCCAGGGAACGCAGGTCGGGCCGGACGAATTTGTCACCAGCCACTACCGCCGTTTCATCCGCAAGGAAGAACTGGAACGCGATGCCGCTGCGGTCGGCTTCGACATCCTGTCGTGCGAGGAGTCACTCGGCTGGAGCCGGGTGGACGATGACAATCCGTCCCTCATCCGGCTTGTCGCCCGGAATCGCAACCGGTAGCCCTGCGCCTGCCCGGGCCATTGGCCGTCCCTGCAGGCATTGCCCGTTTTGGCGCTGCAAAGAGCACTTGCCAGAACGAAAATGGGACCACAAGCTCCCGCCGTATGAAATTCATCCATTTGCTGCCGATCGCCGCCCTTGCCGCGGCCGCCGTGTCCCGCGCAGAGGACAAACCTGCTGCCGAAAGCCAGTCCGGGAAAAAAGCCGAAGCGCCCAAAAAGGAGGGAGCGGACGCGGCCTGGGAGGAAGTGGAGGCGGCGATGAAGGGAAGTCCCGGTGAGCGGCCCAAAACCCGGGATGAAGCGATGGCTATGATGAAAAAGCGGATTCTGGCGGTGGATGCAAAAGGCGCCGCCTTTTGCAAGGCCTATCCGAACGACCCCCGCCGCTGGAAAGTGGCCGCGAATGAACTCATGTCCAAGAGGGCCCGCCAGCAACTGGGCATGAAAGGCATGAACGAGGCGGACGAGACCAGACTCCGCAAGGAAATCCTGGCCGCGCCGGATGCGGATGAGGAAACCAAATCCACGGTCAGCTTTGCGGCAGCCATGGACGAGGAAGACGATGCCAAGTTCAAGGAACTGGCCGAAGCACACAAAAAAGCATTTCCAGACTACCGCCGCAATGGTGCCCTGGACGGACGCATCAAGCGGATGGAAACGCAGAAGGCCCTGAAGGAAAAGCCGCTGGAACTGAGCTTCACCGCTGTGGACGGTACGGAGGTCGATCTGGCCAAGCTGCGCGGCAAAGTGGTGCTCATCGATTTCTGGGCTACCTGGTGCGGTCCCTGCATGGCTGAAGTGCCCAACGTGGTGAAGACCTATGAAAAGCTGCACGAAAAGGGTTTTGAGATCGTCGGCATTTCGCTCGACAACGAGGAGGACAAGGAGAAGCTGCTTTCGACCACCAAGGAAAAGAAGATGACCTGGGTGCAGCATTTTGACGGCAAGGGATGGAAGAACGAACTCGCCCAAAAATACGGCATCAATTCCATCCCAGCCATGTGGCTGGTAAACAAAAAGGGCATGGTGGTGAATTTCAATGCCCGCGGAGGCCTGGAGGCGAACGTGGAAAAACTCCTGGCCGAATAGCATCC
Organism: Verrucomicrobiales bacterium; assembly: GCA_018003315.1. Classification (GTDB taxonomy): domain Bacteria; phylum Verrucomicrobiota; class Verrucomicrobiia; order Verrucomicrobiales; family V1-33; genus JAGNEJ01. The sequence goes on from JAGNEJ010000014.1 coordinate 41,211, forward strand.
GTTTCCCATTCGACCTGCGAAAGGGCCGGCGCAACCACGCCGGCCCTTTTTATCGAGGCACCGCCGGGAGGCCGCCCCATTGGGCGGACGATGAACCGGCAGCATGGTGCCCCGCGAGGGCCTTTGGTGCAAAGAAATGCTTTGCCTTGGCGCTGGATTTCAGGCTATGGGGACAGGCGTGCCGGATTCCCCTTCATCTTCCCCGCCGCGGCGTGCCCGACGGCTTTTGTTAGGCGCTGGACTGCTGGTCCTCGGAGCGGCGGCTTGGTGGGGTTTGGGCCGATGGCGCAGCGAGCGCACGGCGGCGTCCGATGAACAGGTGGTGCAGGCTCTGGTGACTTCTGAGGAGACGTATTTGGAACTGAGCCCTTCCATGGGGCGGTTGAGCGCCGATTTCATGGCGGGAGCGCTGCCGGGTGAGAAAAGCCGGGAATTGTTCGCGGCAGGAGCGGTGTCCTTGACCGATGCCGGACCTGCGCCGCCGCCTGGAGCCGCCGCCCTGACGTTTCACGTCTGGCCGGTTCAGCCCGCAGCGGCGGCCCCCGGTGCCGCGGTGAAAATCTGGGAACCGCTCACTGCCGCGGTGGATTATTTTTCCCATGCCAAGGTTTACATCATCCGCGGGGGCCATCCCGACGGCGATGAATCCCGCTACCATGCGCAGGGTGGAATGGAGGCATTGGGGGCGCTGAAAAGCGGGGGCCTGGCTTCCTTCACCGGGAAAATGGACTTGGAATGGCGGCGCGAGGCGGCGGGCTGGAGACTCACCGCCTGGCATACCCGCGAACTGCGCATGGCCACCAGTCCGGAAACACTCTTTGCCGAGGTTTCGGGCAAGGTGTTGTCCGAGGCAGAGGCGGCCCACCTGCGCCAGGGCGACAACGAAGCCGCCGCCATCAAATATTACAAAGGGGGCCAGAAACAATTGCCGCACCCCTACTTTTCGACGATTTCAGCCAACCAAAAACCCGGCGTGGCGGTGGCGGACATCAACGGCGACGGCTGGGACGACATTTATATTACCGTGCGCCTCGGCACCAACCGGCTCCTGGTGAACAAGGGCGATGGCACATTCGCGGAGGAATCGGAAAAATACGGGCTCGCGCTGCCGGGGCATACCACCTGCACGATTTTCGCCGATTTTGACAACGACGGCGACCTGGATGCACTGCTGGGGCGCAGCCTGCTGAAAACCGCCTATCTGGAAAACCGGGGCGGCGTCTTTGTCCAGCACAAGGCTCCTGCCTGGTCTCCCATGGCCGTGGTTTCCATGAGCGCTGCGGACTACAACCGCGACGGGCTGCTCGACGTCTATCTCTGCACCTACCGTCCCGCCGCTCCGCCCCAGTCTGCACCCTCCGGTGGCGTGGCGGTGGTGGCTACCGATGATTTCGACTGGATGGATGAATTCCTGCCGCCGGATCAGGCCAAGGAATACCGTCGTCGGCTCCAGGCAGAGCGTACCCGCGCCCCGGACGGCGCTTTTCCCGACCTGCTCGACCAGGTCGGCCCGCCGAACATGTTGCTGGTGAACCGGGGAGGCGGTGTCTTCGAGCCCGCACCGGAAAACAAATCCGCGGGCCTCTGGCGCAATACCCTGCAGGCCACCTGGGGCGACTATGACCGCGACGGCGATCCCGATTTGTATCTGGCCAACGACTGGGCACCGGACAATCTGCTGCGCAACGACGGTGCCGACGGCTTCACCGACGTCACGGAACAAGCGGGCATCACCGCCTACGGATTCGCCATGGGCGCGAGCTGGGGCGACTACGACAACGACGGACGCGAGGACATTTATGTTTCGAACATGTACAGCAAAGCCGGACGGCGCATCACGGCCGACGTGCCGGGACTGTCTCCCCGCTACGTCGAATCCGCCCAGGGCAACTGGCTCTACCACCACGGTGCCGACGGGAAATTCACCCAGGTCGCCGGACTGGAACCGCCGGCCATGACGGTGATGAAAGCCGGTTGGTCGTGGGGCGGCAAATGGGCGGACTTCGACAACGACGGGTGGCTGGACCTTTACGTGCTCAGCGGCTACTTCACCGCGCCCAAGGAGCTGAGCAGCGAGTTGGATTTGTGAAGCAACCTCTGGCGCACAGTTGTGCGCACCGACGCCAGCCTCTCCCGCCGCAGTTTCCGCCTGTCCGACGCGTGGAAACGCCGCGGGGAGCATGCCGCGGTCAACACCCGGCAGGATTCCCGTCTGTCCGGGGTGGAAATGCGCGACGGAAAACTGGTCGTCCACTCGCTCAGCGGCAAGGAGCGCAACCACTACTTTGCCAACCATGCGGGCAAGTCGTTCACGGATCTTTCCGCACTCAGCGGGCTGGACAACAATGCCGACAGCCGCGGCTGGGCGCTGCTGGATTTCGACCGCGACGGCTGGCAGGACGTGGCCCTCGTCAATGCCAATCCGCCCCTCTTCAATTTCTACCGCAACACCATGCCCTCGGCCGGCCTGCGCGGCGGCTTCATCGCCGTGAAATTTGTGGGAGGCAACCGGACGGCTGCCGCTTCGCCATTCGCCTGCCGCGACGGCTACGGTGCGGTGCTCACCGCTGCCCTCGGCGCTACCACCCTGACGCGCGAACACCGCTGTGGCGATGGTTTTGCCTCCCAGCACAGCGCCGTCATGATGCTCGGGATCGGCGACTGCCGCGAAGCCAAATCCATCACGGTGCGCTGGCCCTCCGGAAAATCTGCCACCACTGAAAACATCCCCGCCGGCACCCTGCTAACCTGCTGGGAAAACGCCGGAGATTCTTCTGACGGGGCGGCCTTCACCCGCAGTGTCTGGGTCATGCCTGCTGCAGGCGCTGGGGATAAAAGCGGCAGGGTTTCCCAGTCTGGCGAGCCAAGTCGCTGATGGAGCAACAGGGCGAGGGCTTGGTGTGGTTGCTTCGCGGAGGTTCCCCTCGACTCAGCGAGGCTTTTGTGGCGGGGGGCGGGGTGCTGAGTGTTTTCCATCACCCAATGGCAGCAGATGCGTTTGGGGAGGCGCGCCGGACTGGCGGGCTTCGCTGCGCCAAGTATTTTGCACGGTGGATGACAAAGTTTGCCGCCGGCTGCGACATTCCAAGTGAAACACTCTGACTGAAAATGCCGAATGCCAAATCAGGAACTGCAACGCTGCTGGGAACGCTGGCTGGAGGCCCACCTCGACGCGCTGCTGCTCTACGCGCGGTCCCAGTGCTCCCGCGAGGAGGACGCCGAGGACCTGGTGCAGCAGGCACTGGCGGAATCCTGGCGTCACGGCGAGCCGTCACTGCCGCTGGTTTTCACGATCATCCGGCGGCGCGGCATCGATCTGGTGCGGCGAACGTCCTCGCGGCAGCGCCGGGAGTCCGACCTGTGCTGTCTGAACGAGGCATGGCTGGAACCGGAGGTGGAGAGCCGGGACTGCGCCGCGCATCTGGCCCGGGAGTTGAACAAATTGCCGTCCGCCCAGCGGGAAGTGGTGCTGTTGCATGTCTGGAGCGGACTCAGCTTCCGCGAAATCGGGCAGGTCATGGGCACCTCCCTGCACACCGCTGCCTCCCGCTATCGTGCGGCGCTTTGCGCCCTGAGGATTTCCCTTGTTGAACTTAGCCCTTTCCCGCTCCGCACCGATGCCCAACCCTGACAACCAACCGGCAGACCGCGCGGTGGAGACTGCCCTTCGCCGCATTCGCCCCGCTCCCGCTCCCGCAGCATTCCGCCGCCGCCTGCTGCAGGCTGGACCGCCCGCACCGTGCCTTGCCCAACGGAGCGCCGGGAGGTTCGGCTGGCTGGCTGCCGCTGGCATTGCTGCGGCTGGCGCCCTCGGATTTTTCCTCCTGCAACCGACCTCCCGCGTGCCGCAAATGGATGCACTGTCGGCGTTGTCGCAGTCTCTTCCGGGTCTGAAACCCACCGCGCCGTCTGTTCCAGATCAAACACCTGCAGCGCCCGCCGCTGCACGGGAAGTCGCCCTGCTGCGCCGCGGCCTGTTGCCGCCAGTCCAGGTCCTGGAAGTTGAGGAAGTGAGCCTTCCGCCCGCCGGAGGTTCGCTCCACCCAGACTCCGCACGGGAGACATCCACCCGGCTCATTTCCGTTGTCCTCAATTATTACTAACCTGCCACACACCCTAACCGATGAATCGCACCCTGTATTCCACCCTCCTTGCAGCTCCACTGCTGTTTGCCTTGCCGTCCGTTGCCCAGGAGCAGGCCAGTCAGCCGACCGCTCCTCCCATGCTTTCCGGGCAGCTTCACCTGAGCATCACCGATGGCAAAGGCGGCACGCAGACCATCCTGATTCCCGACAAGGAACCGCTGAAAATCGACCTGACGCCCTGGAAGGATTTCGTCGCCCGCGCGGGAGGGATCAGTGGCCTGGCGGAATCCGCCAATGCCGCATTTGAATCATGGGCCGGCGATTTTTCCCGCCGGCTGGCGGCTCACCAGCAGGCGAAAACGCCTTGGCTTGGCGTGGCGGTGCAGCCGCTGCCGCCATCCGCAGCGGCACAGTTTCCGGATTTGAAAGGGGCGGGTTTGATTGTGCGGGATGTCTCGCCGGGCAGTCCTGCCGCCGCGGCGGGCTTGCAGGCGGATGACGTGCTGGTGCGCCTCAAGGATCAGGTGCTGTTCAGTGAGGAGCAGTTGAAAAAGCTGGTGGCCAGCCTGGAGGTGGGCGCCGCGCTGGAGGTGGTCTGGCTGCACGGCGGCAAGGAAACCAAAGCCCAATGCACCCTGGGAAATGCCCCGCATCGGGGATTCAACGAAGCCGTCGCCGCCGCCCTGCTGGGGCCAAAAAATGCGCAAGCATTCAGAAATGTAATGGGTCCGGATGGGGAGCAGCTGCTGGGGAAACTGCTGACCAATCCCCGGGTGCTGGAGCAGCTTCCCCGGCTGCAGGGCCTGCTGCGTGCGGGAGCCGAGGGCAGCCTGGATTTTTCCCAACTGCAAACCTTCCTGGAACAGGCCCGCCAAAGCGCGCCGGAATGGAAGTTTTTCATCGAGGAAATGGTGCGTGCTGCGCAGAGCGAAGCAGACCTCAACGCCATCGCAGAGCGGCTCAAGACGGAACTCGACGCCGTTTCCCCTGAAGTGCGGGAACGCGCGGCGGGGCTGCTACGGCAGGTGGTGGAGCGGCTGCAGAGAGCGGCTGGGAAATGACCCGTATCCCTTGCGGCGGGGCTGCCGCACCGGCTCAGTCGCGCATGTTGCGATAGCGATAGGCCCGGTAGCCCCAGTCGGCGAGCGGTTTGCGCATCAGCGGGTGGCGCTGCACTTTCCACATCGGCGGGCTGCCCGTTTCGTAAACAATCAGCGCCGTGTGCGCGGCATCATGCCATTGGGCAAACAGGAGCACGTGTTCGTTCCGGGTATTGAGAATGTCGCCCGGCAGCAGGTCGTCCCAGTTGGCGAGTTCGTCACAAAGCTGCGGAAGCTCGCGCGTCGAGTAGGACCGCGGCAGTCTCCAGCAGCGGGAAACAAACCCTGAGCAGTCGATGCCGACCGCGTGCCGGCTGACGGCCCCGTCCAGCAGTGCGCGTTTGCGCAGCGTGTAGATGTCCCCCGCGTACTTTCCGGCGGCCAGCCCGGCGTCGAATTCTTCCGGCGTGGAGAAGCCGCCCCATTGGTAGGGAATTCCCCGGTTCATCAAACCCGCCACCCACCAGCCAGGCAGCGTCATGGCTGGCTTGAATGCGGAATCCGGCGTGTCCACCCGGATGCCGTCCGGATCGATGCCGTGAAAGACATTCCGGCTGGTGGGCAGCCATTCATGCGTCAGATAGGCTTCCGCTAACTGCATGCTTTCGCTGCGCGTGGTGGGCGGAAACTGCGCGGAATCCAACGCCGGTCCGGAGTCGCGGCCCTTTTCCGGCACGTAGAGATAGGTGCTGCCGCGCAGGGACTGCGGGGAGGTCGTTTTGCAGCCGAAGCCAAATAGCCCAGCCGTCAGGAACAGAAGAGTGTTTCGCATGACAGGACGGAAAATCCGTCGCGACAGTGGGCGGAGCGACCCGGAGTGCAACCGGCAAATCAGCGGCCCGCTTTCCACACCGGCCAGCCGCCATGCAGCACGCGGACCTTGTCCGGGTCCGGGTGCACCTGCCGGAGCTGCTCCGCCACCTCGTGACTGGCGGCGCATTGCTTCGCATCGCAGTAAATGACGACGGAGCGCTCCAAGTTGTCCTGCACGGCTTTCATCACTTCCAGAATCTGCGCATTAAACTGCTGCGGGTTGAGCGGCAGCGCACCGGGAATGTGTTCCATCTGATAGGCAGCCTGCTGCCGGGCATCAATCCAGAGAACCCCGCCATTGCGCTCCAGGGCCAGCGCCTCCGACAACGAAATTTCGCCCTCACCGGGAACTTCCTGCGCCAGATAGAGCGCGGGACGGGCAGGGTAGAAAAAATACGTCAAGGCAGCGGCAATTACGGCCATCGCCAGCAGGATGAGGGATTGGAGACACAGTTTGCGCATCGCGAGGTGGGAAAATGCAGCGGGACGGCGGGTGAGAATCCGGAGCAGGGAACAGGGAACAGGGAACAGGGAACAGGGAACAGGGAACAGCCGCCACGGGACGAATCGACAGCCCACCGGAGCAGGCACCGCAGCAACCGCATGGGCAAATTCAAATGGCACCGCGATTTGATGGCAAGCCTGGATTTGTCCGTTTTGCAAGCAAGGCGTCTGACCGGTGAGGCATCCCTTTCCGTCGGGCAGGGGGCGGTCCAGTACGGCTTTTTCCGGAGGAAAGGGGGGGTCGGTTTTTTGATTCGACGGCGCATTTTTGCTTGCCTCCCCGGCGATCGTGGGGTTGGGTCAAAGCCCCAAGCAAGTTTTTGCTTCAACCCCACCGTTCGCAACTCCATGAACCCCAGTAAAACCTCCTGTCGCTTTCTCCTCGCCGCCGCCTTGCCAATTTGTTTCCTGGCACCGCATGCCTTCGCCATCAATGGCGTCACCAAGGCGAATAATTCAGACAATCTCAACCTCGGGTCCAGTTGGACCGGCGGCACCGCACCCGATGGCACCGATAGCAACGCTGGCGCTGCCGTATTCGATACCTCCATTATCGGAACCAGTGCGGCGACCTATACCCTCGGCGGCGATGTCACCTGGGGCATGGTCCGCGTGGACCGCGACGCACCCACCTCCGGTTCGCTGATCACCATTACCGGTGCGAACACCATCACCCTCAACGGCAACACCACCGTCGGTGGCTCCAGCCGTGCCGATGCCATCCTGCTGAACTCCGGAGTGGGTTCGCCTCTGGAGATTGATTCCAACATTAAACTTGGAGGGACAGTCGGTGGGACGGAATTCTTCACCGCCTCCCGGAATCTGACTCTGGATGGCAATGTGGATCTCAACGGTGTGAACCTGAATGCCTTCACGGCCGGAGGCACCTCCAAGTACAATGGGATCCTTTCCAACTCCAGCCCTTTGGTTGCCAGCAGCTTGACCAAATCCGGCAACGGTGAGTTGATCCTGGCCAACTCCAACACCTACAACGGCACCACCACTTTCAATGGCGGCATTGTCCGGGCTGCCAACTCCGACACGGTCTTTAGCACCAGCGCCATCACCGTGACGAGCAACACCACCCTCGCCACCGCCGACGGCGGCGGCGCGCGCAACATTGGCAATGGCGTCACCGTCAATGCGGCTAGGGTCCTCACCTTGGACGGCGGTTTCGCGGATCTGACCCTGTCCGGCAACATCGACGGCGGGGGCGGTCTAACCAAGGCCTCCATCGGAAACGTCATCCTTTCCGGCACCAACTCCTACACCGGGGCCACCACGATCAACAGTGCCGCTGGCGGGCTGCAAATCAGCGGTGCCACCAACACCGGTGCGGGCAATGTGACGATCCTTGGTGTCGGCGGGCTCACCATCAGAACTGGCGGCAGCCTAACCACCACCGGTGTCCTGGCACGCGGTAGCGCGGTGGGGGGGAATCTCGTCGTGGAAAATGGTGGGATGCTCAATGTTGGCACGGCCAACATTTCGTGGAACACCAGCACGTTCAAGGTGGATGGCACCATGAATGTTGGGACTGGCGGACTGAACATCACCACGAACGCCACCACCACCATCTCCGGTTCGGGTGCCATTGCTGCCGACGTATTTACCACCGGCAACGCCAACACCACGGTCAACTTCACCAATACGGGCTCGATGACGCTGTTCACCAGAATGTCGGTAGGCGGTGCCCTCGGAAATAATCCAGGCACCCTCGTCGTCAACCAAAGCGCAGGCACGATCAACACACCCACGCTGAAGCTGGGGGAAGATACTTCCGAAGGTCCACGCAGCGACATGGGAAGCAGAACATTCAACCTCACCGGCGGCCGGATCAATATCGGCTCCGGTGGCATCATCGCGGGCACTGGTGCCGCGGGTAAGGCAGTCAATCTCGGGGTCGGCACCGTGGGTGCAACCTCCCATTGGGGCAGCATTTTGAACATGGCCCTGACCGACGCAGGCACCGGAACGACCTTCGATACCTTGGATGCCGTGGATGGCCTCACCCCGCGTAAAATCGGCCTTTCCGGCAACCTGACGGGAGCCGGTTCGCTTGTGAAGACGGGAGCCGGCACGCTGGTGCTCAGCGGGGCGGCCAACAGCTATGCGGGCACCACCACCGTCAACGGCGGCACCCTGCTCGTCAGCGGGACGAATACCGGACTTGGTTTGGTGACGGTGGGAAGCGGCGGCACCCTGGGCGGCAGCGGATCGCTGGCGGCCAACTTGAGCGTCAGTGGCATTTTGGCACCCGGGGAGTCCATCGAATCGCTGGGTGTAGGCAGTGTCACTTTCAACAACAATTCCACCTTCGCCTACGAACTGGATTCCTCGGTATCGAACACTGGCGATTTGCTGGATTCCACCGGCTCCCTCGATCTCAATGGAACCGTGATTCTGACGCTGACCGATATTCCCGGCGGAATCTTGGTGCCCGGTTCCAAGCTGACCCTCATCAACTACGCAGGAGCATGGAACAACGGCACGTTCACTTACAATGGCGGTCCGCTGGCAGACGACGCGACCTTTGTTCTGGGAGCCAACCAGTGGCAGTTCAACTATAACGACACCTCCGGGGGCGGCAACTTTGCTCCGGACCAGGCCGGAGCGACGAGCTTTGTGACCATGACCGTGGTACCCGAACCTGGAGCAACCACCCTGCTCGCTGGGTTGGCTGCGCTGTTTCTGATGCGCCGCCGCCGCGCTTGATTCTACCGCCGCGCTTTTTCCGGCAGCCTCCCCCTATTTTGAGCCCCCTGCACCCGCCCACAGTGGTCGGAGGCAGGGGGTCTTTTTTGAGCCAGGTGCAAAGCGTTCTGCCCGCCGACGGAGGTGCATCTGTGCGGTTGGGGTCGTTCGCGGAGAGGCTCTCCTCTCGCTGATTGCTCGCGGACAACCCTCCGGCTTGCCCCATTCAATCGCTCTGAACGAACAATGGAATCAGGGCCGGGACACATGCAGCCGGGCGAAGCGCCGGGCCGCACCGGCAGTGTCCTCGACGACGACGCGTTCCCACACGACATCAATGGCGGTGACCACCGGAGTGCCGGTGGCATTCTGCCACTCTGCAGTATTGGAAGAAAACTGCGGAGTGACGGTGATGCCGGGATTGCCGGTGCCGCGGCGGCGGAGGTATTCGATGCGGAGGCGGGCGGCGGCCCCGGTGCCGGTGTGGCTGACGTGAGGCAGACCGGCGGTTCCGCTTCCGGGAGTCAGGGTGGACTGAACTTCGGCGGCACCGGGATTCAGGGCACAGGCGAACTCGATGAGATTGGCGAGGCCGTCGTTGTCAGGATCAAGGAGCGGCGGGAACGTGGTGCCATCCAGACCCTGCGCTGCGGCCCAGCGCGCGTAGGCATCACCCAGCAGCAACACATAGTCGCCTCGGGTTTCATTGCCGGAGACTCCGGCCAGTCGAAGGCGATAGGTGGTGCCCTGCACGGCGTTGAAATTCAGTGCTGCCGGCGTGGTGGTGGTGGAGAGCGCGCTGGCAACGTTTGTCAGCGCACTGACGGCGCTGCCCGTGAAGACATCGAGCCGCGACTGAAAATTGCTCCCGGTGCTGTCGAGGGTCACCGGGGCGGAGGCGGGTGCCGTCCAGTTCCACCAGACGGAATTGGGGCCCGCCGGTTCGCCCGCTTCCGTGCCAGCAGCGGCATTGCTGCCCTGCCGGGTGGCGCCGATGGCACTGCCGAGCGTTGCAGCGGATGCAAAGGCATCGTGAGGCGGCGGCGTGTAGTGGGTGCGCAGGTTGAGTGTGAGGTTGCCGCGCCGCGCCCCGCGATAAATCGAACCCGCTGCCTGGATGCAATAAACGATGCCGGCACCGCCGTTGAAAAACAGCCGGTGCCGCGGATCGATGTCGCCGTCGAAAAACAGTTTTGTGCTCACAGCGCGACTGGTGAGGCTGCCGCCGGGCGGGAAGCTGCCGGTGAAGGCCCGGCACACCGCGCCGTGGTCGCTGCCGATGGTGTTCACTTCCACGAGTCCGGACGCGGGCGCCGTCCAGCGCCACCATGTCGTGTTGTCACCAGCGTTGAGTGGCTCGCTGAACTCCGGCGTGGCCACGGCGTCCAACACCTGGCTGGACGCGGTGGCCGCGGAACCCCAATCGAGGGCATTCGCAAAGTGGTCATTGCCCGGGGGTGGGGGCATCGAAAGATCCAGACCGACGGCGACATCTTGGAGGGAGACGATCCGGAAAAAATAGACGGTGTCGGCGACGGTATCGAAGGTGAGGTGGAGCAGCGGTGGAGGGCCGTTGAGAAGATTGTCGCTGTTGATGGTGGCCACCTCCGTGAGCGCATTGAATGCGGAGCCGGTGAAAACGTGCAGGTAAGTGACGACGAGAGGAGTGGCCGCCATGCGCAGCCATGCGCGTCCGGTGGCGGGTGCCCTCCACTTCCACCAGACGGACTTGCCGTAGCCAGGCGGGGGCTCGCCGCTCTGCTGCGTGGAATTTTCCGTGCTGCCGACGACGGAAAATCCGGACGCAGCGCCGACATCCGCTGCATCGGCGAAGTCGTCGTTGGCCGGAACCAGATTCCAGCGCAGGGTGAAATACCCCTGCGTGTTCGCATCGTTGCCGCCGACCTGCACATAGTAGGCGGTGCCCGCATCCACATTGAGGTTCACCTGGCTGAGCGTCGGGGCAGCGAGTCCGGGCGCATTGTCATTCAGGCCAAGCAGGGTCAGACTGCCGGGGGCGTTTCCGGCATAGACGGCGAGCACGGTGTCGAAGGTTGCGGCGGAGGTGTAAAATTTCGCCCGGGAGCTCGTCGGCGGTGTCCAGCGGTACCATGCCGTGCGGCTCCCCATCGGTGCCGGATGCGGCTCTCCGGCTTCGCTGGTGAAGAGGATGTTGTGATGGTTGGTGAAGGTCGCCGCGGCTGTGGTGCCGGTGACGGGGGAGGCAAAGGCGTCGTTGGTCCCGGGAGTTACCGCCCGCAGCGTCACCGCGACGAGTGCGTTCGCGGCGGAGGCCGGGGAAATCTGAACCATGTGGGTCTCCCCGGCGTTGAAGGGAAAGTAGAGCGAACCACCGGTCTGGCTGACTACGGGATGGAGCGCCGCGAGGGCGGTGCCGGTATAAACGCAGGCACGCACCGGGGCGGCGGACACCAGACTCAACTCCGCAATGCCTCCCGCCGCCGGAGTCCAACTCAGCCAGACCGTGCCCGGATGGAATCCTCCCGGTGCCGGCTCTCCGGCTTCCAGCGTTGCTCCTGTCAGGTTGAGCCAGGGCGAATTGCGCGGCAGCGCCGCAGCGAATGCGAACGGAGCCGCGAAATTGTCGTAAAGGGGCGCGGGCGCGGCGGTCAGGGCCAGGGTCAGGTTTCCCTGCGTCACTGCCTGGCCGGAAGCCCCCCCGGCCTGAATAAAATACTGCGTGCCGGCGAGAGCATTGAATTCGATCACCGCAATGGAATTGGGGTTGCTTTCGTTCGACACCACTTTTGTCAGGGCATCGAGCGAGTTTCCGGCGTAGATCGTCAGGACCGGTTTGAACGCGGAGCCGGTGCGATCCACACGGACGCCGGTGTCTGCGGGGGCGGTCCATTTCCACCAGACGGTGGCCGTGGTGCCCGGGGGGAAGGTCTCACCCGGCTGGGTGCTGGCATTGACATTCGTGCCGCTGGCCGACTGTGGCAACGCCGACGGAATGGCAGCCGCGGACGCGAAGGAGTCGTTGGCCGGTGGAGGTGCCAGCGTGACCCCGACGGACAATGTACCGGTTTCGCCCTCATAGCCGCCCGCTTGAATCCACAACACCTGCCCGGCCGCCAGCACGGCGGTGCAGCGGCTGTGGTCTTCCAACCCGTCCTGGTCGTTCGCGTCCAGTTGTGTCAGGTTCGCGAGCGTGGTGCCGGAATAAATGGCCAGCACGGTATCGAAATCGCTGCCCGCGGTCGTCACCGTGACCTCTCCCGCCTCCAGGGCGGTCCATTTCCACCAGACGGTGGCTCCGATCTGGAGCGGCAGCGGCTCGGAGGCTTCGACGGTGGCTTCACCATTGGTGCCTGTGACTGTGGCTGGATTGGCTGAAGCGAGGTCCGCTGCCGCGGCGAACGGATCATTGCTCGGTGGTGCGGCCATGGCAACACCACCGACACTTGTCAGGATGGCGGCGGCAAGGCGCCCCACCCCAACGGTAACGCCTGCATTCATGTTCCACCATACTACACCGGCCACTCGATTTCAACTTCCGACTGCGCCACGGAACCGGGCCTGGAGCCATCCGCGGGGAAGTTGCCGCCCTTGCAGGCGGTTCAGACCGCATTTGAGGACCATCCGGAACGTTGCGGTCAAACCCTCGAAATAAAACCAATCGAAAGAGACATCTCCTTGAAGATCAATGAAAAACACCATGTCCGCCGCCCTTCTGCAGAATGCATCACCAAGCCTCTGCGCGGCAAAATTTTCAACGGGGTATTTTTTTCTGGACTTCATTCCGTGATTCCACTAATTTCCCCGGCAAAGGTTTCCGACCTGAAACGATTTTATCATCCCAACCAGCCACCAAACCATGACAACCCGCCTACGTCCCCTCTTCGCGACGGTCTTTGCCGCCGCGGCACTTACCACGGTCGGCTATGCCGAAAGCAAGTGTGATCCGGTTGCCAAGCAACAGGACGCCGAAATCGCCAAGGACAAAGACAATGTCCTGAAAATTGTCGAAACCTACGTTTCCCAGAATCCGGACTGTGCCTGCTACCTGATCAAGAGCGCGATCGCCGCAGTCAACGCGGACGAAGATCTGCAAAAATCAATTGTTCTGACGGCGCTTCACGCGGCTCCGTCCCAGGCGGCTCAAATCCGCAGTTGCATTCCTGCTGCCGATGCTTGGGTGACCGCCGAGATGGGCGGCAGCGGCAAAAGCCCTGTTGGCAAAGGCCCAGTCGGCAAAGGTCCGGTTTCTCCTCCGGCGAAGGATGATGATTGGGGAGTGACTCCCCCGGCTTTCGGCACCGGTGCCGTCTATCTCTCTGCTCCCGGTGGTTCCGGTGGAACTCCGCCGCCTGAAATCATCACCGTGACGGAAAAAACGCCGCCCGTGATCGTCAGGCGCCCGCCGCACAGGCCGGTTAGCCCGGACTAAGATCGCTGGTCTGCATCTCCGTTTTCGAAACGGCTCCACACTAACCCGTGGAGCCGTTTTTTGCATCGGGCACAAAGAGTTCACATTGGTTCGATCCGGGAATTCCGATCCTCCGTGAACGGCGCTCCCACGCTTGACGAAACGATGAAGCCGCCTATTGGTGCCGTCCGCAGACGGACCACAATTCAGGCATTGCTGCTCTTTTACCTGATCGGAACCGGTGCGGCTTCATCCGAACTTGGCGCTGCCAAATTCATCCCACCCTAACCATTCAAGAACATCATGATTAAAGTAGGCATCAACGGATTTGGACGCATCGGTCGTCTGGTTTTTCGCGCCATTTGTGACCAGGGTCTGCTGGGCAAAGAGATCGACGTTGTGGCGGTCAACGATCTCGTTCCCGCGGACAATCTGGCTTATCTGGTGAAGTATGACTCGATCCAGGGACGTGCCAAGGAAGCAGTTTCCAGCAAAAAGAGCAGCCCTGAACTTGCGGAAGATGACATTTTGGTGGTGGATGGACACGAGATCAAATGCCTGGCGGTCAAGGAAGGCCCTGCGGCGCTTCCGTGGAAGGCCCTTGGGGTGGACATCGTCATTGAGGCCACCGGTCTCTTCACGGATGCCGAGAAGGCGAAAGGCCACATTGCAGCGGGAGCTAAAAAGGTCATCATTTCCGCTCCCGGAAAGAATGAGGACATCACGGTGGTCATGGGAGTGAACCATGAAAAGTATGATGCTACGGCCCACCACGTCATTTCCAATGCCTCCTGCACCACAAACTGTCTGGCACCTGTCGTGCATGTGCTGCTCAAGGAAGGATTTGGGATTGAGGAGGGACTGATGACTACGGTGCACAGCTATACCGCCACGCAGAAAACGGTCGATGGACCGAGCAAAAAGGATTGGAAGGGCGGCCGCAGTGCGGCATTGAACATCATTCCGTCCACTACCGGCGCCGCCAAGGCCGTGGGGCTGGCCATTCCAGAAGTGAAGGGAAAGCTGACCGGCATGGCATTTCGCGTGCCCACGGCGACGGTTTCCGTGGTGGATTTGACGGTGAAAACCGTGAAGGAAACCTCCTACAAGGAAATCTGCGCCGCCATGAAACGGGCCAGTGAAACCTACCTGAAGGGCATCCTGGGCTACACGGAAGATGAGGTGGTCTCCTCCGACTTCATTCACGACAGCCACAGTTCCATTTTCGATGCCGGCTCGGGAATCGAACTCAACAATCGGTTTTTCAAGCTTGTCAGTTGGTATGACAACGAGTGGGGTTACAGCAACCGCGTGATTGATCTGGTGAAATTCATCGCGAAATAATTCCCAGCCACCACGGAGTTTTTGACGACCCCGGTCCGGCAACGGATCGGGGTTTTTTCAAGTTCACGCCCGGGGTCCACCCATCTCACCGATCACCCATAGCCGATTCGTGCCTTCAAAATCGTTCCGCCGTCGCTGTATTGTGATTTGCACCGCTTGTGCCGTGTTACTGGCCGCAGGGTGGATCGGCATTCGGCAGTGGCAGCGGGGCCGCACCGATGCGTCCCCGGAACTCACAACTCCGGGGGAAAAATTGTCCCGATCTGAGGTGGCGCGCCGCCTTTGTCTGGCCGTGGAAAAACTGACCTCGGGCAGCCAGGCCCGCATCGTCTGGGTGGAAAACCGACGCGCCACCGAGTCCGACCCATTTGCCAATTCCCAGGAATTGCGCCTCGGCGGCTTCGACAGCCGGGCGGGCGGCTATCGAGTGATTTCGCGTCGGGAGGGAAATTATGCCCGGCCGCTCATGGTGCCTGGTGGTCAGGAGGTCATCTATACGGACAAAGGCGCGGAGGACCAGGATCACCTGACAAGTTTCAGCCCGCACATCCATGCGATTCATTGGGATGGTTCCGGTGACCGGGTGCTGACCGATGGCTTCGCCCTGGATGTCGTTCTGGATGCGGATGGCAGGACCGTCTGGGTTTATGCGCTGGAACGGCTCGGACCGAGCCGTCAGCAGTCGCTGGGGGGCGAGGGTTTTTTCCGGTTTCCCCTGCACAATCCGGCGCAACGGGAACCGGTGTGGCCGCGCGGAGATTTCGCCCTCGACAACGTGCAGGTGTCCCGGGACGGAAAGCGGTTTGCCGCACTCTTTCCGGAACGGGAGGGAGTACTCGGGAATCCAGCCGCTGGAACCTGGCACAAGCTAACCAATGGGTGCTGGGCGGGCCTGGCGCCGGACAACAGTTATGTAGGCTGTGTGTTCCATGGCGGGCATCGCCAGCTCCGGTTTTTTGACCTCGCCGGAGGCCGCAACTGGCAGGTGGACCTGAGCAAACTTCCCGGCGTGGGTGGTCACGAGTTGTTCCACCCGCGGTGGAGTAATCACCCTCGCTTCCTGACTTTTACCGGTCCCTATCCAGTCAAAAAGGTGGCTGCAGCCAAGGGGGCTTCCGCCGGGTCGCGCGGCATCCAGGAGGCCGGACACAAGGCGGATGTCTTTCTGGTGCGTCTCTCGGACAATCTTCTAGCCGTCGAAGACTCGGTGCGCATCACTGGCAATACCTTCGGGGATTTTTATCCGGACGCGTGGGTGTCCGGCGGGGATCAGGCTGTGCTGCAAGCCTTCGCCCAGGCCCCGGCGGACCTGCCGGTCGCAGGAAAGTCCGAGTGGCCGGTGTCCCGCCAAGACGCGCACTTTGTCTGGGAAAATGCCGATGCCGACAATCAGCTTCAGGATCGCCCTTCGCCCTGCCGGGTGGCTGCTGCTGGAATCGCCCGGTTTGGCCGCCACCATGACATGATCCTCGACGGCGGCCAGTTTGCCGTGGATGCTGCGTCCGCCGCTTCGTTTGCGGAAGCGATCACTGCCGCCCAGTGTTTCACCGTGGAATTGCAGCTCCGAGAACAGCTGGCGGAGAACGAAACGGTGCGGGCAACATTGTTTTCCATGCTCGATGCTGGCGGAAGACCGGTTCTGACATTGCAGCGCGAGGCGGATTTCCTGCGCTGGAATTGGTCGCCAGACCCCGCAATTCCCGCGGTGAAACTCGAATTGAGAGCCCCTCCGCCGACAGATTTTCAGCCTCGGCATGTGGTTCTGACCCATGACGGGCGCACGCTGCAGTGGAACCTGGACAACGGCACCCTGAGGGCCGGTGCACCCGCGCCTTCACCGGGCAAGACTCTGGCCCGCGGCGGACGAATTCTTTTTGGCGGCATGACTCCGCCGACGGCTGCCACTGCCAGTGTCGATTGTGTCGGCCTGTTCAGCCGGGTGCTGCCGGAAGGCGAACAGGAGGCGCACTATCGGATGAGTGTGGCCCGGTCCCTGCCGCAAGCGGCACCCAAGCGCCTGCGACTGCTCGCCAGGGTCCTCTCCGCCACGGCACCCGATCCGGCGCGGCTGGAATCCTATCAGCGCATGCTGGTGGATCACACCTGGGAAGTGGTCCGGGTCATTTCCGGAACCTGCGAAGCCAGGCAAATCGTGGTGCTGCACTGGGGCATGCTGGAGCGGCGTCCCGTCCGCGGCGTGCCGTGGTCACCGGGAGAAACAGTGGAGCTTGAACTTGAAGCCGCCGACGCCCATCCGGAGCTGGCCTCCGAAATGCAACTGGTGGATGCCACCGACCCCGCCATGCCCGTCTATTTCGATGTTTCCACGCCCCTGGGGATCCTTCCAGCCAGGGATTGAAGCGGCTGGTCAGAGATGTCCTCCGTGTGAACTCAGGAACCCTGTCCGGTTGAGGTGCCGGAGGGTGTCATCGCCAGCGCGTCATCCGGCGTGACGGTGCGCTGTCCGCTGGCGTCGCGCAGTTTTTGTGAATAAACGTTCACGGTGATTTTCAACAGCAGGGTATAAATCATCAGCCCCAGCGCCCAGATGCCGGCGGTGACTTTCCATTCGGTGATGCTGGGGCGGTATTCGACAATTTCGTGCAGGGTGCTGGGAACAAAGGCGGGAATGATCATGCCCATGCCCTTTTCGATCCACAGTCCGGCGAAGGCGAGCAGGCAGGCTGTGTTCAAAATGATGGGGCGGCGGTTCACCCCTTTCTGCAGGAAAAGAATGACGGCGACGACGGTGGCGGCGACGGAACTCCAGATCCATGGGACCAGCTCGCGGTGTCCGTGCAGGCCGAAGTAGAGATACCTTGCGGCGCTGGTGTGGCTGCTGCCGGTATAGAATTCCACAAAGACTTCGGAGACGACCATGAGCAGGCTGATGAGAATGGTGATGCGCACGATGCTCACCAGCGTGCGGATGGCGCCTTCACCAAACATGCGGCCGGTCTGCCGTCGGATGATCTGAATGGCGATGATGAGAAAGGCAGGACCACTGACAAATGCGCTGGCCAGAAACCGCGGGGCGAGCAGTGCGGTGTTCCAGAACGGACGGCCGCCCAGGCCGCAATAGAGAAAGGCCGTGACGGTGTGAATGCTGATCGCCCAGACGATGCTGAGGAAGACAAAGGGCACATACATTTTGGCGGCGGGCTTGTGTCCACGGAAGCGCTTGTAGAGCAGATAGCCGCAGATGTGCAGGTTGATCAGCAGGTAGCCGTTGAGCACGATGACATCCCAGGTGAGCATCGAGACGGGAAAATTGAACTTTCCCAGGCCCGGGATCATGTGCCAGAAGCGCTCGGGCCGCCCGAGATCACAGACGACAAACATGACGCTCATGACGATGGCGGCGATGGCGAGCAGTTCGCCGACGATGACGATGTCGTGCATGTCCCGGTCGTGATAGAGATAGGCCGGGATGACCATCATGACGCCGCCGGCCGCCAGTCCAACCAGGAAGGTGAAATTGGCGATGTACAGCCCCCACGAGACGTGGTCGCTCATGGCAGTGACGGCCATTCCCTGCTGGACCTGCACGGCCCAGGCGTTGGCACCGACCAGGAACACCGCGGTGAGCAGCGTCATCCAGACGTAGAATTTCCAACCGCCTTCGATGCTCTGGCTCAGCGCGGAGCGTCCGAAGCGCAGATACTGCCGCCATTCGGGAACGGACTTTGCGGGGGGCGGGGGAGCGGCGGTGCCACCGGTCGGATTACTCATCGAAGAAATAGAAGAATTGAGGTTTCAGTCCGAGTTCCTCCTTGAGGACAAAGACACGCTTGTTTTCCAGCACCCAGCGGATTTCGGATTGTGGATCGTTGAGGTTGCCAAAAACTCGCGCACCGGTTGGGCAGGCTTCCAGACAGGCTGGCAGGCGGCCATTGCGGGTTCGGTGCAGGCAGAAGGTGCACTTTTCCATGACTCCCTGGGGGCGGATGCGGTTGCTGAGGTAACTCTGGTCCGGGTTGACCTGATCAGTCGGGATTTGCGGCTTCTGCCAGTTGAACCGCCGCGCATGATAGGGGCAGGCCGCCTCGCAGTAGCGGCAGCCGATGCACCAGTTGTAGTCCACCACGACGATTCCGTCCTTTTCCTTCCAGGTGGCCTCGACCGGACAAACGTCCACGCAGGGCGGGCGTTCGCACTGCTGGCACTGGACGGGCATGTAGTATTTGTCAGGCTGCGGGACGGGGTGGTTGTAGTGGGGGTTGCCCTTCTCGAAGTCCATGGTGCCCTTGGTCATTTCAAACACACGGATGTAGCTCTGGTGCGAGGGTCGGTCGTGGTTGTTTTCCAGGTGGCAGGCTTCGGCGCACTTCCGGCAGCCATTGCAGATGCTCAGGTTGAGTGCGTAGCAGAATTTCACGCCGTCCGTGGGCTGGGGAACGGCGATGGTCACGTCCGCGCCGTATTTCTCCTTTGTCTCCGCGGTCAGCCGCTGAAGAACGGCAGCCATTTCTTCCTTCCCTAATTCCTTGTAGTGCTTCTGCAGAAATTCAGCCATGGATGTCTCCCTGGTCAGCTCCGTCAGCGGGGCCAGCGCCTTTGCGTAGGCCGCGGCCCCGAGGGTGACACCGATGCCCTTGAGCACCTGGCGCCGGGTGGCTCCGCTGTCCGGCTGCGGTGGCGCGGGCGCCTTCGGATGGAGGTCGTCGCTGGATGCGTTAGGAAGTCCGGGAGAGGAATCAGTCATGACTGGAAGGCGCTTGTGGCACGGAGATTCGGTCGCGCGGCGGCAGCACCGGCTGGACCAGCGGAAATTTTGGCAGGTGCGGGTCGTGGCAGTTGACGCAGTTGTTGCGGATGCGTCCGCCTTTGGCGAGGTCCCAATGGCCATTCATGCCGCCATGGCTGCCGTGAAGATAGTCGCGCATGGCCGTGCCGTGGCACTGGCCGCACAGTGTCATGACGTCAGGAAATTCCACTGCGCGTCCGTCGGCCAGGTGCAGGGTGTCATAGTCCTGCGAGTTGTGGCAGCTGAGGCAGGTCAGGCTTCCGTGGCTGTAATTCAGCCCCCGATGGGCCTGGATGAGATCGTGCGCGGTCTGCCGAGCGGTGTTCGGTGTGGTGGTGCTGTGGCAAGTGCTGCAGGCGACGGTGACGGGATTGCCTGAGGCGTCCCTGATGCCGGTGTCGAGCCGCGGCGTGGCCGGACCGGGTTTGATGGTGACGGGATGCATCCGAGGCATCTGCACCGGGGAAGCTGCGGGGACGTCCGCCGGAGGGAGATGTTTCTGCGCCCAAATGACGGCGAGGCTGCACGCGCCGGTGAAGACTACGAGGGTGAGCCAGGCGAGGACCGGATGTTTTCTGAAACAGGCATTCATGCGCCGGGCGGGGGAAAGTGGTGTTGGATGCGCACGAGGCGGAACCGTTCTCCGGGCAGCGCCATGACCGTGTCCCACCAGTCGGAACCATCGTAACGGTAGCGGAACTGCACGGCGCGGGCTTTGCCGTCAAGCAGCAGGCTCCTCCCGACGTCGAGACTGAGCGCGGACTGATCCGGCACGAGGCCGACAGCGGAAAATTTCGGAATGATTTCCGTCACCTCCGCACAGGCAGCAAGATCGCGCAGGAGGCGGTCCAGTGCGGCAGCGTCAAGCAGCGCTTCGTGCAGGTCCGGCAGCGGAGATGCTTCGGAGATGTCAGGGTCTGAAATCATGGGGAAGAAATTGCGGGGGCGCGGCGGCGCGGCAGCAGGAGCACGGCATTGCGCGGTGCCGGGCAAACCTCCTGGCAAATGCCGCAACCGGTGCAGACATCGGAAATCACTTGGGGCAGGCCGCGCTCCCGATGCATCGCACCGGGCACCGGGCAGCGTTCGGTGCAGACGGAGCAGAAGGAGGTGAGCGCCATGCAGAAGCGGCCCTGAATAACCGCGGTGCGGAGCACGGAGGGTTCATTTGCGGCAGCGCCTGACCGGTCGGCAGCCGCGCTGGCCGGGTGAAAGGGCCGGCTGACAGCGGAAAAAAATCCGCGTCGGGAAATGGCGGTGCTCATGGGTTGGGATTGGGCGGAGTTTCGGCTGCCGGGGAAGGCTGGGCGGGGGGAGCCGCTGCGGCGGGAACAGGGGTGGCCACCGGTGGCGGCACAGGCCGTGGTGCATCCAGCGGCGGCGTCGTTAGGAACTGCCGCTGATCCTTCGCAGCGGCAGCAGCGTGGCATTGTTTGCAGTTGTGCCGTTCGGGATGCGGGGTGCGCAGGGCGAATAATCCGTGAGGTCCGTGGCAGCTCAGGCAGTCGCTGCGCATCAGAGTGGCGTGGGGAATGGTGGGCGGTGCGCCCGGCCATGCCCGGGGGCCGCTGGTCGGAGCAGCGCTGCCCTGAAAGGAATTGTCTGCGAGCGGCACGTCGTAGCGGGCGGCATCCGCGGCAGGGAATGCCCCGCGGGTGGAGACGTGGCACTGGGTGCAGCTTCCGCCGAAATGCGCATGGCTGATTTTCGACGCGAACCGGTCCTTCACCTGCAGCCCCTCGTCGTGGCAGGCCAGGCACGCCGCCGAGGAATCCTGCGTGACCGGGTGGGGCACCGTCGGCGGCGCTCCATCATAGGCTCGGCGTCCGGCCCGCGCCTGGAGTGCGGCCATTTTGATCTCGGCAGACACCGGCTGGTTCGGGACCGCCGCGGGGTTTTGCACAAAGTCGAGCAGCGAAGTGCGCCAGAATGCGTTGGGGCCGTGCGCCGACCAGTCCTGGTCAATGTAGCGCACGGCCGTTGGCACCGCCGCCGTGCCGGTCAAATCCCGGTGCGTTTCCGCCTTCACGACTTCCACCGCCTGTGTAATCGCGATCGCGCTGTTCGTCTGGCGCAGGCCGACGAAATACCCGCTGACCGCGGTGAGCATGAAAATGCTGCCAATCATGAAGCTGATCTGAATGCCTCTGGGAGCGGCGGATGGAGGCTGGTCGTCCATGCAAGTTAGGGCGTCGCGGCCGCCCGCATCACGGTGGCGGCGCACTTTTTATAGTCCGGTTCCTTGGAAATGGGATCGATGTCACCGAGCGTCAGCACATTGCAGAGCAGACGTTCATCGAAGAACGGAATGAACAGCGACTTGCGGGGTGGATGGCCGCGCCCGTCGAACCACACCGGAAGCTTCAGTTCTCCGCGGCGGGTTTTGATCAGGATGGTTTCCCCGTTGGCAAAACCATGCTCCCTCGCGTCGTCGGGGTGCATTTCGACGTAGGCGTGCGGAACGGCGGCATGAAGCTGGGGAATGCGGCGCGTCAGGGTGCCGGTGTGCCAGTGTTCGAGCACCCGCCCGGTGCACAACCAGAACGGAAAATGCGCGTCCGGTTCCTCCGCAGCCTTTTCCGCCGGGGCAAACCAGATGAGCGCCCGGTCGTTCTTGGTGACGGAATGATAAAACTGAATCTCCGCACCCTTGCTGACATAGGGATCATCGAATTCAGCGAAACGGAAGCGCGTTTCGCGCCAGGTTCCATCCGCCTGTTGCACCACCGGCCAGCGCAGGCCGCGGGCCTTCACGTATTCGTCATAGGGGGCCAGGTCCTTGTGCTTGTAACGGCTGAAGATGCGGTATTCCTCAAACAGAGCCTTGTCCACATTGACGTCGTAATAATGCGCCCAGTCCCAGACCGGCACTTCCTCGCCCTTGTCGTTTTTGATCGTGAAAATAAACCTAGCATCCCGGTCCTTCATCCCCGGGTGGCCGAGGTCGTGCACGCGCCGCGCCACTGCCAGCATTTGCCAGCAATCGTCGCGCGCCTGCCCCGGCGGACTGACCATGCGGAACCACTGCTGGGTGCGGCGTTCCGAATTGCCAAACATTCCGTTTTTCTCCACCCACATCGCGCTGGGCAGCACCAGGTCGGCCAGCTCCGTGGTGGCGGTGTGGTACACTTCCGACACGATCAGGAATTTGTCAGGCTGACCGGCTTTCGCCTTGAAGAGCTTGTGCAGGTTTGGCAGCGACTGCCCAGGGTTGGTCACCTGGACCCAGAGCGTGCTGATGTCCCCGCCCTGGCTTGAAGGAGTGCAGAATTTTTCCCACATCAGCACCGTGTGGTGACCGATTTTTGGATTGATGCGGCCTTCCGGCAGATTCCACAGCTTCTCGCATTCCCTGCGGTGTTCGGCATTCAGAATCATGCGTCCGCCGGGCAGGAAATGGCACATGGTGCCGACCTCGCGCGCCGTGCCGCAGGCGCTGGGCTGGCCCGTCAGCGAGGTCGGTGCGTCTCCGGGCCGGCCAAAGTGGCCGCTGAGCAGATGGATGCCGTGGCAGAGACGGTTGGCGTTCGTGCCGCGGGAGTGCTGGTTGAATCCCATGCACCAGGTCGAGGTGATGCGCAGATCCCGGCGGGCGAAGAGATCCGCCAGCATCCGGATTTTTTCCGCCGGCACGCCGCTGAGTTCTTCCACATGTTCCGGCGTGTAGGGTTCCAACGCCTTTTTGTAATCGTCAAACGTCATCGCATCCCCGTTGAGCGGCGCGGTGGGCGAGGCCCCGGGGTCCTGCGGGGCTTTTCGGAAGCTGCAGAAGCGCTCCACGAATTTCGCATCCCAGGCGTTGTGCTTGATCAGCAGATGCGCGATCCCGTTCATGATCGCCAGATCACTGTGCGGCCTGAATTCGAGAAAATGATCGCAGAATTCACTGGTCCGGGTGCGGCGAGTGCCAATGTCGATGAGCAGCACCTTCTGGCCCTTCGCCCGGCGGTCGAGCACCCGGCTGAAGAGAACCGGATGCATTTCCGCCATGTTGTTTCCCCACAGGATGAGCACGTCGCACCGGTCCAGGTCGTCATAGCAGCCCGCCGGTTCGTCCACTCCATAGACGCTGAGAAACCCGGTGGCGGCGCTGGCCATGCAGAGGCGCGCATTCGGATCGATGTGGTTGTTCGACAATCCGCCCTTGATGAATTTGTTGACGGCGTAGCCTTCCGGGATGGTCCATTGGCCGCTGCCGTAAATGGCAAATTGGTCCGGAGCGGCGACGATCCGCTGTGCAATCGTCTCGATGGCATCCTCCCAGGAAATCGGCTCCAGCACGCCGTTGCGGCGCAGCAGCGGCTGGGTCAGGCGGTCCTTGCCGTATAGGGCGAGGCCGACGTGGTATCCCTTGACGCAGAGCAGGCCTTTGTTGACCTCCGCATTCTGGTCGCCCTCGATGGCGACGATGCGCCCGTTTTTCACCCCGACTCGCACATGGCATCCCGTGCCGCAGAACCGGCATGGAGCCTTGTCCCAGGAGATGCCATCTTCCGACGCAGCTGGAGCGGGTGGTTTGTTTTGCGCACGGGCTTGTGCGATGGTGGCGGCCGCGGCCAGGGCGGTCATGCGGTGGAATTCACGGCGCTGGATCATGGATCTGTGGAAGGAAGTGTTGGAGAAACCTCGGGCGAGTCGTCCACGGCAGTTGGGCCACCAAAGGATACGTGCACGACGTCCACCTGGATCACGCCGTGTTGCGTGAGCAGCCAGTCGTGGAGTGCGCGGCATTCGGCGTCATCCGCCGCTTCCATGGCCACCGGCAGCCATGGGCCTTCCGGAACTCCCGGTGTGAAAGCGCCGTGCTGTGCCAGGCCATGGGCCAGGTCTGCGGCGGCAGCGGAATTGCAATCGAGACGGAGCAACAGTCCGGCGGTGATCATGGCAGGAGCGGTCCGGGAACATGATGCCAGCCGGAGCGTCCATTGCGCGGCATCGTTTCCGAAATGGTGTGCACCAATTTCTTCAGCACCCACGGCCGCCGGAGCAAAGGCGTTATTTGACTCCGAATTGTTCGCGCAGCACGTCGAGGAAGACCGACTCGCTGCTGGCCGGGCCGTGCATCATGACGCTGCCTTTGAGCAGGAGCTTGGGCATGCGGATGTTCTGGGAAGAAAACAGGCGGTATTGATTCACCGTTTCTGAAACGCGCTGCTTGATCCACGGATCCCGGAGAGCCTTGGCCAGCGCCTCCCTGCCACCGACGCGGGACTCCGCTTCAGCGGTGGCCGTGGCCACGTTCACCGGCAGCGTGGCGGCCAGCAGCAAGGCGTGAAAATCCAGAAATTTCTCCGGCGCCAGCCGCCACACTGCCAGCGCCAGTTGCGTCAGTTCGCAGGATCCGGCGTGGTCCTCCACTCCGCCGGGCAGGTGGGGATTGCACTGGCGGTTGAGCGGGCACGGCAGCAGCACCACGGCAAAGGCCTGGCCAAAGGTGCGCTGCATCGCTTTCAAATCACCCGCCATGTCCCGGCAGCTTCGGCAGGTATAGTCGAAATACTCTACCATGACGAACTGGGCATCCTTTTTCCCCAGCAAGGGAAGTTCCTCCACGTTGTAGCGAAATTCATTGTTGAAAAACCCAACGACCCGCCCCTCGACCGGTAGAACGGATGTCTGGGGCGATTCCCCCTCCGGGAGGGCTACCCGCAGTGCCGGAGTTACCTCCAGCCGTGGAATCAGCGTGGCCTTGGCGGTGTCCTGCGCCACGGTGGGCGTCGCTGGGGGCAGCGGCGTTGGAGCCGCTGCGTTCTGCAGTTTGATGTGTTCCGTGGTGATCTGGTGGGTGTCCGGCCGCGGGCCGAAAAGCTGTCCGAACACCAGCAGGGCAAACGCCGGTGCGGCCACTGAAAGCGCTCCAATCACTAATCCCGACCCCGCATCCCCGCGCACCCGCCAAGCCGTCGCCAAAAGCGGCACGGCAAATCCCAGCCCCAGGCCGTGGGCCGCCGCGCAGAAGGGGCAAAATGCTTTTTCCTCAACGGCGAGGATGCCGATGAACCAAACGGCGGCCAGGATCACCGTGATGGCGGCGGCGCACAGCAGCCGGTCCGCCTGTAGCCGCAGCCAGGCCTGCACTAGGCGCAATGTCAGGACCAGGACGCCGAGATACAACCCCAGCGCCCAAAGACTGACCGGAAGGCCCATCCACGAGGACCATCGTCCGCCCAACACCTGGTGGCAGCCGCCTTCCCCGCCGCAGCCTGCCAGTGCGGTGATCTGTCCGGAAAACTTCTGCCACGTCAGCCATCCGCACAAGGCCCCCGCCAGGGCGGCGAATCCGCGCACCGTCATGCGCAGCCAGCACTTTTCCAGCAGGGGAGGATATTCCAGTTCGGAGGGTGACGGCGTTACCGGCATGTCGCTAGCCTGCTCCATTCACCCCGCCCGTCAAGCCTGTGCGCGGAGTTGCGCCAAGTCTCTGGGCGTGATGCCGTGGATGCGGTTTATTGATCGGCATCAAGTGGTTGGAGCCGAATCGAAGGCATCGAGTGTCCGCATGCCACCGCCAGATCTGCAACCGAAGTCACCTGCGTTTGCCAAGGTGGCGCTCCTTGTGCTTCTGACGGGAGGCGCAATGCAGGCTGGGGAAATCACGGAGAAGGTGGACGAAAAGGAAGGTCGGCTGGAGTGGATATATGGGGGACGTCCGCTGCTGGTGTATGCGTTCGCACCGTCGCAGTTCAAACCCTATGTGAAGGAACTCCGCACGCTGGCAGGTGACCAGGTGCTGCGCGATGCACCGGCGGACCATCTGCACCATCACGGGCTCATGTATGCCATTCGCGTCAACGGGGTGAATTTCTGGGAGGAGCGCGACGGGCCGGGACACGAGGTGCCGGTGAAACTGCTTGCGCACTCCACGGGCCGCGCGCCGGATGGAAAGCCCCTGGCATCTTTCACACAGCGCATCCACTGGGTGAAGGAGGCGGATGCGAAGGCGAAGGACACCGGGCCGCTCGCATTGCTCATCGAGGAGCGGACGCTCACCCTAACCGTGGATGAAGCGAACAAGGAAGTGGCTCTCGACTGGCTGGGGCGCTTCACTGCCGGTCCCGCAGCGGAGAAAGTCAGCCTCCACGGCAGCAACTACAACGGCCTCGGCCTGCGCCTGCCGGAGGCGTGGGACAAGGTCGCCCGTCACGGCGATTCCGCGGGCAATGTCCTGCCCTGCCCGGCGGCGGATGCGACCTGGAGCGCCGTGACGAACACCGCAGGGGCTCGCGATGTCACCGTGGCCCTTTTCGCCTCGCCGCGGCAGCAGCGCGGACCGGTGCGCTTCTTCTCGATGGTCGAGCCGTTTACCTATCTTGCCATTACCGAGGCGCTGGACAAGAGTCCGCGCGAAACCCGACGGGGTGAGGCGTGGCAGGTGCGCCACCTTGTGATTCCATACCCTGACAAACAATCACCCGCTGCCCTCAATGCGCGCTGGGACCGGTGGAACCGGGAAGCTTCCAAATGAGAGTCGTTGCCGCCATTTGTCTTCTCGGTGCAAAAGCGGCCATCGCCGCCGAGGATTGTTACCGCATCGAAACCATTCCCGTGCCGGATCACGTTTCGCTGGAGGTTGGCGGAATGGATTTCCTTCCGGACGGCCGGTTGCTCATTGCCACGCGGCGCGGGGAAATCTGGGCGCTGAGGGAGGGCAAATGGACCCGCTGGGCTGCCGGGCTGGATGAGGCGATGGGGCTTTGCACCACGGGCAGGGACGAAGTCGTGGTGGCGCAGCGCCCGGAACTCACCCGCATCAGGGACACCGACGGAGACGGGGAGGCGGATGCATTCGATACGCTCGCCGACCAGTGGAACTACGGCGGGCACATCTACGAGTGGACCTTCGGTCCGGTGCGCGATTCTTCCGGAAACTTCTACGGCTCGCTTGCCTGCTGGCATTTCCCGAAGCCGTCCGCCAAGCCGGCCCACTATTCCGGTGCTGAGATTCCGCCGCCCGACGGATATTCGCCGCACCTGCCATCGCAATGGCGTGGCTGGGCGTTCCGCGTCACTCCGTGCGGTGATTTCGAGCCGTGGGCCGCGGGCCTTCGTTCGCCGAACGGTTTGGGG
>JAGNEJ010000070.1 GCA_018003315.1 Verrucomicrobiales bacterium
TCGACAGCCCCAAAACGTAGAGCAATGTGAAGCGAAATTACCACCACCTCCGGTGTCATCGAATGTGAGGCAACGATCCCCTACCTAACGCCACCCTCCGGTGTCATTTTTTGCTGAGGCAATACGCGCGAAGGACGACATTGTTCCGGCATGATTTCTGACATTTGCGTCACCACGGAGCGCCGGCCTACCGTCGCCCAGTTCCTTTCCGTCCTGAAGCGCTCCACGCTGGACCGGCGCCGCCCGGTGGACGATGTCGATGCCCTTGGCCTCATGGTGGAAAATGCCACCTTTTGGGCGACGGCCTGGCACGGGGAAGAACTCATCGGCGTTGCGCGTTCCCTGACGGATTTTGCCTGGTGCTGTTACCTTTCGGATCTGGCGGTCGATGCCGCCTGGCAGCGCCGGGGAGTCGGGCGAAGGCTGATCGCCGCCACCCGGGCCGCTCTGCCTGCGCCGTGCACCCTCATTCTGCTGGCAGCGCCGGCGGCGGCAGGCTACTACCCGCGGCTTGGTTTTGAGCAGCACCCTTCCGCCTGGACCTTGAAAGGCGGGCCGGTGACAATGCCCGGTGAAATTGATTGACCGGCCACGGTGTTCCGCGAAATGCTTGCTGCCGATGGACCAAGAAGCGGATGATCCACAATTTCCCCCGCAGCCGATGAGCATTCGGGAACTAAAGCAGGTGGCCGGTTCGGCTCCGCAGCCTTGCTGCATCCACGTCCAGGTGGAGAGCGTCCAGGTAAAGCCCACCCGGCAGGGCACGGAATTTGCGGAGATGAAGCTGGCTGACAGCCGCGACGGCTTCACGCTGCGGGTCTGGGGGGATTCCCCGCAGTTCTCCACCGTGCTGCGCCTGCAGGTGCCTGCCTTCGTCGAACTCAAGGGCGACTGGACCGCGAGCCAGTATGGGCTGGAGAGCAAGAACTGGACGCTGCGCACCCTGACCGAGGAGGAAACGCAGGAACTTCTGGCCGGCAGCCCGGCGCTGCGAGAAAAGCAGGAAACCGACTTTTGCACCATTGAAGCACTGACTGCTTCCATTGCTGATCCCCGGCTGCATGGGGTTTGCCGCCTGTTTTTGGAAATCCATGGCGACCGCTTCCGCCGCGCCGCCGCCGCCCGCGAATACCACCATGCCAGACGGGGCGGACTGGTTGAGCACGTCGCCCAGATGATGCGTTCCGCCGCAGCGCTATGCACGGTCTATACCAGCGTCAACCGCGACCTGCTTCTGGCCGCGGTGCTGTTTCACGACTGCGGAAAACTCTGGGAAAACGGCTATTCGCCCACCGGCTTCGCCATGCCCTATTCCGAACACGGGGAAATGCTGGGGCACATCACCATGGGTATCGAGCTGGTGAACAAGCTCTGGCGGGGACTCATGGACAGCGGGGAAACGGCGGGCTGGCTCGCCCTGACACCGGCCAGCGAGGAAGTGCGGCTGCATTTGCTGCACCTCATTGCATCTCACCACGGTGAATACCAGTTCGGTTCGCCGGTGCTGCCGAAAACCCCGGAGGCGATCCTCCTGCACCATGTGGACAACATGGATGCCAAATTGGAGATGATGTTTTCCGCGTATGAAACGGGCCGCCGCCTGGCAAAAAATATCGTTGAACGCCAGCGTCCGCTGCCCGCCAATCTGGTGCAGCCATTGGCGGTGTTTGACGATGCTGGGCCGCGCCGGGCTGCCCCTGAAGCATGAATCCGCCCCGCACCGTCTGTTGGCACGAAGCGGGTTTCCCCTGGCTCCGCAAGGCCGGGGTCGCAGTGGCGCGGGCCCTCGGCCTGCTGGTTCTGGCGGGTGCCTCCGCCTGCAGCCTGCCAAAACCGCGGATGCTGGACCATGCCGCCATTGTGAAAAGCGGGGACAACCTGACGGCCCGGCAATGGCGCAACACCTTGGCCGTCCGGTTTCATCTCCCGGGACGCAACCCCATCGCGCTGGCGGCCTGGCCGGAATCCGACTCCCCCCAAGCCACTCGACTGCACCCCGCGGAGCCGAACCGCGCTGATTTCGCGCAAGCCTGGAAGCACGGACGCCGCGTCACCCTGAAGGATGCCCTAACGTGGCGTCAGGTGGTCCGCAGCCTGGCCGCCCGCCTCGTTCCGGTTCAACCCGGCACCGCGGTCCTGCTTTCCCTGCCCGCCCAGGAAATCCTGGCGGTGCGCAACCCCGGAGGTTCCGTCCGGCTCATGCCCTTCGCGCACCGTCCGCGCGGCCTGAACATTTCCAGAACGTATTCCGATGCCGAACTCGGGGGGATGCTCCTCAGCGAGTGCGAGCAGTCCTTTGGCCTGGGTTCCGCTCCGGTCCTCATCGCCACGGGGGCCGAACCGCCCCTGGTTTATTTTTCCGCCGCTTCCCGCCAGGTTGTTTTCCTGCACGAACCGCCGACCGAAGTTTTCGGACTCCCTCTGCCGCTGTTGGGGCTGGAAAAAATGTCGCCGCGCTTTGCCCTGCGCACCGCCAAGTCGCTGGTGTGGAGTTCCAATTTCCTGTCGATCCTCAACAATCCATTTTCCTTCGTGGTCCACGGCATCGCCGTCACCCTCTCCATGGCGGAAACTTTTCTGCACTGGCGGCTGCTGCAGCCCTCGGAAATCCAGCCGGTGCCGCCGGTGGTGCCGCGCCCCGGGATGGACCTGGCGGCCTTTGAGGCGGAGATCGCCAAGATCACCGGCACACCGGCCGTGGCATCGTCCGTCCAGTTTCAGATTGATGGACTGGAATTTTTCCAGTCGCTGATGCCCGCGATGCAGGATGCCCAGCGCGCGATCGATCTGCAGGTCTTCATTTTCGACAACGACGACTATGCCGTCGGCATTGCCGATCTGCTGCGCCGCCGCTCCCGGGAAGGCATTCGCGTCCGGGTGCTCATGGACGAACTTGGCTCGCTCATGGCCACCAGCAGCGCACCCGACTCGCCCATGCCTGCCGGATTCGACCCGCCCGGAAACATGGCGCGCCATCTCAAGGAAAATTCCAGCGTCGCCGTCAGGGAAATTGCCAATCCCTTCCTCGTATCGAACCATGTCAAGCTCATCACCGTTGACGGAAGGCGGGCCTGGTTCGGTGGAATGAATATCGGGCGCGAATACCGCTATGACTGGCATGACCTCATGGTGGAGGTGCGCGGGCCGCTGGTGGCCAGACTCCAGCGGGATTTCAGCCAGACCTGGGCCGGTGCCGGCTGGGGAGGTGACCTTGCCGTGCTGCGCGCCCGGCTGTTTCCCCCGCGCGACCTCACGCGCAAGGAACCGCTGCCTCCGGATGCCATCCGCGTCCAGCCGCTCTACACCCGGACGCTGGACCACGAAATTGAGTCCGCCCAGATTCTGGCCATCCGGCGCGCCCAACGGCGCATCTGGATTCAGAACGCCTATTTCACCGATGACCTGATGCTGAGCGAACTCATTTCCGCCCGGCGGCGCGGGGTGGATGTGCGCATCATCCTGCCGCTGCACAACGACTCGGGCATCATGGGTGCCAGCAACCTGGTGACCATCGGCGATTTCCTGCGCAACGGAATCCGCGTGTTCGGCTATCCGCGGATGTCCCACATCAAGGCCGCGCTCTACGACGGCTGGGCCTGTCTGGGCACCGCCAATTTTGACCGGCTCAGCCTGCGCTTGAACCGCGAGTTCAACATCGGGTTTTCGGATCCCGCCAAGGTTCGTGAGCTGGAAAACCGGCTTTTTCTCAAGGATTTTTCCGTCAGCCGTGAAATCAAAACGCCGCCGCCAGTTCCGTGGTCCGCCTATCTGGCCGAAGCGCTGGCCAACCAGCTTTGATTCCCGCAGCTGTTGCCCGTTCAGGGAATCAGCCGGCACCGCAAACGCAAAAACTGGGACGCTGGCCGGGGATCCGGCAGTGGCATTTGGAGGGTCAGCTCATCCAGGCCGCCCCCCGCGTCGCTGGCAGCGGATGGTGCGCCGACAACTTCCGCCCATCCGCCCATCCCGCTTGCCGCAGCCTCCAGGATGAACTCCGCATCATCCGCGCCCCTGGCGTGTGGAATGGAAACCGCGAGAAGATTTCCCGACAGCTCACACGCTGCAATGACCGCCGCGTCCGCAACTGCCGGGCTGCCGCCGGAGGCGTATTCCAGGAGCAGCGGCAATCCGTCCATGTCAGGATCTGCGGCGGCATCCGCGGCCACTCCGTGACGTGCCGCCCAGGCGGCGAAGCTGTCTGCGTCGCTGCTGCCCGGTGTGCCGCCGGCAGCCACGCTCAACCGCCAGTTGGCGGCATTTCCCGCGTTGGGCGCAGCCAGCGGACGCCGCAGGACCAGGCTGTATCCGTTCCCATCCGCCCTTTGCGGCCAGGGGGCTTCATCGCTGTAGGAAACGTCAAAAATCATGGAGCCATCCGCCGCCTGCAGCGCCAGCCGTTCACCGGCATTCGACAGGTGGCTGCCATCGGCAAATTCTCCGGCAATGGGAAGGCCAGCCCCGCAGCGAAACGTGAGGGCCGCGGCGCTGGAGGCCACCAGCAATCGTTCCCCCGGTGCCAGCACGGAAATGCTGCCCGCTGAAAAATCGAAGACCACACCCGCCGTGAAATGCACGCCAGCCAGTTCAACCGGCTGCGCCGAAATGTTTTGCAATTCAAGAAACTCGAACCGTTCCGCGTCGGTGAAACCGGCCAGTTTTTCTGCGCCGGAAGGCTCGGCGGGGTGGTAATGCAGCTCGCTGAGGACCAGATTTCCCGCACTGGCCGGCTGGCCCACAATGAAGGCCGTTTCGTTCAGTGCAGACCATTCCCCCGTGGCGGCGCGGACGCGCGCCTTGACGGAGCCGGTTTGCAGAAGGGCGACAGGCCCTGAATAGGTCAGGGTTCCCGGCGCGACGCCTCCGGGGACGATCCTGGTTGCGATCAGTTCCGGAACCAGCAGCAGGTCGTCATCCGCGGCGCTGGCGTTGAGCACCTGGACCGCCAGCACGTTGGTGCCGGCCACCAGCTTGTTCAGCCAGGAGGTGAGTGGAAAGGTTTGGAATGCCGCCGCGGCGCTGTCGTCGCGGGTTCCGGTGGCGGCGCTGTCCCAGGCGGCATTTCCCAGTGCCAGCGTGCGCTGCACGGGCGTTCCGTTGAGGAAGGCGGCAAATCCGTCGTCATATTTCATGCGCAGCTCCAGCTTTGTCAGGCTGGCCAGTTCGGCCGCGCTCAGGACAAACGGAATCCGCACATAGGCCGTGGCATTCACGTTCTGCATGGCCGCGAGGCTCGTGGAGAAATGCGGGCCAAAAAAATTCGCACCCCCGGCATCAAATCCCAGAGCAGCCGTTCCGGCACTCCACGAGGCAAGGTTCGGCGGGTCGGCCACTCCGCGCCACGCGGCACCCAGCATTCCGGAGGTGGGCACCCAGAAGTGACAGGCGGAGCTGCCGTTCACGAGCATCCACTGACCATTCCCGGATGCCAGCATGGGATCGCTCCCGTCCAGGGTGTAATGGATCGTCCCGCCGCCTCCGTTTGGATTGGTTAGACTCAACAGCTGCCCGGCGGTGACTGCCCCGCCAGACGGGGAAAACTGCGGTGCTTCCAGCCAGGGAAAAAGGCCGGCATGCCGAAACTGCTCCAGCACGATGGCGTTGCGCTGCAGGAGAAACGTGTCCTTGAGCCAGGCGATTTCCGGACGCCAGTGGCCGTTGCGCGTGAAGGTGGTCGGATCCGGATGTCCCTTCAAGGCATCCCCCCACCTTGCGGATTCCGCCACCATTGGCAGATCCAGCCGGGCGGCCATCGCCTGCAGCCGTGGAACGGTTTTTTCCGGCGTCAGTGCGCCATTGTTATAAAAATGCTTCTGCAGCCGGTCGGCAAAGCGATCGCGGAATTCGGGGAAATTTCGCAGCGCCGTGTAGGGCGAGGCCGGACCGCCGTAATCGGAAATGCGGGTGTGGTCGAGGTCCAGAATGTGCTGTGCCGGTGGATTGCCCAGCTCTGGCGGCAGCGAGCCTGCGGATTGGCTGAACAGGTAGCTCAACCCCATGCTGAATTCCGCATCCCACGGAAAAAAGTGAAACGTATCCGATCCGTTCCGGGTGCGCCGCCCGGCGTACCAGTTCTTGTTGGTGTAGCCTCCGGCAAAATACTCCAGCCCGTTGCGCTGCAGATAGATCGGCTGCATCCAGTCGTAGTCGGACGCCCACATCCGCAGAAGGAGCATGTCAATGTAGTGGTTGACGTCGAGAAACGGAAGGATGTTTTGATAGGCTGCCTGCGTGTCGATGCCGGAAGCGACGGCGGCCAGCACGCTGTCCCAGGCGGCGCTGGAACCGCTGGCCAGCGCATACGGATCGCCGATGAATTCCGGGTGGTGCAGCACATCCCAGTCCTCCTGCTCCCCGCCCAGATGGTCGGCGAAGAAGCGGGCGTTCGGACGCTCATGCAGGTCGTAAACCCCCCAGTAGAGGCCGTTGAGGTAAAGGTGCACGGGATGTCCGGCAGGGGCCAGGCTGCCCATGTCGATGGCGGTTTGGCGCAGGAATTGATCCCGCAAATAGCTCGCGTGAAAGGTGACATCCGTCGGCTTGTTGCCGAATCCCGTGGCGGTCCAACTGTCATGCCCGCCGGGTCGCAGCACCAGTTGGTCAAACGTTTCCACCGCCGACCCGGCAAACAGCGGTTGGCGCAGTGTGCCGGTTCCATGCCGCTTTCTGAAATAGAGGCGGAACGGCTTTTTGATGTGGTCGCGGGCTTTTCCTCCGTGCATCTGAAGTCCGCAGTTCACCGCAAATTTCCGGACGCCTCCGGATGCAAAGTATTCCAGGGACACCGGCAGTTCCCGTTCACCGAGTCGGCTTCCCGCATAGAGTCCGCCGCTGCCAAAGAGCGGATCCGGCGCAGTCGCAATGGAAACCACCGGCAGCGACTCCACGAGTGCGGCATTCATTTCGGCTGCGTAGTCAGGGGATGTGGTCACCGCCGGGTCCATCTGATAGTCCGCCGGGACATCCGTGATGGACGCCCCATCGAGCATCTGCCCCCATTTGGCGGGATACCCCGCAGGCAGCGCAGGTTGCTGGAGAATGGCCGCGGGAAAAAGATAGGATTGCGAGGACACCGGCGAGGCATGCCAGCCCGGCTTTACCGCCACCGACCTCAGCACCGTGGTTGTGGTCACGGACACCAGACCCGAGCAGACGAAGCCATGGGTCGCAGTGGGCTCGCTTCCATCCGTGGTGCAGCGGATTTCCGCGTCGGCCGTTGGGCAGGTCAGTGTCACATTCAGCGGTGCCTCGAAAAAACCTCCCGCCATGCTGAAGGACACCGGAGCCGCAAATCCCCCGCCCGGCTGCGCATTGACGCCGTTCGGAGTCGCTTCGGCGAAATACCCGACACGCAGGGGTGCGGCATTGTTTGCACGCACCACATCCAGCGCAGGCACGATCAGAAAATCGCGGTTTCCGGTGCTCTCGTTCTGTCCGTGGATCGCCAGCACGTTGCCACCGGCAGTGAGCAGGCTGCGAAAGTCGGTCAGGTCGATTTCCTCGTCGCGCAGTGCCGCGTCGTCCCAAGTGTAGTCCGGGGCCTCGGAAAAGGCGTTTGGATTTCGCGCGCTGTTGCGTGCGGCGACTTTTGTTCCGTTGAGGTAGGCAGCGAATCCGTCGTCATATTTCATCCGCAAGGTCAAATGCAGCACCGTTGCGGGATTGTTTTCCACAAACGGCACGCGGATGTAGCAGGTGGCATTGAGGTGATACATGGGACCGAGGACATTGCTGCCCGCGCCGATGGAGGAACCGTAAAGGAGCCCGCTGATCTTGGTGTCGTAGCCCACGCCCGTCAGGCCCGCGTTCCA
The DNA here is from genome assembly GCA_018003315.1 of Verrucomicrobiales bacterium. Lineage (GTDB taxonomy): Bacteria > Verrucomicrobiota > Verrucomicrobiia > Verrucomicrobiales > V1-33 > JAGNEJ01. The sequence goes on from JAGNEJ010000070.1 coordinate 7,809, forward strand.
GCCGGAATCATCGAATCCCGGCTGCTGCCAGCCCGGCAGTTCTTCCGTCGGCACTTTCCACCGGCAGGACGCTCCATTGGTCAGGATGGTTTCCGCAAGCACATCGCGCCCCAGGCCGTAGGATTTGTCCTCCGCCTGGGGAGGGTAGGGTGCAAACCGGCTCAGCGCGGTGACGCCATCCGGCGCCACCAGCGCCAAGAATTCGCCGTCCTTTTTGAGGGAAAAATTGGCATGCAGCGGAGCGCCGCTGACTCTTCGATTTTTGCCCGATGCGAAAACGATGAGCCGTCCATCCGGAGGCAGTGCCACCGGCGGGAAAATCCACCTGCGAGGGACTCCGGCATCATCGGTCAGGGAGTAATTTTCCAGGTCTGCCGCGGCCGCATCGGGGTTGTGAATTTCGATCCAGTCCACGGTTTGTCCGTCCTCGTCGGTCAGTCCGTTCTGGTTGTCGGCCATGAACTCTGAAATGACGGGTGTCCCGGCGGCGAGCGAAACCATTCCCAGCAGCGGCAGGCTGCCACACAGGGCATGCAGAAACCAGGGGATGTTCATGGGAGCGGGGGCGGGTGACAGCCGCAGCATACCATCCCAAACCGCTCCTGACAGCCGGAAAACCTGGCGGGTCGCACTTTGTTTCCAGTGGCGGCAGCGCGTGGCGCTCGGTTTTTCCGCTTGCCCGGCGGGACGGGACTCCGCAACATTCCATTCGTATGAACGCCGCCCGCATCCTTTCCGCCGTTTTCCTCTTCGCCTTCGGTTTTTCGTCCGGGCTCCGCGCCGATGACATCGCCGGCGCGGGAGATCATCCAATGATCAAACGCATCACCGGATCCGAAATTTTCTTCGCCAAGACCACGGACTTCGACCAGTTGAAGCTCTCGTTGGGCAAACTCGAATGGAACGGTGCCGAAGCCAAGGTCAAGCCCTACAAGAGCGCCACCGTGGAAGGCAAACGCCTGACCAATTATTACAAGGTGCCGGCAAAGATGAGCGTCCTGGAGGTGCTGCGCGATTATGAACAGGATCTCAAGGAGGCAGGCTTCGAAATCCTCCATTCCGGCCAGGGGGAGGAGATCGAAACGGTGAGCTACAACAACCAGGTCGCCCGGGAAATTCTGGGGATGACCGGCACCTACGCCACGCCCGAGGAAAAGGCCCAGTGGCCATTTCAGCATACGGACGAAAAACTGGCCGCCTACATTGCGGCCAAAAAGGCGGGGGATGCGGGGGAGATTTATGTCAGCGCCTACATTGTACCGAACACCCATGCCAACTGGCTGGGCATTCCGGTGAACCGCGTCCTGGTCCGCCTCGACGTGTGCGAGGTGAAGGCGCGGGAGCAGCGCATGGAGCTGGTCAAGAGCGAGGAAATGGCCGGCTCCATCGCCCTCAACGGGCGCGTGGCGCTCTACGGCATCCTCTTTGATTTTGACAAGGCGGACATCCGTCCGGACAGCGAACCGACGCTCGCGGAAATCGCCAAACTGCTCCAGGAAAAGCCGGATTTGAACCTCCTGGTTGTCGGTCATACCGATGCCACCGGCCTGTTTGACTACAACCGCACGCTCTCGCAGAAACGAGCCGAAAGTGTGGTGGCGAATCTGACGGCAAAGGGTATCTCCAGGCAGCGGCTGTTTCCCGTCGGAGTGGCCTTCGCCTCCCCTGTGGCCACCAACCGCACCGAGGATGGCAAGGCGAAAAACCGTCGCGTCGAACTGGTGGACATGGCCGGTGGCAAGGCGAAGTGAACGCAACCGGGCACCCGCCGCATTTGTCCGGAAAAGCGGTTGGCGTTTCCCAGGGAAGGCACGCCGCGCTGCTCAGCGGAATGCGGACGGTGCGCGGCCAAAGCGCATTTTGAAGGCGTGGGAGAAGCCGTGAATGCCGCTGAACCCAACGGCACGGGCGATGGTGGCGAGTTTGTCGTCCGTGGTGGTGAGCAACTGCACGGCCTGCTGCAAGCGGATAAAGGTGAGATGGCGCATGGGGCTGCGGCCGATTTCCCGGAGGCAGAGCCGCCGCAGGTGTTCGCAACTGAGGCAGGCAACGGCGGCAAGCTGCTCCAGCGTCCAGTCGCGGGCGAGGTCGCGTTCCACCTGATTCCAGAGCCGCCAGAGGCGTTCGTCGCGATGCGCGGGCTCGGCGAACTGCAGCACGTAGTGGTGCACCAGGGTGCACCACTGGTGGAGGGCGGCAGGGTTGTTCTGGCTGCAGACTTCCGCCCGCAGGCCCTTGATGGCCGCTTCGATGCCGCCTCCAGCGAATGCACCGATGACGGGCGAAATCGACGACACGATGGGTTTGGCGCGGCGCGATTCACCGTAGCGCACCCAGGCAAACCGCCAGCGCCCGTCCCCGCGGCATTTCAGCGCATTCATCACAAACGGCGGCAGCAGGCAGGCTTGACCGGCGCGGATCGCCTTCCAGGCGCCATCGACCCGCACCACGCCTTCACCTTCCAGACAGGCCAGCATGAAGGTGCCGGACTGATCGACCCGGACGACTTCGTAGGGGCTGCGGGCGTCCATGATTCCCAGGTGGTTGATGTGGAAATCAGCGAGCATCGCGCATTCAGGACTTTTGCGCAGCCAGTCGCGCACCTCCGGAAAACTGCCGAGAACCGCCTCAAAACGGGTGCGCAAGCCGATGGTTTCACGATCGACGATGGGAGGGCGGGGGTTCATCAATCTGGGGGAAATGTGGATTTGGAGCAAATAGAGGTGGAACCTTGCCGCTTGGCGCAAGCGGAAATTTCCGGCAGCTTCTGCGCATGGCAAATCCATGGACAGGAAAGGGAAACCCCTACACGCGTCTCGAAGTCATTGAGCGGCTGCGCGACACGCTGGCAAAAGGCACCGCCATCATCGCCGCGGGAGCCGGAACGGGCATCAGCGCCAAATTCATCGAAAAAGGCGGCGCGGATCTGATCATCATCTACAACAGCGGACGCTTCCGCATGATGGGGCATGGCTCGACCGCGGGCATGATGGCCTACGGCGACGCCAATGCGATTGCGATGGAAATCGGCGAATATGAAGTGCTTCCGGTGGTGGAGGAAGTGCCGGTCATCTGCGGCGTGCATGGCACCGACCCGCGCCGGCGAATGTGGCATTGGCTGCTCCAGGTGAAGGACATGGGCTTCTCCGGAGTGAACAACTTCCCCACGCACACCATCGTCGATGGCCATTTCCGCCACGTTCTGGAGGAAACCGGCATGAGCGTGGAGAAGGAGTTTGAAATGGTGGGACTGGCGCGGCGGATGGATCTGTTTTCCATCGTCTATGTCGGCTCGCCGGAAGAGGCCCGGCGCATGGCCGAAGCGGGTGCGGATGCCATCATTGCCCACGTGGGAACGACGGTGGGCGGCTCCATCGGAGTCAAGGATGCGGTGGTCAGTTGGGAGGACACGATCCGGCGCACCCAGTCGATCATCGACGCCGCGAAAACCGTGCGGGACGACATTTTCTACCTCTGTCACGGCGGTCCGATCAATACGCCGGAGGACGCCGACCGCGTGATCCAGGCGACCGACTGCGTGGGATTTGTCGGCGCCTCCTCACTGGAGCGCATGGGCGTGGAGCGGTCGCTCACCGATCTGACCCGCGAATTCAAGGCGATCCCGTTGAAAAAGTAAGCTGGCCGCCAGCCTGTCCCCTGCACGGTGAGAAACCAGCGGGGTGAAACGGTCCAGCACCGCGGGAACCAAGCTGGCGGCCCTGATCACCAAACCCGTGTTTTCCCGGGCTTGCGCAGCATCATTTCACTCACTTTCTTCCCTCCCAGCCACGATTCCATGAAACATTTACTCATTGCCGCTCTCGCCAGTCTGTCCTTCGCGCAAGCCGCCGAGCCCCTGCGTGTTTTCATCCGTTCCGGTGAAAAGACCCACGAACCCGGAGCCCACGACTACCCGGCCTTTCTCCGCGACTGGACGCGGCTGCTCAATGAGCGCGGAGCCAAAGCCGGCGGTGGCGACCATTTTCCCAGCGCGGAGGAACTCGCGGCCACCGACGTGCTCATCCTACACGCGGAGGAGGCGGGAAACATCACCGGCCAGGACCGCGAAAACCTGGAGGCCTATCTGAAACGCGGCGGCGGCGTGGTGGCCATCCACGGGGGCAGCGTGTCGCGCGATGCCGCCTGGTACAAGTCGGTCACCGGCGGATCGTGGAATTTTGCCCACACCAAATGGCGGGAGGGACCCACCTCCATTTACTTCACCCGCGAGGACAGTCCGATCACGCAAGGCGTCTCGAACTTCGACATCGAGGATGAGATCTACTACGACATGGACATTTTGCCCGAGGCAAAAATCCTGGCCACGGCCTTCACCCCGAAGTCGAAGGATGGTTCCGACGATGGAAAGCGTCCGATCAACATCTACGACATCCAGCCACAGATCTGGACCTACGTAACGGGCAATCGCCGGGCCTTTGTCTGCATTCCGGGGCATGTGTATCAAAATTTCTCCCATCTCTCGCTGCAGACGATTCTGCTGCGCGGCATCGCCTGGACGGGAAAACAGGCGGACGTGGATGTCCTGCTCAAGAATCCACAACAACTGGAAAAAGAGCTGCGCTACCCGGCAGGGGGACCCACCCGTCCGGAACTGGCGGCGCAGCGGCTGGAGGTCCATCCGGAATTCAACCTCTCGCTCGTCGCGTCCGAACCGCTGATCAACAAGGCGATCAACATCGACTGGGACGAGCAGGGCCGCCTGTGGGTGGTGGAATCCCCGGAATACCCCAATGGGCGTCGCGTCATGAACACCGCGCAATGGAAGGACTCCGGCTCGCTCAAACCAGGCCAGTATGAGCGCGAGGCCACCGACCGCATCAGCGTCCTCACCGATGCGAACGGTGATGGCGTCCTGGATCACAAGCATGTCTTCGCTGACAAGCTGGAGCTGGCCACCAGCTTTGTATTTTTCAAAAACGGAGTCATCGCCGCCGCCGCGCCGGACATCTGGCTGCTGGAAGACACCGATGGCAACCAGGTGGCCGACAAGCGCACCAGGCTCTACACAGGACTGGGCACCGGCGACACCCACGCGGTCATCAACAATCTGCGCTGGGGCCTCGATGGCTGGATCTACGCCACGCATGGTTACTCCGCTGGCACCGTGACAGCTCTGGGGGCGCCGGACAAGCCGGCGGTAGGCATCGGATCCGGAGTGGTCCGGTTCAAACCGGATGGCACAGAAATTGAAATGTATTCCAGCCGCGGCGGCAACACCTGGGGCCTGTGCATGACCTCGGACGGGCAATGCTTCTGGACCCAGCCGACCAGCGGCACCGTGCTCTTTCACACCGTGCTGCCGGAATTCGTTCTCGCCGAGGGAAAAATCCCCGGAACCAACAGCTGGCAGGGCATGATTTCCGGCCAGAAGACCTTTCCTCTCGTCAAATGGAGCCAGCTTCCGCATGTGCAGGTCGATTGGGTCGGAAGCTACACGGCCGCTGCGGGTTGTGCGATTTACGAGGGCGGAGCCTGGCCGGCAGGATGGGACTACAGCTATTTTGTCGGGGAACCCACGCTGAACATCGTCAGCCATTATTTCGTGAAACCGCACGGCATCACCTACGAAGCCGCGCGGGAGAAAGGCCGCGAAGCAACCGAATTTGTCCGCAGCAAAGACCTCTGGTTCCGCCCCATCGAAACGCGGATCGGTCCGGATGGCGCACTTTACGTCATCGACTTCTACAACCAGGCCATCTATCACAACGACACCCGCGGCCCCCTGCACGGTCCCGCCAATGCCGCGGTGCGCCCGGACCGCGATCACTTTTTCGGCAGAATCTGGAGACTCCAGCACAAGGACGCCAAAAAAATCGCGGTTCCCAAACTGGAAAAGGGCAATGTGCCCCAGCTCACCGCCGCACTGAAAGACCCGATTGCCCACACCCGGATGACCGCATTCCGCCTGCTGCGGGAATCCGGAAACGCCGTCTCCGCGCCAACGGGCACCTCGGCATTGGCTGCCTATGATCGATTCAAGAATGCGGCCACTTCCGAAGAATACCGTGCCCTGATCTCCGCCTTCTCCGCCGCAGACGACAACTGGACAAAGTCCGCCCTCATCGCGGCAGCCAGCGGACATGCGCTGGATGTGGTCGGCGAATGCCTGACCTCCACCCATCCGGAAATGCTCGCGGATCTCGTCCGCAACCTGCTGCCCACGGTGATGCGGAAAAACCCATCCGCGGCAGCCGCCCGGCTGCTGACCGCCACCGGCAATGCGCCTGCAGCCGCCACTGCGCTGAAAACGGCCGTCCTCGAGGCGATCACAAGCGCTCCCGACGCCCGGATCGAATTTTCCGCGCCGCTCGCCGAGGCCCTCAGTCGGCTGCTGGCCGACCCCGCCACCGCCACCAAGGCGCTTCCGCTCGCCGCTCGATTTGACGGCAAGCCGGAAATGCAGGCCCTCGTGCAGAAGCAGGTGAGCGCACTCGCCGAACTGGTTGAAAATCCGAAGGGCGACGCCGCCGCCCGCAGCGCGGCCGTCCACTCGCTGGCCGTGCTCGGACGCGATGATTCCCTCGCCCCCCTGCTCGGCGTTCTGAAGAATCCAGCCGAGCCACAGCCCCTGCGCCTCGCGGTCATTGCCGCCTTGGGCGCCAACGATCGCGGGCAGCAACTGGTGGCGGTTTTCGGCACGCTGGACACCGCCGTGCGCAGCGCCGCCTTTGATGAATGCCTGAAACGCCCCGCCTATGCGCTGGCGCTGCTGGGTGCGGTGGAGTCCGGAAAGCTGGATGCAGCCAGCATCAGCCCGGGAGACATTGCCCGCCTGCGCAGCCACCCTGACAAGGCGGTTTCCAACCGGGCGAATGCGCTCATCGACAAGCTCATGCCCGGTGCGAAGGAAAAGGCGGCGCTGATTGCCAGGCTGCGCCCGGAGGTCACCAAACCGGGCGATGCCGCCAAAGGCAAACTGATCTTTGCCGCCGCCTGTGCCATCTGCCACCAGTTCGGCGGCACCGGCACCGCGGTGGGTCCCAACCTCACCGGCATGGGGTCCCACGGAGCCGCGGAACTGCTCGGCCACGTCGTCGATCCCAACCGTGAAGTCGATCCCAGCTTCTGGCAGTGGAACATCACCAAGAAAAACGGTGAGACCCACGCCGGGATCATCGTTTCCGAAAACGCCGCCGACCTCACGCTTCGCAGCCAGACCGGTGACGTGGAAATCCACAAGGCCGACATCGCCAGCCGCGAAAACACCCGGCGTTCGCTCATGCCCGAAGGGCTCGAGGGCCTGGGCGCCGACGCCCTGCGTGACATTCTCAGCTACATTGCCGCCACCGATGACAGCCGCTACCGCATTGTGGACCTGCGCGGCGCCTACACCGCCGATGCCCGCCGCGGCCTCTTTGCCAGTGCCGAAGTCACGGCTGACAGTGTGTTTCCCAGAAACTACGGCAACCGCGAAGTGGAAGGCGTCCCGTTCTTCCTCATGGCCCCTGACATGAGTGCCGACGGACGCAATCTCGTCGTCCTCAAAGGCGGCGGCAAATCGAATGCGGCCAACGCTTACCCGCAGAAAGTGGAAATCGAAACCCGCATCAAGGCCTCGCGACTCTACCTCATCAGCGGCATCGCCGGGTGGGGCTATCCCGCCATCCCTGACAACCGCCCGGCCCTGAAGGTGACGCTCACCCACGACGGCGGTCAGGAGGAAAGCACCGTGCTGCGCAACCGCGAAGCCTTTGCCGACTACAACCGCGAGATTCCCGTTCCGGGATCAAAACTGATCAAAAATTTCGTGCATCGCGGCCAACTGCGCCTCATCACCGTCCCCGCCGCCAAAGAAGGAGAAATCACCAAAATTTCTCTGGAAAGCTTCGACAACGGCCTGTCGCCCGTGGTGGTGGCCATCACCGCGGATCTTTCCAAACAGCCAGCGGAAATCGAAACCTCCCAGAAAAACCCAGCCCCAGCCGCTGCGGCCGCAAACCTGACCGATGAACCCGCCGGGAGCACCGCCGCCACCGGCCAGAAATTCGCGGAACCCAGAAAGGAAGGAAGCCTGCGCGTCCTGCTCGTCGGCGCCGGATCGTCCCACCACTTCCCCCGCGATTTCATCGCCACGGATCGCAAGATTCTTTCCCAAATTCCCAAAGCGGATGTCATTGGCACCATGAACCTTGAGGAGGCATTGCAACACATGCCCCATGCCGACGTCCTGGTATTCTCCGGCAATCACGACCAGTTCGGCACGCCGGAATTCCAGCAGGCCCTGCACGCCTTTGCCGATGCCGGCAAAGGAATGCTGCTGCTCCACGCAGCCACCTGGAAACACCCCTGGCAGGGCTACAACGCGCGCTTTGTCACCGGCGACACCACCGGCCACGGACGCGGCACGGTGCATGCGCAACGCCTGCCGCAGGCGGAACATCCGGTGCTGAACGGCGTGCCTCCGCAGTTTGACATCCAGGATGAGAGCTACCACACCACCCTGCGCCAGGGTGCCGCCAGCACCGTGCTCATCGAAAACCTTCCCGACGGCCAAAACCCTGACAAACATCCCGCGCTCTGGATCGTGAAGGATCCGAAAACCCGCATCGTCTGCTACACCCACGGCCACGATGACCAGGCCCACGCCAACTCCGCCTATCAAAAAATCATCGCCAATGCCGTGCAATGGCTCGGCGCCAAATAACCTCACTGACTCCCCACGCCATGTTTATTCACGCTGACGCCGCTCCGCAGGATGAGGTCGATGGCCGCCGCCACACCTGGCATTGCCGTCCCGGATTTACTCCGACCGAAGACCTGATATTTGTGAAGTGCGTGGTCCCGCCGGGCAAGTTCCATGCCTTCCACGCCCATCCTAACAAGGAAGAGATGATCTACATCCTCGCTGGCGAGGCCGAACAGTGGATCGAGCAAAAATTTGAAATCCTCGGCCCCGGAGAGTCCGCCTACATTCCCAAGAGTGTGATCCACGCCACCTTCAATGCCAGCAGCGACCGGGACCTCGAATTCATTGCTGTCATCACCCCGCTTTCCTCCGAAGGGGAACTCTACCAGCCCGTCGAACACCTGGAACCGTGGAAGTCGATTACCGAAACCAGGCTGCAGGCAGGCTGATGCGGCCAAAACCGTCAATGCCGGGAGTGGCGGCAAACCGCGAAAAATTTCGATTTTCCGGAATCGCGAACTTGCCAAGAACCGCGGAATTCAATAGTTCTCCAGCTTTGCTTAACCAAATCTGTCCCATTTCACCCTGCTTTTTCCAAACCACATGAGTACATCAGACGCATCTCAAATCCACGCCAAACGGCTGTTATGGGCCGGCTTCACCGCCATTCTCGCCGCCGGTGTCGGCTTTGGCATCCGGGGAGGAATCTTTGCCAACTGGGCCAAGGAGTTCAACTTCAGTGCCACACAGTTGGGGGCCATTGGCGGGGCTGGTTTCACCGGCTTTTGCTTCGGCATTGTGATTGGGGGCGTCATTGTGGACAAAATCGGCTACGGCAAGCTCGTGTTAGCCGCATTTCTCTTCCACATTGTTTCCGCGGTCGTCACCCTGGGCGCTTCGCAGGGCATGGAAGTCACCGCCGCCTACCAGTTTCTCTTCTGGGGTACGTTCATCTTCGCGCTGGCCAACGGCACTCTCGAAGCCGTGGCCAATCCGCTGGTGGCCACGCTCTTTCCTGAAAACCGCACCCACTACCTGAATATCCTGCACGCCTCCTGGCCGCTCGGCATGGTCTTTGGCGGACTCATTGGCTGGACGCTGGGATCAGGGGAGCATGCCTGGAACTGGAAATGGCAGTTGGCCCTGTATCTCGTGCCGACCCTCGTTTACGGCATCATGTTCCTCGGACAGAAATACCCCAAGTCCGAGGCCTCGGCCAAGGGGCTCGCCCTCGGCGAAATGTTCAAGGACGTCGGTCTGCTCAGCGGTGCGGTGGTGTGCTTCATGATTTACCTCTTCTTCCGGAGCACCCTCGAGCCGTTGATGGCTGCCGGTTCCAACCTTCCCATGATCATTTCAGTGGCCATCGCCGGGGTGCTCCTGCTCCTCGTCGCTGTCATCACCAAAGGGGCCATCGGCCACTGGCTGCTGTTCGTGCTCTTCATCGCCCACGCCTTGATCGGAGCCGTTGAACTCGGGACCGACGGCTGGATTCAAAACATCACCGGTGCCATTCTGGATCCCACTCAGGGGAAAATCCTCTTTGTCTTCACCTCCCTTCTGATGTTCGCCCTGCGCTTCTGCGCCCAGTTCATCGAGCACAAAGCCGGACTCTCTCCCATCAGCCTGCTGTTTATCTGCGCCCTTCTGGCCGTCCTTGGATTGAATTTGGTGTCTGCCGTGCACAGCTTCGGTGCGGCCATGGGAGCCCTCGCCGTCTATGCAGTCGGCAAGACATTCTTCTGGCCCACCATGCTGGCAGTCGTCGGCGACCGCTTCCCCGCAACAGGTGCCGTGGCCATGAGCCTCATGGGCGGCGTTGGCATGATGTCGGCAGGCCTGCTCGGTGGTCCGGGACTCGGCTATTTCAAGGACAAGCTCGCAGCCGATACCCTCAAGGAACAGAACCAGGCCCTCTACGAACAGTCCAAGAAAGCGGGGGATCCCAGCAAGTTCTTTGTCTTCGAGGCCGCACAGCCCATCAACCCGCAGACCCTGGAGGAGGCCAAGGGCCTGGCCGCCGAGAAGCGGACCAAGGATCAGCAGACGATTGTGGACGCGGACATCACCGGCAACCGCAAGACCCTGAAGGTGGATTCGGTGATCCCAGCCGCCATGGCGGCCATCTACCTCCTGCTGCTGCTCTACTTCAAAGCCATCGGAGGCTACAAGCCGGTGACGCTCACGACCTCCAACGGCTAAAGGTTGATTCACCAATGCGAATGATCCCGGAGGGCTCCAGCCCTCCGGGATTTTTTTTCGATGGACTGCCGCCCCTGAAAAGTGGTGCGGTGCAGGGGCAATGCGGTTGGCGTGGCCATCAAGCGAAACCCGTTGCATTCCGGAGGCGGGACTGCACCTTGCGGGCTTTCCAAAAATCCAGCCCTGCCATGTACCGCACCCACCACTGCAACGAAATTCGCCGGACACACATCGACCAGACTGTGACGCTGTGCGGCTGGGTGAATTCCGTCCGCGACCAGGGTGGGGTTATTTTTCTGGACCTGCGCGACCGTGAGGGCATCACCCAGGTGGTCTTTCGTTCCGAAGAAAACGCCGAGGCGGCCAAGGCATCGCACAAACTGCGGGATGAGGACGTGCTGCAGATCACCGGGCGCGTTGTCGCCCGTCTCGCAGGCACCGAAAATTCCAAACTCGCCACCGGCGAGGTTGAGATCGTGTGTGGGGCCCTGAAAATCCTCAACAAGGCGGAGGTGCTGCCATTTCAGTTGGACCGGGAGCTGTCTAACGAAGATCTGCGCATGAAATACCGCTTTCTGGACCTGCGGCGCGAGCGCATGAACCGCAACCTCAGAACCCGCCACACGATCACCGCTGCCGCCCGCAACTTTTTGGACGCGCAGGGATTCGTGGAGGTGGAAACCCCGATCCTTTCCAATCCGACCCCGGAAGGAGCGCGCGACTTCCTCGTGCCGGCGCGTCTCAATCCAGGCCGCTTTTATGCCCTGCCCCAGGCCCCGCAGCAGTATAAACAACTGCTCATGGTGGCGGGTCTGGAAAAATATTTTCAAATCGCCCGCTGCTTTCGCGACGAAGACCTGCGCGCCGACCGACAGCCGGAATTCACCCAAATCGACATCGAAGCCAGCTTCGTCACGGCCGACGACATCCGCAATCTGGTCGAAGGCCTGCTCGCAGCCATATTCAAGGCCGGACTGGGCCTGGACCTGCCGCGGCCCTTTCCCCGCATGACCTACCGCCAGGCCATGGATGAATACGGCTCGGACAAGCCCGACACCCGCTTTGAAATGAAGATCACCGACCTGGCCGATGTCTTCGCCAGTTCCGAATTCAAAATCTTCCGCCAGACGCTCGACGGCGGTGGTGTCGTCCGGGCGATCAATGCCAGAGGCTTCGCCGGCATCACCACAGGGCAGATGAACCGGCTCAATGAACTTGCCATTCAGGCCGGACTGCCGGTCAAAACCCTCGCGTTCATCAAATGCGAGGGCGGCGAATACAAAAGCCCGCTCTGGAAATTCTTCAGCGACGACGAAAAGGCCGCGCTCATCCGCAAGCTCGCCATCGGTGAAGGCGACATTGTGTTCTTTGTCGCCGGCAACTGGGAAATGGTTTCCACCGTGCTGGGCCGCACCCGGCTGGAAATCGCCGCCATGCAGGAACTCACCAAGAACAGCACCGCTTTCAACTTCCTCTGGGTGGTCGATTTCCCGCTGCTGGCCTTCAGCCCGGAGGACGACAAATGGGTGGCTGTCCACCATCCCTTCACCCGCCCGAAAGCTGAGGATGCCTCCCTGCTGGAAGCTGGCGAATTCGGCAAGGTCCGCGCCGAAGCCTACGACGTGGTCCTCAATGGCTACGAACTCGGCGGCGGCAGCATTCGGATTCACGAAAAGGACCTCCAGGCACAAATGTTCAGCGTGCTGGGCGTCGGTCCCGCAGAACAGGAAATCAAATTCGGTCACATTCTCGATGCCTTCAAATTCGGCGCTCCACCCCACGGCGGCCTTGCTCTGGGGCTGGATCGCATTGCCATGCTCGTTTCCGGCGAGGACAGCATCCGCGAAGTCATTGCCTTCCCGAAGAACAACAAAGGCACCGATCTCATGAGCGATTCGCCCACCCAGGTGGACTTCAAGCAGCTCCGCGAGCTTTACGTTCAGAGCACTTGGAAGGAAAGGAAGAAGGAGGAAACTCCCGCAGGATAGCGCCATCACCTGCACGGCTCAGGCAAAACTGCCGCCAACCAGCGGGGCGGCAACGCCCACCGGCGGACGGATGCGGTGCCGAACAGGTTCGGCTGGATTCCATGGCATTGATCGCCGGAACCCGGGCCGTTTGAAACCGTCTGCGCTCACTTTTCCGCTGCATTCCGGCTCAGCAGCCACGCAAGCAGATTGTAAAAATCCGCTTCCGGAATGCTCTGGTCGAACGCGGCGGGCATGAGGCTGAAGGGGCTTTCCTCATTCGCTGCAATGTCGGCTTTGGCGACCGTACTTTCCTTGCCGGTGGCGTCAGCAAACACAATGGTCTCCCCTTCCACCCGTCGCTGCAGACCGGTGAGCACGGCGCCGCTGTGGAGCTTGATGAGGCGCAAATGAAAGGCAGGATCCACTGCACGGTTAGGGTCCAGAATGTCCTCGCAAAGGCGTTCGGCACCGCGATTGCCCACGCCGTCAAGCTGCGGTCCCACCAGGGTTCCCTTTCCGTCGATTTTGTGACAAATGGAGCAGTGGAGCAGGAACACCCGCTCGCCAGCCGCCGCGTCTGGACGGGCGGCCGCAAAACCTTTGATTCGGGCGGCAATGAGCCTGTCCGCTTCTTCGCCCGCCGGGGGCAGATTTTTTGTCAGGGAACTGACTCTGGCATTGAGTGCCGGGTCCTTGAGCGCAGCCAGTTTTCGTGAAATGGACGGCTGGGCGAGCAACCGGGGGCTGGCCAGAACGCAAAGCTGCGCGGCTCCCTCCTTGCTGCCCGCCATGGATTCCGCCAGCAGCAACTGCCATCGGGTGGGGGAGGATTTGAACAGATCCCCCAGCAGTCGGGCCTCGTCCGGAAAGACCGCGAGTGCTTTGGCGATGGAGGAACGGGCGGCGTCATCGGTTTCCGGTTTGGAAAACAGGCTTGCCAGTTTTGGTGCCAGACGATTCAGCTTCAGATCGCGAATCACCTCCGCGACCAGGCCAAGTGAGGATGCCGGCGCCTCCTGGATCTGCACAACCTCCGGTTGAAAGCGGCCGGCGGCCAGCCACGCATAGCCAGCGCCGCTGTCGCCGTCCACCAGTTCCAGGCGAACTGACCGGCCGGCCCATGGTTTCAAATCCCACGCCATCTGCACGGCTCGATCGTTGCGCGGTGGATAGGCCCGCTGAATTTCATGGCCGTCATCGGCGGAAAGCAGGCGGACGAAATTCTCCTGGTGAGCAGGCCGGTTCGGTGCGCCGCGGTGTCCGCAGAGCCAGAATGTGAGGGTGGGCGGACAGGCAAATGCCCTGGACAGAAGCGTGCCGGTCATTTCCTCCACATTGCCGCCGCGGGGTGCGGGCAGACTGGTCAGGCAGTCCATGTCCCGCCCGTCGGCACAGTCGCGCTTCTCCACTTTCCAAAGCGTGAGCGCATCGCCGCCGGGTTTCCACTCCGGTTCGGCAGTGGGTTTTTCCGTGAGGATCCGGTCCACCAGTTCGGTTCCCCACGCGATCAGATCCGCCGGGGGCGTTTCGCCACGCCTGGCCAGTCCGCTGCGGATTGCCTGGAACAGCGGCAACTGGGCGGCTGGATTCTTCTCAAAACGTTCCCTGGCCAACGCGGCCAGTTGCCCGGCCTGCGCTGCGGGCAGAATCGTAGCAATGCTCGCGAGCGTCCCGGCGAGATCGTCCGGATCCGCCGCATCCGCGCGCAAATAGGCCAGCAGCCAGGCTGCGGCTTCCGGCGTGTTCAGATTCCGCACGAGTTTGGCCAGACTCCGGCTGGTGGTGTCATTGGCCCGGGGTTCCCCCAGTTGTTGCACCGCTCCCGGCAGGCGCAGCGTGTTGCGCAGGGCAATCTCCGCCGTGTGCAGCAGGCTGGGATCGCCGTCCGCGGCGGCTTTCAGTTTCAACAAAACTGGAATGCTCTCCGCTCGGGGCGATGCGGCGGCGGCTTCCACTGCCAGGCGCAGCACCCGGCGGTCCAGCTCCCCGGACTTTGCGGCAAGGGCCAGTTGTGCGGCAATCGCCACGGGGTTTCCGGGCTGAAAGCGCCATTGCCTGCCCAGCGTTTCCGCTTCGTTCAAGTCCCGGAGCTTCCCGGTCACGCCCTCTTTCGCCACTCTCCAGATGCGGCCCCGTTCCCGGTCGCGTCCGGGATGCGTCAGCGGAACTTCGTAGTGACCGATGATTTTGTTGTAGAAGTCTGCGACATACATCGACCCGTCCCCTGCCAGGCGAATGTCCACGGGCCGAAACCAGGGGTCATCTGTGGTTAGGAAATCCGGCAGTTCATTCGCTTTGGGAGTGGCTCCGGAATAGGTAATTTTGTCCTGATTGATGCGGGAAGTGACCGGATTGCAGACGAGCATGCGGTCATCGTATTCCGCACCCCAGATCCCGCGGTCAAGATACAGCGGCCCGCAAATCCCGGTGGAGCCGTGGCTGTGTTCGCAGAGGACCGGGCCAAAACCGAGTCCGCCGTCTGGTTTGCCGAAACTGGGATAATAGGCCTCGCGGATGATCTGGGTGAGGGGATTGCTGTGACAGTCTGCGCTGTAGAGATTTCCCCACCGGTCCCAGGCGAGACCGAACGGATTCACCTGCCCCCACGCCCAGATTTCCACGCGGGACCCGTCGGGTTTGAAACGAAACACATTGCCGCTGTTGAGGTCCAGCGAATAGCCAAAGTCGAGGTTGTCTGGCCCGAGTTTCCAGTTTTCGGAATTCGGAGTCGGTTTGCGCTGGGCGGGTGCGGGTGCCTTCCGGTGTTCGGGCCTCACTTCGAGATGAGTTGTGTTGCTGAACCCATGCGTCGCATAAATCCATCCGTCCGGTGCCAGGCGAAAACTGGAAAGGTTGCCGTGCGTGTCCTGTTCCCAGCCCAGCGGACCGAACAGCACCGTGCGCTTGTCACACATCCCATCGCCGTCGGTGTCTTCGAGCCGCCAGATGTTGGGAATGCTCCAGACAATGCACCCATTTCCATGCGGCAGCAGCCCGTTCGGGATGTTGAGGTTGTCAGCGAAGACCGTCGGTTTGTCAGGGATGCCGTCGCCGTTGCTGTCTGAAAAAACCACGATTTTGTCCCTGCTTGACTCCAGATCTCCTTCCGGCGTCCTCCATTTCGTCCTTGGCACCGCCCACGGATATTCCGCGCTGCTGCTCACCCAGAGCCGCCCCTTGTCATCAAGGGCCAGGTTCATTGGCTTGTTGATGACCGGTTCGCTGGCGATCAACTGGATGGAAAATCCCGGCGGCAGGTGGAATTTCTTCGCCTCCTCCTCCGCGGGAAACGGATCGGTGGGGCGAACCAGTTCGGCGAAGGGATCCGCGGCCGTCACCCGCACCAGCAATGCCAGGCAGGTCAGATGATGAAAAAGGCAGACTCTGAGGTGCATGTCCTGGAAAGCTAGCGAATGCCGGATGCCGAGGCCAGGCAAAAACCCATGCCGGAATGCGGATGGGAGGACCGTCCGGATTGCATCCGGCGCATCTCATGGCAGGGTTTCGCCACCATGCCGGAAAACCAGCCGCTGCAGCACCTGGGCGCTTCCCATCTGGGTGCCATGTTCGTCATCTTGTCAGGGTGCGTGCTGCTTCTCCGCACGGCCAGTCGGACGCCGGAGTTCCACAAGCAGGTGGCTCGCTGGCTCGCGGCGGCCCTGCTGCTCATGCATCCGGCGGAAATCCTCATTTCCTCACTTTGGGGCAAACTGGACCGCGACAATGTGCTTCCGCTGCACCTGTGTGACATCGTCGCCCTGCTCGCCGCGGCGGCACTGCTGACACGAAAGCCGCTGCTCATTGAGTTAGCCTATTTTTGGGGCCTCGGAGGAACGCTGCAAGGCGTGCTGACTCCTACACTCCCGCTGGATTTTCCCCATGCCGCCTATTTCCGCTACTTTGCACTGCATGGGCTGGTGGTCATGGCTGCCATCTATCTCACCTTCGGACTCGGCCATTGCCCCCGGCCCGGTTCCGTCTGGAGGGTGCTGCTCTGGAGCAACGCCTATCTTTTGGTGGCCGGCGGGGTCAATGCCCTGCTGGGCAGCAACTACGGGTACACCTGCCGCAAGCCCGACCAAGCGAGCCTTCTGGATCTCATGGGTTCCTGGCCATGGTATCTCGCCACGCTGGAGGGGTTGGCGCTGGGCCTGTTCTTCTTGTTGGATCTCCCCTTTCGTCGGCAGCGCCGACAGATGCGGGAGGAAACCTGAGGAATCATTGCACGAAAAAGCCCGGGAAGCATTCGCCTCCCGGGCTCTTCGTGCCGTTCGAAGTATAACGGCAATGGGTTCTGGTCGAAGGTGGCCCGCCCTGTCACGGGCAGGCTTCAAGAAACCGCTGACTACTTCTTCTTGCCTTTGGCGGCGGATTTTTTGGCGGCGGGTTTCTTGGTCGCGACTTTCTTGGCGGGTGCCTTCTTCTTCGCGGCCTTCTTTTTGCCGGCCTTCTTAGCCGGGGCTTTCTTCGCTGCTTTCTTTTTAGCGGCCATGGTTATGGTCTCCTTTTTATTGGTTTTGTTTTTTGGTTTCGCGCCTCCCACCAGCTCAGCCCGACGCTGAGCCAGCAGTTTGGCGACGGCTTTCACTTCCCCTGCTGACAGGCGTACTTCCTGCAGCACCTGTGAGATCAATTCCGCAGCCTGTCCGTGGAAGACATGCTCCACGAGATTCTTCAGGAATGGCCGCAGCATTGGCCCTTTGGTTCGTGTGGGGATGTAGATGTTTTGGCGACCTTGATTTTTTTTACGGACCAGACCTTTTCGTTCAAGGTTTTGTAAGACGGTCAGAACCGTTGTGTAGGCGCGTTCCTTGCCATCCGGGAAGCTCTGCCAGACTTCGCGAACGGATGCCGAACCCAGCGCCCAAAGTACGGAAAGGGCTTGCAGTTCAAGATTGGTTGGTTGCGCGAGTGTCATGCTTGCCGCTCATCAGAAGTGCGGCGCGATTTCGATTGGCGTGGGGATGAATACTACTAGCCGCGTAGTATCGTCAACAAAATAATCAATGATTTGTGAATTTTTTCAGCAAGTGACCACTCAAGCAGTGTCAAAATTTACGGAAGACTGATGGTGGACCATGTGAGTGAAGACGCGCGAAGCCTTGCTGGATGGGCATTTCAGCGCTTCCACGCACCTGCGCGCGCTTCGCGGGCAGCGTGTTCGATTTTTCGCAGATGGCGTTGAAAATTGACTGCGGAAATGCCGTTAGGAAGATCCGCGCCCTTGGTATGAAGCCTGCACAGGCCGCTTTCGACCAGCAATTCCGCGAGATCTCTCCGGCTGCCATCGGGCGTTTGCACCAGGACCTGCGCGTAAAAACGCCTGCTCTCGTAAACTTTTTCCCATCGCGTCAGCACAGTGCAGGGCTGCTGCAGCCGCTGCAGCGCAAACTCACGGGCCGCCTGTCCTACTAACGGAGCCTGGTCCGGAGAATCGAATCCAAAATAGCGCGCCTGGTCGGCGATTCTCCGCGCGTTGTCGCGGCGCCATTCCTTTTCCGGGCAATCGACGAAGTATAAGCGGAACGTGTTCGTGCCTCCCTCATGCGCCAGGGAAAAGCTGTCGCCATCGTTGTTCCGGTCCTCCACCAAGCGGCAGTTTTCCAGTTGCACCCAGCCCTGCGGCAGTGCCGAAGCCGTGCCAACGGGCCGGGAATGCTGCTCGCGAAGCCACAGAAAAACGAGTGCCGCCAGCGCCGCCACCCAGAGCAGTGCCTGAAAAATTGAGCGCCGTGGCCTGATCATCTGCCTGGTGGTCCGCTGGTGCCATTCCATCTCCGTCGGCAGTTCATTCGCGCCGCACTTCCAGTCGGAAGAACTGGCGGGGATTCGGTGAGGGACTGGTGGAAATGGTTTCGGTGCCATCCCCATGACTGACCATGTTTGCAGGAATCTGCGGGGTCCATGTTTGCAGGTCCATCGATGAACGAAGGATGGTTCTGAGTCCGGGTTCATCCATGCGGCGGCGCAGGGAAAAAACTGCTCCGGGTGGCGGTGACATTAGCCAGATTTCACTGCCGTCAGCGTTCGCGGGATTCAGCAGCAGTGCATACTCCAGGAGATTGCGTCGTCCGTCGCCGTCCGCATCTTCCAGCGGTGCTGTGTGGGAGCCTCCCAGACCCGCAGCCTGGATCCAGTCCAGATAGGGATCGTTCACAACGGGAGGCAGCCCGAATCCGTCCAGGGCATCGCCGGAACTGACGGTCAGGAAACGGCTGGAAGGGTCGGTGAAGCCCTGACTGCCGGTGGCGATGTTTCCCCGCAGGGCGATGTTCTGATTCGCGGTGGAGACGCCGCTGCCGGTCCACGAGGAGCCGGGGTCGGAGCCAATGACCCCGAATACATCCTGCCGGGTGAAGTTCAACAGCACTTCGAGTGCATCATTGCCATTGTAGGTGAAGGAATCCTTCCAATAGCGAAGATTGCCTGCGGCATTGAAAAACGGCGTGCCGTTGGCGCTGAAATCGCGCCACGCCGAGGTGG
>JAGNEJ010000127.1 GCA_018003315.1 Verrucomicrobiales bacterium
ACCATCGGCAACAACTACGTCGGCTTCCAAAACGCAGCGCGTGTCACCACCGTGGGTCTGCCTGGCCTTTCCCCGGAAGCCGCCAACTCCGGCTATACCTTCGCCGTCGCTGCGGGTGGCGGACTATTACCCGGCACGGTCAATGACGTCGTCCTTTCGGTCACCGGCGGGGCCAACCGCAACCTCGTCTGGGATGGAACCCTCGGCCCGGTATGGGACCTCAATGCCACCACCAACTGGAAGGTGCCCAGCAACACATACATGCACCTGGACAACGTCACCTTTGACGACACCGCCACCGGCAGCTCCACCGTGACGCTCAACCGCGCCCACATGCCGATGGCCACGGTCTTCAACAACAGCCTGCTCACCTACACCCTCAACGGAGCCGGGCGCATCTCCGGCAGCGGCGGCGTGACCTTCAACGGCACCGGCACCGTCATTCTCGACACGGACAACGACTACACCGGCACCACCACCATCAACGCCGGCACCGTCATCGTCGGCACCGGCGGAACCACTGGCGTTCTCGGTGGCACCGGCAACGTCACCAACAACGGGACCCTCGCCTTCAACCGCTCCGACTATCAGGTCTTCAACCGCGTCATCACCGGCACCGGAGCCGTCGTCAAAGACGGTGCCGGCAATCTTCTTCTCACCGCCGCCAACGCCCACGCTGGCGGCACCACCGTGCAAAACGGCGACCTCATTGGTCAGAACACAACACGGCCTTCGGCACCGGACCCATCACTCTCGCCGCCGGCAATGATGTGGGACTCTACCTGCGCAACAGCGCGGACATCACCAACAATGTCACCGTCGCCGCGGGAGCCGGAACCGCCGTCATCGGCGTCTCGGGGATCTACAATCCCGGCAACGCCGCCGCCCTGGGGAACCTCACCAGCACGCTCACCCTGGACCGTCCCACCACCTTCCGCAGCCAACCGGGTCACGACCGGCTCGCCGTGGTCTCCCAGATCACCGGCACCCCCGGCGCAGTCACCGTGGACGGTGGCGGACGCGTCACCTGGGAGGACACCGCCAGCGACTTCAGCGGCGACCTCACCATCTCCGGAGCAGGCACCGTGCTTCAGGCCAGCGTCGCCGCTGCCGGTGAAGTCATCCCCGACCTCACCAGCGTCAACGTGGGCTGGGGAGCCACCTTCCAGCTCGCGGGCATCGCAACCAGCACCGAAACCATCGCCGGGCTTAACGGCACCGGGCGCATCACCCGCAACGTCGCCGCCCTTCAGACGCTCGTTGTTGGCAGCGGCGACACGGACGGAAACTTCAGCGGCTTCATTGACAACGGCAGCGGTCAGATCGGCCTCACGAAAGTCGGCAGCGGGCGCCAGGTGATCGGTGCCCATGCCGTGGAAGGCATTTATAACACCTACACCGGAGCCACCAACATCAACGGCGGCATTCTCGAAGTGAACGGAGCCATCCGTGGCAGCGCTTTTACCGTAAATGCCGGTGGCACCCTGGCCGGCGGCGGCGACGGCCAGTTCACCGGACGCATCGGCAGTCTCACCCTCAATGCCGGCGGCACCGTCGCTCCCGGTAGCAGCCCCGGCATCCTGGGCACCGGCAACGTCACCACCAACGGCGGCACCTACGCCTTCGAAATCGGCGGTCTGACCCGCGGCTTTGGTCACGACCAGCTCGTGACCGACGGCACCATCAACCTCGGTGCCAGTGTCGCCACGCTCAAGATCGATCTCATCAGCGGCTACATCCCAGCCAGCGGAGACACCTACTACCTGTGGCTCAATGATGGCATCGACCCCGTCACCGGTGAATTTGTCGGCCTGCCGGAAGGTGCCCTTTTCCCCGTCACCGACACCGGCTGGCTCACCGATCCTTCAGACAGCTGGCAGATTTCCTACGTCACCGACGGAGACGGCGTGCACCGCAACGACATCGCCCTCACTTACATTCCCGAGCCCTCGGGCGCTTTGCTCACGGGCGGGGTCGTCCTCCTGGCCCTCCTGCGCCGCCGCAGGGGCGTTGCGTGATGGAGAAGTTCGGCGACCTCAGCCTGACGGATTGCGTCTGGCTTCATGGGATGCCCGGCGGGAAAATTTCACTCCTGCCGAGGGGCGCTGGATGACTCGCCTGGCACCGGCCCAATTTGCTGCTGTTTCCCTGGGGCGTTGAGCATGAAATACATCACCGGAACGGCCATGCGGGAAATGAGCAATGAGGCGATTTCACCCGCCATCAACGCAATGGCCAGTCCCTGAAAAATCGGGTCTGCGAGGATGACTGCCGCGCCGACCACCACGGCCATGGCAGTCAGCAGCATCGGGCGGAAGCGCACCGCTCCGGCATCGACCACGGCATCGGCCAGGCTGTGGCCTTCCCGCAGGCGTTGTTCGATAAAGTCCACCAGAATGATGGAATTGCGGACGACGATGCCCGCCCCGGCCATGAATCCGATCATGGAAGTGGCGGTGAAAAAAGCCCCCATGATTCCGTGGGCGGGCAGGATGCCGATGAGGGAAAAGGGAATGGCAGCCATGACGATCAGCGGCGTCACAAATGAGCGGAACCAGCCGACCATGAGCACGTAGATGACAACGAGACAGGCGGCAAAGGCCAGCCCGAGATCGCGAAACACCTCGATGGTGATGTGCCATTCCCCGTCCCATTTCATGGAAGGTTCCAGATCAGAAAACGGCTGGGTGGCATTGTGGATTTGCAACGCTGCACCGCTGCCGCCGAGACTGCGGGTGTCGATCTGGCGCAGCCGTTCATTCATTTTCAGAATGGCGTAAACCGGACTCTCCACCACGCCGGCCACGTCACCCAGGACATAGACGACGGGCATGAGATTCTTGCGGTAGAGGCTTTTGTCAGCGATGCCGTCCACCTGTCTGACGAGTTCCCGCATGGGAACCAGCGCAGCGGTGCTTTCCGCACCGGGTTCAGGAAGGGCATTTCCATCACCCGGGCGCACCCGCAGCGCGAGCAGTTCCTCCGGAGTGGTGCGGGCGGAGCGGGGAAGCTGCAGCACCAGGTTGATGTCCTCCTTTTCATTGGGAACGTGCAGGAGGTCCACGCTTTCTCCAGCCACAGCAAGGCGCAGCGTTCGGGCGATGGTTTCCGCACTGATGCCGTGCAGCGCCGCCTTTTCACGATCCACCAGGAAGCGGGTTTTTGGCTGGTCCGCTTCCAGATACCAGTCCACATCCACCACGCCCGGAGTCGATTCAAAGATGCCACGTACTTTTTCCGCCAGCGCCTGGCGGTGCGATTCGTCCGGCCCGTAGATTTCCGCCACGAGCGTCTGCAAGACCGGCGGACCAGGCGGCACTTCCGCAAGTGCCACCCGGGCTCCGAACTTTTTGGCGATCTCCGCCACGGCTGGGCGGATGCGCTTGACGATTTCATGGCTCTGCGCGGCGCGTTTGTGCTTGGGCAGGAGATTGACTTGAATGTCCGCGCTGGCCGCTCCCCGCCGCAGATAGTAGTGGCGCACCAGACCATTGAAATTGAACGGCGCGGCGATTCCGGCGTAGATTTGATAGTCAGTCACCTCCGCTTCCTGCCGGATGGAGGCGGCGATCTCCCTAGCGGCCTGAGTGGTGTGTTCGAGCGAGGAGCCTTCCGGCATGTTGAGGATGACCTGAAATTCGCTCTTGTTGTCGAAGGGCAGCATTTTCACCTTCACCCAGCCCAGTCCCACCGCCGCCATGGAGGCCAGCAGCAACCCGGTGATGCCGACCAGAAATCCCCAGCGCCAGCCCCGGTGGGCCAGCAGGGGTGCCATGAGCCAGCGGTAGGTCCGCGTAAAGAAATCCTCCCGCTGGCTGCCACCGTGACCGGATATTGCCGGCACGCCACCCTCTGCCGCTGCGGTTGCGTTGCTGGATTTCCGACGCCAGCGCAGCATGCGGACGGATGCCCAAGGCGTAACCATGAAGGCGATGGCCAGCGACCAGACCATGGCAGCGCTGGCGCCAATGGGAATCGGGCGCATGTAAGGCCCCATCAGTCCGCCGACAAAGGCCATGGGAAGCACGGCGGCGATGACGGCAACGGTGGCCAGAATCGTGGGATTGCCCACCTCGCTCACCGCCTCCACGGCAATCGCCGCCCAGTTTCGATCCTTGTTTTCCGGCAGGCGGAAATGCCGGGCGATGTTTTCCACGACGACAATGGCGTCGTCCACCAGAATGCCGATGCTGAAAATGAGGGCAAAGAGCGTGATGCGGTTCAGCGTGAAGCCGTAGAGATGAAAGACCAGCAGCGTCAGAGCGAGCGTGGCCGGAATGGCCACGGCGACAATGCCCGACTCCCGCCACCCCAGCGTCAACCAGATGAGCACGGCAACGCTAACAACCGCCAGTCCCATGTGCCAGAGCAGTTCGTTGGATTTCTCCGCGGCGGTTTCGCCGTAATTTCTGGTGACGGACACGGCGATTTCCTGCGGGATCAGATGCCCTTTGAGCCGTTCCACCTTCCGCAGCACCTCCTGCGCCACGCGGATGGCGTTGGCTCCGGGGCGCTTGGCGATGCTCAGGGTTACCGCGGGTTCCTCGCGTGACTGGTCGCCAAAAAACACATAGTTCGCCGGTTCTTCAGCACCGTCCACCACCTCCGCCACCTCCCGGAGATAAACGGGCCGTCCCTGGAAAACGCCCGCCACAATGCCGCCCACTTCTTCCGCACTGCGCAGAAAGGCGCC
The DNA here is from genome assembly GCA_018003315.1 of Verrucomicrobiales bacterium. Classification (GTDB taxonomy): domain Bacteria; phylum Verrucomicrobiota; class Verrucomicrobiia; order Verrucomicrobiales; family V1-33; genus JAGNEJ01. The sequence goes on from JAGNEJ010000127.1 coordinate 4,694, forward strand.
TGTTTCCACGACCACTTCCTCATTGGCCGCGGTGAGGCCGCCGGAATGGTATTGACGGTTGCCCTGCTGCAGCATCGGAATGATCCCCACCGGGCTGAGGTTGCGCGAGGCCAGCTTCACGGGATCGAGCAGGATGCGCACTTGCCGCCGGGCTCCGCCGATGACGGTGGTTTCCGCCACGTCCGGCACCTGTTTGACGAATTCCTCCACCTGGGCGGTGAGCCGCCGCAGGGTCAGGTGGTCATGCGCGGCACCGTGGAGCGTCAGCGCCAGAATCGGCACGTCATCAATCGATCTCGGCTTGATCAGCGGAAAGGAAACGCCATGCGGTATGCGGTCGAAATTGGCGCGCAATTTTTCCGCCACTTTGACCAGACTCTCTTCCGGTTCCGCCCCCACCTTGAAGCGCACCACCACCAGCGATTCGCTTTCCCGCGAGGTGGAATAGACATACTCCACGCCGGGCACTTCCCAGAGCAGTTGTTCCATGGGCCGCGTGGCCCGCTCCTCGACTTCCTTGGCGGAAAATCCGGGCATGGAGGCCATGACATCGATCATCGGCACCTTGATCTGCGGTTCCTCCTCGCGCGGCAGGAGGATCACCGATGCCGCACCGAGCAGCACGGCGGCGATCACCAGCAACGGCGTCAGATGCGAGTTGATGAAGGCCTTGGCGACTCGCCCGGCAAGGCCAAACTGGGGGGAAGCGTTCACGGCTGGTTGCACGTCATTTCACCGGGGTTCCATCCTTCAGGCTGGAAACTCCTTCAGTGATCACGGTCTCTCCGGCGGTTAGGCCTGACAGAATTTCCACCTGTCCGTCCGGACGCTTTCCGGTGCGGACCAGACGGAGGCGGGCCGTTGCGCTTTCCACCACAAAGAGCATCTCCATCTGGCCCCGCTGCACCACGGCGGAATCCGGCACCCGCAGCACCCGGCTGGTCCCCACGGGAACGGCCAGCCGACCAAACTGACCGGCGCGCAGCGATTCCATCGCGGGAAGGTCGAGTTTCACCAGATAGGTGCGGCTGACGGCATCGGCCACTGGAGCAATTTCACTGATGGTTGCTGCGATGCTTTTCGGGAACGAGGAAATGCGCACTGCCAAAACGGCTCCCGCCTTGATGTGCCCGATGCTCGCTTCCGGAACATCCGCTTCGAAACGCAGGGTGCCGGGCGCTTCCAGTTCCGCCAGCGGTTTTCCGGGCATGGCCAGGTCTCCCACGTCGGCGTGTTTGCGCGTGACGACTCCATCGAACGGAGCGGTGATTCTGGCATACCCCATCATGGTTTCTGCTGCAGCCAGACCGGCCACGGCCACGCGCCGCCGACTTTCCGCCGCTTCGTATTCCTGCTGGGATACCGCCTTCTGCTGAACCAGCGTGACAAACCGCTGCACGTCGCGTTCCGCCTGATCCAGCACCGCCCTGGCCTGGTCCACCTGGGCCTGCACTTCCTGCACGGAGAGCAGCACCAGCAAATCCCCCTGCTTCACCGCCTCACCCGGCACCGCCAGCATTTGCTCGATGCGCCCGCTGAGCTTGGCCTCAATGCGGGATCGCAGCCTGGGTCGGACCGTTCCCATCACCTCCTCCACGGCAGGGTATTCCCCAGCCACCACCTGCACGGTCTTCACCGACACGGCGGGCAACGGCGTCGCATTGTGGCCGGGCGGGGCTTTTTCCTGGCATGACGTCAGGGCGGTGAACAGACAGCCAAACAGCGTCCTCGCGGCTCGCAGAATGCGCCGTGGCTGCCGTGGGGCATGGGAATGCGGAGAAGTCGTCAGGGTCATCGGGTGCTGCGCATGGCAAAATGGGATCAATGATGAACCGCTTTTCGACCGAAAAGCGGAGCCGGAGGCTAGGCCTTTCCGCGGAATGCCAGGATCAACCCGACAATGGTTCCGAGGAGCAGGCCGCGCTTCCAGCCGGACAGGAGTCCTCACCCACCGTCCGAACACGCGGTGAGATGCCCCAGCCCGGCGCCGATGGCGGCAGTGATGGCGACGGTGAGAATGGTGGACAGGATGGTGTTCATTTCAGCATTGGGTTGTTTTGGATGTCTGGATTCGGAGATGTCAGGGAAAAACGCGCTTCAGCATCCGAAAGCCGGATGCCTGGAAAAAGTCCTTGGACAAGCGGACCGCGACCGGGATAAATAAACAAGTGTTTGGCTAAATGATTCAATGCGCATATAGTCGTTCACAATTTCAAACGTTGCAAGCAGAATGATGTCCTCAAAAAAGAACCTTCCGCTGAGTGAAGGCGCCCTAGAAGTGATCGCCGCGTGGTTTCGCACCCTGGGCGAGCCGAGCCGCCTAAAAATCCTGCGCGCCCTGGAGCAGGGAGAAAAGAACATCAGCGACCTGGTGACAGCCACCGGACTGACGCAGGCGAACGTGTCGCGTCATGTGCAGGCCCTTGTCGATGCGGGGATGGTCGGCCGGCGGCGGGAAGGATTGTCGAGCATCTGCTGCATCGCCGATGAGACCATCCCCAAGCTCTGCGAGCAGGTTTGCGGAGCCCTGCAAAGCCGCTTCGAGAAACAGGCGCGGCAGTTGTCAGGACGGTGAGCGCCGGAGTGTCGGCGGATTTTCACCGCTCAGTAAATCACCTCGGAAAGCTGCAGCCATGCCGGCAGGTTGATGATTTCGGTGAGCATGGTGTGGAAGACCACGGCGGGATGACGTGAGGCGTCGATGTTCGTGATGAGTTCCTTTGGGTAATAAGCGAGCAGGGGTTTGGACTCCTCCTCGTAGGTGCGCAGGCGGTGTTCGATGACTTCGTCGCTGGCGTCGTCGAGGCGGTTGTCTTTGAGGGCACGTTTGCGCAGGCGTCGGTAGAGTTCCTGGCGGTTCGGGCAGGAAAGGTGGAACACCTGGAGGACCTCGATGTGCTGCTCCAGCAGCCGGGCCTGCTCCACGCTGCGGGGAATGCCGTCGAGCACCAGAAAATCAATGTCCGGCTTGAACTGGTGGCTGTCCTGACGGCTGTGGATGTTGGCCTTCCACAACTGGACGGTCAGGTCATCGGGCACCAGTTCGCCACGGCTGGAATATTCGACGAATTTCTGTCCCAGCGGCGTGCGGGTATCGAGCGCCCGGAAGACATCGCCGCAGGCGAAATGAATGAACCGGGGAATGCGTCCAAGAATGGCGCCCTGGGTGCCCTTGCCGCTGCCGGGAGCGCCGAACAGGAGAAAGGCACGGTAACGCTGGGATTCTGAGTGGCTCATGCGCTGGGGAGGTGTTATGTGAAATGACAGCCGCCAGCCGGAAGGCTGCGGGTGGCCACCCTGTAGCTGCTTTCCAGACAAAAGAAACTGAATTTCCTCCCCCCCATGCCCACTGAATCCCCACCACGGAAAATCGTCATCGCCACCGGTAATGCCCACAAAACGCAGGAGTTCCGAGATTTGCTAGGGACAGCCTGGCAGGTGGAAGACCTCCGGGACCATCCGGAACTGCCCATCCCGGAGGAAACCGGAACAACCTTTGCCGAAAATGCCGCGACCAAGGCGCTTTCCGCCAGCCGGGCGCTCGGCCCTGGATTCCTGGTGGTGGCGGACGACTCTGGACTGGAGGTGGACGCCCTGAATGGAGCGCCCGGAGTCACTTCCGCCCGCTACGCCGGTCCTGCGGCGACGGACGCCGACAACCGGGCGAAACTGCTCGCCGCACTCGCGGCGGCCGGAGCGCGTGGACCGGCCCGACGGGGTCGGTTTCGCTGCGTCCTGGTGGTGGCCCGGGGCGGGGAAATCCTTGGTTCCTGTGACGGAACCGTCGAAGGCATTCTGGGAAATGAAGAACAGGGCCAGGGCGGATTTGGCTATGACTCCCTGTTCATTCCCGACGGCTATGGTGAAACCTTCGGACAGCTTCCCGCGTCCGTGAAGCACTCCCTGAGCCACCGCGGATGCGCGGCCAGAAAACTTCCGCCCATCCTGGAAAAATACGCTCCGGTAGGTGCTTGAATCTGTTTGAATCCCCCCCACTCTGCCACACCGCCATGATTCCACTGTTCCGTTCCCTCCGGCTGTTCCTAACATGCATGTCCGCCTGTTTCGCCGTGCCCGCCGCAGCGCAGGAAGCGGCTAACCCACCTTTTCCCCGACTCCAGTGGGAGCCGATTTTTCAAGGAGTCAGCCGGACCTCCTTCGCGCTCACCTCCCCCCGACCGATCCGCGGCGTGGCCTTGAAAATCGACCTGCAGGCAAAGGGCATCTCCTTCCTGGCCACCCCTGACAACGGCGGAAGGGATGGCGAAACCGACGGTGCAAAAACCACTTCGTTCCTCAAAGCCAACCATTTGCAGGCCGCGATCAACGCCGCGCCTTATTCCCCGGTGGTTTCGAAGGAAGGCCGGCCGGAGGATGTCTGCGGTCTGCACATTTCCGAGGGGAAAACCGTTTCTCCGGCACCGGAGAAGGGCTATCCGGC
>JAGNEJ010000071.1 GCA_018003315.1 Verrucomicrobiales bacterium
AAGTCATCCAACGTTATCAACGTCAAACCGACTCATGAACACCAACTCATCACTCAACCGCCGGATGCGGAACCGCACGTCCGGTGGTGTGGGAGGACGGCGGGGGTAACCCCGCCTCCTACCCGATTCCGGGAACGACAAAAGGACGATGTCAGGCGCGAGGAACTGGGAGAGTTGCCGCGCCATGAGACCTGTTCAAACTTGTGTAAAATGTCGGAATTCCTGATACGTTTCGGGCATGAATTCGCCTGCCCTCCGCCGCCGGCACCCTCTGCCTAGGGACGCTTCTGACTGGTTTCTGTTTGGGCGTTTTACTTCCTCGTTTTCCCGAAAAGGTCAATTTCCCCCAGCATGAGCCTGCCGCCCACGGATCGCCAGAGACTGGATGCGCTGCATGAACGGTTGCGCGCGCTGCAGGCCACGTCGGTTGGATACCCGTGCAATCAGGTTTTCGATTGCCGCGAACTCTTCCGTTTTCTCGAGTTTTCGCTCAACAACGTCGGCGATCCCTTCGCCGGGTCCAACTATGCGCAGAACACCCATGACTTCGAACGGGAGGTCGTTGCGGAATTCGCGACCCTGACGGCCGCCCCGACAGACAACTATTGGGGCTACGTAACCAACGGAGGAACGGAGGGGAACATGTACGGCCTCTACCTGGCCAGGGAACTGCACCCCGACGGCGTGGTGTATTTTTCTGAGGAGACCCACTACAGCGTCGCGAAAATTCTCCGGCTTCAGCACACCCGCAACATCATGATCCGCGCCCAGGAAAACGGGGAGATCGACTACGAAGACCTGCTGGAAACCATCCGACTGCACCGCGATGCCCCGCCGATCGTCTTCGCCAACATCGGCACCACGATGAAAGGTGCGGTGGACAACCTGCAATGCATCACCTCCATCATGAAGGAACTGGCGATCCAGCAGTTCTACGTTCATGCGGACGCGGCGCTCAGCGGCATGATTCTCCCCTTTGTGGACGAACCCCAGCCGTGGAATTTCGCCCACGGTGCCGACAGCATTTCCATCAGCGGCCACAAGATGGTCGGTTCACCGTTGCCCTGCGGCATCGCACTGGCAAGAAAGTCCCATGTGGACCGCATCGCCCGCAGTGTGGAATATGTCGGCGTTCTGGACACCACGATTTCCGGCAGTCGCAATGCCTTCACTCCGCTGGTGCTCTGGATGGCCTTTCGCAAGCTGGGATTCGCGGGGTTCCGGAAGCTCGTCACCGAATGCCTTGCCGTGGCACAATATGCGGTGGAGCAACTGAACGCACAGGGCATCGCCGCCTGGCGCAACCCGAATTCCGTAACCGTGGTCTTTCCGAAACCTCCGCCTGCCATTTTCCACAAATGGGTCATCGCACCCCATAAAACAATCGGCCACATCATCACCATGCCCCATGTCACCCGGGCAGTGGTGGATGCGTTTGTGCGCGACTTCCGCGACGCACTCGATGCCTGCCGCACCTGAATGGACTCGTCATGAAACAAATCATCGTCATCACCAGGGACCAGCCGGGAGAAATGGCGCAGATCGCCGAACTGCTCGCCGCCCGGGACATCAACATCGAGGACCTCGACGCAGACACGGAAGGCAGCACCGCCGTCATTCACCTGGTGGTGGACCGCTACGATGAAGCACTGCGGGCGCTGCGCGACGAAGGATTCCAGGCGATCAGCGAGGATGCCCTGGTCATCCGCTTGGAGGACCGGCCGGGGGCGCTGGCTGCGGTGGCCCGGCGGTTTTCCTCCGCCAGCATCAATGTGCGTTCCATGCACATCATCCGGCGGGAAAATGGCGCGGTGTGGGTCAGTCTGGTCTCCAGCGACAATGCTGCTGCCACAGAACTGGTGCGGGATGTGCTTGTTTCCAGAACGCAGGCGTGACGGCACTGCGGCTCAATAGGTCTCGTCCAGAAATTTCCGAAGTTCCGCAGGATCCGTGAAGGATTTTTCGGAAGCGAACTGTTTGCAGCAGTGCAGGATGGGGCGGCCGTCCTGGGGCATGAGTTTGGCAAGCCCGGGCTGCGCGTTGACCAGGAGTGCTCCGCTGTCCTTTCCGTCGAGGTAAAAGGCAACAGAATTGGGACGGAAGTGGGCGGCAACCGTCTGCTGCAATTCTTTCCAGCCGGGGGCTGCGGGATCGCCCGCCAACACGAACTGCCAGCCGGTTCGGGAAAAATGGTCGTAGGCACCCAGGAGCCGCACATGGGTGGCCGGTCCGGACGGAGTGCGCTCTCCCTGCGGCAGGGCGGCAGTTTCACCTGCGAAGGCATTGAACAGCTTCAGGCAGCGCTGGGTGTAGTCCTCGTCGCCCAGCGTGCGGGCAAGCCGCACCAGGTTCAACGCCGCGACGGCGTTGGGGGCAAATTCGCCGGCTTCGTCGCTGGATTTCATGCGCATGAACAGATTTGGGTCTTCCGGTCCGTCCCAGTAGCCGCCGCCGGCATTGTCCCAGAGTTCCGCGTCCATGCGCTTCTGCTGCGCCACGGCAGCGGAAAGCCACCGGACATCCCCGGTGACTTCATAAAGGTCCAGCCAGCCCTGGATGAGCAGGGCATAGTCCTCCGCATAGCGCGGGCGGTTGCTGGTCGGATCCGTGAAGAACTTCACCAGAAATCCCGCTGCTTTTTCCGCCCGCTGCACAAGGACCGGGTCGTGCAGCATGGCCCCGCCAAGGGCGAAGGCGGACACCGCCAGCCCATTCCATCCCGGCAGGATTTTTTCATCCCGCGGCGGTCGCGGACGCAACCGGCGAGTCTCCAGCATTTTGGTTCGTGCTTGGGCGAGCAGGTTGCGGGCCTCCTCCACGGGCATCCCCACGCTGGCGGCCGCATCCTCGATGGGTCTGACTTCGCGCAAAATGTTCAGACCGCGAAATCGGGTCTGTTGCAGTTGCAGGCTTTCAATCGGCAGATTCCCGGAATCATCCAATCCGTAATAGGCGTCCACCAATGCCGCCATTTTTCCGCCCAGCAGTTGATCCACTTCCGCTTTTTTCCACAGATAGTAGCCGCCTTCCACGCCATCCTCCAGGTTGGTGCCGCCAGCCTGCTGCGGGCTGTAGGAATGTTCAGACGCATAAAATCCGCCCTCCGGATGGCTCAGCTCCTCCATCATGTACACCAGCGCCTGTCTGGCAGATTGGCTGTAGGACTCCTTTCCCGTCACGCTGCCCAGCTTTAGCAGCAGGCTGGCCAGGATCGCCTGGTCGTAGAGCATTTTTTCAAACTGGGGCACGGACCACTCCGCATCGATGCAATAGCGGTGGAACCCCCCGGAAAGGTGGTCCTGCAAGGCACCGCGGTGGAACCGGTCCACTGTCAGTTCCACCATTTTCAACGCCCGGTCCGAACGTCCGAACCCATCGGCTTTCTTCAGCGATGCATATTCCAGCAGATAATCCAGTGCCGGGGCCTGGTGAAATTTGGGAGCGCCGGAAAAACTGCCGTTTCTTGGATCGAACACCGCAGCGAGCTTGTCGTAGGCCATATCCAAAGTGTCGCGGTTCAGCACGCTCCTGCCATCTCCCTCGGACAGCTTCTTCACCTTTTCCTTGTAGTAGTCAAAACGCCGCACCGCCTCCCGGTTGATGTAAGCCGAATCGCTCAGCCAGTTGTCAGTGACATGGTCCAGGGTTGCCTCCAGCGACGCCGAATTGTCCGATCGCTTCCTTGGCAGATAAATGGCGGTATGCACGGGCAGGCCGTCCGGAGTCAGCCAGATGTGCAGCGGCCAGCCGCTCCGGCCAGTCGCCAGAAACGTATAGCGCAGAAAGGTGTTGTTCACGTCCGGCTGGTCTTCGCGGTCCACCAGGATGGGAATGAAATGCCTGTTGATCATGTTGGCGATTTCCTGGGTGGAGTAGGATTCCCTCTGCATCCGCAGCGTCCACGGACAGGAACTGTAGCCGACGCAGACCATGACCATTTTGTTTTCCGCCTTTGCCTGCTTGAAGGCCTCCGGTCCCCATTCATGCCAGTCCACCGGGTCCGCACCATGCCGCCGGAGGAAAGGAGAACGAGCCAGCGAAAGCCGGTTCGCCGCCTTCAGTGCCGGAGGCAGGTCCTCTTCCTTCGTTTTGGCCCCCGCTTTGGGCTTGTCACCACAGGAAAGCGGAACCAGCAGAAGCGGAAGGGCCAGCAGCAGCCTCAACGGAATTGGACAGTTCATGAAATGGGAAATGCGAAAATACGGCGGATCAAGCGGTCATTCTCTGCACGGCCAGAGGGAATGCAACCGCATTCACAGTCGGCCGCGATCCCTAACAGGCAGCGAGTTCCTCCAGCAGATGCCGGTTGAGGACCTGGCCGCCCTCGAAATTCGCGATGGGAAAATTCTCGTTGGGCGCATGCGCCTGACAGTCCGGCAGTGCCAGGCCCAGCAGCAGGGTTTCGACGCCCAGAATGTCGCGGAAGCTCTGCACGATGGGAATGCTGCCGCCTTCCCGAATGAGCGCCACCGGCTTGGGAAACGTCCGTTGGAGCGCCTTTTGCGCAGCCTTTCCATAGCGGCCATGCGGGTCCATCGCATACGGCTGGCCGCTGTGGCCAACCTTGACATCCAGGGTCACTCCTGGCGGTGCGTGACGCTGCAAGTGCGCGACCACGCGCTGCTGAATTTCCTCCGGCTTCTGGTCCGGGACCAGCCTGAAGGAAAGCTTGGCAAACGCCCGGCTGGGAATGACTGTCTTGGACCCCTCTCCCTGGTAGCCGCCGCCAATGCCGTTGACCTCCGCAGTCGGACGCGCCCAGCGCCGCTCGGCGTCAGTGTAGCCCGGCTCGCCCCACAGGCTGGGCACTCCGGTCAACACTCGGGTCTCCGCTTCGCCGGGAAGCTGCGCCCAGGCCTCCCGCTCCCACGCCTGCAGCGGGCGGACCGCATCGTAAAAACCCTCGATGGCCACGCGGCCCTGGGCATCGTGCAGCGTGGCCACCAGCCGTGCGATCATGGTGGCAGGATTGGCCACGGTGCCGCCAAAGATCCCGGAATGCAGGTCCACGGCAGGACCGGACAGGACCACTTCCATGCAGGCAATCCCCCGCAGACCATAGGTGAAGGTGGGAATGTCAGGGCCAACCATGCCGGTATCGGAAATGGCAATGACATCACAAGCCAGTTCCTGACGGTGCTGTTCCAGAAATGGAGCCAGGTTAGGGCTGCCAATCTCCTCCTCCCCCTCGAACAGAAAGGTGAGATTCACCGGAAGGTCGCCGTGTTTTTCCAGGATTTCCGCCACGCCGCACAAATGGGCCATCAACTGGCCTTTGTTGTCAGTAGCCCCGCGGGCGAAGATGACGCCCTGTTCAATGCGCGGCTCGAACGGCGGTGAGGTCCACAACGCCACTGGATCCACCGGCTGCACGTCGTAATGGCCGTAAATCATCACCGTGGGTCGGCCCGGGCGATGCTTGTTGTTTGCCAGCACCACCGGATGACGCCGCGTTTCATGCACGGTCGCCGTCAGGCCGGATTCGCGGCACCGGGCCGCCAGCCATTCCGCGCAGTGCCCCACGTCGGCGGCGTGGGCGGGATCGGTGGAGACGCTGGGAAAGCGCAAGAAATCAAGCAGCAGGTCGAGTGAGTGGGCCATGACGGCAGGGTAGCGATGACCGGGCCGCTGCAAAGCCCGAATTGCGCCCCGCCCCTGCGTCCTTGATTTCCATTCACCCTGCCGTTGAATGCGGACCTTTCCCTGCCTATCGATTTCAACATGCAAAGCCTCTGGACCGACACCGAAGCCGCCACCTTCGCCGATTCCGACCTGCAACAGCGGGTCTTCACCTCCCGCCTGCTGGGCCGCGAACCGCAGATCGTCCTGCATGGAGGCGGCAACACCTCCGTGAAAACCCGCGAGAAAAATTTCTTCGGAGAGATCGAGGAAATTCTCCACATCAAGGGCAGCGGCGGCGATCTCGCCACCATTTCCGCTGCGGGCTTCTCCCCCGTCCGGCTCCAGACTGCCCTGCGCCTGGGTGCGCTGGAAACCCTCAGTGACTCCGACATGGTGCGCCAGCTGCGCAGAGCCATGACCAGCCCCGATGCGCCAACGCCGAGCATCGAGGCCATCGTCCATGCAGTCATCGCACCGAAATTCGTGGACCATACCCATGCCAACGCCGTCGTGGCCCTGACAAATCTTCCCGATGGTGCTGCTGCTGTGCGCGAGGTGTATGGCCGCCGGGTGGTGGTCATTCCCTATGTCATGCCGGGTTTTCTGCTGGCCAAAACCATCGCCCGCCTCACTGCGGGTGCCGATTGGGAAAATCTGGAGGGCCTCATCCTCCTGCAGCACGGCATTTTTACATTCGGCGCCACCGCAAAGGAAAGCTACGAGCGGATGATTCGGCTGGTCAGTGAAGCAGAAACCGCACTGCATCAGCGCGGCGGCGGCCCGGCCTGCTTGAAAACGGCTGCATTCCATGCAGACAACGCCGCGCTGCGCCAGATCGCCGCCCACCGCCGGGCTGTCAGCCAGCACCGCGGTCAGGCCTGCATCGCTCTGGCGGATTTCAGCGGCGCTGCCGCTGGATTTGCCAGCCGCACCGACGTCTCCGCCCTGGCCACCCGCGGCACCCTGACCCCGGACCACTGCATCCGCACCAAGCGCATCCCGGCCATTCTCGACACCGGCGACGCCGTCGCCCGCTACGCCGCGGCCTATGCGGAGTATTTCCTGCGCCACCAGAGCGGCCAAACCATGCTCGACCCCGCGCCGCGCTGGGCGGTGCTGCCCGGACAGGGTATTGCCGCGTTCGGCGCCAGCCTGACCGAGGCGCGCATCATCAACGACATTGCCCAGCACACGCTGCGCACCATTCAGCAGGCGGAAGCCGCAGGCGGTTGGAACGCCCTGCCGGAGAAGGACCTCTTTGAAATCGAATACTGGGAACTCGAACAGGCAAAACTCCGGAAAATCCCCGCACCCAAACCGCTGCAGGGCAAAGTGGCCATCGTCACCGGCGCCGCCGCCGGAATTGGACGGGCCATCGCCCTCGCCCTCAACGCACAGGGTGCCGTAGTCGTTGGCATGGATCTAAATCCGGAAACACCGCAACGTTTGTCAGGACACGACGGCCTCTCCGGTGTCGTCATCAACCTTACCGACTACGCCAGCGTGCAGCGGGAGGTGGAAAACGTGGTGCGCACCTTCGGCGGAATTGACATCCTCGTGAGCAATGCCGGCATCTTCACCGCCGGTGCCAGCTTCGAGGACATGGACCCCGCCAACTGGGCCAAAAGCATGGAGGTGAACCTCACCAGCCACATGCGCCTGCTGCAAAGCTGCGTACCCTTCCTCAAACTCGGCGTGGAACCAACTGCCATCTTCGTCGGCAGCCGCAACGTCAAAGCCCCCGGAGCCGGTGCCGGCAGCTATTCCTGCGCCAAGGCCGCCGTCACCCAGCTCGTTCGCGTCGCCGCCCTCGAACTCGCCCCTCACGGCGTCCGCGTCAACATCATCCACCCTGATGCCGTTTTCGACACCGAACTCTGGACCCCGGAAGCCCTCGCCAAAAGCGCCCAGCGCTACGGCATCACCGTGGAGGAATACAAAACGCGCAACCTCATGAAGACTGAAATCAAAAGCGCGGACATCGGCCGCATGGTCTGCGCCATGGCCGGCAACATCTTTGCCAAAACCACCGGAGCCCAAATCCCGGTGGATGGCGGAAATGACCGGACCATCTGAAACCCGGCAACACCCGCGAGATGACGTTAGGAATTCGGCGTCTCCGAAGCGTCCGCACCGGTCGCCGGTTTGCCTGCCCTGTGATTGAAACGGGGCTGAAAATGGTGCTGACCATGGCAGCGCCAATCGGCTGACCCCGCGGTGGGAGTCAGCCGAATGGCGGAGAGTGCTCTCGGGTCGCCTTTGCTGTTGAATGCGGTGGTGCGTTCGGCTGGGCGGTGATGGCGCTGGCGGCGGTTGGTGCAGCGTGGGATTATTCTGCGGCGATTTCCAGGATTTCGATGCTGAACGGCGGCAACAGTTGCAGGAGTTCGGCTTCCCGGGCCGGGGACACGCCGCGGCCCTCGATGCTGAGCAGGTCCTGTCCGGCACCTCCGTGGAGGAATGGCAAGATCAATTGGTCGTCGTCCATGCCGCCGCAAATGTTGGTGCTGGTGACAATGATGCAATCGTTGCCTGCGTCACCGGTGATTGATTCGTCAGGGATGGTGTCGCCGTAGAGGCTGTCGTTGCCGTTTCCGCCGCAGATTTCATCGGTTCCGCCGCCACCCCAGAGAGTGTCATCGCCATCGTTTCCGTGCAAAAAGTCAGCATCGCCACCGCCAACAATGCTGTCGTTGCCGTTGCCGCCGCAGATTTCATCGGTTCCGCCGCCGCCCCAGAGAGTGTCATCGCCATCGTTTCCGTGGAGGAAATCGGCGTCCCCGCCGCCGACGATGGTGTCATTGCCCAGGCCGCCGGCAATGAGCACGGAGCCAGGGAATCCGACGGCATGGAACGCATCGTTGCCGTCGCCGAGGTCTGCACTCACCGCCCCCACGCAGGCCGCGGGCAGGGAGATTGTGTGAGGATTCGGGCGCACCAGCCCTGGGATGGGCAGGCAGGGCGGCAGCGGGGCGGTGGCATCGGTGAGCACAACGCGGCCGTTTTGTGTCGTCACCGTGACCGTGTTCACGGCACCGGGTGCGGCGCGGTAGTAAAGCGTGCCGCCCTGGAGGCCCAGCGCGTCGGTGGCAATGCCCTGGTTGACCGGCGGCCCGGCAATGCCGAACGGGTCGCTTTCCATTCCCAGCGGGTCGCTGACGAGACCGAGCGGATCGGAAACAATCCCAGCGCGAACGGTAAAGGCGGTGATGAGCAGAAGAATCAGTGTGGTTTTCATGATGATGGATGCGTTGGTGGTTCTTGGCGCGGATTGCGCACACTCCCGTCCATCGAAGTCGCGGCGGAAAGATTCGCCGCGGTGAATTTTTTTTCACTCCCCCCGCCTGCCGGCGGTGATTCGCACGATTTCTCCGCTGCGGGTGCGGGCGATGACCGTGCAGCCGTCTTCGGTGATTTGCAGGGTGGCGGGGTCGCAGTGCGTGGCCGCGGTGGCAGTTTCGCGGGCGGTGGGGAAATGCCAGAGCTTCACCGTGTCGTCGAAGGCGGCGCTCGCCAGCGTGCATCCATCCGGTGCGAAGGCGAGGCGCGCAATGACGCCGGTGTGACCAGTCAGCGTCTGCGCAGGAGCACCGCTGGCGGCGGACCAGAGTTGTATCTGATGCCGCTGCGCGCCGGCGGCGACGAGCGTCCCGTCATGCGACCACGCGAGGCAGGCCCGCGGGCTGTCATAGCCGGCGAGGGTGGCTAGTGTTTCCAGCGTGGCGGCATCAAGGATCCGGGCCTCTCCGAGCGGCAATCCGGCAATGGCGAGCCGTCGGCCATCGGGCGAGAAAGCAAACGCCAGAGCGACTCCGCCCTCAAGTCGGCTGCGATCACTGGTGTTGAACTTGCGCTGGGCCACGCGCTTTTTCGCACGAAGGTCATAGACGGCGAGCAGGCCGTCGGAGTTGGCCCCGGCGAAAAAACTGCCGTCGGCACTGAGCACTGCGGCATGTGCATCCATGCGTCCAAGGCCAATGCGAAGGGCCGTGCGGCGCGTGCCGTCGGCTGCGTCCCACCATGTGAGGACGGTGCCGCGGCGGTCGGGCGGCGCGGAGAGCGTGAGCAGTGCGTCGCGGTGGAAGGCCAGCGCCTGCCCGCCGGGCAGCGGCAGCAGTTTCGGCGTGGCACTGCCGTCAGCAGGGAAGATGGCGGGCTGGTCTGCGCCGGGACCTGGATCAGTGGACGGCTGCGGAATCTCCAACGGGGCGTGCGGACGCAGCTGGCCGGCGAAAAATTTTCCGTCAGGAGAAATCACCAGCGCCCCGCCAGGGCTGATGTCCGGCTCGGTGGCGGCGGATGCTGCATTTTCCGCCACCGGCCACAGGCGCACCTCGCCGTCGCGTGCCGCCGTGGCCAGCGTCTGGCTGTCGGGTGAGAAGGCTGCGGCCAGCAACGCCTCCGCATGCCCGCGGCGCGCACCGAGGCTTTTGCGCGCGGCCACATCGTAGAGCCGCGCGGTAAAATCGGCGCTGATGCTGGCCAGCGTGTTGCCATCGGGAGAAAATGTTAGGCCAACGACCGGTGCGGCGTGTTCGGTCCACTCGGCCAGAAGGCGAGCATCATTCAAATCGATGAGACGCACCGTGGGGCCGGCGTCGGCCTGCACGGAAACGGCACCGTGCTTTCCGTCCGGTGCGATTGCCACCTGGAGCGTCATTGCTCCCATGGCGATGCCGCGCAGGCGCTGCTGTGCCGCGAGGTCCCACAGTTCCACTGACTGCCGGCGGTCTGCCGGCACGCTGAGCAGACGGGCCGCTTCCGGCTCGAACGCATTGACCATGCCACCGGCACTCCAGCGGTGTTCCTCCTGCCAGGAATCGCCGTCGTGGCGCAGGGTCACCAGCGCGACTCCCCCGGGCATGGTTCCCGGCTCAGTTTCCCGCTCCACCATGAGCAGGCGCGCGGCACCATCGTCGCCGCGGGAAAATGCCAGACCGGAGAGCAAGTGCGGCAGTTCCACCGTCGCCCCGGACTCTGCGTCGCAGAGGGTGACGACTCCGAGTTGAGCGGTGAACCACGCCAGCCAGCGTCCGTCGTGCGAAACGGCGGCCCGTGCCCGCGATGCCAGATGAACCTGCCCGCCGGCCCTGGTGGACACCGGCTGCGGCGAGGGAAAAGCACGCAGCACTTTGCCGCCGCGGCGATCGCGGAGTTCGGCACTCCCGTCCTCGTAAAGCAAAAGCAGGCGCGTGCCGTCGGGCGTAAATGTCAGGGTGGCGACAGGAGTTCCGGAGCCGGGGATGATTTCGCAGGGGTCGCCCTGGGCGCGCTGCATGAGCCAGCGCCAGGAAAAACCGCGGCGGTCCACGCCGTCGGGCGCGGCTTCCCAAGCCCGGAGCAGGCGTTTCGCCTGGGACGGCTGACCGGCGTCGAGCGCAGCGGCGCTGCCGGCGAGGTCGGCGGCGAACGCCTGATCCAAGGCACGGCGCTGCGCGGCGGTGGCGGCGGCGGCGCTGAGTTGCGCCCTTTGGTCTGACAAAACTGCTGCGTCCCGCTGGTGCTGCATTTCCGCCGCGTGGCGGATGCTCTGCGCAATGACCAGCGCAGCGCCGGCGGTGCTCAGCGCGGTGAAGGCGGTCCACGCGGGATGCCGGCGCATCCACTTGCCCGCGCGCTCCAGCGGGCCTGCGGCCCGGGCGCTGATGGGACGGCCCGCAAGCCAGGCATCAAGATCATCGGCCAAAGCCGCGGCACTGGCATAGCGGCGCGATGGCGCTTTCGCCAGGGCCCGGAGGCAGATGATTTCCAGGTCGCGCGGCAGCCCGGCATGGAGTTGTGAGGGGGGGACGGGATCGCGCTCCAGCACCGCGCGCACCGTTTCGATGGCTGAGGCTTCGTGAAATGGCGGGCTGCCGGTGAGCACAGTGTAGAGCACGGCTCCAAGGCCCCACACATCGGTGGCTACCGTGATGCCCGCAGTGTCGCCGCCCGCCTGCTCCGGTGCGAGGTAGCCGGGCGATCCCATCACCGTGCCGCTGCGCGTGAGGTCCGTGTCCGCATCCAGCAGACGCGCGAGGCCGAAGTCTGCGACCATCGGCTCGCTGCGCCCGCCGAAAAGAATGTTTGCCGGCTTGAGGTCGCGATGCAGCACGCCGCGTTCATGCGCGTGCTGCACGGCCCGGGCCACGGCTGCGAGCATGACGGCGGCCTCCCGCAGCGGCGGACGCTCGGATTTCAACCGCTCGGAAAGCGAGCCGCCATCCGCCAGTTTCATGGCAATGAAAGGCTGCCCGTCCGCTCCGCCCACCTCCAGCACCGGAACGATGCCCGGATGGTCCAGCCGCGCGGCAGCCCAGGCCTCCCCACGGAAACGCGCAAGCACTTCCGGTGAACTGTGATCCGAATGCGGCAGGAGCTTCAGCGCGACCTCGCGCCCCAGGCTGCGCTGCCTGGCACGCCAGATGACGCCCATGCCGCCGCGGCCGATGATTTCCAGGAGGTCGTAGTCGGCGAGGCGGGCGGGCGGATCGGAGTGATCCGTCTGATCCGTCAGCAGCGACTCCACGGTGTCCTCATGGAAGTCTGCGGCTTTTGCCATGAAACAGCGGGCACACATGCCGGTGCGCGCATTCAGCGGTCCGCCGCAGTCAGGACACATCTCCGCAGCACTCATGCGGAAAGGATGCCCAGCAGGTGGCGCATCTCTTCATCGGCCTCCTCCGGACTGCCAACGGTGCGCTCCACCTCCTCGCGGAAGACCTGCGCCTGGCGCTTGCGCAGGCGGAGGATGGCGGACTTCACGCCCGGTTCCGTCATGCCGAGCTGCGCGGCGATCTCCGGCAATCCTGACAAGTCACGGTCACTTTGCAAAAAGCGCCGCAGCAGGCGCCAGCGTCCGGCGTGGCCTGCGGCGGTCATTTCCTCCTCCAGGCGCACCAGCACCTGCTCCACCATGGCCTCGGCCCAGCGACGGTCACAGGTTTGCTCCGGCGATTCCGCGGCATCCGGCGGCTCGGCGGCGTAGCGGGCCTCGGGCTCCAGGGCATCAAGCGAAAAGGTGACCGCACGACCGCCGCGTTTTTGGGCGCGGGCCTTCTCCAGGCTTTGCAGCCACACGTTCTTCACCGCCATCATCAGAAACGAACGGAACTTGCCGCGCTCCGGCACCACACCCTGGAGTTTGTCCTTCTGAATGAGCTGTGAGAAGAACTCCTGCACGGCATCCTGGGCATCCTCCGGCGGGCAACCCTGGCGGCGCAGAAAGGCATAGAGCGGAAACCAGTAGCCCCGACATAGCCGTTCCAGGGCGGCAGCCGAGCCGGGCGCGTCTTCGTCGCGGGCACGCAGGATCATGCTCCACCGCGTGGTGAAGAAGGAACCATGCCGTGCGTCGTCGGAACTCATGTCAGTGGGAGTGGCGGCATGTTGGCGCCATCATCATAAAAGCACCGCACCACTGACTCCGCCGCCAATGTCCTGCGGTGCGTTGATGCGGCGATGCGCCGTCGGCTCCAGTGGATGCGTTCATTTGGCGGGCGGCGGGTCGCGTTTCAATTCCACATCCGGCTCGCGAGGCGGCGGCGCAGCGGGGCCGCCTGGTTGCGGATAGCCAGGGCGGGGTTGGTGCATGGCGGGCGGGCCGGTGTAGATGAGCAGGGTTCTGCCATCCGGCAGCGGCAGCACGCCGGGGTCCATGCCGCGGAGGCTTATTTCTGCGGAATTCGACCACTTTACCCCGTCGCTGGATTCCAGGCGCAGGATGCTGTCCCTGGCGCCCACCCAGAAATGCAGTTTGTCGCCGGTGGCGGTGAGGTTGCCGATCCAGCTCCACCCCGGTTCCGGGGCAATTTTGTCACCGGAGGAAAAAGTTAGTCCGTCGGCGGAAGTGGCGTGCATGGCTCCCGCACCGCGCGGGAGCGGGCAGAGCAGATGCCAGGTTCCCGCGAGCCTCACCACGGCACAGTCCTGTAGTTGCGCGCCTTCCACCGCGAAGCGTTTGCCCGGCTCAAAAGTCCAGGAGTCGCCGCCATCGGTGGAAAGGGCAGAGTAGATGGCGGAAGGTTGCGAGTCGGCGGGTTGTTCGTGCGAGGTAAAGTAGAGCCGCAACCGGCCTTCGTCCACGACGGCCAGAGTGGGATCGTAGGGGCGGCGCATGGATTCCGGGAGACCGGCAATGATGATCTTGCGCGGCGTGGTCCACGCCTTGCCGCCATCGCTGGAAATGCTGAGCGCCACCTGGTCGAACAACTCGCGCTCCCCCTGCGGGAACCATTGGAACACCGCAATGAGCCGCCCCTTTGCGTCCTGCACCAGATGCGCCACGCCGCCGGACTGGAGGAAGAATCCCTGCGACTCGACTTTGCCATTCACGCCCAGCACAGCCTGCCGGAGATTCTGATTCCACGGTCCTTCCGGCATCATGCCCGGCCCCTGCGGACGGCGCTGGCCCGGCTGTGGTCCGCGCTCTTCACCGGTCGGGCGCAAGGGTGCTGGCCTCGCCTGGGGAACAGGCGCCTGCTGCGCGGCAGCGGGCAAGAGCAGGAAAACGGCCATGAGAAAGCGTTTCATGATTGCAGGGATGTGAAATGGTTACACCCATTTACCGGAACCGTCGCGCAAAGATTCACGCCTCTTCCCTCGCACCCACATCGAGCCGCATCCAATCAGGCGGTCCTCATGCCAGAGTTTCGCTTGCGCATCGCCGGGCATTCCCTACGGATGGCTGGCCATGAACCGAATCGACGCCGCCTTTGCGAACCTTCGCGCCGCAGGAAAAAAAGCTTTCATCGCCTATGTGTGCGCCGGGGACCCCACGCTGGAACGCACGGTGGAAATCGTGCGCACCTTGGAAGCATGCGGCGTGGACGTCATCGAATTGGGAGTGCCGTTTTCCGATCCGCTGGCCGATGGCGTGGTGAATCAAATGGCGGCACAACGCGCCCTGGATGGCGGCGCGACGGTGCTGGGAGTCATCGAACTGATCCGCCGCATCCGGCAGCATTCGCAAGTGCCACTGGTGCTGTTCACCTACCTCAACCCGGTTTATGCGCATGGGTTTGAGGAATTTCACCGCAAGGCTGCGGAAGCGGGTGCCGATGGCATCCTGCTGCTGGACCTGCCGCCCGATGAGCAGGCCTGCAACCGCGAACTGCCCCGCATGGCGGAGTTGCAGCGCATCCGGCTCATTGCCCCCACCACGCCGCCGGAACGAGCGAAGGAAATCGCAGCACTGGGCGAGGGATTTCTTTACTACATCTCGCGGGAAGGCGTGACCGGCGAGCAGCAGAGTCTGGCAGCAAACTTGGAGGAGCAGGCCGCCGCCATCAAGGCCGCCAGTCCGGTGCCGGTCTGTGTCGGTTTTGGCATTTCAACTCCGCAACAGGCGGCAGCGGTAGCCCGGGCAGCAGACGGAGTGGTGGTCGGTAGCGCGATCGTCAGGATCATCGAACGCCACGGCCAGTCGGCGGATCTGTCGGCCCGCCTCGACGCGTTTGTGCGTCCCCTGGTGGCGGCGGTGAAATCCGCCTGACAAATTTTCGAAAACGGTCCTGCCAGCCGCTTCATGGAACCATTCCCCCAGGACATCGTCGGCATCGACCTCGGAACGACCCACTCCCTGATTGGTGTTGTGGATGCCGGATTTCCGATTCTGCTGGCGGATGAAGACAACAGCCGCCTGACCCCGTCCGCCGTGCATTTTCCCCGTGGGGGCGAGCCGGTGATTGGCGCCGCGGCACTGCGGCTGCGCAGCACCGATCCCCTGCGAACCATTCTGTCCATCAAGCGGCTCATGGGAGGCCGCACCGGCGACCCACCGCAGGAAACCGGAATGCCCGTGGTGGCGGGAGCCGACGGGAAATGGCGGGTGCAGGCCGGCGAACAACCGCTGCTTCCCGAAGAAGTCAGCGCCTTGATTCTTCGCAGGCTCAAACACATCGCGGAATGCCGGCTGGAACGCGCCGTCAGCCGCGCAGTCATCACCGTTCCAGCCTACTTCAACGATGCGCAACGCCAGGCCACCCGGAAGGCGGGGGAACTGGCTGGGTTCACGGTGGAGCGCATCCTCAACGAACCAACAGCGGCAGCGTTGGCCTACGGATTGGAACGCCTGGATGAGAAATCAAAAATCGCCGTTTACGACCTGGGCGGCGGCACCTTCGACCTTTCCATTCTGGAACTCAACGAGGGCATCTTCCAGGTGCTGGCCACCCACGGTGACACCCGGCTGGGGGGGGATGACTTCGACCAACTGCTGCTGGAAATGCTGATGCACGAGGCATTTCCTAACCAGTCAGCGCCGGCTGGAGCCGCCGGACGGCTTTGGGAGGCGGCAGTGGCGGCAAAACACGCGCTGTCGTTCGCGGAGGAAACCGTGATTGCCATTCCCTTCCTGGATGGCGGACGCCATTTTGAACGCCCCCTGACACGGCAGGAATTCGAGCGACTGATCCAGCCGCTGCTCGAGCGCACCCGCCGCCATTGCCTGCAGGCCCTGGCAGACGCAAGGCTGCGGGCGGAGGAAATGGATGAAATCATCCTCGTAGGAGGCAGCACGCGCATTCCCCTGGTCCGGGAGATGGTCGGTCAAATTTTCGGGCGCGAGCCGAACACCGCACAGCACCCGGACGAGGCGGTGGCACTGGGGGCCGTCATTCAAGGCGGCATGTTGAGCGGCGCCTTTCGCCGAATGACGCTGCTGGATGTCACGCCGCTCTCCCTCGGCATCGAAACCTTCGGCGGCCTGATGAACGTGATCCTCCCACGCAACACCACCATTCCCTGCAAGGCTGGTGAAATGTTCACCAATGCCGTGGACAACCAGCCATCCATGCTGCTGCGCGTTCTCCAGGGCGAGCGGGAACTGGCGCGGGACAACTGGGAGCTGGGCCAGTTTCAAATCGACTTTTCGCCGGGTCCCCGCGGAAGCGCCCGGGTGGGAGTCCAGTTTTCCATTGATGCCGACGGAATTCTGCAGGTCCTGGCCCGCGACACTGCGACGCAGACCGACAAGGTCCTGGAAATCCGCTCGGCGGCCGTCGCGGTGGACGATGCCCGGGTTGAACAAATGGTGTCTGAAAGCGTGGAACATGCCTTTGCAGACATGGCGGCACGGCAGCGGACGGAAGCCACCCTGAAGGCGGAGGAACTCCTCAAGGCAATCGAAACCGCCCTGCAACAGGCAGGCGATCTGGTTTCCGACGGCGAACGCCAGCAGATTCAATGCTGCGCCCAATCCGTGCAGGCAGCCTTGGCCGGTGGCGGACTCGCCGCGCTGAAGGCAGCCAACGCAGCCCTGGACGCGGCGACAGAACCCCTGGCCGCCGCGTTGATGGAGCGAGCACTGGAGGACAGCCTGCGGCGCAAAGGCGTGCTCTGACGCGCGGCAGGAATCGGCCCGGCTGGGGACAACGCTCGGCCATGCGAGCCCCAGCACCCGGTGGAAGCGGACCGCCGGAGTGCTTACTTTTCCCGCTTTCCCTCCGGGGCAAGCCACCTATGTTCAGCCTCCCCAATTCCCCATGACCAAGCCGTTTTACATCACCACAGCGATTGATTACACCAATGCCCCGCCGCATATTGGCCATGCCTATGAGAAGGTCCTGGCGGACGCGATTGCGCGCTACTATCGGCTGCTGGGACGCGAGGTTTATTTTTTGACCGGAGTGGACCAGCACGGGCAGAAGGTGCAGCAGTCGGCGGAAAAGGCGGGAGTGTCGCCGCAGGAATTCGTGGCGGGCATCACCGAAACGTTCCGCGACCTCTGGCACCGCCTGGAAGTCTGCCACGACGGGTGGGCGGCCACCACGGAGGAGGTTCACAAACGAGTGGTGCAGTCGATGCTCCAGCAGCTTTTCGACGCCGGACAAATCTACAAACGGGCGACCAAAGGCTGGTACAGCGTGCGGCAGGAACAGTTTCTGGGAGACAAGGACCGGGGACCGGACGGAGCGTTCGGCAGTGAATGGGGACAGGTGGAGGAGCGCGAGGAGGAAAATTACTATTTCCGACTGAGCGATCACGTGGACTGGCTGCTGGCCTTCCTGGACGCGCATCCTGACACGGTATTTCCTGACAGCCGCCTCCAGCAACTGCGCAACGCAGTAGAGGATTCCCGCGGCATCGACCTGTGCATTTCACGACCCAAAAACCGGCTGCACTGGGGCATTGAACTGCCGTTTGATCCTGACTTCGTGACCTATGTCTGGTTCGACGCCCTGACAAACTACATCAGCTTTGCCGGGTTTCGCAAGGAAACCGGGGCCGCCCTGCCGGATTTTGAAACCCTCTGGCCCTGCGACGCCCACATCATTGGCAAAGACATCCTGGTACCGGCACACGGCATTTACTGGCTCATCATGCTGCATGCCATCGGCCTGACGGACGACCAGATGCCCAAAATCCTGGTCCACGGCTGGTGGAATGTGCGCGGTGAAAAAATGAGCAAGACCCTGGGAAATGTAATCAACCCCCACGACATCGCCGATGCCGTGGGCGTGGACGGGCTGCGCTATTATCTGCTGAGCGACATTGCCACCGGCGGCGACAGCGACATGAGCGAGCTGCGGGTCATCACCCGCTACAACAAGGACCTTGCGGACGTGCTGGGCAACCTGCTCAACCGCACCTTGAACATGGCCCACCGCTACCTGGGCGGGGTGCTGCTGGAAAGCGCCTTTGATGACGGGCATTGCGCAGCCCTGCGCGCGGCGGTCGAGGCGCTGCCCGGAAAGGTGGCGGCCGAACTGCCGGGCTACCAGATTCACCGGGCGCTGGCCGCCATCTGGGAAGTGCTGGCGGCAGCCAACGGATTCATTCAGACAACAAAACCGTTCCAGCTTGCCAAGGACCCGGCCAATGCGCCGCAGGTCGCTGCCGTCATCCGGCACCTGGCGGAAACCCTTGCGCATTGTTCCGTGCTTATCTCCCCCGTCATTCCCAATGCCGCCCGCGGAATCCAGGCCCAGCTGGGCTGGTCGCCAGCCGTCGGCATGACCCTGGCCGATCTGCGCTGGGGCCTGCTGCCCGCCGGACACCGGCTGGGTGAAGGCCGCCCCCTGTTTCCAAAAATCGAACCCAGCAAGGAAGCCTGACATGTCGAACGCAAACGGTGATAAAGTTGTCAGGGTCGGACTGGCCGGCCTTGGAAATGTGGGTGCGGGTGTTTACAAAAACCTGCTGAAAAATGCGGATCTCCTGTGGGACCGGGTCCGGGTGAACATCCAGGTAGCCCGGATTGCGGTGAAGAATCCTGACAAATCGCGCGACGTGGACGTGCCGGCCGAACTGCTCACCGGTGACTGGCGGGAGTTGGTCGCGGACCCCGGGCTTCCCATCATTGTGGAACTCATCGGCGGCACCACCGACGCCTACGACCTGGTAAAAGCCGCCATTCTGGCGGGCAAAACCGTGGTCACCGGCAACAAGGCGCTGCTGGCAGAACACGGCTTTGAACTGGTGGAACTGGCAGCGGTGCACAACGTGCCGCTGTATTTCGAGGCGGCTGTGGCCGGCGGCATTCCCATCATCAAGGCAGTGCGGGAGGCGCTCATCGGCAACCACATCCGCGCCATCTACGGGATCATCAACGGCACCACCAATTTCATCCTGACAAGGATGTCCGACGCGGGGCTCAGCTATGAACAGGCCCTGGCGGAGGCGCAGCAGGCGGGGTATGCGGAGGCAGATCCGACGCTGGACGTCAACGGGTGGGATGCCGGACACAAGGCGATCATCCTTGCATGGCTGAGTTACGGGCACTGGGTGCGTCCGGATGAAATCTGTGTCGAAGGCATCGAAAAAATCACCCCTGCCGATCTGAAATTTGCCCGTTCCATGGGCTGTCACATCAAACTGCTGGCCGTAATCCGGCTTGATGCCAGCAACCGGGTGGAAGTGCGCGTCCAGCCTTCGCTAGTGCCGCGCCACCACATTCTCGCCCATGTGAACGGAGTCTTCAACGCGGTGGCGGTTTATGGAGACATTGTTGGCGAGACGCTGTTCTATGGTTCCGGCGCGGGACAGGATGCCACCTCCAGTTCCGTCATCAGCGATCTGGCGGATGCCGCCGAAAACCGGATGACGGAAGCCGGTGCCAACGGATTCGTGCCGCATGGACGCTACGGTCACTGCCAGCCGGTGAACGACACCGTTTCCAGTTACTACCTGCGGCTGCGGGTGGAGGATGTTCCCGGAGTCATCGCCAAAGTCGCCGCCGTGCTGGCCAGTCACCGCATCGGCATTTCCTCCATCGTTCAGCCGGAGGTCGAGGCGACGCGGGAGGCGGACCTGATGCTCATGCTGCACGAAGCTCCGTTCGGTGACATGAAGCAGGCGCGGGATGAAATCGGGGCGCTTTCCTGCGTGCTGGACGCGCCGGTGCTCATGCGGGTGGAGTCGCTGCCCAGCAGCCACAGCCAGTGTCGGCACTGCGCCAAGCCGAATCAACCCGGACCGCGGGAAACCGCGGTGCGTTGAATCAGTTCCATCCACGCATCCATGTGGGCGTCCCAGTTCAATGGCAGCATGGAGGCACGAGCCCCCCTGCCGAGGGTCGGCAGGTTGCAGGCGGCGGCCTCGCGCAGCCGTGCGGCGAGTTCCCGCGGGTTGTCAGGATTTGTCAGGAGGAATCCATTCTGGCGTTCGCGGATGAATTCCGCGGCACCGTCGCGCTCTGAAATGATGCCCGGGAGTCCGCTGGCCATGGACTGCAGGACGGTGTTGGCGCAGGCGTCATACGCGGTGGGATGCACAAAGAGATCCGCCGCCTGGTAAAACGCACGAAGATCCTCCTGGCGGCCAAAAGCGCGCACACGGCTGCGCAACCCCAGGGAATCAATGCATTTCCACCAGCCGCGGTCCAGCGGTGCGCCCACGATCCAGATTTCCGCACCGGGCACTTCACAGGCCGCCTGCAGCAGGCTGGCGAGGCCTTTGCGGCGGTGGTCGAGCGACACGAACAGCCAGACGGGCATTTCCATCGGCGTTGCCGGTGACAGTTTCCGCCGAAGTTCGCCTTTTTCCACGTCATCCGCCGCAGGGTGCCAGTGGTCGGCATCCACGCCGGTGTGAATGACGGAAATGGCATCCGGCGGCACGCGGTATTCCCGCTGCAGTTCTCGCGCCACCATGGTTGAATTCACCACAAAGTGCCGGGTGCCCCCACCGGTGTAGAGCCTGCGCTCCACGGAAAGCTCCAGCCGGTTTTTGCACCGCCAGCGTTTCAGAATTGGGAGACTGCGGGAATAAACGGCATGACAGCCGCCTCCGGCACGGTGAATGTCCTGACAATGCGTGCGTCCGAATCCCAGGACTGCATCCGCCCGCAGCCCGCGAATCAGCCGTGCGGACCGCCGGGCAAAGCGGGCCAGCAGCCATGCGGAGGAAACCGGCGGCGGCGGAATGACCTGCACTTCCGCGGCCAGACTGCGGAACCGCGCATCCAGGCGGGAACCCACCAGGACCAGCTCATGTCCCCGTCCGCGCAGACGGCTGGCGAATTCCCACAGATAGCCCTCAAGACCTCCCCGAACGACAAACTGGTGGTAAAGAAGCGCGAGGCGCACGGTGGAAATGTTAGACAGTTCCGGCGGGTGCGGCGGGTTCCGGCGCATCCGGCGTGGCGGCATCGCCGCCGAGCAGGCGCGCCACTTCACGCTGCACGGGTTCGAGTTCCCAGAGCTTGAGTTCGGGATCGCGGATGATCAGCACTTCGCCCGTCCTGGCATGTTCATAAATCAGAAATGCCGCTTCCTCCGTCTCGCGGGTGGCGGTCTGTTTAAGGGTTTTTTTGCGTTCAAGCATCACCGCCAGCACAAAGCGGGTGTTTTCCGTGAGCGGATTGTCCTCCTCCACCAGCCGGTGGAGCAGGGATTCCGCGGTCTCCTTCTGCACCATTTCCGGTCGGGCGTCGTGCTGCGGGAGTTCATACTTGGTGCGCCAGAATGAGAATGGCTGCAGGGATTCGGAAAGTTCCTGCCAGGCCGCGGCGCAGAAATCCCTCCGGGTCAGTTCGCCCGTCTGCGGGTCCTCAAACAGGGCGGTGTAGAAAAGCTCATCCTCTGCGAAGCGCCTCCCGCTGTAGCTGCATTCATGGGCGCGCCCCTTGATGTTCCAGTGTTCATTGATGGCCATGGAGGCACAAAGCGCCGGAGTGCAGGAAAATCAAGGGATCAGGCGGCATCCCAGGAGCATTTGCCAATGCCGGCATCTGCGAGGGCTTCCGTCAGTGTGGTGCAGTCATGCGCCGTTGCGAGGGGCAGGGAAACCTTCACCGGGGTCTCGCCATCCCCGGAATTTGTCAGGAATACCGTCGGCGCCGTGGCGGATTCATCGGTGCACCACGCCCAGACGGCGGAATGGAAGGGAATTTCCAGTCTGTTGCGGGGAAGGCGCAAATGCTGACGGGCGACATCCAGTTCCAGCAGGCAGATGCCAGCGGCACGCTCACGCTGCCATTGGCGGCGGAGCCGGACCGCCGCTCCGATGCCGACGAGGAGGGCGATGGAGTTGCTGGCATGGCGAATCCCGCGGCTGCGGTGCTTGGTGGGAAGCACCGCCACCAGCCAGGCCAGCAGCACCACCACCGCAACGGTCATTAGCCAAAGCAGAAGAAATCGCACCCTGGAAAGTTCCAGCCGAAGGCACCCGTCGCGCTTGACCAGCCTCCAGCAATGGGGCTGTTCCGGTGAATCCTGCGCACTCATGGGGAATGCGGAGTCGATCCGTGAGCGGTGGCTGCCCTGCCCGGACGGGGCTTTGTTTTCAGGCTCTCCGGCGCGGCATCGGGAGCCGGCAGGCGCAGGTCGCGGCTGGGCTCGCGACCGAACCCGATCACACGGATGCGGTCAGGAAAAAATTCCACCCGAGCAAAGCAATTGGTCTCCGTTTCAACCATGCCGCGATAATTCAGGAAATGGATGCCATGGCGTCCGGTGTAGTCGCCGTCGTGATTGTGGCCATTGAACCAGGCGGCGATGTTGCCGGGAAATTCGCGGAGCAGCTGCAGCACTTCTTCCGCATTCCACAGGGCATGCGGCCCAATGGGCAGAACAGGGTAATGGCAGCAGAGGACAACTACCTTGGATTCACGGCGCGCCTGATCCAGTTGGACGCGGAGCCAGGCGAGTTGATCCTGCCCGATGCCCCCGCTCCACTCCGTCAGTTTGCGGGTTGACGCCCTGGCATACCGCGCGGCAGCGGCGGTTTCCAAACTTGTTTTCGCATGGGAAAACAGGCTGACTTCGTTTCCGTCGAGGATCACAAACCGCCATCGCCCCGCCGTCACGCTGTAGTAGCGATGCTCCATTTCCAGCAACCCGGGCACGCCGGCCTTGGCAGCATCGTCAATGGTGTAGTCATGGTTTCCGATGACCTGATAGTGCGGCATTTTCAACCGGCGATAAACGGGGACCACGTTCTGGTAACTGTGCACATCCCGGTCGATCATGTCGCCGAGGTGCAGCACAAAGGAAAGGTCCTCCATGCCATTGAAATAGTCCACCGCTTCGCCCAGTTTTTGTCGGCTCAGGCGATATCGCCGCCGGGAGTTGGGCGGGGTGTCCACATCCGCATACTGGCAGTCGGTGACGATGCCGATGGCCAGTTCCGGCTTCTCGTGAGGTGGTTCGGCCATGAAGTCGGGGGCGCAAAGCGCGGATCAGAACGGATACCCCGGCGGGGCATCCTCCACGTAATCATCCTCACCAAACTCCTGCGGAGGCTTTTGCGGACGTGATTCCTGGCGGCGCGGCTGCTCCCGACCGCCTTGCTGGTAGCCTCCGCCTCCCTGGCGGCGCTGGTGCTGGTTTTGATAGCCGCCGTCTCCGCCCTGGTTTGAACCGCGGGGCGGATAGCTCCGCCGGGTGCCGCCCTGGGCCTGCTCTTCCCCGCCGTCCGGTTGCGCCGTTTCATCCGCGGCGTGGATGCGCCATGCCGTCAGGTTCACGAAGTACTTGCCGTTGTATTCACTGCCGCGCAGATCAAACGTCACCTTGACCTTCTGTCCGGCCTGAAAGCGGTCGAGCAGGCCGACCTTGTCTTTTACAAAATCCAGTTTGATGTCCTGGGGAAAGCGGTCGCTGGCGGTGGTGACGACGACTTCCCGCTTGGTGAAGCCTTTGCTAAAGGTTTGGGTGTCGAAAATGGCCTTGATGGTGCCTTCAAGCTCGTAACTCATGGTTTTCTGGGTCGTTGATTCAAAATGATTGGCTGCGGGTCGCGGGGCGACCGACAGGCACCAATCCTGTCAGCAGAGTTTTCCGCTGGCAATCACTGATTGGCAACATTTTCGCACACACGCCGCCTGGGCTCACCACCAGGAAACGGACTGCCTCAGTTCCGCACCTGCTTTTCCCTGGCTTCGCGCCAGGCTTTGGAAAAGCGGTCCAGCTCCTCCCGGTGGGTGGCGATGTCCTCGCGTGCGAATGTCAACGGCTTGATGCCGACGACCTGCCGGGGCGTGCCGCGAAAGGCGGCGAAGGCCGACGTTCCCTGCAGCAGGGCGATGGCTTCATCCAGGCGTTTGAGTCCGGCGTCTGCACCTTGGGTTACGGAAAGGTAGCGGGCATGGTAGTGTTCAATGTAAACCATCGGGAGCGTTGACAAATAGGTGCTGTAGGCTCGCCGGGTCTGACTGCGGTTGAAGGCATCCGTTTCCGCCTTGGCGGCCCGGGCTTCCTTCACGAGCAGGGGGATCGGGTCCCAGTCCATGCTGCCGAAACTCTGGGTGATGATTTCCGCCCGGGCGCGGTTGTTCAGCGGGTACTGCCGGAGCACGTCCTCGCAATGTGCAAAATGGTCGTGCCAGACCTGCGAGCGGACGCAGGACAGCAGCGCCAGCACGGCCAGTGCGCCCGCCATGGCAAGGTTCACCACCCGGCGACGCCGCGCCAGCAGGACGGCGGCGCCAGCGCCTAGCAGCAGGCACAGCCACGGCATGGCCGGATACGTGCGGTATTCGACCATCGCTTCATGGTTGATGTAGAGGAACCGGTAGAGCAGCGGCGTCAACGCCAGCGCTGCCACCAGCGACCAGGCACGGAGCCGTGCGGATTTCGCCAGCACCAGCGTGCCGAACACCCCCGCCGTCAGCAGCACCACCCCCGCGGTGGCCAGGGCGGCGGCAAGATCCCTCGCGGAAAGGCTCCAGGCGATGAAATGGTCGCTGCACAGGTCCACCGGGAGGATGACCCTTTCCAGATACATCCAGAAAACGCGTCCCTGCGTCAGCACATGACTCCACCGGTGATCCAGCGTGGTGTAGTTCCACTGCCTTGCTGCCCAGCCGCCTAACAGTGGCGTTGCTGCGACTGCCGCCAGCGCCGCCACCAACAGCGCACCGGTTTTCTGCCGCAGTGCCGCCCGGCCCGTCAGTCCGCGCCATTTTCCCGCCAGGATCAAACCCATGCCGCCGAAAGCGACCACGGCCCCAGGAAAATAGGAGAGCAGCGTTCCTGCCAGAGCCACGGCCAGCCATGCCGCATTGGCTGGGCTAGGGCGTTCCAGTTGGATGAGAAACCGCTCGATCAGCCAAAGCCCAAACGCGACCACCATCTGCAGCATCAGACACTTGGCGTAGTTGACCGGCTCCGTGCACAGCGGGTGCACGGCAAAAATCAGCGCCGCACAGAATGCGGCAACACGGTTGTTTTCCGCGCTTCCCAGCAGCGGAAAGTGCCGCAGCAAGCAGCGGGCCGTGCGAAAAACCAGACAGGCAGCGACCAGGTGCACCAGGAGATTTGCTGCATGAAAGGCCACCGGTGACGGACCGAACATCCAGTAAATGCCGTCGAAGGCCAGTGTGGACAACACCTGCATGAACGACACCTGCACCGGTTGCACCCCGCTCACGCCGTTGCCGAACTTCATTCCCAAAAATTCCATGCTCCATGGCACCCGCGTCGTCCCGTCCCCTTGTAGAATAAAAAGATAGTCGTCCAGATAGAAGTCCGACCACAGGCTGGCTCCTTGCGCTGCCAGAGCAGCCAGGAAAATCCAAACGTAGGGATTGCATGCCAGACGGGCCAGGAAGCGAACAATCAGGGAACGGGACATCAACGCCAGCATATTCCAGTTTATCTGGAATTTCCAATAATTCAAATTTTCTTGCCGGCATTGCTACCTTCGGAATGGTGCGCAGCCGTCTTGCCAGTTGCCTGCAGACGGATTACAGTCGTTCCGCCGTGTGACTCCACGCGGAAACTCAACCCGCAACGCCAATGAAACGACTTGTTTCGCTCGCACTCGCTGGCACCGTGCTGTTCGGCACCTCCTCATGCCAGTCACCCTACGCCGGGCAAATCCAGGCCACGGAATATGCCTATCGCGCTGGCAGCATTTCCAATCGCGAATACCAGCGCCGCATGGACAGCCTCTACTATGCTGATTCCCAGTGGCACCGCAACGCGGAAACGGCCGCCATGGCAGCCGTCGCGGTGGGTGCGCTGGCGATCGGTGCTGCCGCCGTGCACGATTCCTATCATCACCACCACGGACATTACAGTTATCCGTGGTATGGTCACGGCCACTACGGCCATCATTACTACCACTGCGACTAGCCACTCCCGCGCGGCATCCCTGCTGGAATTTTCCCCGGACTGCGGGGCATGGGCGCGTAACTGGGGCAGAGTCGCTGCGTGCATTCTGCCATTCCGCATTTGCAATCCGGCACCAGCCATGCCAATCGCTGTGCATGGCCAGAAAAGCCCCCAAGAAGCAATCCTCGACGGTCCGCATCGGTCTGATCCAGATGCGCTGCACGGCTGATGTGGCGGCGAACCTTCGCAGAACGGAAGGGAAAATCCGCCAGGCTGCAAAGCAGGGTGCCAACATCATCTGTCTGCAGGAGCTGTTTGCCGCGCAGTATTTCTGCCAGGCGCAAAAGCACGCGTATTTCTCCCTTGCTGAACCGGTTCCCGGTCCGACGACGCGCCGCCTGCAGAAGCTGGCGGGAGATCTGGGCGTGGTGCTCATTGTTCCGATTTTCGAACAACGGGCTCCGGGGCTGTACCACAACTCCGCCGCCATCATCGATGCGGACGGACGCCAACTGGGCATTTACCGGAAAATGCACATTCCGGATGATCCTCAGTTCATGGAAAAGTTTTATTTTGCTCCTGGCGACCTTGGCTTCAAGGCATGGGATACCCGCTTTGGGCGCATTGGGGTACTCATCTGCT
>JAGNEJ010000153.1 GCA_018003315.1 Verrucomicrobiales bacterium
AGATGTGGATAAGCGACAGCTACAGGCTGGTGAACGCGGCCAGGCTGCAGGCGCTTCTGGACAGTCTGGATCCAAAGCCGGAGTTTCCACTGGACGCAGTGCCGGCATCACTGCCGCTGGAGCTGCAGACGCCGCCAAGCTACTCAACCAGGCCGTTCCCGGACTTGCAGACGGCGTGAGGTTCGTCGGCAGCCGGGCCGACCTGGTCGGGGAGGAAGAAAACTACCACCCCGAGGACTGGGATGCCATGCAGGACGCAGAGGCGTTCCACGATTCGGCCACCGGCCGCACCACCGTCTTCCTGGACCAGGTCACCCTGCGCGATGGCGAAAGCCCGCGGCGCGCCGTGGCCCGCGTCATCCTCCACGAGCGCATTGCCCACGCCGGCCTGCAGCAGTTGCTGGCGGCGGATCCCGCATTCGCCAGCCGGTGGGCGAAGCTGGTGACCAAGATCCCGGCGGATGAACTGCAGGCCATCACCGAACGCTATCCCGAACTTTCGGGCGACCGCGACGCTCTGGCTCAGGAATGGCTGGCCGCCCATGCCGAAGCGCTGGACCCTCACAAACTGCCCGCACCCAAATCCACGGTGGGCCGTGCCTGGCAACTGGTCAAAGACTGGCTGGCCAAGGTCTTTCGCCGCTTCAACCGCTCCGCCGCTCTGGACAACGAAGTCCGCGACGTCCTTGCCCTCGCCGCCCGCGCTGCCAGGAACGCCGCGCCGAATCCCAACGCTACCATCCGGGTCGATTTCGCCAAGGCCAACCCGTTCCACTCCGGCGACGCCCCCAAGTGGCTGGCCAGAATGCTCCGGACAAACGCCGGCTCACCATATCGTGTGCAGAATCAGGCCGCGCGAAATATTCTGCTGGGCTCTCCGCTGCCGAAGGCCTTCGTCCAACATGTGGAGGCATCCAAAGCGGACATCAAGGCCATCCAGCAGACCGCCGCCCAGCTCACCCGCGACCTGCAGCACGCCATCACCGCCGAAGCCAAACGCACGGCGCAAAGTGAGCTGGCGGTCTCTCAGATCGTCGAAGCCGCCCTCACCGGTGCGGCGCCCATGCACATCCTCATCGATGATGTGCTGCGCGAACGCACCCGCCGCGCCCGCAATTTCATCGACGACATGAGTGCGGCCATCGGCAATGTCGTTGGCGGAAATCTGGGCGCGACCATCATCCTCAACCAGGGGCTCTGGCTGAAAGGAATTTGCTTTTTTGCGGGTGGCGTGATTGGCGGGGTCCGGAACGGGGAGTGAGGGGGTATGGCAATGACGGTGCGCCAGCCCGCCGCGGCCGGTTGCGGCATCACTTCCAGCCCGCGTGCCGCGAACCCGCCGGCACTTCCGCCTCCACCACGAACTGATTCCCGGCATTGAATCCGGTGTGCGTGATCTTCAGTTCCTGGGCAAACAGCGATGAAATGGCGAGCCAAGGCGCGAGGAGAAGGAACAGCAGGTGACGTGGGCGTAGTGCGGGCATGCCGGGCTATCCGCACCGCGCGGGAGGACCTTTCCGGAAACTTTCGAGGAGTGTCCCGCGGCGGTGGTCAGAATCGGAGGCGACTCCGACCATAGTCGTATTGCGGCGCGAAAGAACCTGTGCGAACGTCAGGTTCAATTCCGCACCAATACGCCCATGAGCTTCCTCCGCTTTCTCTTCGCCCTGCTGTTCTCGCTGGGGTTCGCCGCCGTGCTTTGGACTCAGACTGGACCCTTCGCCTAGATTGGCGCCGCGCAGCTGGCTATTTTCAAAAGCTATTCGGTTAAGCTTACGATGGCCTTCACCGGCGCCATTCTGTTCACTCCGGCACTGATTGTCAGCGAACTACTCCTCAGCGGAAGAAAATCCGGCGACCCGTCATCCGGCTGCGGCGTGGATCGCGCCAGTCTGCTGGGTGTTCTTCTGGCTTCAGCGGCCGTGCTTGTGCTCGGTCTCTCACCGCTCTTTGCGAAGCGTCCTCCTCTTCCGCAGGCACCGCTGAAAGACACCCTGGGCAGCGCGACTTTCATCTCGGCGCAGGCGCATTTGTCCCTCACGTCGGAGGCTGCCAACATTGATACGGAAAACTCCGTCAGCGTCACTTCCCACAAACACTCCACCAGCGGCACCATCTACGCTCCCGTTCATGTGCCGGCTTCAAAGGAAGTGCTCGCCTTTGTGAGCGGCACGGAAGTGGACTGGCGCAATGCCAACATTCAGACACTGCCTTTCCCGAACGCCGCAAATGAAGCCGCAGTGGCCCGCTCGGGCGACGCCATTCTCTCGCTGCAACCGGTGCCGCTCATCGTGCGGCGGGAGTGGGCGGACAAGGGACTGTCCGTGCCCCTGCTGCTGTCGGCTTTTCAGTGGGGTCGCAGCCCTCTGGCGGCGAATGTTCCGCTGCTCCTGGGCGGCGGCACGGTGTTCATTCTGTGCTTTATTGCACTGCTTCGCCGGCCAAAACCGGTCGTCTTTACGTAACTGATTAGCGGTTGCAGCGCCACCGGAAAGTGCTTAAGATTTCTTAAATAACAAGATGCCGCCGGAAGCCAGCTTGGGAGACATGGATCGAGAGTCAGTGATCAAGGCACTGCGGGAAGGATGGCGGCAGGCGGAGCACTTCCAGACTCAGGCGGAGCGGTTTGAAGCGGAAGTGGGGCGG
>JAGNEJ010000072.1 GCA_018003315.1 Verrucomicrobiales bacterium
TTCGGCGTCGGGTTTTTTTTCCGATTCTCCCCCCCGACCCTGGCGGCGCGTTGTCGGCGGTTTTTTTTTTGACCTGTCATGACCACCAGCCACCGGTCCGCCGCTGCGAATGCTCCGTCCTCCACCCTGTGGCAGGAACTGCGCAGTCTGCCGCGTTCCTACTGGATTCTTTTTCTCGGCATCTTCATCAACCGCATCGGCACCTTTGTGTATCCGTTCCTAACCATCACCCTGACGCGGCGGGGCTTCGAGAACTGGCAGATCGGCCTGGCGCTGGGCGGGTATGGGATCGGCGGACTGGTGTCCACCCTTGTCGGCGGCTGGTTTGCGGATCGTTTCGGACGGAAGAACACCATCATCGCCGGCACGGCCATGAATGCCGCCAGCGTCCT
This sequence comes from Verrucomicrobiales bacterium, assembly GCA_018003315.1. GTDB lineage: Bacteria > Verrucomicrobiota > Verrucomicrobiia > Verrucomicrobiales > V1-33 > JAGNEJ01. The sequence goes on from JAGNEJ010000072.1 coordinate 393, forward strand.
GGCCATGGCGTGGGCTGGCAGTGTCACCTCCCTGCTGCCATTGTCCGTGCTGGCGGGATTCAGCGTGGGCTTTTTCGGACCGGCAGCCAGCGCCCTGGTGGCCGATGTCGTCCCGGCGCGTCTGCATGTCCGGGCCTATGCCGGCAGCCGTCTGGCGGCCAATGCCGGGTTTGCCGTGGGCACGTTCCTGGGAGGGCTGCTGGTCAACCGTGCTCCGTTGATGCTTTTTTTAGGGGATGCCGCCACCACCTTTGCCTACGGATTGCTGGCGGTTTTTTTCCTGCCGAAGGGAGTGACTGCGAGCCGAACGGAAGCGCGGTGGAGCGAGGCCTGGTCCACCATGCGGGGAAATGCGGCGTTCTGGGCGCTGCTCGGCGCGCAGGTGTGCGTGACTTTGGTGTTCGCCCAGTTTAGCACGACGTATTCGAAGGAAATCCTCCAAAGTCATTTGCAGGTGGAATGGCTGGGCTGGCGTCCCACAGCGGAAACCATCTTCGGGCTGCTCGTCGGCTGGAACGGCCTCATGATCGTCCTGCTGGAAATGGTGCTGACACGCTTCACCCAGCGTTTCGAACCCCGCGCCGTCATGTCGCTTGGACATGCCCTGCTAGGGATTGGATTTGGCCTCAATGCGTTCTGTCAGACGTTTGCCGGATTTTTCGGGGCGATGACGCTGTTCACGCTCGGAGAAATGCTGGCCAGTCCGCTGATGAGCGCGGCCCTGGCCAATCTGGCTCCGGAAAAAATGCGCGGACGCTATCTGGGCGCGCTGAGCGCCACCTGGTCGCTGGGCACATTCATCGGCCCGCAGGTCGGCTTTGCCATTTATGGAATGAACCCCCGCCTGCTCTGGTTTGGTTGCGCGGCGCTGGGCCTGGCTGCTGCGGTGGTGCAGTGGCGCGGATTGAGTCGCCTGAAATCAGGCCGGGCAGCATGCTGAAATCGCCCGCGGCTTGGCATTGCCGATCTCTCCGTGAACGACGGGAATTCCCGTTTGCAGGCAGGTCCTGAACGCGAATACTCCCCGCATGATTGTTCGACGCATTACCGTGGCTTCGCTGATCGTGCTCCACGCCGCCGCCGCCGCACAGGAGGCCAAATCCCCGGCCAAATCCCCGGCCAAACCCACGCCCGCCGCCGCTGCTTCCGCCAAGCCATTTGCCAAATGGGAAAAGGAAATTGCCGCGATGGAGGCGGGTGACCGCAAAGCGCCTCCTCCCACGGGCGGCATCGTATTCATTGGGTCCTCCACCGTGAGGATGTGGAAATCGCTCGACACGGATTATCCCGGCCAACCGGTGATCAATCGCGGCTTCGGCGGTTCCCAGATCGTGGATGCCACCCACTTCCTGCCCCGCATTGTGTTTCCGCTGCAGCCGCGGGTGATTTTCCTGCGTTCCGGCACCAATGACATTCACGCGGGGAAAGCTCCCGAGAAGGTTTTTTCCGACTACAAGGAATTCGTTGCCGCCATTCACGCCCGGCTTCCGGAGACGGAGATCGTCTTCATCGGTCTGGCACCCACCATCGCCCGCATCACGGAAATCGAAAAAAACAACCAGCTTGGCGCACTGGTGCGCGACTACTGCTCTAGCAACTCAAAACTCAAGTACATCGACTGTGCAACCCTCACCCTGGGGCCGGATGGGCAGCCCCGCGCGGAATTGTTTCTGCCGGACAAGCTGCATTTCAGCGCCGCCGGGTACCGGCTGCTCGCGGAGAAAGTCCGTCCATTCCTGCCGCCGCCGCCCGCCAAGCCCGCGCAGTGACGGCGCCCGGAAACGTTTCGCGGACCTGGGGAGCGTTCCGAACCGGTCGGCTAGTGGGCGGCTAGTCGGGCATTTGATTCCGCCACCATGCGAGCGTTTCCGCCAGGCCGGATTCAAGGCTTCCAGTCGGCTTGAATCCCGTGGCGGCCAACCGTTCCACTGCGGCCCGGGAATGGCGCACATCTCCCGGACGCACCGGTCCGCAGACAATCCGGGAACGGCTTCCTGACAGGCGGATAATTTCCTCCGCCAGGGACCGCACGGTGGTGGTCAGGCCGTATCCGGCGTTGAAAACCCCGGTGATTTCCGGAGTGAGCGTCACATGCAGGATGGCGGCGACGATGTCCTTCACGAAAATGAAATCCCGCGTCTGTCCGCCGTCGCCATGCACGATGATGTCCTCACCGCGCAGCGCCCGTTCCATGAAAATGGGCACGGCAGCGGCGTAGGCGCCGCGCGGATCCTGCCGCGGACCAAATACATTGAAAAACCGCAGGCAGACCGTCCGCACCTTCCCTTCCTCATGGAAAAACCGGCAGCAATGCTCCCCCAGCAGCTTGGTGTAGGCATACGGACTTTTGGGTTCCGGCAGCATCGATTCCTCCTTCGGCACAGCAGGGTTGTCGCCATAGACCGCCGCGCTGCTGGCCAGAAACACCTTCCTGACACCGGCAGCGGCCGCCGCTTCCAGCACATTGAGCAGCCCCACCCCGTTGATTTCCTGACATTCCCTGGGGGACTGCACGCTTTCCGGCACGCTGACCATGGCCGCGAGATGGAAGACGCAATCGACCCCTTGCATGCAGGCCGCGACCGTTTCGCGGTCGAGTACAGAGCCGTTGATGAACGGCGCGTTCAGACCATCCAGGTTGCGCAGGTTTCCCGTGCGCTGATTGTCCAAAATGCGAACGCCACCGACCTGCTGCAGGGCCTCTGCCAGATGGCTGCCGATGAATCCGGCACCGCCGGTAATCAGGAAATTCATGAATGCTGGGTTCGAATTGTCAGGAAACGGGCCAGACTATGCGCACCCGGCAGAAATTGTCACGCGCCAACCCCGGCCACTGCCAGAAAACCCGTTCCCTGAAATCCCCTTTTCATGACTGCGGATTGTTCTATAGCATCCGGCAGTGATTTTTCGCATTCTCCCACATGGCCTCCAACAACCCTGCTGACTGGATCGATTCGCTCTGGCCCGCGGTGTGTGCCCGGACGCTGCGTCCGGTGGCCGGGGTGCTGCTGGAAAAGCACCGGGCGGCGGAAGCGGCGGTGGAGGCATTTGAGGAATTCCTGGAGCAATTCCGCGAACCTCCTGCGGCCTGGGAAACCGTTCTCTATTGGCTCGCCACCCGGGCTGCACCCAAAGCGCTGGTCATGGTGGCAGAGATGCGGCGAAGCGAGAACAATCCGAATCTGGCGCGCGATCCGCAGCGCCTCGGCTGGGAGCGCAATCCCGACTTCGCTGCACTGAGGCAGCGGACCAACCAGGGCGCACTAACATCGCGTGAGTGGAGTGTGGTGGATCCGATTCTCTGGCGTCGCTCTGCGCCGATTCTGGCGCGGATGGGGATCGGAGACGACGATGCCCGGGACGTTTACATGGAAACGCTGGCAGAACTTGTCCAGGCTCGGAACGACAGCGGCCCCCTGGAAAAAATGCTGATCTTTGAAGAACTTCCCCGCTTTTTTGCCACCATGGTGGAGCGCCGGGCCATTTCCTGGCAGCGCAAACAGACGGCCAGAAAACGCCAGCCGGTGAATCCCGCGTTGCAGGAACGGCTCGACGATGCCGACAATCCGCTGTCGTTCACGCTGGCCGATCCAAAAAGCATCACCGGCAATGATCCCTGGGGCCACCTCAGCTTTGACCGCATCTACAAGGCATGCAAAAACACCCTGACCGATCTGGAGTGGCATCTGGTCACCACGCTTTTTGTGGAAGGAACCCAGACTCGCCTTGAACTGGCCGGAGACCCGTGGGTGCTGGAACACTTGGGCATCGGGAGTGCGGCGTCGGAGTCCAAGCGCCGACGCCGCCTCAATCTCTTCATTGAGGAAGCGCTCAGCAAGCTCGGCCGCAGGCTGGAAACCGTGGATCTTTGAAGATGTCCGGTGCCCTGCAGCCTGAAAGCACGTTTCAATTTTCCGTGACACAGGCGGAAAGCGGCCAGCGGCTGGATCGATTTCTGCCCCAACACCTGCCCGCGCTGTCCAGAACCCGCATCCAGACGCTGATCCGGGACGGCATCATCACGGTGAACGGACGCACCACAAAACCTGGCGCGGAATTGAACCCGGGTGATGTCATCGCCGGAGGCATCCCGGAGGACCGGCCTGCGGAGGCGCTGCCGCAGGATTTGCCGCTGTGCGTGCTGTATGAGGACGACCACCTGGCCGTGCTGGACAAGGCCAGCGGCATGGTGGTGCACCCGGCGGAGGGAAATCCGGACGGAACCGTGGTCAATGCCCTGCTGCACCGGTTTGGCGCTCTCAGCAGCATCGGAGGGGTGCAGCGTCCCGGCATTGTGCACCGGCTCGACAAGGAAACCAGCGGATGCCTGGTGGTGGCCCGCAACGACGCCGCCCATCACTCACTAACCGCACAATTTGCCGGACGCAGCGTGGAAAAAACCTATCTCGCCGTGGTCCAGGGCGTCCCTTCACCCGCGGTCGGCAGCATCGAATCCCACATTGGCCGCAATCCGCATGACCGGCAGAAAATGGCGGTGGTAGCGCCTCCCGCAGGAAAACATGCCCTGACGGATTACTCCGTGGTCCGCACACTGGGAGCCACCGCGCTGGTCCGCTGCGATCTGCACACCGGGCGCACCCATCAAATCCGCGTCCACCTGAAGCACCTCGGCCATCCCCTGCTGGGGGACGCCACCTATGGCCGGCCAAGCCGCCAGCAGGAAGTGCCGCGGCTGCTCCTCCATGCGTGGAAACTCGCCTTCGACCATCCGGTCACCGGGCAGCGACTCGCTTTTACCGCACCCATTCCTGCGGAATTTGCACCGTGGGCGGAAGGGCTGTCCATTTGAACATCCGTGGCGGAAGCCCGGCGCACCTCAATCCGTTAGCAATCCGGCCAGTTCCCGAGGATGCGACGCGATGCATTCCGCACCATTGGCTAGCAGCTCCTCCACCGGGCGGAATCCCCAGGCGACGCCAATGCGCCGCATACCCGCAGCGACCGCGGTGCGCATGTCGGTCAGGGTATCTCCGATGAAGGCCATTTCACCCGGCTGGATGCCAAGCAGATTTGCAATTTCCAGGGCTCCGTCCGGGCTGGGTTTGCGTTCCACCTGCTCCCGGGCGCCGAAAATGGGATAAAACAGGTCATTCGGAAAAAAATGCTCCATGCAGAGTTCAGTGAATTGCTGCGGCTTGTTGGAGAGAATGGCGAGAGGAAGGCCGCATTGCCGCAGGCATTCCAATGCCGGCAAAATCCCATCGTAGGGACGGCTTTTGCTTTTCCAGTTTCGTCCGTAGGCGGCACGGTAGCGCACCCTGACTTCAGCAAGGATGTCGGGAGTCCGATGCTCCTCCGGCAGCGTCCGCTCCGTCAGCATCTGCACGCCATCACCGACAAAGTAACGGTAGCGCTCCACTGCATGAACGGGAAAACCCATGGAGGCGAGCGCCTCGTTCATGGAATCTGCCAGGTCTTCCAGCGTGTCGAGCAGGGTTCCATCGAGGTCGAAAATGACAGCTTTTACAGGCATGGGAATGGGAGGTGGAGGCTTCCCTTTCCGTGCTGGCAGCCGGTTTGTAAAGCAGCGCCGTTACTTTTTCGGACCGTCGTCGAGTTCGAAAATCTTCAGCAACGTGGCGTCCGAATCATCATCCACCGTCGGCTTCCCATCCTTGTCAGGCGGCGTCGCCGGCGGGGATGTCTTGGGCGTTGCGGCGGGTGGCGACGGCGGTGTGTCCGGAGTGGTGGACGGTTTGCCAGGATCCGGAGTGTCCGTTCCGGCAGTCGGCGGCGGCGCGGGGTCCGTTGATTGCGGGTTGCCGGCAACTTCCGGCCATTCGCATTTTGGCGTGCCCTGCGACTTCCACTCGCCGACGACCTGTCCGAGGCGAAAAATGCGCACCCAGACGCCGAGAAGGCGGTCTTTTTCCACTCTGCCGGTTTGGTAGGTTTCCTTGATACTGTGCAGGACGTAGGGCTTGGTGCGGAAACGAAATGTGCCGTTGAAGTTCAAGACGGGCATTGCTTCGGTCCCGGATTTGAAAAAGACCTGGTCAGCAGTAATCGAAGCGGCCGTGCCGGACGGATCCACCCGGTTCAGCAGGAACACGCGCCACTCCAGAGTGAGGTTGTCAATGGCATTGCGGCTGCCATTGAGCACGCTGACATCAAATATCTTCTGCACGGCGGCATAGCGTTCACCGTAGCCGCGGCCCGCCACCTTGGTGTCCTTGAGGAGTTTTTCCTCCGCCTTGCAGGTGAAATGATAGTCGATGGCCCAGGGATCCTCCGCCATCCACTTGAGAATGGCGTTCTGGTCGTCCAGCGAAAACGAGGCAAGCGGGACCTGCAGTTCCTTTCCGGCCTCTGACTTCAGAATGATGGTCTGCCCCTTGGCCTTTACCAGTTCGGCGCGGATGGTCGAGCCTTTCGCGCTTTTGAACTCGCGCATTTCCGCCGCGGCTGGCAGCAGGGGGAGCAGGGCTCCGAGGACAAGAGTGAGCGAAGGAATGGTTTTCATGGAAACAGGGAAATGATGGTTCAACCCTCCAGCATACGCGAAAACCCGCCCGTCTCAATCAACCCCATGTAAAAATTTGGTCAAATCCGGACGCATTCCGGAAGTCTCCTGCCATCCCGAACGCAATTTCCTGCGGGATATTATCAACGGGAACGCAGCCACACCGCGGCGTTGTGTCCTCCCATGCCGCTGGCTATTTTCAAAACGTTAGCCCCATGTGGAAGCCGAGTGGCGCTCTCCGGCAGGCGCAACCCCGCGGCAGCCAGTCCCGGCAGATTGGGCGGGAGTTCACCGCGGCGCAGGAAAGCGGCCAGGAGCGCCACATCCAAAAGCCCGCTGGCTCCGAGGGTGTGCCCGGTCCACGGCTTCATGAGGTGAACCGTCGGCACCGCCCCGGATTTTGTCAGGAAATCATGGATCGTCCTGCTCTCTATTTCTCCATGTTCCCTGGTGCCGGTGGCGTGGGGGCAGATGGCTGCGAGCGGTCCATCCGCCTGCCAGGCTGCGGAAAGACAGTCGCGAATGCCGCGTCCGTCAGGGGGAAGGGCCAGCGAGTGCCAGGCATCACTGTTGGCAGTGCAGCCACGGACCTCGCACCATGCGGAGGAATCGCGGCGTTCCAAGGCCACCGCCACTGCGGCCTCAGCAGGAAGGAAACCGGTGGTACTGACGGAAAAGGGATCGTTGACACCATTGGTGGACAACAGCCGGCTGTCCTGAAATCCGCGCAGCAACTCGGGAACCAGCGGGAGGTCCACAGCCACAACCAGCGCTCGCGGAGCACTTCCGGAGGCCACCGCCATCCATGCCATGCCCAGGGCATCCAGGCCGGCCGCACACCCATTGGCCAGAACCTGCCACGGTCCGCGAATCCCCAGTTCGATGCTCACGGCAGCGCCAATTTCACTGTGCATGGCATTGCTGGCGGCAAAGGCCCTGAGCGGTCGGCGGAATCCCGCCTTCCCCAGTAGTTCCATGGCATTTCCCCGGCTCGACCCGGCGAAAATCCAAGCTGCGGCCGTTTCCTCTGGCGACCACCGAGCCCGTTCCACCACCCGGTGCGCCATGGCCGCCGCAGCGTTGCTGGCGGCTCCATAGCGCCGCCCTTGCAGCAGACTACGATCCGCAATCCATCCGGCTGGAAGCGCCGCCCACGGGCTGTCCGTTCCCATCAGATCCCCCAGCGGACGCAGACCGGCACGTCCCTGCCGCAGGCTGGATTCACAGGCGTCGAGTGAATTCCCCAGCCCGCAGGCCGCCTCGGCAGCAGTCAGAAACACCGGCATCATCGGGTGTTCTGCTGCTACAGGAGAATCCTCCCGCTGCAATGCAATTTCTCCACCCGGCGGATGCAACATCCGAAGGTGGCCCTACTGCCGCGTGATGACCACCGTCTCCCCGGAATGTCGGCCTTCCAGAACAACCTGAGTCGGCCTGACATCGATGACTTTGAAGGTTTCGTCACCCGCCTTGAACACATCCCCCTGCCGCACCTCGTAGCGAAGTCCCTGAAGCTGATCGCTCAAAATGCCGCAGGTATCCGCACTGCAAACCGGCTGATTTCGCTGAGCCAGCATCGGTTCCCTGGTGGCTGAATCCCGCACCCACATGGTGGAAACATTCACCAGGTTGCCCTTGCCGCCCTTCGCATGGATGAACCGGCGCTGGACGGAAACCACGTCGATGTCCGTTCCCGGAATGGTCTCGCCGGGTGCCACTTCCACCAATCCGGCTTTGGGGCCGCTCAGCACCTGAACCTGAGCGCGTCCGTCGCCCTCGCTGACATCCCGCAACAGCACCGGAAGCTGCCGTTCCTGGTAGCTTTCCAGTTTCAATGCGGACTTCACCGCCTCCGCTCCGGCCCCTGCGGGCAGCGGCAGCGCCACTCCCGCCATCCGGACCGGTTTGGGCACGGATGGCAATTGCGCAGGCCTGCTGGCGTCGGAACCCGTATTCACCACCGCGCCAAAAACGCCGGAAGCGGCGGGTATTCCCTCCGCCACATCCTGCGTGGTTTCGGTCGGCGGTTCGTTGAGCAGCGCGGCAATGGTTGGATGGCCATGCGCCTCCGCGAGCATGGCGGAAGTGTTCAATTCATTGTCCACCGCCAGCCGGTTCGAGCCCCGCTCCAGCAGCAGCCGCACCGCCGTCTCCTGCCCGTAGGATGCCGCATACATCAGCGGGGTGCGGTTTTCCGAACTCCGCGCCAGGACGCTGGCCCCGGCTTTGATGAGCGCATCGATCACTTCCGTGCGGCCTTTCACCGCCGCCAACTGCAGTGCGTAATCCAGAGACTGCGGCGACTTGGGGGCCAGCAACTCCACCGCCGCCGCATTTCCTGACAGACTGGCTTCCGCCAGCGCCGTCAACTGGCGAACGTTTTTCACATCCACCGCCGCACCGGCCTCCACCAGCACGCGAACGGCTTCCGCATCCCCGCCGCGCGCCGCGGCAATCAAGGCGGTGTCCCCGTCGGGCCGGGCAAAATTCTTGTCCGCCTTTCTTCCCAGCAATTCCCTGACAATGTGTCCGTGGCCGTTTTCCGCCGCGGCAATGAGTGTCGTGGCCCCGGTGCCGTCCGTCGCGTCCGGATTCATTCCGGCATCCAGAAATTCTTTGATCACATCCAGCTTTCCGGCCTTTGCCGCGGCAAAAAAATCATCGACTGAAAAATCATGCCGCTGCACGTGCAGCGCTTCGCGGGCTTTTTCCTGACGGTCGCTGCAGGCCGTTAGGCTGACGGCCACCGGCAGCCAGCACACCCGGATGAAATGGAGAACAGAGGAACCGGACATGGCGCAATTTGGTTAACTCCCTTAAAATATCCGGATTTCCTGTATTGTCTCAGAGAAAAATCTGGAAATTCGGGAGTGGCGGCGGCTAGGCGAAGGCGCATGGTGGGGCCATGCCCCAGGACCGTGACATCCCCCACTCCCACGCCGTGCTGCCCGCCCGGGTACTGGACGAGGGCGACCCTGGCGTGGGGCCGGTGACCCGGAAACTGAAACGTGCGGAGTCCGCACTACAGCAGCGGGTGGACTTTGAAGCGCTGGTGTCGCGCATCGCCAGCATGTTTGTCACATTGAAAAGCGAGGAGCTGGACCGGGGCATTACCGAAGCGCTGGGCCAGATCGGAATCTTTGTGCAGGTGGACCACGCCCATGTCTTCCGCGTGTGGAACCAGGCAGGACAAGTCGAGCACACCCACGAGTGGAGCGCCAGCGGAGCGCCGTCGAAAATGCGCGAGATTCGGGATTTGCCGCTGGACCTCGTTTTTCCCTGGGCGGCGCAGCGCCTGCGGCGCCTGGATGGGATCGCCGTTTACTCCGTGACCGAACTGGGCAAGGACGCCGCCGTGGACCAGGCGGTCTTCCGCCGCCAGCAAATCAAGAGCATCATTCTGCTGCCGATGGCCGTGGGCGGGGAACTGGTGGGTTTTTTGGGATTCGACTCGACCCGCATGGAAATGCGCTGGACGCAGGATGCCATTTCGCTGCTCAACATCGTGGGCACAATTTTTGCCGATGCCCTGCAGCGCAAACGGACGGAGGATGCGATGCGCAAGGAGGCAAGCTTTACCAGTGCGCTGCTCAACAGTTCCGGCGTGATTTTCATCGTGCTCGACAATGCGGGGCGCATCGTGCGGTTCAATCCGGCGGCAGAGCAGGCCACCGGCTGTTATTGCGACGAAGTCTGCGGACGCACCCCCTGGGATGTTTTTATTCCCAGGGATGAAGCCGCGGCCATGCGGCGCATCTTCAAGCGTCTGGCTGGTGGAGCGCCTCCCATTCAGGCGGAGGGAGCGCTGATTGCCAAGACGGGCGAACGCCGGGTCATCTCCTGGACGAGCACCGCCCTGACAAATCCCACGGATGGCGTCGACCACGTCATTTTCAGCGGTCTGGACATCACCGAAACCAAGCGGCTGGAAGCGGACGTGCTCGACGTGGCGGAACGCGAGCAGAACCGCTTCGGACATGACCTGCATGACGGTCTGGGACAGCACCTGACCGGCATCGAATTCATGGCCCAGGTGCTCCAGCAGCAACTGGAAAGCACGGGACATCCCGAGGCGGGACACGCGGAGGAGATCACCGCGCTCATCCGCCAGGCCATCGCCCAGACCCGCGACCTGGCCCGCGGGCTTTCGCCGGTGGTGCTGCAAAGCAAGGGACTGGCCACCGCCCTGCAGGACCTCGCCGACAGCGTGGCCAAGCGCCACGGAATCGCCTGCACCTGTGAAATTGGGCCAAATGCGGAAGTCCCCCGCATGGAAACCGCCACCCACCTTTACCGCATCGCCCAGGAAGCGGTAAACAACGCGCTGAAGCATGGCAGGGCCTCCGCCATCGGCATCGTGCTGCGCCGCGATGAGGATGCCTTCGAGTTGCGCATTGAGGACAACGGGCGAGGCTTTGCCGCCAAATCCGAAAACGCCACCGGCATGGGATTGCGCGTCATGAATTACCGGGCCGGCATCCTGAGCGGGACCCTGGAAGTCCTCCAGCAGCCCGGGCATGGAGCCACCATTCTCTGTCGCTGCCCTTAACCAATGCCGGACGCGCCCCGCGAAATCGCCAATTGTCCGGACTTCACCGTGCTCGACGAAACGGCGGATTACATCGTCGTGAGCAAACCGGCACCGTTGCTGGTGCATCCGGCCAAGCCGGGCAATCCTCCCACCCTGCTCGACGGCCTGGAAGCGCTGCTGGCCTTTGAAATGGCAAACGGTGCCCGGCTGTCCATCATCAACCGGCTGGATCGCGAAACCAGCGGGCTGGTCCTTGTCGCAAAGAACCTCCCGACCGCCCGCGATTTCCACAAGGCGATGGAACGACGCCAGGCCCGCAAGGAATACCTCGCCATCGTCTGGGGCTGGCCCGAGGAGGATGTCTTCCGGGTGGAGGCGCCGCTTTTGCGCCGTGGGGAGGTCGAACCCTCTCCGGTCTGGCTCATGCAATGCGTGCATCCCGACGGCGCACCCTCACGAACCGAATTCGTGGTGGAACGCCGCCTGGAACGCGAAGGAACACGTTTCAGCCTCATCCGCGCCCTGCCCCACACCGGACGCATGCACCAGATCCGCCTGCACCTGCGCCACGCAGGCTTTGGCGTCGTGGGTGACAAGCTCTACGGACGCAGCGAAGCGTTCTACCTGCAGCACATCGAAACGGGATGGACGCCGGAACTCGCCTCCGCCCTGCTGCTGCCAAGGCACGCCCTGCACTCCTGCATGCTGGAACTGCCCGTGGAGGGCCGGATGATCCGCTGGGAGTCCCCGCTGGCGGCGGATCTCCAGGCGTTCCTGCAGACGGCATCCACCGGAAAATCCTAACGTGCCAGCAGGGTTTCCCTGTCGGCTGCGGGAAGCCTCCCGTCTCGCGTATCGGTAAACGGTTGCCCGGACCTCCCTCCGGCGGCTAATCCACCGCCCATGAGATCACCCTTCCGGTTTCCCCGTCCTGCCGCTGCCGTTTTCGCTGGATGCACCCTGGCGCTGACCTCCACACTTTGCGGCCAGAATTTTCGGGCCGGCGCTGCCGCGGCGGACATTTCCCCGCAGCAGTATCCGGTGAGGGTGAACGCCATGTTCACCGAACGGTCCGCGGACCGGGTGGTCGATTCACTGACGGCCAAAGCATTGGCCCTGGATGACGGCAAAATGAAGATCGTCCTCTGCGTGGTGGACACCTGCATGATGGGGCGCGACCTCATTGACACGGCAAAGAAGCAGGCGTCGCAGGCAACGGGAATTCCGGTGGAAAAAATGCTGGTCAGCGCCACGCACACCCATTCCGCCCCCTCCGCCATGGGTTGCCTGGGCAGCCGCGTGGATCCTGCCTACGCCGCGCTGCTCCCTGGCAGGATCGCGGAGGCGATCGCCGCCGCCGTTAAAAACCTGCAGCCAGCCCAGATCGGCTGGGCGCAGACGGACGACTGGGAGCACACCCACAACCGGCGCTGGATCCGCCGACCTGATAAAATCCTGACGGATCCTTTCGGCGTTCCCAATGTCAGGGCGAACATGCACCCCGGCCACCAAAGTCCCGATGTGACCGGCCCCTCCGGACCAGTGGACCCGCAGTTGTCGCTGCTGGCCCTGCGTCGGCCGGACGGTGCTCCCCTGGCCGCACTGGCCAATTATTCGATGCACTACTGCGGATCGCCCCTGCTCTCGGCGGACTATTTCGGACGGTTTGCGGTGCATCTGGCGGCGGCGCTGGGCGCAGGACCGGAATTCACCGGCATCATGTCGCAGGGCACCAGCGGGGACCTGATGTGGATGGACTATGGTGCGGCCAAAAGGGAAATTGGTTATGATGCCTATGCCCGCGAAATCGCCGCCAAGGCTGCCGCAGCCTGGAAACAGGTGGTCTGGAAGAATGCGGCCGACCTAGGCATGGTGGAAACCGCGCTGGCGCTCAACTACCGGGTGCCGGACGAAAAACGACTCGCCCGGGCCAGGGAAATGACCGCAAAACTTGGAGACCGGCTGCCGCAGACACACCCGGAAATCTACGCGCAGGAAGCCATCCACTTGCACGAACGCCAGAAAGCCGAATTGAAAATCCAAGCGCTCCGCATTGGCGACCTGGGCATCACCGGGCTTCCAAACGAGGTCTTTGCGCTGTCGGGTTTGAAAATCAAGCAGCAGAGTCCGTTCGCCGCAACGTTCAACATCGAACTCGCCAACGGTGCCGAAGGCTACATCCCCCCGCCCGAACAGCACGCCCTGGGAGGATATACCACTTGGCCAGCCCGAACCGCCGGACTGGAAACCGCCGCCGAACCGAAAATCGTCGAGACTGCCGTGCATCTGCTGGAACAGGCCGCTGGAAAGCCGCGCCGGGAGGTGAAATCCCTGACAACTCCCTATTCCGCCGCCGTGACCGCGGCAAAACCAACGCTGTTTCTAACCTTCGATGCGATGTCCCTCGGTGCCGCCAGCGGCATCGAGGACGGAGTGGCGCTCTACCTGCCGGGATTTGATGAAGGCAGTCCGCCCGCCAGCCGGGCGTTTCACTTTGCCGGTGGCCGCGTGAAAACCGCGGTTCCGCTCGGCGCTTCCTATTCCGTGGAATTCTGGCTCTGGAATGGACTGCCCGCGGATGCCCGGGCCGTGACCGGCTATGCCTTTTCCCGCGGACCGGACGGCGACAAGGCGGCGCGCGGCGAACACCTCGGCATCGGCGGCACGTTCCGTCCGGACATCACCGGAAGGCTGATTCTGTTCAACGGCAATGAACGCGACGAAGTGCTCGCGGGCAAAACCATCCTGGCATTGCAGCAGTGGCACCATGTGGCCTTTGTGCGGGAGGGAGAAAATGTCAGGGTGCACCTCGATGGAAAGGCCGCTCCGGAAATCTCCGGCAGGCTGCCCCACACCGTGCCCGGTGGCATTTCCGATGTCTTTTTCGGCGGACGCAGCGACGGCCTGTTCAACTGGGAAGGGAAGCTTGACGAGGCGGCGATTTTTGACCGTGCCCTGACACCGGAAGAAATCACGGCGCACCACGCGGCCTCCGGCCGGACACCGCCGAAAACCAGCGTCGGTCCGGAAGCGCTGGTTTCGCCACCGCTGACTCCGCAGCAGGCCATCCAGTCGATCCATGTTCCGAACGGATTCGCCGTGGAACTTGTCGCCCACGAACCGCAGACGGTGGACCCCATCGCCATTGATTGGGACCTTGCCGGGCGGCTCTGGGTCGTGGAAATGGCCGACTATCCACTGGGCATGGACAACCAGGGCAAGCCGGGTGGACGGGTCCGGATGCTGGAAGACCGGGACGCGGACGGACATTATGAACAGTCCACCCTGTTTGCCGACGGGCTGAATTTCCCAACGGGACTGCTGACGTGGAGGGATGGCGTTCTGGTCATCGCAGCGCCGGAGATTCTATTGCTGCGGGACACCAACGGCGATGGCCGGGCAGACAGCCGCGAGGTGCTCGTGACCGGCCTGACGGAAGGCAACCAGCAACTGCGCGCCAACGGCCTGCGCTGGGGGCTGGACAACTGGGTTTACTGCGCCGCAGGCGGCCACCATGGCGAATACGGCAAGAATACAAAACTGCATTCCCACCGCGCTAAGCTGGAGGTGGCGTTGGGCAGCCGGGACTTCCGGTTTCGTCCCGACACCGGGGAACTGGAGCCGGAAAGCGGCCCCTCGCAGTTTGGGCGCAACCGCGATGACTGGAACCACTGGTTCGGCACACAAAATTCCCGGGCGCTCTGGCATTACGTGCTGCCGGACCGCCAATCCCACCGCAATCCCTTTGTGCCATCCCCAGACCCAACGCATCAGGTGGTTACGCCGCTGAATGCCCCGGTGTGGCCGGTCAGCCCGCCGGAAAAGCGTTTCCATTCATTTGAAAACCGCGGGCATTTCACCTCCGCCTGCGGCGGGATGATCTACCGTGACAGCCTGCTTTTCCCTCGCCGTGACGGTGAACTCGACGCCTTCACCTGCGAGCCGTTTCACAATCTCGTACAGCATAACATCGTGGTGGAGGACGGGGTCAGCTATGCCGCACGGCGCGATCCCGCGGAACACGGCATCGATTTCTTTGCCAGTGAAGACCGCTGGTGCCGCCCGGTGATGACGCGCACCGGCCCGGATGGCGCGCTGTGGGTTGTGGACATGTACCGCTACATGATCGAACACCCGGACTGGCTTCCGGAAAACGGCCGGGCGGAACTGCTTCCACATTATCGCGCAGGGGATGACAAGGGACGCATTTACCGCGTATTCCCCGCCCTGAAGGAACCAGTGAGCCGATGGAAACCGATGGACCGGATGGGCGCGGCGGAACTCATGGCGCAGTTGGAATCCAGCAACGAATGGCAGCGCGACAAGGCCCACATGGCGATCCTGTGGAAAGCCAATGATGCCGATCCTGGACGCGCCGCCGTGGGGGCGCTGGCCGCGCAGGCGCTCGGCGCCTGCCGCAATCCACTAGCAAAGGTGCACCTGCTGGCAGTGGTGGAGGAGTTGAAGGGGCTGGATGCCGTCGAACTGGCCGGCCTGTTTCAGGATCCCCATCCCAAAGTGCGGGAATTTGCCCTGCAGTTTGCCGAGAAACACGGAGAGATGGCGGTCATTTCCAGCGCAGAACGCCTGACCCAGGATCCCGACATCAAGGTCCGGCTGAATCTCGCACTGGCGCTTGGCAACTGGCCGGTCACCTCGCCGGAAGCTGCCGCCAAAATCGGCGGAATGATGGCGGCATTGGCAGTGAAGGATTTTGGCGATCCAACCTTGCGGGCGGCGCTTCTGAGTTCCCCTCCACAGCACTTCCCCTGCTTCCTGGACGCCCTGCGCAAAACGGGCAACACCGAGGCGCTGACGGCCTTCACTCCGGAATTCATCCGTTTCGCCGTCAAGGCCGGACAAGCATCCATTCTAGCCGACTGCATGGCGGTGTATCTGATTGCAGCAGACGGCGGTTTTTCGGAATTTCAACTCAGCAACCTGGCGCGCAGCCTGCAAATGCTGGGACAAAACGACCGCACGCTGGTGACAACGTGGTTGCAGCGTGCGGAAGCGGCATTTCGTTTCGCGAAGCAGTGCGCAGGCGATGCCAAGGCCGCCATGGGGCTTCGCAGCGCCGGCGTGCGCCTGCTGCTGCTGCATCCGGAACACCGTCCCTGGGCAGTGCAGCAGGCGGAATCATGGCTGGAGGCCAGCCAGCCGACGGATTTGCAGTCGGCGGCAATCAAGGTGCTGGCGGAAACCGGCGACTCCGCCACCGCACCGCTGCTCCTGACAAAAATCCCCTCCCTCTCACCGGCGGTCCGGACAGCCGCGGTGGACGTGCTGCTATCCCGCGAAGCCTGGGCCATGAAGCTGCTGCAGGCCGTGGAGGCCGGCGCGCCGGTGCAGCTCGACGCGGGACAAAAATCCAATCTCCTGCATCACGGCGCTCCGTCGATCAGGAATCTGGCGGCAAAACTGCTGGGCGGATCCGCAGCCCGGAAACAAGTGGTCGAACAGTTTCTTCCAGCCGCAAAATTAACGGGTGATGCGGAAAAGGGCCGCACCCATTTCCAAAGCCGGTGCGCGGTCTGCCACAGGCACGGCGACACCGGCAACGAGGTGGGGCCAAACCTGCTTTCCGTGGCAAGCCATCCGGCGGAGAAGATCCTGACAAACATCATTGATCCCAGCATCGACGTGCAGCCGGGATTTTATGCCTATCAATGCAAGCTCAACAGCGGTGAGGATCTCTTCGGCCTGGTCACATCGGAAACCGGCAACAGCGTGACGTTCAAACTGGTTGACGGTTCCTCGCACCTGGTGGCGCGCAGTGACATGGCCTCCCTGAAAAGCGCGGGCATCTCCCTGATGCCGGAAGGGCTGGAGGCGGGTTTGACCGCGCAGGACATGGCGGACCTGATCGCCTTCATCCGCACGGCCGGCGGCAAGAAATCGGAAACGGCAGCGCCGGGTGCCGCCGACCTGAACGTCGGCGCAGCGGCAGTGAATCTGCGGTGTGACCCTGACATGCCTCTGGCGGGGTATCTGGATTCGCGCTTCACCGCGGAGCAGGAGGGAGAGCTGCGGGTCACCGCGGTGGTCCTCGAAAAACCCGGCGCGGAAATGCTGGCAATTGTGCAGTGCGACGTGCTCTGGCTGACCAGGGCGAGCGTCGATTCCGCGGTGTCAGAAATCGAAAAAACGATCGGAATTCCCGCGGCGAACATTCTGGTCAATGCCACCCACACCCACCACGCGCCGGGCACCGCGCCGGCCCATGCGTTTGGAGCCTCGGAAAAATTTGTGGAAGAAGTGCGCCGGGGCATTGTGAAGTCCGTGACCGATGCCCACAAGCGCCGCGCCGCAGCGGGGTTGTATTTTCAAATGGGCGAGGAGCACACCGTGGGCGCCAACAGCCGCCTGCTGCTGAAGGATGGCTGCATTTCCTGGCTGAATCCGGCTGGCGAGGCCGGACTGACCGTGCGGCCGACGGGACCATTTGATCCGCAACTGCCGGTGCTTGACTTTCGCGACGCCCAGGGGAGCAGCGTGGCGGTCATCTTCAACCACAGCACGCATCCCATCGGCACCCGCAGCGGGCGGGAAGTCCGCTCTCCGGGATTTTACGGTCTGGCGGCGCAGGAAATGGAGCGGGAATGCGGCGGCATCTACAATTTCCTGGAAGGGGCCAGCGGTTCCACCCACAACGTCCGCGGCATTCCGGTTCCGGAAGCCATCGAGCGCATCAAGGCCGCCGTGGGCAAAGCGCGGGCTCAGGCTGCCCCACTGGCAGTCGCCCGCATCAGCGCGGCAAAACGTCCGTTTGTCTTCAAGGTCCGGTTGTTTGATGAATCCGACGAAGCCGAAAAAATCCGCAAGTATGCCCGAACGCACGCCGCCGCCAATGCGGACAAAATCGAGCAGATTTTCACCGCCGCGCGGGAACGTCTCCGTCCGGAAATGGGCCAGGAGCGGACGACCTGGCTGCAGGTGCTCGCGGTGGGTGACGTGGCCATGGTCGGAGTGCCGGGAGAGTATTTCACCGCCTTGGGCATGGACATCAAGCGACGCTCGCCGTTCCCGCACACGATCATTGCCGAACTGGCCAACGACTGGATCGGCTATCTGCCGGACAGCCAGGGAAACAACCTTGGCGGCTACCAGACCTGGATGGGCCTGCATTGTTTCGCCGAAGCAAAAACCGGTGAACGGATTGCCGATGAAGCGGTGGCGATGCTGCAGGAATTGCGGCAGCGGAAATGATCCTGACCATTCAAACGGGATTCCGGGGCATCCGGGTGGATGCCCCTGGAATCAGCGAATCATGGGTGGTGACTCCGCAATTCCGAGCTTCCCCACGGACTATTGAGAAGCCTCGGCAGGCTTGGACGCCTTGACTGGGCGCTGCGGGGCTTCCTTTTCGATGCCGCTCTGCGCCTGAATCTTGGCGAGGTCTGCATCGAGGATGGCCTTGCGCAGGTTGAGTTTGCGCTTCCTGGCCCACCAGAGGACGACCGGCGAGGCAATGAAAATGGTGGAGTAGGTGCCGGAAATCATGCCGACAACCATGGCGAAGGAGAAATCCTTCATGGACTGGCCGCCGAAGAAGAGCATGGCGAGAACCACAAACAGGGTCACGCCGGAAGTGAGAATGGTCCGGCTGAGGGTGGCGCTGATCGCCTGGTTCATCACATCCTCCAGGTCATCCCGGCTGTTGCGCAGAGTTTCCCGGATCCGGTCGAAAATCACGATGGTATCGTTGATGGAATAGCCGGCGATGGTCAGGAACGCTCCGATGAGAATCATGCCGATTTCCACACCGCACAAAGCGCAGACTCCGGCTGCGAGAATCACGTCGTGGAAAATGGCCACCAGTCCTCCGATGGCAAACGGCAATTCATAGCGGAATGTCAGGTAAACGAAGATGCCGACAAACCCGAGCACCACCGCCCAGATGGAATTTTCCAGCATGGCAGCCCCCACGGCGGGACCGATGGTCTGAAGGTCCTGGGGCTTGATGTCGAGCTTCAACTCCTTTTGCAGGTGAGCGATGGCATCGCCTCCGTGGCCGAAGTTGGTGCGGACGTTGACGAATGCCTCCTGGTCGCCGATGGGCTTGATGTACTGGGTGGTGAACGAGAATTCCTCGGGTTTGCCGTCCGGCGAAGTGACGGTTTTGAGGGATTTGAGTGCTCCGGCCACCTGATCCTCGGTGACTCCCTTGAGGCTGAGCAGCTCCCCGCCGCGCAGTTCGTAGCCGAGGGATTTCTCCCCCTTGATGGCGACGACGGCGACGCTGGCGACCATGAGGACAGCGGAAATGGTGAGCCAGAGTCTGCGGCGGCCCATGAAGTTGTAGAGCCGGTTTTTGATGAGGCTCATGAAGCTGAGGTTTTTCTTCAGGAATCCGGCCTGCATCCACATGAAGCAAACGCGGGTGATGAGCAGCGCGGAGAAGAGGGAGGCCAGAATGCCGACGGTCAGGGTGACGCCGAATCCCTTCACCGCACCGGTGGCGACCACGATCATGATGACCGAGGTGATGAGTCCGGTGAGGTTGGAGTCAAAGATGGCGCTGAAGGCCTTGTGATAGGAGGCATTGATGGCGGCGGAAAGGTTCTTGCCGGCGGCAAATTCCTCGCGCATCCGCTCGTAAATGAGCACGTTGGCGTCCACGGCGATGCCGAGGGTGAGCACGATCCCGGCAATGCCGGGCATGGTCAGGGTGAAATTGAAAATGACCATGGCTGCGATGAGCAGGATGGTGTTCACCGCAAGTCCGAGAACCGCAATGAAACCCGCAAGGCGGTAGTAGAGCATCATGAAGGCCAGCGTGGCCACGATGCCCCAGAGGCCGGCATTCATCCCCTGATCAATGATGGCTTTGCCGTAAGTCGGGCTGGTCTGGCTGGCTTGGATGATTTCCAACGGGTTCTCCAGCGGATTTTCCAGGGCGCTCGCCAGATCGCTGGCCTCCTTGAGTTTGAAGCTTCCAGTGATTTGGAATTGGGCGCCGAACTGCCCCTGGATGATCGGGGCGGAAATGACCTCGTTGTCCACGACGATGGCCAGGGGCTTGTGGAGATTCTTCGTGGTGATTTCGCGCATGTCATCGTCATAGTCGCTGTCGAGCGTGACGCTGATGAGGTAGCTGCCGGAGCCGGGCTCCTGCTGCACGGACGCCCGCTTGACGCTTTTGCCGGAAAGTTCCGGTGCGTGCTTGACGACGATGGTCTGCTTTTTGCGGAAGATTTCGTCGAGGCGCTTTTTCGCCTGCTCGTCGCGGGTGAGTTTGGCGTCCTCCGGATTGACTTCGGGCTTCACTCCAGGCGGCAGCTCGTCTTTCGGCTTCTCCATCTTGTGATGGTAGGGCATTTCATCCCAGCCGGGCTCGATGAGCCGCTCGCCCTCGGGCCGCGCCGCGATGAGCGCCTCGCCGTCATCCTTCACCAGTCGAAATTCGAGTTTGGCGACTTTTTCGATGATTTCCCGGTTTTTGGCGATTTCCTCCGGCTGGATTCCGGGGACCTCCACGTAAATTTCATCCGTTCCCTGGGCAGTGACGACGATGTCCTTGTTGCCGAGCGGAGCGAGCCGCTTTTCAATGACCTCCTTGGCGGCCTCCGCCTGCTGGCGGGTGACGGTCTTGCCCTCTGCCGCGCGGATTTTCACGCGGAATGCAGCGCCGCCTTCGAGGTCGATGCCCTTCTGCAGCTTCTGGGTGGCGATGGTGAGAATGCCGAAACCGGTCAGGAGAATGGACAACAGGGTTCCGGTGAGGCGCTTGGTCTTGTCCTTTTCCGCAGCGAAGTAGAAGATGAACAGAACGACGGCGGCAATGCCGATGGCGAGAACAACGAGGGATTGGGCGAATTCTGACATGATCTGGATTCGAAGTTTGGAAAGCGCGAAACGGAAAGCAATGCGTGATGACGCGGGATCAGCGGACGGGCCTTAATCCTTTGCTGGGACGGAGGGGGCGGGGTCCGGGGTGTCTCCGGCGGCGGCCTCGGGCTCCTCCGGCTCGTCGGCCTTGCTGACGATGGAGGAAATGCTGCCTTTTTCGACTTCGACCCGGACATTTTCTGCGATGCGCACCACCACGGAGGTGTTTTTGACATTGGTGATCAGGCCGTGAATCCCCCCGGCGGTGATGACCTTGTCTCCGCTGCGCAGGGAGGCGATGCGCTGTTCATGCTGCTGGCGCTGTTTGCGCTGCGGACGGATGAGCATGAAATACATCAGCCCGAACATGATGATCATGAGGAAGAGCGGATTCATGCCTCCCGGCGCGGCGCCGCCGCCTGCAGGAGCGGCACCGTCGGCGAGAATGTGAAGGGAAGTGAGGAAATTCATGGTGGATGCGATGGGTTGTTGGATTGGGAAGGGTAGCGGGAAACAAAGGCGGTCCGGAAGTCGTTGAAGGTTCCGGCATCCAGGGCGGCGCGGATGCGACGCATGAGGTTGAGGTAGAAATGCAGGTTATGCATCGCGATCAACCGCAGCCCCAAAATCTCACCGGCCCGGAAAAGGTGGCGAATATATGCCCGGCTAAACCCTTGGCAAGCGTGGCATTCACACCCCGGTTCGATCGGGTCCGGATCGGCGAGGAAGCGCTGGTTTTTCAGATTGAGCGGTCCGTCATGGGTGAAGGCGGTGCCGTGACGGGCCAGCCGCGTGGGGATGACACAGTCAAACATGTCCACCCCGCGGGCCACCATTTCCACCAGTTGACGCGGCGTGCCCAGCCCCATGGCATAACGCGGCTTGTGGCTCGGCAGAAACGGTTCTGAATTTTCCACCGCGCGGAACATTTCCGCTTCCGGCTCCCCCACACTCATGCCGCCGATCGCATAGCCGTCGAGATCCAGGGCTGCCAATGCCCGGGCGCTGCGCTCCCGCAGTTCGGCATAAATGCTGCCCTGCACGATGCCGAAGTGCTGCTGCAGTCCGCCCGCATCCGTTTTAGGCCGGTGTTCAGAAATCCAGTCGCGGCAGCGCACCGCCCAGCGCAGAGTCAGTGCCAGGCTCTGCTCCGCCTGGTCTTCCGGACAGGGATAGGGCGTGCATTCATCGAAGAGCATGGCGATGTCGCTGCCCAGCCCCGCCTGAATCTGCATGCTTTCCTCCGGCCCCAGAAACAGCGTTGACCCGTCGAGGTGGCTTTGAAAATGCACGCCTGCCTCGGTGATTTTTCGCAGGCCGGACAGGGAAAACACCTGGTAGCCGCCGCTGTCGGTGAGAATGGGACGGGACCAATTGCTGAACCGGTGCAGGCTGCGGAATTGCCGGATGACCTCCATGCCTGGCCGCAGATTCAGGTGGTAGGTATTTCCCAGAACCATCTGCGCGCCCAGCTCCTCCAGTTCCCGCGGAGACATGGCTTTGACGCTGCCCTGGGTGCCCACCGGCATGAACACCGGGGTTTCCACCGTGCCATGCGACAGCACCAAACGCCCGCGGCGGGCTTTGGAACAGGGATCGGTGGCGAGCAGGGTAAAGGACATGGACAGTTCCCGTGACGGGAGGCTTCGGGGGGAAAGGGGGCGGAAAGTGAGAGCAGTTCCTGAAAAGTGCAAGCCCGGGTCGCGGCTGCGCGCCGGACCATCCGTTCAGTGCAGGATGCCCCTGGCGGAACGCCGCGCACGTTTCCTGCCGTCCGCCACGCCAATCGTCCGCCCCTATCATTTGACCGGGCTCAACTTCTGCCCAACTAGTTCCATGGCTGACTCCGCAGCACCCCCCTCCACCGGCACCCCTCTCCTCAATGGCCTCCAAGCGATCCACCAGCTGCCAGACCGCTCCCCGGAAAAAGCAACCAGCCGGTGCCGGAACATCGCCGCGGCAAGCAGGCAGGAAATGTCAGGACCAGGGTGCCGCACAGTCCGCAGCACAAAAACCGGTTGCCGCTGCGGGAAAGCACGGCAGGGTTCCCCAGAGCAAACGTGTATTTCCAGGTATGGCCCGCCGCTCCCTCCCCCCCGTTCCTGACATGCCGCCACCCGTCAAACGGGGCCGCGGAAGACCGCGGAAAAATGCCGCTCCGGCAATGCATTCCAGCGGACTCAATTCAGTCGGCAACGGAGACGGCTATTCCGCAGACTCGCCGGAAGTGCAAACCAAGCTGCGGGATCTGGTCCGCCTTGCCAAGGAACAGGGGCATGTCACTTACGGCGACCTCAACGACGCCCTGCCCGACGGCTACATCAGCCCGGACACAATGGAGGAAATGATCCTCCGCCTGCGCAGCATGGAAATTGACATCGTGGACGGAGGGGAAGTGGAACGGGTGGCTAAAGCGCAGCCAAAAGTCATCAAGGAGCAACTGGACAAGGCTCCCGACCCCCGGCTGGAAAGTCTGGACGATCCGGTGCGGATGTATCTGAAGCAGATGGGACAGGTGCCGCTGCTGACGCGGGAGCAGGAGGTGGAAATTTCCAAGCGCATCGAAAACGCCGAAAATGCGGTCCATGAAATCATCCACCGCTTCGGCTTCACCGCCCGGCTGTATCTCGATCTCGCCCAGCGGCTGCTCGACGGGCAGGAACGCTGTGACCGCGTGGTCCAGGAAAAAAAGATCGAAAGCCGCGAGCGTTACCTCAAGTGTGCGGCCAAGCTGGCCCGCCAGGTCGAAGACCAGGCGGCAGTCATCCGGGAACTATTTGAGAAAATTCTGGACCTCAAGCAGCCCGCACGCCGTGACGCGGCCAAAGGTGAATTTCAGAAGGCCCTGCTCACGCTCGGCCGGCTTTATGCGAAATTTTCGTTCAAGCAGAAGACCATCGAGGATTTCGGCGCCAGCCTGGATGTCTTCAACGAACGCATCTGCGCGCTGCTGAAGCATCAGGACGCCCGCAGCCTGACCGAACTGGAACACCTGCAGCGCGAGGCCTGGCACACCATCGATGACTTCCGCGCGGCTCATGCCGGCATTCAGAAATCCCTGCGCGAAGCCAGGCGCGCCAAGCAGGAAATGGTGGAGGCCAACCTGCGTCTGGTCATTTCCATCGCCAAAAAATACACCAACCGCGGCCTGGGATTCCTCGATCTCATTCAGGAGGGAAACATGGGGCTCATGAAGGCGGTGGAAAAATTCGAATACCGCCGCGGGTATAAATTTTCCACCTACGCCACCTGGTGGATCCGCCAGGCCATTACCCGCAGCATCGCCGACCAGGCCCGCACCATCCGGATCCCGGTGCACATGATCGAGACCATCAACAAGCTCATGCGGGTGCAGAAGCAGTTGGTGCAGGAATACGGACGCGAACCCACCGCGGATGAAATAGCCGAGGAAATCCACCTTCCCGTTGCCCGCGTCCAGGCGGTCCTGAAAATGGCCCAGCAGCCGATCAGCCTCCAGGCGCCGATCGGCGAGGGCGACGAGACCAGCTTTGGCGACTTCATCGAGGACAAGGCCGCGGAGAATCCGATGGAGATGACGAACTACAATGTGCTCAAGGATCGGATCAAGAGCGTGCTGGACTCCCTATCCGACCGGGAACGGCAGGTGCTGGAGCAGCGCTTTGGCCTGATCGACGGCCACAGCCGCACCTTGGAGGAGGTGGGCAAACAATTCCGCGTCACCCGGGAGCGCATCCGCCAGATCGAAGCCAAAGCACTGCGGAAAATGCGCCACCCGACCCGCATCCGTCAGCTCGAAGGCTTTTTGGAAATGCAGCGGGCCCAGGAGTAGCCGCTGCACGGCAGCGTCGAAACCAGCGGGCGGCGGCACCAGGAACGAACTCAGGGCGGTTGACACTCCGCCGACTACGCGGAATCTGAGCGCCGCCATTCCTCGTGCAGAATCTGATTCCAGAAACTCCCTACCGGTTCGTCCCGCCGCGTTTCAGCCGCTTTTGGGCGCGGCTGCTTGGCCTGCGCCTTCCCGCCATGCTGCGCGGACGCTTTGGCGTCACTGCGATGGAATTCCGTCACCTGGATCGGCTGCAGGCCTCCTTCGCCAGTGGTCACGGCGTCCTGCTGGCACCGAACCACTCTCGTCCCTCAGACCCCTTCGTCCTCGCCCGGCTTGGACAGCGCTGCCGCCGCCCCATTCAGATCATGGCCACGCGCCACATCTTTGTGGAAAATGCGCTCCAGGCATTTCTGCTGCCCCGGCTGGGAAACTTCAGCATCAACCGGGAAATCACCGACTATCAAGCGCTGCGCTGTGCGGAAGACATTCTGGTGGAGGCGCGGCACCCGCTGGTCATGTTTCCGGAAGGAATCGTCTCGCGCACCAACGACCATCTCCTGGAGTTTCAGCGGGGACTTTCCCTGGTGGCGCGCCGTGCTGCGGTCCGGCGTGAACCTTCCGGCGGTCGCGTGGTCGTGCATCCCATCTTCCTGCGCTACACCCACCAGGGAAACACCGCCGCCTGTGCCCGCCCGGTGCTGGTGGAGGTGGAAGCGCGTCTGGGCTGGCCGCCCCAGGATCACCTGCCCCTGCGCCAGCGCATCCTGCAGGCCGGTGAGGCGCTGCTCGCGCAAAAGGAGCGGGAATACTTTGAGTGCGCCGCGGAGGGTCCGCTCGCGCCGCGCATCGCCCGTCTGTTGGAGGAAGTCCTGGGCAGGGTGGAGCGCCGCCGGCTGCGTCATGTCAGGGTCAGCGACGCCATGGCCCGCACCCGCATCGCGCGGACGGCGATTGTTCGGCGTCTCCAGTCGGTTCCGTCCGGCGCTCCGGAACACGGGCCGCTTTGGCAGGACATCGCTCATCTTTATCT
>JAGNEJ010000154.1 GCA_018003315.1 Verrucomicrobiales bacterium
GGAGGAAATTCGGCATCGCACTGGGACTCACGGCAATAGGCAAACGGTGGGCCAGTCTGGACCTCGCTCCTCAGAAGCCGTGGCACCGAGCTTGTGAGCGCCACCCGCAGGCAGTGGACGAATGGCTCAACAAGACCGATCCAAAACTCAGAAAACGGGCCAAACGCCTCGGAGCATCGATCTTTTTCCCGGATGAGGCCGGGTTCACCTCGGAGCCGGGTCTGAAGCGATGGGATGGCCCTGCTGCTGAAAAACAATTCCACGATTGAGGCAATACGCATCCACTTGCTTTCCCCCGCCTTCCGTGCAATCACATAACAAAATCCCGCCGTCACCTATGCTCTCCGCTTTCCGTTCTCCGCTCTCCGCTCTCCGCTCTCCGCTCTCCGCTCTCCGCTCTCCGCTCTCCGCTCTCCGCTCTCTGTCTTCTGTCCGCCCTGACCATGGAGTTGTCGGCGCAGGATGCGTTTTCCGCTCGGATGGAAACGACAGCCAGCGGCGATGTTTTTCTGGTGTGGCCGACGCAGTTTGCCCGGCGCTATGCCATTGAGCAATCCAGCGATCTCGCCGCTTGGGTGGCACAGCCGGAAACACATTTGGGCACCGGTGCCGATGCTCGGCGTTATCTGTTTTCCCTCACCCCGCCGCCGCAGGGCGTTTCCGGTCCGTGGGAACCGCCGGCCCAGGACACCGTGCGCCAGCATTTCAGCCTCTCGTCCTTCCCAAACGGCCAGACCCTCATTTCCTGGACCCAGGTTGGAAATTCCCACCGCGCCCTGGTGAACGATGATTGGAGTACCGTCACCGTCGGCGACCAGCCGCTTCCCTTTCCGGCGCTCATGTGGTATGCGGACGCCAACAGCACCCCGCCCGTGAATTTCGACTTCTTCACCTGGAACCGGCAGTGGCAGCCGCTGTATGCCAGCCTCGTGCCCTCCGCACTGCCTCAGGAGGCGCAGGACCGGCTCGCTCTCCTGCTAGGGAACAAGGAAGCCATTATGAACCATGCGGCCGCCGTCATTTCCCAAAGCCTCAACCACCCGCCAGACCCGCCACTGCCGCCCGGTGCCAACCAGCGCCGCTTCATCCGCATCGTGGAAACACGACCCGATAGCGATGCCGACGGCCTCTTCGACGACGAGGAAATGCGCGACTACCTCACCGATCCCTGGCTCTGGGACAGCGACGACGACGGCTACACCGATCTCGACGAAATCAACGCCGGCACCGATCCGGCAGATGCCAGCAGCCTTCCGGCCTCTCTGCCCGGCCCCGCCGCGCCGCCGGAAATCTTCGTCGAATCCCGCTTCCGCCAAGTGGCAGGTTCCGTGAACAGGAGTGGCACTGCGGAGGAGTTCCACTACGATGGCAGGTATGTGCGGCGTCCCGCCAACAGCGGACCGTGGGACGCGGAGCTGCAGATCTCAGAATTGCTGGCCACCGACGGAGTCGATTCTTTCTTCACCAACTACCCCTATCAATCCTTCCAACGCGCTGCCCAGACGCTGCAAATCGCCAACTGGTATTGGCTGGCTGAAACCGACTCCACGCTGCCGTCTGGCGGAGAGCAATCCGGCGGTGAGGCCCACGAAAAAGCCCACCAGGAACTCGTACAAATTCGTCTGCGGCTAACGAAACGGGCCGAGTTTCCCATTTCCCGCACCTATCTCAAAATCCTCCGCGAGGCCCCCTTCACCGACACGGAGGGCCGCGCCGCCACCCCCGTGTGGCCCCAGCCCGCAACCTACCCTCCCGAAAGCTGGCCCATCACCAAGGTCGAACCCATCACGCTCACCATCTCTGCCGACAGCAGCCCCTCCGCGAACAGACTCGTTTCCAAGGCGGAGGAAATCAAGGAGGCGGTGGAGAACAAAAAGGCGAAGCTGGTGTCCCTTGCCTCGGTGGAGTTTGTCCAGCCCAAGCTCGACGAGAACAATGCGAGAGTTCTGGATGTTGATGGCAACGATACCTTAGAGAAAGTGGATCGCTTGCGCCTTTGTAGATGGCAGCAGGCCTTCGGCTGGAAAATTGGCGATGGTCCTGGTGGAGGCGGTTTCCAGATGGATTTTCATCAAAAGGATAATGATCGGTTCCACCTCAAGGTTTCGGGCACGGACCCAGGTGACACCATTACAATAGCGACAAGTGCCCTCACGCAGTTGTTCAAATGGGACTCAGAGTGGCAAGCCGTCACTGAAGATGATGCCACAGCAGTCGCCATGCATCGCCCGGACCCAGACAAGGCAGAATGGTTGAGCGAGCCCCTGATCTTGGTGGATGGTGAAGACGATGTGACCTATAAACCTGGAGGCACCGAAAATCAGGCCAACGATCCCACCCATGCCGCAGGTCTGGACTCCACTGTCAAAGTAACCCTGACAAAATTCAAGAATCAGGAGGTAACGATCTCGACCGAAAAAGCGCTTTACGACGTGAGGATCAACAATTTTGTCGTCGGCGTGAATGAAGTTCCGGCGGCTCACGCCAAGCGGATCACTGAATCGTTTATCGTGGCCCGTGATGTTTACGTAACTGATTAGCACCCATTGGGCACCGGACGCTGGTCGTTGAAAAGTTCCGCGATGCCGGTGATGAGGCTTTCCGTTCGCAGTTTCATCGTTTCGGTCAGGCTCTTGAAGATCGCGAACATGGT
>JAGNEJ010000155.1 GCA_018003315.1 Verrucomicrobiales bacterium
GCATCGTTTGCTCAAGCGAGAGGCCACCTGCCACATGCATCAGGATGAGACGCAGCCACATCTCGGCATTCGCCCTGCCCGTAGTGCGTCTGATGAACCCACAACACTTGGCGGATGCCTCCAGATCATCCGCCAGCCAGCCACGCAAAATGGCCCATTCTTCGGGTAGTGCGTCGTCGCTCATGCGCAAACAGTCCCAATGCCTTCCCAAATGTCAAGACTTTTAGGTTAATGCTTATGGGGGGTAACCCCGCCTCCTACCCGATTCCAGACGGCTTGGAAATTCACGATTGATTCTGGTGCGTTGATCGGCGACCTGCCGTTCGCCAAGGCGAAGTCGCTGCGGCAGGCATCATGAAAATCATCCGTTTTCTCGACAATTCCGGGCAAGTGCAGCATGGGCAGCAGACAGAAGCCGGCGTGGAGGTTCTGGCCGGCAGCCTGTTGGGCGGCCTGACCCCAACCGGGAATTCTGCCATGGTGAAAAAGCTGCTCGCACCGTTGGAGCATCCGGCGATTTACTGCATTGGCCTGAATTACCGGCGGCATGCCGCGGAGGGGAAAGCGCCCATTCCCACGCATCCCGTGGTGTTCATGAAGGCACCGACGTCGGTGCAGCATCCTGGCGATCCGATCGAACTGCCGCGGCACCTGCGCAGCGACCGGGTGGACTATGAGTGCGAGTTGGCGGTCGTCATCGGCAAAACCTGCAAAAATGTGCGCCCGGAAGCTGCGCTGCAGCATGTCCTGGGCTACACCTGCGCCAATGATGTCAGCGCCCGCGACTGGCAGAAGGACTGGGGTGGCAGCCAGTGGTGCCGGGCCAAGACGTTCGACACCTTTTGCCCCTTGGGGCCATGTCTGGTCACCGCCGATGCGCTGCCGGACCCAAACGCCCTGCGCATCCGAACGATCCTGAACGAGGATGTCCTGCAGGACTGGAACACCAGCGACATGATTTTCGATGTGCCGAATCTGATCGCTTTTCTGAGCGGCAGCACCACGCTTCTGCCCGGCACGGTCATCCTAACCGGCACCCCGCACGGCGTGGGGTTTGCACGCACCCCGCCGATTTTTCTCCAGCCGGGCGACACCGTCAGCATTGACATCGAAGGCATCGGCACCCTGACCAATCCCGTGGTGGAGGAAAGTCCGCTGGGCTGAGGTTTTAGCATCCACCGCTCCGGTTAGCAAACACCTGCAAGCCTCCACCATCAGCACGGACCGGTCCAGGGGTGGGGGATGGCTGGAGGAAACGATTAGGGGTGGGTGGTGCCGTTTGCGTCGGGCGGCACGGAGGGCTTTTGTGCATAATAATCACGCACGGCTTTCACGACCACTTCCGGATGGTCCGTGGCAAAGGCCATCACGCCCAGGTCCATGAGTTGCCAGTAAACCTCCGCTTGGTCCGCGCCCCACGGAAGCGATTGCAGGATCACTCCGTGCTTGCGCAACTCCGTTCCCGTGTCGCGGATGAACTGGCGCGACAAGTTGAACGGCTCGGCGCTGGTTTTGTCAGGGTTGGGCCGAACGTGAAGCTGCAGCTGGGTAAGGCCCGCAAAATCCGCTGCGCGCACTTCTTCCAGGCGTTTGCGCAATTCCGCTTCCGTGCCGCCCATCCAGTTCAAAGTTTGGGCTTCGGGCACGAGCTTTTTAAAATCGCGGATCATGGCGTATTTCGGCGAGGTGAAGATGACCTGCCCGGCCACGGCGTTCTCACGGACTTCCTGCGCAAGCTGCGCAAGGTCCACGTTTTTGATGTCCAGGTAGAGCAGCCGTTGCGGTTTGCCGCGCATGATTTTGAATACATCGGAAATGCGGGAAACTTTGCGCCCGGTAAAGGCCTCGCCTTTCCAGCCGCCAACATCGAGTTTGAGCAGTTCCGCATAGGTGATGTCCTGGACACCCTTTTTTTTCAGGGCCTCCGGCGGATTCTTCACCGTGCGTTCAAACGTGCTGTCGTGAAATGCCACGATGACGCCGTCTTTGGTGGTGCGCAGATCGGACTCCGGCACCGTGCCGAGTTTCCAGCCCAGTTCGAACGCTTCGAGCGTGTTTTCCGGCGCGAGTTCGCCCGCACCGCGGTGACTCTGGATGATGAACTTTTCAACGGGCACATGGCCGCGGACGTTCCAGTTGTCGGCGCTCTCAGCAACGGAGGCAGGATGGGGCGCTGCGAGCGATAACAAAACGCTCAAGGCCAGCATGGCCCCAGTCATCAGAAAGCCAGTTGTGGTTTGCATGGTGGAAGAGTGTGCGCAGCATGCGATGAACCAAATGGCGATACAAGCAGGCATTGCAGATTGAAAGCGTATCGCCCGCCGCATGGCCGACCTGTCCGGACAAGATTTGAGAAACGCGCAAACCCCCACAACAATTCCGTGCTGATTGTTTCCGGACGCGGTGCCGAAAAATGTTAAATTTCTTAAAATTTCGGATTACCTTAATTTCTGGAAAACCTTGGACTGGTGAAAGTGGTTTTTTCCCCTTGCGCCCGGTCAGGTGATCCCTATATTTCGCACTCCTTTTCTGGACCGCACCCTCAAGCAAACAGTGGACGGTTCGCAGAGAGTCCACGGAACCGGCCCGGGAGATCGGCTTCGGCAAAGCATTTGGCTGCAGGCGTCTCTGATTCCACTTATC
>JAGNEJ010000128.1 GCA_018003315.1 Verrucomicrobiales bacterium
CAAACACGGCACCCCGGATTTGGCGATGTCTTCCGCTGCGCTGCGTTGGACCGCGGCATCCACTGCCGCACGGATGTCCGCCACCTCGCACTCGCCAAGGGTGCCGGATTTCATGCCGAGGGTTATTTCGACCTCCGCCAGTCTCCGGGACGTTTCTTCCGCGGCTTCCGCCGCGCCGGCCAGCGCCCCGACATCCTGCATCAATGCGTCGGTCTGCTGCTGCAGCGCGGCCAGCTCCTTGCGCAGCCTAGCATTATCCGCGGCATGGAACTCCTTGGACCGCAGGGCGTCGAGAAATTTGCGCGCCTTGGAGCGCTCATCCGGTTTGTCAGGGGCATCCGGCTCCGGCTCCGGTTCCGGGGAACCTCCGGGGCCGTCATTGGGATCGACGACGTGATGAACAACACAAGAGAAGAGCAGCGCGCTCAGCGCTGAAAAAAAGAGAAGCGGTCGGCGTTTCATAGGCGCATCCGATGGCCGGTGTCAATGCATGCCCCGGGCTGCATAGGCGCGGGCGATGTCCAGCGTGGGCAGATCCGTGGAGTCCAACAAGGCCACCGGCGCATCCTGCGCCTGCCAGTATTGGCCGCGCATGTCTGCATCCGTCAGTCCGGGGCGGTGCGCCTGCATCCAGCCGCGAAAGCGCCGGCCGTTCGCCTCCACCCGCTCCACCAAGTGCTGCCGCTGCGCCTCTGACAATGGACCGTAGAAGGTGCCCTTGAGATCGCCGCTGGCGATGACTTCCCATTTCACGCCGAGCTTCGCCAGGTATTCCGAGTCGTCGAGGAAAGCGATGATCGTCCCGATGCTACCCACATCCGCCGTGGGAGCGGCATGGAACTCGGTGGCCGGTGCGGCGATTTTGAGCGCCGCACTGCAGCAACAATCATCAGTGAAAGCCAGGACGGGAAGCTTGTCCGCCAGGTCCGCCACCATCTGCGCCGTCTCCGCACTCCCGGTGACTTGCCCACCTGGGGAGGAGATGGACAGGATGCATGCAGCCAGCCGGGGATGCGCCACCGGAATCTCCTGCAGGGCAGCCTGCACATGATCATAGGAGCACATGCCCATGCAGTCCATCTCGAACAGGCTGGCATGGATGGCCAGCGGACCGTGAATGTTGACCGTGGCGGTGTTGGTGCTCGGATCATAGCTCCACATGGGGTCGAGGCCCATGCGCTGCCGCGCCTCGTTCACCCCTTCTCTCATGGATACGTTAGGGCAAAAATCACGGGGGAGATACTGGCGGTCTCCAAGGCCAAGCGGCGCACCTTTGAGTCGGGCATCACAATGGCGGACCAAACCCTCGATGAAACTGGTGTGCTCCGGCCCCAGTCCGGTCCCGTCCGCACTGCGGCGAAGTTCGAGGGGTTCGCGAATGAGAAGGTTGAAAAGTCGCTGGAACATAATGGAAAAAAATTGCAAACTTGGGGGCTACTGACGGGGCGACGGCTCACGCTGCGCCTGCGCCTTGCCGATGATGGTGCCGGACGGCAATCCGAATTCCTTTTCGAGCCTCGCCGCCTCGGCGTGCTCGATGGCCAGTTGCCGCAACTGGGCTCGCCAGTCCTGCTGAACCTCACCATACCAGGCGGCCCGCGTGTTGCAGCCCGCCTCAATCTCCTGGATCCCTGTGGTGATGTCCCGCGTGTCGATGAACATTGGCTCCGGCTCCAGCCACTCACATTTCCAGAACTGGCGGTCCTTGCAGCGGCGCAGACGGCCCTGATCCATCATGCTGCTGACAAACCAGACCCAGGCGCGCTGACAAAAACGATCCCGCAGGATCCGCCGGTAGCGTTTTGCCGCCTTTTCTCCGGCCTTGAGCATGAAGCGGACGCCCGGGCCGGTGAGGCGGCCAAGTTCCCAGAGCACCTCGGTCGGGAAGCCGGTGCCCCAAGAAAAGTCCCGCAAAAGATAAGAGATGAATTCCTGCCGGTTAGGGTGCGGCCGTTCGTCGTGCACCGTTTCCAGCCCCTGTCCCAAGTTCAGCTCCACCATTCCCCCATGATAGCGGGTGATTTCCTCCATCTTGATCGGCCTCTTCGGGGCCGTGGGCGAGGAGCCGCCAAACTCCTGCGCATTCACCAGGCGTTCCATCAGCGCCTGTTGCTGC
Source organism: Verrucomicrobiales bacterium (assembly GCA_018003315.1). Classification (GTDB taxonomy): domain Bacteria; phylum Verrucomicrobiota; class Verrucomicrobiia; order Verrucomicrobiales; family V1-33; genus JAGNEJ01. Next base: position 2,117 of record JAGNEJ010000128.1, read on the forward strand.
GCGGTCTGGAGCAGGCCATTGGTGACCACGAAGCCCACCAGATTCGCCGCCTTGATGCCGCGGATGGTGTCCGTGTCCAACTCCCGCACATCGAGCATGCGATCCACGAAGGGGGCGAACTTTGACACGCCCCGCGGAGCGCCCGGCTCGGGATCGCCAAAGTAAATGAAATCCGCCGCCTCCAACTGCAGGGCATCTTCGCGCAGCTCTTCATCGCGCAGGTTCAGGGCGATGCGCCGACCCCGTTCCATTTTCACCCCGTCCACCCAGCCGTCCCGCTGCGTTTTGCCACGCGGGGTGGCCACCTGCGGCGACTGGTAGAGAACCGTGGTGGGATTCCCGGCGCTGGTGTAGCTGAGTCCTAACGCACAGTCACCATCCTGCAGCAGCAGCTTGATCAGCGTCTCCTGGCGCTTGAGAAAATTCTCCTCGCCAGCCACGTCGAACACGAGCGGGGCGTAGCACAAATCCTGAAACATCGCCAAGGCCTCCGCATTCCAGTCTGCGTCGAGCGTCGTGGGCTGCGGCGTAAGGCTGCCCACCAAATCTTCCGCAATTCCGTCCCGAAAACGGCGACCCACCCCGCCGTTCCTAACAATCCATCGGGCCTTCTTCAGAATTTCCTTCCGATCCCGCGGCGCGAGATCGTGCGCGGCGCGCATCTCCGGGAAATAGACGTAGCCCCGCGCATCCGAAAACAGAGCCGCGGAATAGTTGCCCGAGGCCTCGAACGTGTCGGGCAAATGCAGGCCCGCAGCGGACAAGCGGTTGAATCCAGGTGCATCCATAGGTTAGGACAGAATCATCATCGCAAAACGCACAAAACCGAGCACGACCAGTCCCCCGACAAACCCGGCTCGCAAACAGCGCCATCCCCTTCCCTCCTCCGGAACCTCCCGGACCCGATAGCTCACTTCCATCAATTCCTGCTCCAGGCAAAACTTCCTGGCCTCACGCCGGGCCACGGGCAGGCTCGGCGCTCGCAGGCGAATGCCCCGGAAATGATGATTGTCCGGCTCGCGAATGCAGGCGTAAAAAAGTCGCATTGCCTATCGGTAGCAGTCAAGGCAGCCGGGACGTTCCCCCCCGTCCGCTACTCGATCCGCCTGGCTGAAAAATCGAACGAATGCCCTTTGGTGCCTCTATCGGGCATCATCCCCAGCGCCTCATCTCCGGTGGCCCCGGCCTCCACCGCCGCCTTGCGGTCCAGGCACAGGCGTCTGGCCGCCAGCAGCCTGTCCAGATTCGCCTGGCAGGCATCCACATCCACGCTGGCTGACTGGCCAAGCGCGGAGCGAGAAGCGAGCTTGGCATTGTCCAGATCCCGGATCGCGGCCTGGATCTGCGCGGTGAATACCTCGCAGTTGTAGCTCCCGTCATTCTGCTTGGCTTCGGCCTCAACGATGAAGTCGAGCAGTTCGTCACTGGCTGGTTGGGCGGGCATGTTGCCCAAGGGGCAGTGTCAAGGCCCTGCTTCCTCTCGCAAATTTTCCCGCACTAACCGCTCCAATGTGGCAACTCGGCTTTCCCCTGTCTTGTCCATGTGCCGCCGCATGATTTTTTCGCACTCCACGCTCCATCGCGTGGCGAAGGGGACTTTGTTTTGTTCTCCTTTTCGTACCCCTGCTGAAATTTTTTTTCGCACGTCGGACGACCACCGCTTGCGTTTGGCCGCTTTAATTCGTGCCTCCGCCCGACATTTTTCAGCGCCGCAAGTAACTCGTTTCGACGTCGGCGGCGCTTCGTAGGTGGCCTTGCAGACTTTGCAGCGTTTTTTCATGCAAAGCGTTCGTCGAGGGCTTTCTGAGCCCGAGCGGCCCAGCTTCCGGCTGATTCATTGCCTCGCCGATTCCCCACCAGTTTTCTCACAGCAGCCATCACCACGTCCCGCTTTTTCAGGCTGCTTGTTCCAGATCCAAGGTTTTTCCCAAGTTGCAGTTTTTCATTCATTTCCTTCGCGGATGCCGACGCGACTATCATCACTGTCGGCTTTGTGCTAAATGGTTGGATGACGGCTGGCGTTGTATTGTTTTTCATGGTGGCCACACCCTACATCGGCTGTGCAAATTCGTCAATACAAAGTTGCAAAAAAATGATCTTTCCCTGGGAAAGAGATTTTTTTCAGGCGGCAACGAAACCCATGCCTCTCAGTTCCACGTTGTCTGGATCCTCCTCCGATTGTTCGGAAGGACCTTGTTGTCCTGCCGCTGCCGCTGCCTCAGGCGGCAAAGCACCAGCCTGTTGCTGCTGCTTGGGTTGGAACAATCTCCACGCCAATAGAGATAACTTGCATGCGTCACCATAGTCATTGGGCTTGGACACGTGAATTTTTTTCCATGTCAGGCCCTTGGCGGGATCCTCGTCATCGGCCAGCGTCTCGTGCATGTTCGATATCTGGGCCAGGAACTCGTCATCGACATCCAGCGGCAGCCAGGGGCGGGGCGTGATGGCTGCGTGACGCTTGCAGGAATCCGAATGGAGAAGGCCCGGGACCTTGGGGTCGAGAAACTCGCACCATTTGCCGAGCTGCCAGCGGTAGAGGCGTTCCTCCCAATAGGTGGCCCGGTAGTTGTACACCCAGAAGGCGTAGCCAATCTTGCGCGAAAGATCGTGGCGATCGATGTCCAGGAGCTTGGAAACCCCTGCGGCGGGCCAGAGCCGGCCATAGACGCCATCCCGTTTGCAAAATTCGAGCACGTTAGTGCGATCATACCCAGAGTCCATCAGCCCGTGGGTGATCTTTCCCTTTTTGCCGGCAGGCGTTGCAAACTCCATCTGGAGCAAATCCCACAACGCATCCTCTGTCCGGACCGCACCCCAATCCACCACCCACGGCGAACCTAGCCTGTCCCACGCGGTGAGCAGCCAGGGGAAGTAACTCGCCTGGCTGATTTCTCCAGCCTGGTAGTCCACCGTCAGGATGAGCCGGGCAGGGTCGCAGGGCAACGGTTGCTGCGGGCCCTGGAGCATGCCGGTGAGGGGATCGATGATTTGCAGGCGGTGGTACGCGCCACACAGCCGCGTCAGGATTTTGGGCGTCACAACAGCCACGGCTGCTTCCTCCGGAGGTGGCAGACCCCGTGTATCCTTGCAATAGATCGCAAATTTTTCCGGATTCCGCTGGGCCGCTAGTTTTTTCCGATGCAGCTTCCCCCACGTACACTCCTCCGAAGCCACATTGTAGAGGTCGCTCACATGGACACTGCGCACGCCCGGCTCCGCCCTCCGGAAATTCACGATCTCCGGATACCGCGGATCGACAGCAACGCGCCGAACCTTGGCAAAGCCGCGCCGCCTCGCCTCCCTTTCGGCTAGCGGCGCCGGTTCCATGCGATAAGCGGCCACCATTCCCGGCTTGTGCTGCTCATAGATAGGGTGCTGGCAATGGACGCACTCATACCAGGTGTTCCGTTCGATTTCCTCCAGGTCGATTTCTGATTCCGGCAGATCGATGCCTGGCAGCATCGACTTGGGGGCGCGGAATTGCTCATCCGTCAGCTCCTGGAAGCCTGCACAGTGCGGGCAGGGCACCATGGGCACTTCCTGCGTGCCGCGGAGGTAGGTTTCCGAGAAGATTGTTTCATCCCCCGATGTCCGGCTAAGCACGCCGGTTTTCGGATCCGCTCGATAGGTGGGCCAACGCTCGGGTTTCGAGAACACCAGCACCTTCCGGCCCGGTTGTTTTTCGGTGCGCTTTTCCGCGAGATCGATGGTCGATCCCTTGTCGGTCACCTTGTGCAAGGCCGCTTCGTCCACGATGGCTTTACGAATGGGCCACGAGATGATGTCCGATGGCACCTGTCCGCCGGCACAAAGGAACAAACAGCCTTTGATGAGTTTTTTCACGGCACCCTCCCCAGCATCATCGATGTCATCCGAGCATTGCGGATCCGCCTGCCGGATGATGGGAACAAAGCGGAATTTTCCGGTAGCTGCGGCGGCGTCCCCCTTGTTTGACAGGTAGAGCACCGAGCCCGGATCGTTGGCGAAATCATAAGCGACGGCCACGGCGCTTCCTAACGTGTAGCCGCCCTGCGAGCCTTTCATGATGACCAGTTCAAAACCAGCCGGATCATCCGATTGCCAAAAATCGAACACATCCCGCATCAGCGGCGAGCGTGACAAGTCATACGGCAACCCAGCAAAGGCGCCTTCGATCTTCGGCAGCGTAACAGAACGGGCAGCCCAAGCCCCAATTGGCTCACGGCACCGGGGCTTGTAGAAGTCCGATAAGACTTCGGCCAGAAATTGCCGTTCCTGGGTCACTGGCTGCACAAAGGGGTGTTGCCGGTAATGCGGTTCCACCGCTCCAGGATAACCGCTGCGTAGGACGGTGAAATCTCCGCACCAATGCAGCCTCGCCCCGTTTGTTCGCAGGCCAGAAGCGTGGAGCCAGATCCTAAAAATGGATCATAGATCAGGTCGCCCTCAGCGGTGTAACTATGAATAGCATAGGCAGGGAGGCCCACAGGAAAGGGCGCGGGATGGTCCAAACCCATTCCGACCGGCCCTTTCTGCCGCTGAATTCGCCAAATGTTGTCGAAGATTTTGTGGGTTTGAAGGCTGGCTTGAGGTGAGGAAACTTTTCGTGGCCGTTTCCCGTCGCGGCTGCGCAGGCCCCGTCCTTGCCCAACGCCGACATTTCCTGGGTCTTTCGTGACCCATTTGTTGGGGGCACGCGGCTGCCGACAAAAGTGGAAAATGAATTCCCACGATGGCGCAAGGCGGCCATTCCATTCGCCCGGCAAACCCCCTCCCTGATCCCAAATGTTGAGGCCAAACCGCAGCCAGCCCTGGCGCCGCATCCATTCGATCCACGGCGCCCAATAGGGCTGCCACTCTCGCGCCACATGGACTTGCCCAAGGTTGACGAAAACCTGCACGTCCGTAGCCAGGAAGGGCTGACAGGCAATGACCCAGGCGCACATCATACCCGTCCAGTCGTTGATGGCTGGCCCATCGTAGTCCCGCTGCCCCGCGTAGGGAGGGGATGTAAACACGAGCTTCACTCCGCTGCCGCCGCCGCAAAAGGAATGCGGAAGCTCTGCGTTTGAGCCGATGTGAACCAAATGTTTCCCCAGGCGCCAGCGTTGGCCAACTTCCGTGCCCCATTTTTGCCTGGTACCATCGTTTTCGCTGGCTAGCTGGTCCATCACGCGATGCGAGCAAGAGGTTCAAGACGCGGCTGGCCCTCAGCCTGCGTTTTCCAGCGCTCAAGGATGACAGCAGCGTAGCCGGGATCGATTTCAATGGCACGACAAACCCGGCCTGTTTGCTCGCATGCGATGAGAGTGGAGCCGGAGCCAGAGAAAGGGTCGAGGACGATTTCCCCCGGCTGCGTGTGATTGGCGATGGCAATGGATGCGAGGCCAGGCGGCTTTTGATTTGGGTGGAGGTAGTCAGCAATCGGATCCCGCGACACCTGCCAGGCGGTGGATGCGACCGGCGGCAGGAGAGTTAGGGCATCACCCTTCGGCACCCGGAAATGGCGGAGCTTATCCGCCGACTTGGGCACCCTCCCCTCCCGAATGAGAAGCGTGGCCCCGCTGCCATCCGTGACCAGAATGCCGTCCTTCCCGATCTGGACTCCGTTCGCGCTGGCTGAAAGACCGGCCACGCGCCAGACGGTAGCCTGAGTGCGATCTCCCATCCACCGGGCTGCAGCCCCGCTTTTTTCCAAGTAGAACGCATGCTCCGTTTGCCAATGGTAGTGGCACCGGCCAAGGACGAAGCCGTCCTTCACCCATGTGATATACTGGCGCTCAATCAATCCCACCTGGTTGCAGGCAAACTCAAAGTCCCGGCGGGTGGAACTGGCATGCCAAATGTAAAAGGCGGCGTCCGCGACCGTGGCGCGAATGCAATGATTCAGGACGCGGGTGACAAAGCCCGCGAGGTCATCACGGCGCAGATCGTCATTCGCCACGCTCTGCCCGGCTTTATTTTCGTAGTCGATCCCATACGGTGGATCCATGAACGCGATTGCGGCAGGTTCGCATGCCAGCGCCTCCCATGTGGCGGCGTTTTCCGCGTCTCCGATAACGAGCCGGCGCTTCCCCAACTGCCAAACCTGCCCAGGTGCGGTCTGCCATTTGCGCTGCAGTTCCTCGACCCTGGCGACAACGGGAGAGGTGGAATCCGTGTTATCGGCCGGGGCGAATTTGGCGAGCAGCTTGCTGAGACCGAACTGATCGTAGCCGCTGAGGTCGAGGCCAAGTTCCGAGGCCCCCAGCTCCTTGAGAATTGCGGCGACGGTGGCGTCATCGCGGGTGGAGAATTCAGCGAGGCGGTTGTCGGCCAGGAGGAAGGACAGTTCCTCTTCCGAGCTGTCGAAGTCCTGATGCACGACCGGAACGGCCTCGAGCTTCAGCACCCGGGCCGCGTAAAGCCGGCAGTGCCCGGCCACAATGCAGCCTGAAAGCCGGGATATGATGATGGGGTGCCGCCAGCCGGTGCGGCGGATGATGCCGGCACCGATGGCGTCGTGTTTCTGCTCCAGGGAGCCGTAGACGTTTCCGTCCTCGGGGCAGAAGGTGATGCAACCCAGATGCCCCGCCAGACGGACGACGCT
>JAGNEJ010000015.1 GCA_018003315.1 Verrucomicrobiales bacterium
CCATTCAGTGTGAGCTGGTCTGCCACATAGCTGCCGGGCGCGGCGCCGAGTCGGGAATCCGCGTCGATCGAGAGTGTGCCGGCGGAGATCAGCGTCTTGCCGGAAAAGCTATTACTGCCGGTGAGCGTCGCAATGCCGCCGCCGAGTTTGGTAAGCGAGCCGCTGCCGCTGATGGCGTTGGCGAAAGTGAAGTCGTCCGAGCGGTTGAGGATGAGCGACGCATTGTTCGTTATGCTGGTCGTGCCGAGCGCTCCAGTCGTGCCGCCAGCGCCGACGGAGAGCGACCCGGCGGTGATCGTGGTCGTTCCCGTGTAGGTATTGGCGGCTGTCAGCACCACGTTGCTGTTCTGATTGATCGTCAATCCTCCGGCATCGGAAATGACGCCGTTGATCGTGAGCGTGTGCCCGTTGTTCCCCCACACGTTGATCGTGTTGCCGTTCGTAAAAATGTCCGTGCTGTTGATCACCAGGTCGGCATTCACCGGGTTGAGTTGAGCACTGGCGCTTTGGAACGCAATCTGACTGAGATTGATCGTCTGGAGGTTGCTGCTGTTGTTTTCGATCTTCCCGAAAAGATCGATCGCGTTGCCGCCGAGGGTGAACGCCCCCGCGCCGCTGACGAAGATGAGATTCCCGAAATCATCGAACGCCGTGTAATTGTTATTGGGCGTCAGGCGAACGGTGCCGCCAAATTCCAAAGTGACGCCGCTGCCCGTGGTGGGAGCGCCACTCGGGTTCCAGTTGTCCGCGGTGCCGAAGTTATCGTCCGTTCCACCGCCATCCCACACATACGCCGGCGCGTTCGCCGGCAGGGACACACCGAAAACACCCACCGCCAGAGCCAAGGCACCACTGACTCCGGGGCGAGCCCGGAGCGGAACCGCCGCCGGGCGGTCGCCGCGGAGCCGGGCAGAGCGAAAGACGGGGAAGCGCGGAGCGCGAAGGCAGCAAAGAAGTTTTCTTGATTTCATACGTCGAGGTGCGTGAACAACATGTGTGGCCAAACTCTCCGTCCGGCGATTCAATCGGGAGGCAACGCGAACGCCGCCTTGGGGAAAGGGGGATCTCCGGGCGAATTGACGCACTCTTTTACCGTCGAACAGGCGCGAAGCCAAGTGAAGATTTGAACCCAAGCCAGCGGAGCCGGAACCAAGCGCTTGCCGTGTATGGTGGCATGGTGGCAGGAATGCACCTCATGCCTGCGCTCCTGCGGGATTGCTGGAACGCTGCGCCAACCACGTCGAAGGGACTCCCGACTGTTTGGACTGTGTCGGCATCACCGGGATGCTGGTGGAAGTGGCCCATGCGGCGGCAGTGAATGCACGACTGGCACACGAAGGGATGCTGTGCTTCGACCTCAAGGAGTTCGCCGATCCGCTGCGCCGGCAGATTGGTGAGCGCGCCAAGTCTCTCGCCACGGATGCCGGCTTGGAGGTGGGGTTCATCCGCCGCAAAATCTTCCGCAAAGAGCAGCGCGTCGCCGCCATCCTTGGAGCAGCGCGGGCGGCACCCGGGGCGCGCGCATGTCTTCAGCGCCTCTGAGAACGGCACGACTTTTGAGCCCTGGCACGACCAGTCAGGAGGAAAGGGTGACTGGCATCTCATGCACTGGCCCCGCAGAGTCCACGGTGGACTTCCGCCCGCAGGCACCCCCGTGGGGCCTGTGCTCCGACCTGCGGACTTCTGGTGCGGGTGGAATGTCCGGAATGTTCACGACGGACGGGAACGCATGCCCGCAGGTGCACGAACGGATGGCGGAAACGGCATGGGAGGGCGGAATTTTCCGATGCGTGATTTCCCTGTTGTCAGGCGGTGCGGGGACGGTAGTGTCCGGGCTCGAATTCCGAGATCCCGCACGGATAGCTCAGCGGTAGAGCGCCTGTCTTACACACAGGTGGCCGGGGGTTCGAATCCCTCTCCGTGCACCTCCCGCCCCCACCCCAAATCATGTCGGAAGCCATTCTGGAAATCGCCCGTCTGCGGCGCACCTTCGGGAGGCAGGTGGCGGTGGACGGCCTGAACCTGACGGTGCGCCGGGGGGAGGTGGTGGGGTTGCTCGGGGCCAACGGTGCTGGAAAAACCACGGTCATGGGCAGTGTGCTGGGCCTCGTGAAACCGACCGGCGGCAGCATTCGCGTCTTTGGTCTGGATCCTTTCCACGACCGCATCGCGGTGCTGCGGCGGCTCAATTCCTCCTCCGCCTACAGCGACCTGCCGGCAAACCTGCTGGTCTGGCAAAACCTGCTGGTGTTTGCAAAAATCTACGGAGTCCGGCAGGCCAGAAAAAAATCAGACATGCTGCTGGAGTTGTTTGAAATTTCGCACCTGAGAAACCGGGTCACCGGGCATTTGTCCGCCGGTGAAAGCACCCGGCTGCACCTGTGCAAGGCGCTCATCAACGACCCGGAGTTGCTGCTGCTGGACGAACCGACGGCGAGCCTGGATCCTGACATTGCCGACAAGGTGCGCAAGATCGTGCGCCGGGTGCAGCGGGAGCGGAACATCGGCATTCTCTACACCTCGCACAACATGAGGGACATCGAGGAGGTGTGCGACCGTGTCATTTTCATGCATCGCGGGAAAGTGGTCACGGAAGGAACGCCGCAGGAGGTCATCGACCGCTTCCAGCAGACGAGCATGGAGGATGTTTTCATCCGCATCGTGCGGGGCGGCGACCTCGAGGACGCGGAGCAGGCCGCCGCCACACCATGAATCCACGGGTCGTTTTTGCACTGGTGCTCCGGCACCTATTTCTCTATGGCCGGAACTGGGTCCGGCTGGTGGAACTGTTTTTCTGGCCGACCATGGAGCTGCTGGTCTGGGGCAGTCTGACGCTGTTTCTGGGAAGTTCCGGCGACGCCCGCGCCCCGCAGTTTGTGGCCTATCTCATCGGCGGGGTCATTTTCTGGGACATCCTCTTCCGCTCACAGCAGGCGGTGGCCATTTCCTTTCTGGAGGATGTGTGGACAAAGAACCTGATGAACATTTTCGTGGCCCCCGTGCGGCCCTCGGAATACGTGGCCGCCGGCCTGGTGGTGGGCATTCTGCGCACCGGCATCACCGTCACCCTGCTCACGATCCTGGCTGCGGTGAACTATCATTTCGACCTCTTCCAGCTTCAATTCAGCCTCATTCCGTTTTTTGGAAACCTGCTGATTTTTGGCTGGTCGCTGGGCATGATTTCCTCCGCGCTGATCCTGCGCTGGGGCCAGGCGGCGGAGTCGCTGGCGTGGGCGGTTCCGTTTCTCATTCAGCCCGCAGCCTGTGTTTTTTACCCGCTGAGCACCCTGCCGGAATGGGCGCAGGGAATCGGCAAAGCGCTGCCGTGCACCCATGTGTTCGAGGGAATGCGGGCGGCGCTCGACGGCAAGGCGTTCGACTGGGGGCAAATGGGCGTCTCCCTGGCGCTCAACGCGGTGTGGCTGGCGTTTGCCGCCGGTCTGTATGCCTGGGTGCTGGAAAGCGGACGCCGCCGCGGCATGCTGACGCGCGTGACCAGTCATTGATTCTGCCATGAAAATTGCCGTGCTCAGCGACATCCACGACCACCTCCACCACCTGGCTGCGGTGCTGCAGCGCGTCCGGCAGGGCGGGGCGCAGCGCCTGCTGTTCCTGGGCGATTTCTGTGCGCCGTTCACCCTGGCGGAGCTGGCAGCGGGCTTTTCCGGACCCATCGATGCCGTGCTCGGCAACAACGACGGCGACCCGCTGCTGCTCAGCCGGATTGCCGCGCAGCATGACCGCGTCACGCTGCATGGCCAGTTTGCGGAGCTGGAACTGGATGGGAAAAAAATCGCCCTGAACCACTATCCTGACATTGCGCGGCGATTGGCCGAAAGCCAGGCGTTCGATGCCGTTTTCAGCGGGCATGACCACCGGCGGTATGTCCATGCGGTCGGCCGGACGCTGTGGGCGAATCCCGGGGAAATCATGGGCCGCTTCGGCACGGTGAGCTTCGGCTGGCATGAGACGCAGAGCGGCGCGTTCACCCACGAAATCGTGGTGACGGGCGACGGGAGCGTCAGCACTCAATGACATTGACGGCCAGTCCGCCGCGCGAGGTTTCCTTGTATTTCGTGCTCATGTCCGCACCGGTTTCGCGCATGGTTTGTATGACCTTGTCGAGTGAAACGCGGTGGGTGCCGTCGCCGCGCAGGGCCAGGCGGGCGGCATTGATCGCCTTCACCGCGCCCATGGCATTGCGTTCGATGCACGGCACCTGCACCAGTCCGCCGATGGGGTCGCAGGTGAGTCCGAGGTTGTGCTCCATGCCGATTTCCGCCGCGTTTTCCACCTGGGCAGCGGTGCCGCCGAGCACTTCGCACAGCGCCCCCGCCGCCATGGAACAGGCCACTCCCACTTCCCCCTGACAGCCGACTTCCGCCCCGGAAAGCGAGGCGTTGAGCTTGTAAAGAATGCCGATGGCTCCGGCCGTGAGCAGGAAGCGCACGATTTTTTCCTCGCTGGCACTGCCGCAAACCCTGACAAAATAGTGCAGCACTGCGGGAATGATGCCGGCGGCTCCGTTGGTCGGCGCGGTGACGACCCGTCCGCCGGCGGCGTTTTCCTCATTCACCGCCATCGCCCACAGGCTGACCCAGTCCAGGGTGGTCAGGGGATCGCGCAGCGCCGCCTGCGGATGGGAGTTGAGTTCCCGGAAAATCCCCGGCGCCCTGCGCGGCACTTTCAATGGTCCCGGCAGCAGCCCGCGGCCGTGGCAGCCGCGTTCGACGCACTGCTGCATCGCTTCCCAGACGCGGAGCAGCCCGGCACGGGTGGCTTCCGCGCTGCGCCGGCATGATTCGTTCTGCAGGGTCATTTCGCTGACGCTCAGGCCGGATGCCGCGGCCATTTCCAGCATCTGCGCCCCGCTGGAGAAGGGAAACGGCAGGTCCGTGACCAGCCGTTCTTTCCCGGCCGACTCCTGCTGGCTGCCATCCACCACAAATCCGCCCCCGACGCTCAAATAGGTTTTTTCCAGCAGCACCGCACCGGCGGCATCGAACGCGGCAAAGCGCATGCCGTTAGGGTGTCCCGGCAGCGATTCCGTGCGGTGAAACGCCAGATCTTCCGCCTCCGCGAAGACCACCTCCCTGACATTTGCCAGGCGCAGCCGTCCGCCGGAACGCACTGCCGCCACCCGGGCGGGAACGGAATCCACAGCCACGGACTCCGGCGTCTCCCCCTCCAGCCCCAGCAGCACGGCCACGTCCGTGCCGTGGCCTTTTCCCGTCAGGGCCAGCGATCCATACAGATGGGCCTGAACCCGCGCCGTCTTTTCCAGCACTCCCAGCCTCTCCAGCGTCCGGACAAACCGGTCCGCCGCCCGCATCGGACCGACGGTGTGCGAACTGCTGGGGCCGATGCCGATGGTGAAGAGATCAAGAACGCTGACAGCGGGGACCATGCGCAAGATTCCGGCAGGCTTCAGGATTCGGCAACCCTGCGGTGCGGAAATTCCGCCGGGAGGGACTTCCCGGCCCCCTGGAAACACGGAACCGGCTGCACCCCCGCAGAACGGCGTTGCGCGGATACCGCGACCCGCTACGTTGGCCGTCCTTTTTCACCTTTTCTCATTCCATGAAACTCGCCTCGTTCTGCATGATGGGCTTCGCCGCCCTGGTTTCGCTGGCCGGCAGCGGCTGCCAGGGTCTGGTGGCTGGCGGCGCCCAGCCGGTTCCTGAAATCGGAGCACCAGTCCCGGGCATTGCCAGCTATGTGGTGGTGGACATTCACGACCGGAAGGTGGTGCTGGCCCATGCCGCAGACCAGCGGCGCAGCGTGGCCAGCCTGACAAAAATCGCCACTGGGGTGGTGACCCTCGACAGCATCGCCGCCCTGCACGGCCGGCTGGATGAGGCCCTGATGGTTCCGAACAGCGTGGTGGCACTCGGCCCCAGTGCCCTGGGCCTGCAGCCTGGCGACCAGATGTCGGTGCGCGATGCTCTTTACTGCGCGCTGATGGCGTCCGACAACGCCGCGGCGGAAGCCCTCGCGGTGCATGTGGGGTCCAAGATCGTCACCATGCCCAATTTCCAGGGCCAGGACCCCCGGACGGCCTTCGTTGGCCAGATGAATGCCCTGGCGGCAAAACTCGGCATGGGGAACACAAAATTCACCAACCCGCACGGCCTGGAACTGGGCGCCGCAGGCTATTCCACCGCAGCCGACATGGCCCGGCTGGCGATGAACGCCATCAACCGCGGCGACTTCAATTTCTTTGTCAGTCAGAAGGAGCGCCGGGTCAGCTACCGCAGCGGCGGAGCGGCGAAATCGTTCATTGTCAAAAACACCAACGAGCTGCTGGGGATCAGCCGGATTGACGGCGTGAAAACGGGGACCACCCGGATGGCCGGTCCCTGTCTCATTGTCACCGCGCCGCGTCCGGCCACGGTGGTGCCGCAGGCGGACGGTTCCACGCTGGTGGTGCCGCACCGGCTGGTGGTCGTGGAACTGGCGGCGGCAGACCGGTTCAATCAGGCCCGGAATTTGCTCGCCCAGGGCTGGGCTGCCTACGACGCCTGGCACGCAGCGGGCCGCACCGTTTCTTCTGCCGGAGAACTGCTGACCGAACCCCAGCCTGCGGCGCCCGCCAGATAGGTTTCATTTTTTTTCACCAGTCATTCTTCCTTCAATCATCCATGTCTCACCAAAAAACCATCGGCATCTTAAACAGCGGGGGCGACTGCCCGGGACTCAATGCAGTACTGCACGGCGTGGTCGGCGCAGCCACCCAGAATGAATGGAAAGTAATCGGTTTCCGCGATGGTTTCGAGGGGCTGCTCCCGCCGGGAGACTACATGCCGCTGGACATGAAATCGACCGTCGGCATTTTAAAACTGGGAGGAACCATTCTCGGCACGGTCAATGAAGGAAATTTCGCCGGGAAAACCGCAGATGGAAAGGTCTCCATCATCCCTCCGGAAAACATCATCAAGGCCAAAAAAACCCTCCAGCAGGAAAACGTCAGTGCGCTGATTGTGGTGGGCGGCGATGGGTCACTAACCACCGCCCTGCAGCTGCTCGAAGCGGGCATTCCGGTCGTGGGCGTCCCCAAAACCATCGACAACGACATCCAGGCGACCGCGATGACCTTCGGGTTCTATTCGGCGGTGCACACCGTGGTGGATGCGTTGGAACGACTGCACACCACCGCTGACAGCCACAAACGCGTCTTGGTGCTGGAAGTCATGGGGCGGGATGCGGGCTGGATTGCCTTGCATAGCGGCATCGCCGGCGGTGCGGACATCATTTTGCTTCCTGAAATCGGTTTTACCTTTGAAGCGGTGGCCAACAAGGTGATGGAGCGTTCCGCCCACGGGCAGCACAGCACGCTCATTGTGGTCGCCGAGGGGGTGAAGCAGCCCGGAACTGACAAGCCGTTTTACCGAGAAACCAGCGAGACCCGCGAACATCGACTGGGCGGTGCCGGGGAAGCCGTGGCCAAGGAAGTGCAGCGCCTCTCCGGAAAACCCACGCGCGCCTGCGTGTTGGGTCATTTGCAGCGGGGCGGTGCCCCCACGGCGCTCGACCGCATTCTGGGCGTGCGTTTCGGCGTGAAGGCGGTGGACCTCATCAAGGAGGGCAAATTCGGCCACATGGTGAGCTATCAATCCTATGTGGTGAATTCGGTCCTCATAAAAAAAGCGGTTGCACAAACCAAGAAGGTCAAGGCCGATGACGAAATCGTGAGGGCCGCCCGGGCCATCGGCATCTCCTTCGGGGACAAGTAGCCGACGCCATGCGCATTCTTTCCGGCCTCCAGCCGTCGGGGCGGCTGCACCTCGGCAACTATTTCGGGATGATGGAACCCGCCCTGCGCCTCCAGCGGGAAGGAGATGCCTTTTACTTCATTGCCGACTATCATTCCCTGACATCCGTGCAGGACCCAAAAGTGCTGCGCGAAAACTCGCTGCATCTGGCCATCGATTTTCTGGCCTGCGGCCTGGATCCGGCGCGGGCCACGTTTTTCCTGCAGAGCGACGTGCCGGAAGTAACCGAGTTGACGTGGATTCTCAGCACGGTGACGCCGCTGCCCATGCTGGAAAACTGCCACTCCTACAAGGACAAGATCGCCCGGGGAATCAAGCCTTCCCACGGGCTGTTTTCCTATCCAGTGCTGATGGCTGCGGACATCCTCATCTATGACAGCGACGTGGTGCCAGTGGGCCGCGACCAGAAGCAGCATGTCGAGGTGGCCCGCGACATCGCCGGCACCATGAACCGCCTCTTTGGCGAAGGCACGCTGAAGATGCCCGAACCCCGCATCCAGGAGGACACCGCCGTAGTCCCGGGCACCGACGGCGAAAAAATGAGCAAGAGCTACCACAACATTCTCGCCATCTTTGAGGAAGAAAAGGCCCTGCGGAAAAAGGTCATGGGCATCAAGACGGATTCCGCCCCCGTGGAGGCGCCCAAGGACCCTGCCACTTCGCTCATCGTCAAACTGTTCCGCTTGGTGGCCCCGGCGGAAGCCGTGCGCCGGATGGAGGAAGATTTCCGCGCCGGAGGCGTGGGCTACGGTGATTTTAAGAAGCGCCTGTTCGAGGCCATTTGGACGCGGTTCGAGCCGGAACGCAAGAAACGTGCGGAACTGGAAGCCGCTCCGGACCAGGTGCGGGCAGTCCTCAAGCACGGCGCGGAAAAGGCACGGCACGAGGCGCGGCGGGTGCTGGATCGCGTGAAAGCCGCCGTCGGACTCGGCGGATTTTGAACCGGTCAGGCGGTGGGCTGTCCGGATGGAACGATGATTTCCTCCTCGCGGTGGAAGGAACTGCGGGACATCAGCAGCACCATGGAAAGCGGCGCATACACCGCACCCGCGAGCAGCGCAGTCAGGGATCCCGGCAGTTTCGTCTCGCCATTTTCCGGAAGGCCCAGCAGCGTCCGGATGTGCTCCCACGGCGTCTGGAGCAGCGTCCAGACGGTGCTGGATGCCAGCGCAGTGAACAGCAGCAACGCCAGCCACCAGCCCGCTTTCAGCCTCCAGGAAACCAGCAGGGCGGCGAGAACACACCCCGCCACTGCCCCGGCGGAAAGCATCCTGGCAGTTTCTCCGGTCACCAGTTGACCCAAGGCCGGAAAAACTCCCGGAAAAAAGAGCGCTCCGGCGAGGACGGCCACGGCAAGACAGGACAGCCAGAGCATGACCGCCGGCTCCGTTAGGGAATCGGTCCAGCGGATTTTGGGGTCCGCCAGGTGGCAGACCCGCGGCAGATGGCGACGCTGGTAAATGGCAATGTAAACCAGGGGAAGCGCCACCCCGCATCCTGCCGCCCAGCCGATGCCCCGCAGAATTCCGCGCAAGGCATCCTTCTGGGTCAATGCCGGAGGAGCCAGGAAGAAAAACCCCGCAGAAGCGACCGCCAGGATCATGAGCACGCTGATGGCTGCCAGCCAGCCTCCCGCATGCACCACCGGCAGTGCCCAGCGGCGGCGGCGCAATGATCCCACTCCGGCCGCGGTCAGCGCCAGCACTGGCCACGCTGCCAGCCAAATCCACATGGCGGACACATGCAGGCCGGGTTTCCGGTGCTTTGCAGGCTCCAGCAGCGCCTCGATAAGCGGCCTGCCGACGAACCATGCCAGCAGCGCGGCGAGTCCCACCAGACCCGCGCCGCCCACCACCAGGCCCAGGCCTCGGGAGCGCAGTTTTTCGTCCGGAATGTCCACCGGAGCCGCAGCCAGATCAGCGGAAGAGGGTGCCGTAAACGGTGCTTTCAGGGACACAGGCGGACTGCCGCCTCCCGTTTCCGTTTCCACTGTGCCCAGCAGCAGGATTTCCTCCGGTGCGGCCGTGGCGGTTTCTTCCGTCACCGGCGGCTCCTCATGGAAGGAATCCGGCGGAGTTGGCAGCGAGGAGTCCTGAAGCAGGCTTGCTTCCGCCAATGCCGCCTCCTCAGCCCCGGCGGCATCACCCGGAGCCTCTGCGATGGAAATTTCCTCCACCAGCATGTCAGAAGTCACCTCCATAATGGCAGCCTCCTCCGCAGCGGCCGCGGGCGCTTCGCTGTGCTCCGTCTGCATGGAAGCGGTGAGCTGCCGCAGGGAAACGTTCCCGGCAGGGGCGGGCGCGGTCAGATGTGCGGCAATCCCGCGCAATTGGGCAAAGGCACCCGGCGATTCCACCGGCGGCGCGGACGCTGGGAATGCCGGTGACTCCGCCGCGGGTGAGCCGCGCTCCACTTCCTCCAGCAGTCCGAGGAGATTGGGGAAGGGGGAAATGTTCGGGATGGGTTCGGAGGAAGACATGCGGGCAGCGGCGTGAAAATGGGTTCGCCTGGCGGCTGCCGCAACCGGGTTTCCATCCCTTTCCGCGCAGGGCACAGCCGGGCGAATCACGCGGTGGCAACGGCGTAAATGCTGACGCCGCGTTGCGCACAGAGGCGGCGCACTTCCTCCATGTCCAGCAGCAGGGTGCGGTGCGCCTCAATGGCAAGGACCCTCACCCCCGCACCGGCGCACACCTCCACCGTCACCGGACCGACCACCGGCACGTCAAAGCGGAAATCCTGATTCGGCTTGCTCACTTTGGCGGCCGTCGCTCCGCCTTTTCCCAGTGCGCCGCCCCGCCGGATGCATTCGTTCGTCCCTTCAAACGCCTCCACCGCGAGCACCGTGCCCTTTTTCACCACCACGGTCTGCCCGATGTCCAGCCGGCTTGTTTCTTTCGCAATCGATATCCCATAGGCCGCATCCGCCAGGTCTTTTTCCTTGAGCACCGGACCACAGACGGGACCGGGCGGCGGCAGCAGGTCATCCAGATACGTCACCGCCGAAATCAGGGTGATCCCGTCCTTCGCCAGTTCCTCCCCGATGGCTCCAAAAATGGTCTCCGCATTGCGCCGCTTCAGCCGCCCTAGCAGCATCAGGGTGCGCAGGTCCGGACGCAGGTCGAACAGGTTTTTTGGAGCGATCTGGCCCACCATCACCGCCTGCTCCACGGCCTGCTGCTTGAAAAATTTCACCAGCTTTCCCAACTGCCCCACCCGCATCCATTCCAGGGCGTCCACCGCCTCGGCCAGTGCCGGATCGGTTTCATTCAGGAATGCTGCCGCAGCGATTTTCCCCACGCCGGCCTTGCGGGCGGCGTGGGCCATGGTGACCGGGTAAATGCCGTTTCCCGCGATGATGCCCAGCGTCGGCGGCGCTTCCATGGCCGCGCCTCAGCCGATTTGTGCCAGGTAGGCGGCCTCATCCATCAGCGCCTCCACCTGCGACGCGTCCGCCACTTTCAATTTAAACAGCCAGCCGTCACCATAAGGGGCGGTGTTCACCAGGCTGGTCTCCCCGGCTGCCTTGGCATTCACTTCCACGATCTCTCCGTCCACCGGCGCGTAAATGTCACTGGCGGCCTTGACCGACTCCACGACGGCCACCGCCTCCTTTGCCTTCACCACCCGGCCCACCGACGGCAGCTCCAGGTAAACGACATCACCCAGCTCCGACTGGGCGTGCTCACTGATGCCCACGGTGGCGACGGCATCGCCCGTGGTGATCCATTCGTGGGAGGCGGCAAAGCGGAGATTGGCGGGTGCGGACATGGCGGACTGGGTTGGAAATGGCTCTGATCAAACGTGGTTCAGGCTTTTTTGTAAAACGGCTTTTTGACAATTTCCGCCGGGTAGCGCCGCCCGCGGATGTCGATTTCCAGCTTCGTCCCCAGTGCGCCTGCCGCCGCGGGCAGATAGGCCATGCCGATGCCGCATCCCAGGCTCGGGGAAACGCCGCCGCTGCACAGTTCGCCGACCACCTCGCCTCCCGCCAGCACCGGATAGTGCGCCCGCAGCGGCGGTCCTTTTTCCGTCTGGCGGATGGCGCACAGTTTCGTCGGCAGCCCGGTCGCCTTTTGAGTCAGCAGCACGTCCTGACCAATGAATTCCTTGTTCAGGTCCACAAAAAATCCCAGCCCGGCTTCCAGCGGTGTTTTGTCAGGACTGAGGTCATTGCCGTTGAGCGGGTAGCCCATTTCCAGCCGCAGCGTGTCCCGCGCGCCCAGGCCGCAGGGTTTTGCGCCGGCTTGCAGCATCGTTTCCAGCCAGCGGCAGCCCGCCGCGGACGGACAGAAAAACTCAAAGCCATCCTCACCGGTGTATCCGGTGCGGCACACGATGACCGTTCCCTCCTCCGTGGCGAAGGACCCGATGCCGTTGCGCGGAGGCAGCGGGAGCACAGCTCCGCACAGGCTGGAATACAGCGCTTGCGCACCCGGACCCTGCACCGCCATCCCGGCAAAATCCTCGCTCTGGTTCTCCATCTCCACCCCGTCCGTGAGGCGATCCGCCATCCATGAGAAATCCTCCGCGATTTTCGAGGCGTTCACCACCAGGAAAAACTCCTCGCTGCTGATCCGGTAAAGAATCAAGTCGTCAATGACACCGCCCTGTTCATTCAACAGCAGCGTGTATTGGCCCTGGCCGGGCTCCAACTTCAGCACATCATTGGTCAGCAGCCCGTTGAGCCACCGCCGCGCCTCCGGTCCGCGGACGACAAACTGCCCCATGTGGGAAATGTCAAAAACGCCCACTTCGCTGCGCACCACCAGATGCTCCTCGGTGATGCCGCCATACTGCACGGGCATGGAAAATCCCGCGAATGGCACCATCCTGGCGCCCAGGCGCAGATGGGATTCATGGAGCGGCGAACGTTTGAGAGATTCCGTATTCACCCGGCCACTGAAACGGATTTTCCCCACCGCGAAAGTGTAATTTCATCCGGCGGACAAATTTCGGCGGTGTATCATCGTAGCCGCTCCTGCCAAACGCAGTGACACCGTTTCCCAAATTTTTTTACCATCCACTGCCATGATTTCACGAATCGCCTGTACCGCCATCCTCGCCGCTTTCGCCATGGGAACCTCCCCCGCCCAGGAGGGCAAAAAGGATCCGGCTGCGGACATCAAAGCCCAGCTCAAGGACCCTTCCAAACCGTTCACCGTCCTGGTGGAATTCCATGTCAAACCGGGCACCGAAAAGGAGTTTCGCAAAGCCGTGCAGAACTCGGTCAGGAACACCCGCAAGGAGCCTGGCAACGCTGCTTATTCCTGCCATCAGGACGTGAAGGACCCGACCCGGTTCGTCTTCTTTGAAATCTGGCGCAGCATTCCCGCCCTGGAGGAACACCTGGGCAAGGACTACGTCAAGACACTGCTGGGCAAGGCCGAGGAACTCTCCGCGGAGCCGCCCACCATCCGGGTTCTCACTCCGTGGGTGCCTGGTCCGCCCAAGGAAAAACCCGCCGCTCCCGCACCCGCCGCGGAGAAGACAGAGGGAAAGTAGCGTCCGGCACCGTTGGCTTTGCTGGACGGCGGCGGATCAACACTCCTCGAAGCAGTTCCGCTCCCGGTTTTTGCGGGCCTCTTCAGGGTTGAATACCCGCCCGTTCATTACCACATAGACTCCCGGCGGCAGCACCTGCACCGCACCGACTGCCGTGCCGATGTTGAACACCGCATCCGTGCTCCGGAACCGCGCCGGCTGCATGGAACCGGTCAGGACGATCGTCTTCCCCTCAATCCCCCGCAGTTCCAGGGCGGTCGCAACCATCGTGTCCGTGCCATGCGTCAGCAATATGCGCTCGCATTCGCTCGCCTCCACCCGCTGGCGGATCAGCCGCCGGTCCTCTGCGGTCAGTTCCAGGCTGTCCTTGCGCAGCACGCTTTCGATCGTGAAGGCAAACCGGATGTTCGCCTCCCGGAAAATTTCCTGCACCTGCGGCTCGCCCACTTCATATTCGCTCGTCGCGTCGAAGTAAACCTTGTCGATGGTTCCGCCTGTGGTGATGACATGAAGTTTCATGGGTAAGGCCACTCTGCCCCCCGATTCCTCCGGCGTCATGCATTTCCGGTGCGGATGTCGCGAACGCCGGTGCGCTGCGCCGACCGGAGGAATGCACAGACCATTGGGGAGGCTTCGCATCGGTCAGGACGGAACGAGGTGTTTGGTGAAATCCTCCACCCGCTCACTGCCGGCTTGCTCCAATCACCCGCCACCACTGGCGTTTGAGCATCGTCATCACATGGTCTGCGCCCTTGGCTCCCAGCGCTCCGACACCGTACATCATCGACCCTTCCCGAATTCGTGTGGGAATTTTCACGGCAACGAGAGGTCGGGTTTTCCGGAGAGGAAGAGAATGCGAACGCGGTCGTGCGCGAAGTTGCGGAACCTCTGGCGGCGGGGATCGGCCCACGTTGTCGCCGCACACTCCCCACGCAGCCGCGCCTTGCGGGCCGCATGGTCCATCTCCAAAGAAGTAACCCGCCAAGGTTCCACCAGGCCCAGCATCTGTTCGAGGCCTTTCGCCGTCATCCTCCCATCGCCTCAAAAAAGCCCGATTCGCAGACTTTTCCCACACGAACCCGGGATGAGCTAAGAATATCGACCCCTTCGTTTTTCGGGTATTTCTACTCATCCGAAAAATCAATCACCTCGCACACATTTCTCCTTTCTTGTTGGAACACAAGAACTTGGAACCCTACGAAACCTCCCTCCTTGACTGACTGAACCCAAAATGTTTCCTTCATGGCTGAACCAATACACTGTTCTCCCCAAGACTAATCGGCATGTCAGCGAGCAACCATAACTACGTCTGCTTTGCGTGCAGGACGGCGATTCGCCGCCCAAAGACTGCACCGAACGCACCCAAGTGCCGGGAATGTGGAGAGGAGTGCTTCTGTCTTGGTTACAAAGTCGAAATTCCGAAGCATGATGACATCAAGGCATGGCGGGAGCTGCGAGCGGAGTGCCGTCGGCGCGAACTCGCAAGCGACGAGGCGCTCGCTTTGCGGAGAGTCCGGAGGCAACACTTTGTCGAACACGAGATTCTCCGTCTCCGTGAGATGCCCGGCAATCGCGACAGAACCCGCCAAATCAGAAAGCTCGAGGAAGAACTTCAGAAGATCACCCATCAAAATGCGGGAGAACCAGGCGCGGGACTCAAGCGCGTCCCGCGCTGAGTCCGCTCAAACGTTCAAGGAATCCGTCCTTGCATCGACGCCAAACTCGTGCTACGATCTGTGTATCGATATGGCCACAGTCACCGTTTCCCCGAAATTTCAAATCGTCATCCCGAAGGATATCCGAAATGGACTCTCTTTGGAGCCTGGCGATAAGGTTGAGATTGTTCAGCTTGAGGGTCGGATTGAGTTGGTTCCCATCCGATCTATCTCTCATCTGGAAGGATTCCTGAAGAATGTTCGCAATACATTCAAGCGTGAGGAAGACCGATGCCTACCGTAGTTGACTCCTCTGGATGGATCGAGTTTTTCACCGGTGGCCCGAACAGCTCGCATTTCTCAACAGCCATACAAGACACCGGAGAGTTGATCGTCCCTTCCATCTCCATTACAGAAGTTTATCGATGGGTTTTGAGAGAAGTATCGTTGTCGCACGCTTTAACAGCTGCGGCGGCCATGAAGCAGGGCTGCGTCATTTCGCTTGATGAGAGACTTGCCGTAATTGCAGCCGAAATCAGTCATCGTTACAAACTTCCACTAGCTGACGGCATCATCTATGCGACAGCCCGCGATGCAGCGGCAGATTTGCTCACCCAGGACTCAGATTTCGATGGACTGCCAGGAGTCACATACGTCAAACACCCAAACCGTAAGAGCGAACCCAAAAGATAGGTTCGGGCGATAGCCCCGAGCCGATCCTGTCGATGAACGAGCCCGTCGTCTCAGAGCGGGGCGGGTGTCACGCGGGTTGCGTCTTGTTTTTGCGCCTGAGGATCAGGCGTTTGCGGGGAGATTGGCATGTGAGGTGGATGAGCAAATCGGGCACGCGCTGCGGCGGGAGCGCGGGAATGTCCTCGCCGGGAAAGCGCGCGATGAATTGGCGAACCCAACCGTAGTAAGCCTGGCGACTGCGCCCGGCCAAGCCTTTGCGTTGGACGAAGCGGGTGAAGTCCTGATACCCATCAGCCGACGTGAGTGTGTCTGTTTATTTTCATGGCGAGAGGAACCTGACCGCTCGCTTACCCCTTTTCAACGCCGCCGCGAGGTGTCGCCGCGCAGCGGCTCTGTTCAACCAGGCAATGGGCGGTGCTTGGACGGATCCTGGCCGGTTAAAACTCGATGCCGCCTTTGGGCTTTTCCGCAGGTGGTTCTGGTTTCGGGTCCGCTTTGGGAGCCGGAGCTTCCGCCGGGGGTTTCGCTACTGGAGGAGGGGTGGCGGCTTCGGGGATCAGATCGACGCGCTGCAGGGCAAACAGGGCCTGGGATCCCTCCGCCAGTGAGGTGCAGCGAATGACAAATTCGAGCGGGCATTTTTGCACTTCCAGCACGGCGACTTCGCTGGAATCCGGTGCTTCCCAGCTGTCATGCTTGGGCTTGATGGTGAAGGGAACCGGTGATCCCGCGACCAGGATTTCGCCGGTGCCGCCAGCCTGTGCGGTGGCGGCGGCATAATTCAGGCGCACCCGGTAATTCCCCGCAGCGACATCTTGCAGGGTCCAACTGAGGCTGGCGCCGGGCTTCCAAAATTCACGCGTCAGCGGTCCTGGAGGGTTGGCGATGGCCTCCTGCGGACGCAGCGTGACTGCGCCGTTTTTTCCCGGGTTTTTGGTTTCCACTGGCGTCTCTGATTTGCCGGTGGGGTCCTGCGCCGTGCCAAAAATGGCATCGAGATCCTCCTCTTCCTGCACGGCTGATTTTGCGGGGCCAGCGGGGACTTCTGGGGTTCCCTCCTTGGAAGTTTTTGGTGCTTCCATGGCATCCAGTTTACCCATGACCGAGCGGAATTCCTGCTTTGCCTTCTCCAGCCCGGCGGAATCCGCCTTTTTTTCAAGCTGGGCCATGAGCGCCCGCAACTGGTCCGCATAGACGGCCAGGGCGCTGCGGCGGGCGTCGTCCCGCTGCTGGCGGAAGGCGGCGGTCAGACGGTCCAAGTCCGCGTCCGCAGCCTGCTGGGCGGCGGCAGGCAGTCCGGTGAGGAGCACGATGAAGAGCAGTCTGAAGCAATGCATGGCGGGGTCAGGATTCGGCAGGGATGAGTTCGATGCTGCGCAGTTCGCAGAGGGAGCCATCCTTGAACATGAGGGATTCGACGAGGAAATCGAGATAGGCGGTGCCGGCGGCAATGGCGATGCTCCCGGCCTGAATGTCGGCGGCGGTGTAATGGGCGGGAGTCTCCACTTTTCCTTTGAGGATCGCCGAGCCGCAGGTGATGCGAAAGGTTCCCCCCATTAACTGGGAGGTGTTGCAGTGGATGACTACCTGGTATTTGCCGGGCAGGATCTTCCCCAGCTTGAAGGAGACGCGGGCGGAGCCTGCCGGCCGCAGGCGCTGCAGTATTTCCCCGGTGTTGCTGGGGCGGATTTCACCGGTGTAGGTCAGTGCGATTTTATCGGCGACGCGCAGAAGGATTTTTTCTGGTTTGCGCAGGTCATTCGGGGAGGCGAGCACCGTCAGGAGCCGGGTTTGCTCCTCCTTGACGGCGGCCAATCCGGAGGCATTTCCGGAACCGGTGAATGCCGTTTCGAATTCCTTGAGCTTCGCAAGCCATGCCTTGCGGGTGGGTTCCAGTCTCTTTCCCAGTGCTTCGTGGTATTTCACCTGCAGGTCGGCAAATTCCTTCGGCATACCATTGGCCGCGGCGGTTTCCGGAATCAGTTCGATGCTTTTCAGATTCATCAGCCCGCCGTTGGCGGCCCGCACGGCTTTGACGATGAATGCGGCCCTGGACGATGTCACCTCCAGGGCTCCCAGCAGCAGGGGGGAATACTTGCTGTGCATTTCCGTCGGCGCCACCACACCGGAAAGCGGCTGGGTTTCCTCCAGATCAGTGTCTTCCACAAACGAGACCCGACCGCCCCACAGAAGCGGCTCGTATGGAACATCCGCGGAACCGGAAGCGGGTTGCGGACGCCGCATCGGGGTGACTCCCGTGCCGGTGCTGTAGTGGAGCCGCACCCGGTAGCGGCCGGGTTTGATGGAAACATTGTCCCAGCGCACATAAGAATCCGCCTTCAAAAACGTCAGTACGCCGTCCTTTTCCACGATGCCAAAGCCCTTGGTGTAGCTGTAGGAACGCCCTGCCTCAAGCACCACCGGCTTGACCTTGGCGTCCACACTCAATGCCAGGAGCACCGGATAGGCTTTTTCCAGTTCCTGCAGCCGGGTCACCACCCGGGCAGCGCCTTCGTAGTTGCCCTTTTCCACCCGCGCTTTTTCCAGGGTGCGCAGGGCATCCCACTCCTGCCGGGCCAGAGACTCCTCGATGGTTTTCAATTCCGTTTCCTGCTGCACCCGGAGGTTGTCCACCGGACTGGGGGTTTGCGGTGCGGCAGCGGGCGGTGCTGGAGACGCGCTGGGAGCCGTGGTGGGAGCCGGCGCACTGGGGCGGGGGGACGTGGTGGCAGGCGGTGGTTTGGGGGCTGTTGCGTCGCTGGGATCCCGCTGCACTTCCACTTGGGCAGGGCTGTTTCCGGCAACGACCAGCACGGCTGCCAGCCGCAGGAAAATGGTTGGGTTCATGGCGGGGGTGGTTTCAGGAGTTGGCGGTGCGGCAGGGAAGCAAGCGAACCGATTTCAAATAAAACAGGCCGCCACCCTTCACCGTGGCGGCGGAAATCAGGAGCGACTGGCTGCCGGCCCGGATGCGCAGCGTGCCGAAGACCTCGCTGTGAAAACTGTCCCATGAACCGGATTCCCGCGCTTCCCGCCGCAGCAGGTAAAAATCCTCCCTGACGAAAAAGGTGCCGCCCGACCCGCTGGCGCAGGCGAAAGTTAGTTCGACCTCATAGCCGCCCGTCTGCAGTCCGGCAGGCAGGTGCCATTTGGCCCAGGCCTTGTCGGAAGCCCAGCCCGTGAGGGCTTCCTTTTCCTTGTCCCAGTTCACCCCTCCTCCGGTTTCCGCTGCTTTGCCGTCCATGTTCACCGTTCCGTCTTCGGCCAGCAGCGCCCGGCCGGGGTTGTCGTTAGCGGCGGGGGGAAGGTCCGGTGCCAGGCCCAGATCCCGGGCCGATTTTTCGCGTTCCGCCTTTACCAAGGCTGCGGCGCTGTAATTCCGTTCCGCCACGTATTGCTTTTCCAGAGCCGCCAGTTGTTTCTGGTAATGCTCCTGCAGTTGCCGGGCATGCTCCTGGTTTTTTTCCAGATAGAGTTGCCGCAATTCCTTGAATTTTGCGAGTTCCTGGACGGCGGTGGCACTGGGTTGTGCGTCGGCTGGCGGGGATGCCGGGGCGGGATTTTCCCCCTGCCCGAGCGCCATGCTCCCCGCGAGGAGGGTGCAGACGGGCAAGACCAAACGGATCACAACGGGCTTGGGGAGCATTGCGGAAAGTTTACGGTCTCCAGCGGCGGATTCAATGGGGGATATCGCCAAATCCGCGGTGGGATGGCTGGAAAACGCATCGGGTGCGCCCCGGCGAAGGCTTCGAGCGGTGGAAAGCGGACCGACGCCAGTTTGCCTGGAATTTACAAAGATGCGGAATGACACGGCATGGAATCGGTGGCATGGTCGAATCCCGTTTGCACCAAACAGGTTGGAATCGTTCCGTTGTCCACGCCACCATGAATTCGATGACTTTGCCCGAATCGCTCGTCGCCCAGATGCGTTCGTATGAACGCCGGTTGAAGCGCACGGAAACCGGACTGGCGGTCGCCGGAGGTCTGGCGGGGTTGTTTGCCACCTATGTGGTGCTGTTTCTGGTGGAGCGCTGGATGGGTGTTCCCCTGGTGTGGCGGGCCGGACTGCTGGCCGTGGGAGCGCTGGCCGCCGCGTGGTTTGCCAAAGGCTGGGCGCGCAACTGGCTGTGGAACCGGCGCGGTCCGGCCGAACTGGCAAAAATCCTCGGGCGTCATTTCCGCTCGCTCAGCGACCGCCTGCAGGGAGTCATCGAACTGGCCAATGCCACGGAACTGCCGCCTAACGTCTCCCCGGCGCTCTGCCGGGCGGCGATCGCCCAGGTGGCGCAGGAGTCCGCAGGGCATGACTTCACCAAAGCCATTCCCACCCGTGAGCCGCGGCGGTGGGCGGTCGCCGCAGCGGTGGTGCTGGGGCTCATGGCGGTCGCTTTTGCACTGGTTCCCAAAGCCGCCACCAACACCCTGCAGCGCTGGGTGCTTTCGAATGTGGACCGCTACACCTTTGCCAGTCTGGAACAAATGGACCAGACGCTCTACGTCGCCCACGGCGAGCCGTTTGAGGTGGCGCTGGGACTGAAGAGAGATTCCGTTTGGAAGCCCGGCATGGCCGCGGCGCGGATCGACCGGCAGGAGAAGTTGGAAGTGGCCTTTGAAGACGGCAAAGCCGTGCTGAAACTGCCCGGTCAGGTGCAGGACGGCACGCTGTCGCTGCGCGTGGGGGACGCCACCCGCGACATTGCCATTCGTCCGCTGCACCGTCCGGAAATGAAGCAACTGGTGGCAAAGGTCGAGCCGCCCGCGTATCTCGGACACCCGGCATTTGATCAAAAAGTGCAGGGCGGACTGACGGAATTGCTGGAAGGAAGCTGGGTGCGGTTTTCCGGCACCATTGGCCGGGATGTCGGCACTGCCGAAATGGAAGCACCGGGCATGCCGCGCATCACCAAATGGAACCAAGCCACATTCCTGACGGCGCCCCGCCTGGCGGATGAAATCGAAGGCCCAGTGACCCTCAAATGGTCGGACCGCCACGGCTTGAAGCCCGCCCAGCCCTACGTGCTGAAAGTGGCCACCACGCGGGATCTTGAACCCAAGGTGGAGTTCAAGGACCTCGAACCGGAAGTGGCCATCCTGGCCCACGAGGTTCTGAAGCTGAACCTCGCCGCTTCCGACGACTATGGCATCAAGGAAACGTGGGTGCATTGGGATGTGCGCCCTGCCAGCGGCGAAGAAAAAAAGATTCTCGCCACCGGTGAACTGCCCCGCCAGCCCGGAGCCGCCCAGGCAAAGGAAGTCGCCGCCACCATCGACTGGTCGCCGCTGTGGCACCGGATTCCAGAGGACACCATGGTGGAACTGACGGGAAATGCCCTCGACTACTTTCCCGGACGCAAACCGTCCGCCTCCTGGAAGCACACCATCTGGGTCATGAGTGCCGCCAAACATGCGGAGAAACTGCGGGAGCGCATGGACACCGTGCTCAAACAGCTCGACGACCGCATCCGGGACGAGGAGCGGCAACTGGAGGAAAACAAGGAAATTTCCGAGCGGAAGGAAAACGAGCCCACGGAAAAGACCGCGGAGGACATCCGCAAAGTCGAGGCCGGGGAACGGCAGAACGAGGATCAACTGCAAAAACTGGCGCAGGAGATGGAGGGAGTGATGAAGGATGCCCTGCGCAACAAGGAAGTCCCCGAATCCACCCTGGGCGAATGGCAGGATCTGCAGAAAAAGTTGCAGCAGGAAGCCTCGCCCGAAATGCAGCAGGCCGCCCAAAAGATGCAGCAGGCGGCGGATTCTCCGCAGCAGGAGCAGCGGCAGCAGGAAATGGCCAAGGCCATGGACAGCCAGCAGAAGGCGCTCGATGCCATGAAGGAGGCGGCGAACAAAATGAACGAAGTCAACGAAAACATGTATGCGCGGAATTTTTACAACCGCCTGCGCCAGGCCGCGCAAAACGAGATGAGCGTGTCCGAGCGGCTGAAAAAACTGGCCAAGGACACCGCAGGCCTGCGGGCCGCGGAAATCCAGGAAGCGCACCGGAAGGACTTTCAAGGGGTGGCGGGAACGCAGGATTCAAACACCCTGGAAGTCGAGGGCATCTACCATGACATGGGCGCGTTCGTCACCCGGGTTCCCAATGAGAAATACCAGGCGGTCCACAAGGAAATGGAGGAGAAAAAAGTGGTGGGGGCGCTGGGGGAACTCGCCTCGTTTGTCAGGGACAACCTCGGACTGAAATCCGTAGGCCAGGCCAAGCTGTGGGGCAAACAACTGGAGGACTGGGCGGCGATGCTGCAGGACGAAAGCCAGGGCGGCGGCAGCGGCGGCGGCGGGGAAATCCCTCCGGAAGTCATGAAGCTGATGATCGGCATGGTGCGCGCCGCCCAGGCTCAGGACACCATTCGCGAGCAGACCGAATCCCTGGAAAATCGGCAGTGGACCAGCCGGAGATACGGCGAAGATGTTTCCAAGGTGGCAGACCTGCAGGCAGAACTGGCCGGGACCATCAACAAACTGAAAACGGAAACGCCGGTGGAAGAAGCCAAGCCGCTGCTTGGCGAGGTGGAGAAGCTGATGAAAGGCGTGTCGATGGAATTGCGCTCGCCGAAAACGGACAAAGACACCGTCGCCACCCAGGGAGCGATCATTGAGTTGCTGGTTCCGCCCGATAAAAAAAGCAGCAGCAGTTCCTCCCAGATGATGGCGAAAATGCAGCAGCAGATGCAGCAGATGATGGCCAAGGCCTCCAAGCCCGGACGCAACAACGGCAAATACGCCAGCAATCTGTCAGGCGAAACCGCCCAGGGACCTGCGGTGAAGGACAAGGCCAACGCCCGCAGTGTGGACAAATCCGGCGGAGCAGCCAGCGCCGGGGAATGGCCGGAGGAGTTCAAGGACCAACTCCAGGCCTATTTTCAAAATCTGGAGGCTGGAAAGAAATGAACCACCGGTCCCACCCACCCGCCGCCACCCGGCTAATGCAGATTTTCCGCGCGACAGGAACGGCACTCAGTGTGGCGGCCGCCCTGCTGCTGGCTGTTGGTCCAGTCACGCCGGGCGTGGCGCAGGATTTGAAAGTGTACCGCGGCACCCAGGTTCCGCCGGAAGTCGAACGCATCTACACCAAAGGCCTGCGCTTCCTGGTGCAGAACCAGAACGAGGACGGAAGTTTCCCTGGAAACTACGGCAATGAGCCGGCCATCGTCGCCCTGGGAATGATGGCTATGCTGGCCCACGGGGAAGATCCCAACTTCGGACCCTACGCCAAACCGATCAAACGATGCCTGGAAAAAATCTTCAACAGCATTGCCAAGGACAACGGCTACATCGGCACTTCGATGTACAATCACGGCTTCGGCACCCTGGCGCTGGCGGAGGCCTACGGCCAGGTCAATGACGACCGCATCGCCCCGGCCCTGCAGAAGGCGGTGGAGCTGATCCTCACATCGCAGTCGAAAAACCCCTTCAAGGCGTGGCGCTATTCCCCGGAATCGCAGGATGCGGATTCCACGGTGAGCGGCGCCTGCTTTGTCGCGCTGGTCGCGGCGCGCAATGCCGGTCTGAAGGTTCCTGACAAAACCATCGACGATTCCCTGAAATTCTATTCCGACTGCCAGACTCCCTCCGGAGACATTGGTTATGTGCCGCGTTCCGGCAGCCACGGCGGCTCCACCACCGCCATCGGCACTGCCGTTTACGCCTACGCCCGGAAAAAGGACCTGCCCACGTTCCAGAAGGCGTTCAAGGCCATGAAGGCCGCCGGGGACGAAGGGTCCAGCTATCCTTACTATTTTGAGTACTACGCAGCGCAGGCGTATTTCCAGAGCGACGTGAAGGAATGGAGCGTCTGGAACGACAAGCTGGTGAAGCGCTTCGCAGAGGTGCAGTCGGATGACGGAAGTTTCGAGGGAGGCATGGGGCCGGCGATGTCCACGGTCATGGGGCTGCTGGCCCTGGCGCTCAACTATCGTTACCTGCCCATCTATGAACGCTAACCGGACCCTGCTGGCTGCGGGAATGCTGTTGGTGATCGGTGCGCCGGGTGCATTCACCGCGGCAGCGCAAAACATCGCCGAAGGGATCGGGGCGGGAATCGCAGTCGCCATCGAACGGAAACCCGTCCCTGGGCCGGTGATCTTCCTCCCGGAAAACGGGCGGGTGCGGGCAGCGCGCCAAGCGGGGGCCGAAGACGGCCTGGTCATTGTGGGCGCTGGTCCGAAGCCGAAACCATTCAAGCGCGACAACCTTCCCTTCGACGCAGCGGGCGGGCACCTGCTCGAATTGGTGGACGGTTCCATGCTCCATGGCACCGTGGAGTCCATTTCGGCGACCGAGGTGGTCGTGAAGCGTTCAGATGCCTCCGCCCCCATCATTCTCCCGGTCGGCATGCTTTCCCGGATCGTCTTCGACAATGCGGGCGATCCCCAAGCCGCACCGCCGCATTCGACCGTTCAGTTCCGCTCCGGGGACTGGATGGCTGCCGATGTGCCGCTGCTGAAGGATGGAAAAGCAGAGGTGAGGATCGGCACGCGCCGAATGACGATCGACCAGTCAAAAATCGATTGGATTTCCTTTTCCGAAGGGAAGGCGCCGGACGTATTCGTCGGGCCGGACTCGCTGGATGGCTGGACCACCGGCGCTCCCTGGAGCCTCAAGGATGGAGTGCTGCTCACCAGGAAGATCGGCAACATTGGACGGAATTTTACCGCGGTGCCCGACCGCATCGACATGCAGTGGGAGATGGCCCCAGGGGAAGTGCAGCGCAACTTCATGTTCAGCTTCAACTACAGTCGGCACGGACCGCAGGGCATTGTCGGCAATGCCTGGACGCAGGTGCGCTTCAACGAAGGACAACTGTATCTTTACACAGCCACGCAGAACAAGAACCGAAACTTCAGCATTGACCTTCCGCGCGTCGCGATCCGGAAGGCGGAGGACGGAAAAATGCATTACCGTGTGGTGCATGACCGAACTGGAGGACGCCTGGCGGTTTTTGTGAACGGGCGGAAGATCACGGACCAGAAGGTCCCGCCAATGGCCGCCGGGAACTGGTCGGGAATGATGAATTTCCAGCCCATGCGCTGGAGCAGCGATGCCCAGTGGGAAATCTCCAAAATTCGCATGCAGCCATGGGACGGGTGGATGCCATCGGACAGAGCCCCGGACGCTCCGAACCGGCTGGATTTGCTCAGCCTGGCCGACGGCACGGTGAAACCAGGGCGGATCGAATCGCTGCTGGGCGGCGTATTGAATTTCAAGTCGGCCACCGGGCTGGAAGCCATCCCGCGCAGCAGGATGGCCATGCTGCGGCTGCGCAAAGCCGCGGAGGCACCCGCCCCCGAAGCCGCCAGCGGCCCGCGCCTGCTGCTGGCAGACCGCGGTGAATGGAAGTTGCTATCCCTGCTGCTGAAGGATGGGGTTTTCCAGCTCTCCACGGGGTTTGCCGGCGAAATTTCGCTGCCAAACGCGGCGGTCCACGCCCTGGTTTTTTCCAATCCGGTTCCTGACAAAATCGAACCGGCGGACCGCCTGGTTTTCAAAAACGGCGACCAGTTGCGCGGGGAGCTGGAAGGCGCTGGGACGGGACAGCCGGTGGGCTGGAAACTGCCCAATGGCAGCCGCATCCAATTCGGCACCAAGCGCCTCGGCGGGATTCTGCTGACCGGGCGCGACGGCGCTCCGCAGGCGGCGGAGACGGACATGGTGCTGCGTTTCCGCAACGGCGACTGGCTGGGCGGCAGCCTGGTGGGCATTGACCGGCAGGGGATCAAATTTCAAACCGCCTTCGCCCGGGAAATCACGGTCGAACGCCCGCGGGTGCAGTCACTCTATCTTTCCAAACCGGGAGAACGTCCGGTCTGGGAAGGAGCCGATGATCCCGAAGGCTGGTGGAAAGGCACCTTCGGCCCGAACCAGGGATGGTTTTCATCCGGAGGAGAACCGCCGACAGGCCCCCGCGCCAGCATCTATCTGGACGGCTCCTATCTGCTGCCTGGGCAAAATGGCAACCAGAGCGGGATCGGACGCCTGCTGGAGAATCTGCCTGAGCGCGTGGAAGTGTCCTTTGAAGCCGCCGCGGAACGGGGAGCCCCGGCATTCAGCCTGCAGTTGTTCTACGCCAAACAAGGCAACACCGGCCTGATGGTCCAGATCTGGCAGGGAGGCATGTATGTGTATGACATGGAACCACAGCCCAAAGGGGGCCGCGGAATGTGGGGCAACCAGCCAGTGCAGGTACAGTGGAAGGACAAGGTGAATCCCAATGCCCGGAAGCATGTCTTCCGCATTTTCGCCGACCGCAAGGCGCGCCGGGCCGCATTTTTTGTGGATGGCGTCCAGGTTGCCCAGTTCACCCGCAGGGGGCCGAAAGCGGAAAAGGAAAGCGAGGCTTCCCCGTGGGGCACCGGCATTTCCCTGCATCCGCAAAATGCCAACCAACTGATGATTTTTTCCAACCTGTGGATTTCTCCATGGAACGGCCAGATGCCGTCCACGGCTCAAAAAGAACCGGTGGAAACCGTCTCCCTGGCCAACGGGGATGAAGCCATGGCGGAAGTGGTTTCCGCCACCGCACGGAATTTTCAGTTGCGTTTCGAAGGGGAACCGCTGGAACTTCCCCGCGAGCGCATTGTCATGATCGATTTCGGCGGTGTGAAAAATCTCGAACCCAAGGTTCCCGCTGTCGCGGAACCGGCAGGAGAGGTCCAACCCGCAGCGGAACCTTCCCCGGCACTGCGCCTGCGTTTCGCCAAAGGGGGCACCATTTGCGTGGAGGCGATGCGCATTGAGAATGGGGAAGTCGTCTGCAGCAGTCCCAATTTCGGGGAACTCAAACTCCCCCTCGCCTCGTTCAGGGAAATCGTCTGGAACCGGCTCGACAGCCTGATCGATGAAGCCCCGCCGTCCCGCCCCAGCCGTCGTGCGGAAAAATAACGGGCGGGCGGCGCAACGCGTGCTCCAACCCGACCATGATCGCCGGCTTACTTTTTGTCGGCGGCTTTCCCGGAAGGCTTCTTCCCAGTCTCTGCGGCGGGTTTTACCGTGACCGATTCGATGACCACCTGCTCCTTGGGCATGTTCTGGGCGGGGATTTCCACCAGGCCATCCGGCGTCCGGGCCACGATCGAGCCGACGTGCACTTCCACGGCGGCGATCGCATCGACCACGTCCATGCCCTTGATGACCTTGCCGAACACCGCATAGCCGTCGGGCGACACCGCCTCCGGGTCGCCCAGATTCAGTTTGTTGTTGTTCACCGTATTGATGAAAAACTGGCTGGTGGCGCTGTCCTTTGCCCGGGTCCGGGCCATGGCCAGCGTGCCGCGGGCGTTTTTCAGTCCGTTGTCCGCCTCGTTCTTGATCGGCTCTGCCACCTCTTTCTGCTCGGTCTTGCCATCCTTCTGCGCAAAGCCGCCGCCTTGAATCATGAAATCCCGGATGACGCGGTGGAATACCGTGCCGTGGTAGTGCTTTTTCTCCGCATACGCCAGGAAGTTGGCCACCGTGACCGGCGCCTTGTCGGCAAAGAGTTCGGCGAGGATCACCCCCTTGCTGGTTTTGATTTCCACCACCGGGTTCGGTTTGGCGGACGGAACGGAATCAGCGGCACCGCCAACCAGGGCGGAACCGAACAGGCAGAAGGCGGCGAGGAAGAATCGCTTCATGGTGTGGATTCGGAATGATGTCAGGATTGCGGGACGAGGGAGATGGATTCGATGAGGATTTTTTTGACCGGCACATCCTGGCTGGGCTGATCCTGGATCTGTCCGCCCGGCAGCCGGGCCTTCAGCGTCTGCGTGCCGGTGGGCGACTGTTCAATTTTGTCCACGACCGCCATGCCGGAAATGACTTTGCCGAACACCGCATAGCCGTCGGGGGACACCGCCTGCGGATCACCCAGGTTCAGCTTGCCGTTGTTGGCTGTATTGATGAAAAACTGGCTGGTGGCGCTGTGAGGATCGTTGGTGCGGGCCATGGCCAGGGTGCCGCGATGGTTTTTCAGCCGGTTGCCGGCTTCGTTGACCACGGGTGGATCGGTCGCTTTCTCCACAAAGTTTCCGTTCTGATTCTCGAATCCCCCTCCCTGCACCATGAAGCCTTTGATGACGCGGTGGAAGATCGTGTTGTCATAGTGTTTTTTCCCCACATAGCTCAGGAAGTTCTCCACCGTCTTGGGGGACTGTTCCTTGAACAGCTCTGCGCGAATGATCCCCTCGGAAGTTTTGATTTCCACCACGGGATCGCCCGCATGTTCCAGGGGCAGGGGTTCACCCGCAGCGGCTGGACTCGCGGCGGCGGGTTTTTCTTTGGGCGAACAGCCGCCGAGTCCGGCGACCGCCAGCAGCAGGAAGGAACGGAAAGGAAATTTCATGGCAGGAAAGTGGCAGCGAAAACCGGTGCCTGGAAACTGGAATTTTGCAACCTCCGCGTGCGCTGCGGCACAACCGCCGGGAGCATGAATCACGGGTTCGCAAAGAATTTCTGAAACGCCAGGCTGGCCTCGTAGTAGGTGGCGGCCTCCAGCGAAAAATGCTCGTGTCCCTCCGCCGTGTGCAGGTGTTTGCTATTGAAGCGCTGCATGAAGCTCAATGTTTTGACGTTGTCGGTCATGGTGCGGAAAAACGCCGTGGGGCAGCGCAGCTGGAAAAAGCCGAAATCGAAGGAAGCCAGCCAGCTTGCCATGGCCGCCCAGGCTGGAGCGTCGGGTGCGGCAATCCAACTGCCCCAGGTGAAATGCTGGGCGGGCACCACTTCGTAGATGCGGAACAAGACGGCGGCACGTCCAGTCTCCGCATCATCCAGCCTGAAATAATAGTCCTCCCCGCGGGAATGACGTGCCTGATAGGCCTCCAGCCAGGCTCGCTGGGCGTCCACATCGCCGGAGGTATGGCCGAGAAACCGCCTGGCGCGCGGTTGGGAGCGCAGTTCCACGACCAAGGCCGCATCGGCGACGGTGACGGGCCGCAGGATGCCATTTTTCAGGCGGCGGGGTTCGGTTGGAAGCTCGGCCATGAAGGGAGGAATTGCCTGCCGCGCCTATACAGGCGTTCTGCGTCCTGGCCAATCGTTTCCAAGTCCGGCAGTGCGGAATTTCCGGTCGCGGCGGGCGTTGCATCTGCGGTCGGTTGCCGCTACAGGTCGCCTCCCATGCCATATCCCAACGAGCGAGTTCTTGTCGTCCGCCGCGCCCTGTTCGATGAACTCGGGGCTTTCCAGGGGCTTTGCGCCGACGTGCAACGCTACCTCCCCGCATTTCTTTCCGGTGAAAACAATTTCTTCCTGCTGCGCGACCTGGCGGAGGAGGACCCCTCGCACAAACAGATCATTCCCTATGCCCTGTTTCACCACGACGGGCGGCTGCTGCATTACGTCCGGGGGAAAAAATCCGGCGAACAGCGCCTGGCGGCAAAGGGCAGCCTGGGCATCGGCGGACACATCAATTCAGAGGATGCCGCCCAGGCATCCCTGGAACGCGACACCTACGTCACCGGAGTGGACCGGGAAATGAACGAAGAGCTGCAGATCGGCAGCGGCTACCGGCAGCGCATCGTCGCCCTGCTCAATGACGATTCAAACCCGGTGGGCCAGGTGCATCTCGGAGTCGTTCATGTGTTTGACTTGGAATCCGATGCGGTTTCCCCCAACGAGAGCACCATCACCCAGTTGGAATTCCTCACCCGCGAGCAGCTTGCCGCACGGCGCGACCTCCTGGAAACCTGGAGCCAGATTTGTTTCGATCATTGGGATGAACTGGTGCGTGGCGGCTGAAACGCATCGATGATGGCAGTCCGATCCCGCCTTGAAGAATCCGCAAAAAAGCGGTATGTTTTCCGTCCAAACGATCCCCATTTTCGCCATGAAATCCCTGCCGGCCCTATTCCTTTTGTCCGTGGCAGCGCCGTTCCTGTTCAGTGCGCTCCAGGCTGCCGACAAAACCGATGCCCCTCCGCCGCATCCTCCCGCCGCGGAACAGAAAAAACCCGGATTTTTCAAGCGCCTGCTGGGCAGAGAGGAGCCCGCACCGGCAACTCCCGCACCAGTCGAGGCGACCGTCCCCAGGAAAACAGCCACGGCGTCCGCACGCAACCAACCAAAGGTTGCCGCAACCAAACCAGCGCCAGCCCCGCCAGTCGAGCCTGCCAAACCAGGGTTTTTCAAACGCCTGCTCGGTAAGTCTGACAAAAAATCGGATTCTCCCGCACCCGAAAAACCCGCTGTGGACGCCGCAGTCGCCAAGAAAACGCGAACCGCCGCGGCGGCGGGCAAACCGGTCGCGGCCGCTGCGGACACCAAGGCGCAGACAGAACCTGAACCGGAAAAGAAACCGGGATTTTTCTCCCGCCTGTTCGGACCGCGCGCCGCGGAGGAATCGGCCAACGGCGATTCCGCAAAGCCCCCACGGCCAGCAGACTGGGAAAGCAAACAGGTGATCACCGAGGACGATGCTCCCATTTATGCCTACGGTCCGGCGCAGCCCACGGGTCCGGATGAACGTCTGGCAAAAGGAACCATCGTCAGCATGAAGCAGGCGGGCAAATCCTGGAGCCGCATCACGTTGGAGGATGGCCGCAGTTTCATGATTGGCACGGTGCAGATGCGCAAGGCACGGGAGTCGGATTTCTCCGAGCCCGAAAAGGCTGTCGCCGTCGGCCCGCTCAGTCCGGCGGAATACTTCGAGCCGCTGCCACCGCCGAATCTTCCGGAAATGACGCCGGGCGATGCTCAGCCTTCCGGGGATCTGCTCATTCCACTGCCTCCGCTGCCTCCGCCATGATCCGGATTCTGCCCGGAGCCGCCAGCGCCCTGTTCCTGGCTCTGGCCGCAGCACGGGCCAACCCACCCGGCCCGCACACTGCCGTTCCCGCTTCCTGCGGGCAACTGGTCGTCGCCCTTGCCGACACCTGGAACAGCAGCCGCGGACAGTTGCTGACATTTGTCAGAAAAAATGCGGCAGCCCCCTGGCAACCGGACATGGATGCGCCGGTTCCAGTGCTCTTTGGGCGCAGCGGGCTCGCCTGGGGGCGGGGAGTCATTCCCGTTCCCCACGGGCAGAATGGCATTCCCAGCAAGCGGGAAAAGGACTTTCGCACTCCCGCCGGGTGCTTCCGCATCGGCACCCTCTACGGCTACGCCACACAGCCTCCGCAGGGAGTGGTGCTGCCCTACCACCACGTCACCG
The DNA here is from genome assembly GCA_018003315.1 of Verrucomicrobiales bacterium. Taxonomy (GTDB): domain Bacteria; phylum Verrucomicrobiota; class Verrucomicrobiia; order Verrucomicrobiales; family V1-33; genus JAGNEJ01. Next base: position 30,768 of record JAGNEJ010000015.1, read on the forward strand.
CGCGGGACTGCTGGGTGGATGATCCCGCCAGCGCCTTTTACAATCGCCATGTGGAGATCGATCCCGGCAATCCTCCGCCCTGGCATGAAAAGCAGCGGATGCGCCTCGGGGATTTCGCCTACGAATGGCTGCTGGAAATCCGGCACAATGCCGACCCGCCGGTTCCCGGTGCGGGCAGCGCCATTTTTTTCCATATCCGCCGCGGACCGGACCGCCCTTCCGCGGGATGCATCACCATGGCCAGGAACGATCTGGTGCAGTTGCTCGCCCGGCTGCGTCCCCGACTCCAGCCGCATGGCATCTTCCTTCCCAAAGCGGAATTTGCCGTGCGGCAAAATCCGTGGGGCCTGCCGGCGTGGAAACCATGAATCCGCACCAACCATTTCGAAGCACCCATCCCCTTTTTCCACCATGCACCGCTTTGTCACCTCTGCTGAAGTCCACCACGGGGACTTTCCGTGGTGTCATGTCGAATGGATGTCGAATCCTGAAATTGTCGGAGCCCGGGAATTGCTGTTGGTGCGCGCCACCTTTCCACCGCGGGAAGCGCATCAATTCCACCAGCACCCCGCCAGGGAGGAAATCATCTACGTGCTGGAAGGACAGGCTGAACAGTGGGTCGGTGCGGACAAGCGCCTGCTGTGCGCAGGCGAAATGGCCCACATTCCAGCGGGCACACCGCACATGACGTTCAACCCAGGGCCGACTGAACTCAAGTTTCTCGCCATCCTCAGTCCGGTGGAAGCCCCCGGCGCATTCACCGTCGATGTCTTCAACGAGGAGCCGTGGCGCACGCTTTTTCCGCCGATTCCCTATCCAGGACAATAGCGGCGGGGCGCGGTGTTCGCCGCGCCGCTGGTCATTCCTCTTGCGATTCCCGCGCCAGCCCGTAGAAAAGCACCTCCCTCCCTGGCCGATGTGGCGGAACCGGTAGACGCAACGGACTTAAAATCCGTTGGTGGGCAACCACCGTGCGGGTTCGATCCCCGCCGTCGGCACCTTGTGACCGCAGCCGCTGCTGCGTCCCGCCTATGGCAGCACCCGGAAGAAGGCGCGCGGCCGGTCAATGCGGATGCGCCAGGGGCTGGTCACGTCCGGGCGGGGGATCCAGAAGAGGAGATCGGTGCTCTGCTGGGGCCGCAGTTGGCCGTTCCAGAGAATGTGCAGCGCGCCGTCGAAGGTGGCGGTCATGGCGGCGGCGGGTGGGGCGACGGGCACTGCGAGCAATTCGGCATTGAAGCTGATGTCGCTGGTGCTGCTGCTGATCTGGTGCACCTCCACGGCGATGGTGTTCTCCCCGGCGAGGAGCAGATTCGGCGTCGCCGCCATCGTCCAGGTGCGCTGGAAGAAGGTGTCTTCATCGGCGTTGCTCTGGGCGCTGCTGGCGGAGGTGGCATAGGTGATGACGGTGGGCGCAGCGGGCATGTTGGAGCGCCACACTTCTGCGCCATTGAGATAAGCCACCGCACCGTCGTCGCGCTGCAGGTGGAGCGTCACCGACGTGAAGGCCGCGGGGTCGGCCACGGTGAATTTCCGGCGAAAATAATAGGTGTTCTTCTTGCTGACACTGTTGGCGGTGAGGTTGGTGACTTCATCGCCGTCACCGAAGCCGAATTCGGCATTTCCCTGGAGCCAGGCGGAGTCATTGTAGCCCGGCGTGGTCCAGGCGGCAGCACCGATGTCCCCCGCGTTGTAATAACGCCAGGAACCGCCCCGCGCGAACAGGGTGACGGTGCCGGCGGCGCTGGAATGGAACGTGGTGAAATGCAGCGCACTGATGCCGGTGGATTCACAGACGCCCGCCTGCCCATCCACCACCAAGGCCGCCCACGGCCAGGCCGTGTGCGGCGCGCTGAGTGCCGGCAGGGTCAGTTGCGTCACCGACTGGCCGGCCTCAATGTTCACCGTGCCGCTGGCCGCCACCACCTCGGCGGCGCCGGCCTCATGGCCGCTGCGCACGACAACGCGCCACGGCAGGGCAATGGCTGCGGTGGCGGGCCGGTCCAGATGCACCGTGACTTCGCCGCCGTAGGCATCCCGCGCATTCTGCGGCTCGCGGCCGGTGAGTCCGAAGCCGCGGGGCATGGCGGCAAAACTGATGAGCGGCGCAATGGCCGTGCCGTCCGTGGCAGGATTGAACAGCGTGTTCTGGGGATGATGGGAATTGGGCGCGCTCAAGCGGTTGTTTTCGATCGTCATCCGATCCGAGCGATAGGTCCAGGAATCCCATTCCATGCCCCACACGTCGCGGAAATTGCCAATCAGCGTGGAGTTCCGCACCGTGAGCCAGCCGGGATAGTCCCAGTCGTAATTGTCCCCAAAGCGCGCCCCGGTGGCATTTTCCATGAACAGACAGCCCGTGGCGGTGACCTGCGGCCCCTGGGAACTGCCGCCGAACCCGGCCTCCACCCCCTGGCCGCTGTTGATGGACACAGTATTGTTGACGGTTACGATGCGGGAGGGATTTCCGTCGCAGCTCCACGCCATGGCTTCGTGCCAGCAGGCATCAATCCAGCAGCCGTCGATGAGAATGGTGCCGCCTGCGCCGCTGCCGGCATCGAGCCCGTCATCCTTGCAGTTGCTGAACACGCTGCGCAAAATTTCGTTCGTCCCGCGGGTCATGTAGAGCCCGTCGTTGTCGTCGTCCTCAAACAGGCCGTTGTCCACGCCGCACTCCACAAAGTGACTCTCCACCACCCGCACACGCCCTCCATCTATCTGGCCGCCGGAAACCGTGCGCTGCGTGAGACAGCGCGTCAGGGTGATGTTGGAGTCGTCTCCGTGGAAGGACTGGCCCGGCTGGTTGTTGATGAGATAACAATCCGTCAGCGTCACTGTTGTGGTGCTCGGCAGGCCGGAAAACGTCACCACCGGTTGATTCACGTGGTGCCCGCCGAAATCATGCGGAGCCTCGCTCAGCCAGTTCGAGTCCTCGCAGGCTCCGGTCAGGATCGTGCCGGTCATGTCCAAGTCGCCCGAGGCATCGCGCACCCAGATGCCGCCCCATTTCGCGCCCTCCGCAGCCGGATAAAAGTAAACCGGATTGGCCGTCGTTCCGTTGACGACCATGGTCCCCGCTACCTCAATGTCCACGCCGGCAGCCAGCCGGACCAGCGTTCCCTCGCCGATCGTTAGGGAGGCGCCTGCATTCACCGTCAGGTTTCCGTTGATATGGAGAAAGGAATTGGCCGGCACGAGGGTGGCGCTGCTCACGGTGCCGCTCAGGGTCGTCCACGCGGGACTGGCCACGCACTGCACGGAGCGGGTCTCCTTTGCGCCCGCAGAGTTGAATCCCACCACCAGCGACTTTGCCCCGCCGGTGGTGAAAGCGGGGAACAGTCCGAAACCCGCACCGCGATAAAGCCGGTGCGCCAGGGATGCTCCGTTCGGTTCGTAGGTCAGGGCCGTGCCGTTCACCTTTGCGATCTGTCCGCCGCCATCGGTGAGCCTGACAATGACTGGCAGTGCCACTCCCTGGGGAATCCGCTGCGGCATCACAAACAGCGCCGTCGCCGCATTGAGCACTGCTGCGGGCGCATCCGTCTGCGGCACCGGCACCCAGGTGGGCAGGCCGTTGTCCGCTCCGCCCCCATTCCGTCCTGCGGCATCCTGGATGATGTATTGATAGAGCGCCGTCTCCGTCGCGCCTCCTGCGGTCGGCGTTTTGCTGATGCTCAGTTCGTGGTAACCGGGTGCTCGCGACGTGTAGGCTGCACCCGCCGGGATGCCCACCCCGTCCAGCAGGCAGACCGTGGTGAAGCCGACTTCGCTCACCACCGTGAACGTCACCTGGTTGTCGTATTCGGTTTCATCGGTGAGTCCGTTGACGGTGATCACCGCACACAACGGCGCAGTGGTGGCCGCCAGAAAAAGGAACGGGAGGAGTTTCATGGGGAATGGGATCGGGGGGGGAATATGGCCGACAAGAAAGCGCGAAAACACGCGTTCGGCAAGGGATCGCGCACCACGCTCAAGCGGTAACCCTGCATCACCTGCGCACTGGTTCGGTGCGGACAAAGGCCTGCCTCCAGTCCCGGGCCCCGGGCGGACCTTCCAGGATGAGGGTGTCGAGGGTAACGATGGTGGCTGGAAGGCGGTTGCGGTATGCCACCAGGGTGAGTGCGAAGCTGGCGGAAGGTGCACCGCTTTGCGGCCGTCCCGCCCACATCCAGTTGGGGCCGCTGAGCCGAATGCCGCGCAGCCGCCAGCCGCTGGCCAGCGGCGCTGGTTGGAGTCGGGCATCGGTGAACATGTAAAAGGTGTTGGCAATCTGGGGAATCGCCCATCCCGCAGCAGGGCGCAGCTGCATCATGCGGGGACCGTCCACTTCAGAAGTGACGATGTTTGGAAATTGCCGGGCCTGGGTGTGGAGGCCATCGAGCGCCCCGATCCCTCCCGCCGGACTGAACCGGTAGCCCTGGGTCCGTGCGACCGCGGTGGCTTCGGCGCCGGGGATGCGAAATATGGGGCCGTGCGGCGCCGGGGATGCAGATTTTGTTATCCCAATTCGCGAAGGAGTCCGAGTGGCGGGCAAAACGGGTCGTGCCGGGAGTTTTGCCTTGGCAGCGTCCTCGGCCGGTGCTTCTCCTGGCGGTTGTGGCGGTTGCTCGGGAGAAAATTCCGAGGCACCGGACGCGACGGACGATTCAGCGTTGTTAGGTTCCACTGTTTCCTCGCCGCCTGCCCGTGGCGGCAGGGCGCAAACGCAGCCCAAAAGCGCCGCCCCGCAGGTTGCCAGGAAGGATTTCATGGTGCGGTCGGGGCGGACAGGCCAACGGTTGGCCTGCGCTCAGGTCAGAAACGGTTGAGCCCAGGGCGGCGGCGGTTCCAGTTCCTGGGGTGCGACCGGCGCTGCCTGCTGAGCCGCGGCGGGAAGCCAGCCGGGTGCCGTCACCGGGTCCGGCACAAATGTTCCGCCGTCTGCCGTGAGGAAACTGAACGGGGCCACCTGAGATGCCGAAACCGCAGCAAACGGTGCGCCATTGAAGTGGGAGCTGGGGATCGCCTGGAATGGGGATGCCTGGGGGGCGGTGGACGGTTCCGGTAACGCGGAAACGGCGGCAAACGGTGAAGCAGAAGACGGAACCGCCGCAGCCACCGGCGGTGGAACCGCACGCTGAACCGCGGCAGCGATCACGGCGGGCGATGCTGCTGGAGGCGGCGGTGGTGGTGACGGCACCGCGGCGGGCGGGTTCCCCGGTGCCGCCGCCATCGGCGTAACCAAGGTGAATGGCGACTGCGGAACTGCCGGTGGCACCGGAGTCTGCTGCGCGGCGGCAGCAAATGTCTCTTGAGCTGGAATCCCGGCGGCCACGCTGGGTCGCAATGCCGACGCAGTAAAATGGCCCGGCTGGCTGGAAGCCTGGAAAACCGGTTGAAAGGCGGCGGGCTCTGCGTGCTGGAATGGCCGTGGTGGCATGGCAGGATGCGCGGGTGCCGCCGGCTCCATGGCTTGCAGCGGCGGGCTTGGCGTGACCCCCTGAGGATGCTGCTGGGCAAAGGCCTGCGCCAGCACGGCGTTGAATTGCGCCACGCGCTGCAAATCAGATGGGTTCACGGACGGCGGGATTGGGGCCGCAACGGGTGCCTGAATGGCACCCGCCGCCGCTGAATGGGTTTGGCTGCTGTTGCCATTTCGCCCGGTGACGACGGGTGTCGCCGGCATTCCTCCACTTGGAGTGCCGGAGGGCTGCTGGACAAAGGCAGCCACACTCTGCTTGAACTCGCCGAGGAGTTTTTCAAACGCTCCGTCCACAGACTGCCGCGTCTCCGCCAGGGCCTTGGCAAATGCCCCCACCAGTTGCTGCAATCCGGCTGCGCTCGTTCCAGCCCTGGGTGCCGCAGCCGGGTCCGCCGGACTGGCAGGCCGCGGCGGGGGGGCGGCAGTCTTTTCCCCACCCACCCAATGGCCCGGGACGACGACAGGAGGCTGCGGGTGCAGGCTGGTCGGTGCCGCGGACATTGCCGTCATGAGCGGGGCCGTGGTCCGGTGGGGAAGGGATTCGATTTGCGAGTGCTCCATTTCAGAAAATGGAAGATCTTCCGGAAATGCAGGCAATCCATCGTGGCTGGAATCTATCGGTCTCATCGTTTCAGTTGGGTTTGGTGCAGTAGGTATGGCTTTTGAAATCATGGAGGGTGGGCTGGGAGCGCGGGATTCCTGGAAAATCGTCGGTGGGGCACTTTCTGGAATTATGTCTGCAGCCTGGAGCGGTGGCCACGTCGGCGGACCGAGGGGCACCATCGCCGAGGGCGCAAAGGCCACTGGCGCGTGAAAAGACGACGGCGCGGCGGCGGGAGCAGGGACCAACTCGACTGGAGGACCGGCGGCCGGTGGAAGGTCTGCCTTCTTCGGCGGCAAAAACACCGATTCCGGAAGGGAATCCGCCGCATTGCCAAAGACCGTGTCCCCGCCCGAACGGCACTGGCAAACGCTAAAGCAGTGCATGCAATGATAGGCGGGCGAGGTCAGGATCTCCCACGCCACCTGACGACTGCGGCTGAAACCGAGAAATTTTCGCGCTCCCGGATGCTTTCCGTGCCCGCTGCCGCCAAACACCGGCGCACCGCATACCCGGCAGGTCTGGGCCTGGGCGACGATGCTCTGGACGACCACAATGATGAGCACCAGACAGGCCGCTCCCGCCACCAACGGCCAGGACAACGAACCACCCAGCCAGTAAGCCAGCGGCACTCCCACAAAATACGCCGCCACCGCTCCCCAACTGACAAACGCAAGCCACGCCGCCAAATGCAGCCGCCTGTTGCGCGAGTGGGTCGCCCGCATGTCCGTCGTGGTCATCGGTTGTAGTGAAAAATGAGCCTTCCAGTTTCACTTTCAGACTCCAAATAACATGGGTTCAATAGTTACCATAATTGATCATTCACTTCACTCAAGTTGAATTTCCGATTATTTCTGGAAATATTGATAAAATTGAGGATTTGAGAACTACGTCTGGATGGTGGTTTCCACGCATTGCGGCTCAAAGCGTTGATTCCGCATCAGGGCTTGCCAGTCTGGCGAGGCAAGGCGCTGATGGAGCAAATAGGCCAGGGCCTGGCGCGGGTTGCTCTCGAAGGTTTCCATCGATTTGACAAAAAACATGCGAGGCAATCTATCGGAAATTGCGCCAAGCCAAAACGCCGCCCGTGCGCACCGACGAGGCGGGTTACCAAAAGCTGCCGCACGGCTACCGCCCGCACGCCGGGCGCGCTCAGCGCGATCCGCTCGACTACGACTCCCATCCCTACGAGTCCATGCGCCGCTTCGCCGAGTTTCTCGCGCTGCGTTTCAACACCCCGCGCACCCGGCACTCCTACTACCGCCAGATGCGACTCGTTCACGAGTTCTGCCAGTGCGACCCGGCCGCCATCCGCGAAGAACGCCTGCGCGACTACCTCCTGCACGTCAAGACCATCAAACACCGGCAGCCCAAGACCATCCGCCAAGCCGCCGCCGCCGCGAAGCTCTTCTTCGTCGAACTGCTGGAGCATGAGGAGTGGAAAATCTTCTCGCAAATCCGCGCCAAGGACGAGGCCAGCCTGCCCGCTGTGCTGACCCGTGGCGCGGTCATCCGCTTGCTCAAGCACATCCGCCTGCGCCGCTACCGCACCCCCATCAAGCTCATCTACTGCTGCGGTCTGCGCCTTTCCGAATGCCTCGCGCTGACCATCCACGACATCGACGGCGCGGAGGGAAAACTCTGGATCCGCTCCGGCAAGGGCAACAAGGACCGCATGGTACCTATTTCTTCAACCATGGTCGCCGATCTGCGGCGTTACTGGAAATTCCACCGCCATTCGCTGCTGCTCTTCCCCAACGTCGGACGCGGCGACAACGATCCCGTGAAAACCGCCGCTCGCATGCGCGCCGCCGACCGCCCCATGCCCGTCAGCTCGCTGCAGCGCCTGATGGTCGAAGCGCGCAAGGAACTCAACATTCCCGTCTGCACCGTGCACACCCTGCGGCATTCCTTCGCCACCCATCTCGTCGAAGCCGGTGCGAGCCTGCACAGCGTCCAGGCTCTGTTAGGGCATGCCCACATCGACACCACCATGATCTATCTGCACCTCACCCACCGCAGCGAGCAGGACAGCCGAGCGCTGGTGGAGAGTCTCTGCCGCGAACTGCCCCGTTAGAAAAAACCGGACGCCAGACCGTGCTCGCCACCGTCATCGACGCGCTGCGCCGTTTCCTGCCCGACCATGCGCGTGACAACCGTCACGCCATGGGCGAGGCACAGCGGCGCGCCGTCTGGGCCATCAACCATTGCCGCACTGCGGACATGGGCGGGCACCTCCACGCCTGCGCCAAGTGCAAGACTCGCGAGTTCCACTTCCACTCCTGCAACCACCGCTCCTGCCCGCAGTGTGGCAAACAGGACACCGCCGCGTGGATCGAGCGCCAGCTCGGAAAACGCGTCGGCGCGCCGTATTTCATGGCCACCTTCACGCTGCCGGAGGAACTCCGCCCGCTGTTTTTCACCGCCGCGGCAAAGGACATCTATCAACTCTTCTTTTCCGCCGCGTCCTCGGCCCTGTCAGACACGCTCGCCAACCCGAAATGGCTCGGCGCGAAAACCAGCGGGTTCATCACGGTGCTCCACACCTGGAACCAACGGCTGCATTTCCACCCGCACATCCACTGCATCGTGCCCGGCGCGGGACTCGATGCGGCGGGCGGCGTCGTGACGGTGAAGAACGACAACTTCCTCGTCCCGCAGCCCGCCCTGCGGATCGTCTTCCGCGCCCGTTTTCGCGACGCACTCGCCGGTCTCACCGGAGAACATCCCGGTCTGCCCGCCATCGACCCCGCCGTCTGGGACAAGGACTGGGGCGTGCATCTCCAGCCCTTCGGCAGCGGGGAAAACATCATCAAATATCTCGGGCGCTATGTCTGCCGCACCGCCATCGGCGACTCGCGCATCGTTTCCATCACCGACACCCATGTCACATTCCGCTACAAGGACCGCGCCAAGGGCGACGCGCCACGCGTCGAGACGATCACCGGCGCCGAGTTCACCGCCCGCTACCTGCGCCATGTCTTGCCGCGCGGGCTGCGCGCCATCCGTTACCACGGATTTCTCCATCCGGCGGCCAAGGCCAAACGCGAGCGCATCGCCTTCCACACCGACCGGCCCCTGCTCATCGGCGCGGCGGCCACCACGCCGCCCAAGCCACCCCATGTCGTCAAATGTCCGTGCTGCAACCAGCCGATGACGCGGCTGGCCCGCTTGCTTCCCGCGTGGCGCTGCGCCTGCCCACCACCCGCGAAACGATCCCGCGCAGGATCCGCCACCCATCCGCCGCATGCACGCCCGGCTTCTTCCGATTCCACGGACAAGGCCACGGCGCATCATGCCCGCGTGTTGTCAAAACCCCGCCAAGCGTCGCGCCACGTCGTCTGAAAATCCGCTTCAAGCCACACGCCTCAGGCAAATCCACCCGCCATCACCCCAGGCGCGGCTTTCAAACCGCCGCCCGCCCCGCGTTCCATCCGCTTCCCACAGCGGCGCTCCAAACACAATACGCATAAGGGCGCGTCACCCCTCGCTCCGGGCTTGTTCAACCAAAGGGCGCAGCCGAAGTCTCCGCTGCGCTACGACTTCGCAGCACCCTTTATTGTTAGCCGTCGGTTTGGTTTGTGAGTTCGCCAAGCCGTGAGGCGATCCAATTGTTCAGACTCTCGCCGTCATTCGCACTCAGTTCCGCAAGGCGTCGGTGAAGAAGCGGATCTACCCGGAGAAGAAACTTCCCTGAGTACGGCTTGTCTGCTTGCTCGCCTCGGCCCTCGCAAAAATCCAAGTAATCATCAATGGAATCGTGAAACGCCTGCTTCAGATCGTCCACAGTATTCCCTTGGAACGTCACGACATCTCGAAGACCGATGATCTCTCCGTGAAAAATCTCGGCTTCGTCGTCAAACCTCACTGATCCGCTGTAACCTTTGTAAGTCATCATGGCTGTATTCCTGCTTCGGTTAAGAATCGTCTGACGGACTTGACCGCACCTTTGTCGGTGGTTGGCTGAGGATGCGGACGGTGAAATACGGCCCTGACTCCGTTGAGAACGATTCTGACGCGTGAACCCCGTCCCTCTGAAATCTCAGCACCCAAGGCTTTGAGCAGGGATTCGATCTCGCTCCAAGGAATGGAAGCGAGGACGGGATTCCTGAATATCTGGGTAAGAGTATCGCGTTGACGGTTGTTCAAGCGGTTTCACGATACTGGAATTTGGTATTAGCGCAAGGCGGATTTTCTTCGGCTAACGTAAGAGGCCTGCCAACCGCTACCGGGACGCTGGCTTCGATTCAGGTTGAGGTTTCTGATTGCCCTCCGGCTTCGGCTCGGAAGCGGTAGCGGTAGCGGGTTGGCCAGCGCCGTCTTGTTCGCTCTTGGGTTTCATGGGGGTCAGACTAGCGAAAATCTCCTGCGCGTTCTTGAGATCCTTGGGATCGTCGAAATAGATCGAAATTTGCACATGCCCCGAGGAACTCACGGCAATGCCATAGAATGCAGGCTGTCTATCATCATCCGATTCCTCCTTCAGCCGATAGGACAATCGCAACGGCATTCCCTCTCCACTCTCAACGACATCGGTGGCATCCTTCGAAATATCCTCCTTCAGTCTTTTGAGTAGAGCCTCCGGCTTCTCGCCCTCTTTCAGATTCCAGACGGTGGTCCAAATCGTGAATCCCGGTCGCCAAATGACCAGACTGCCTTCCTCAAATCGACGATTGTGCTTCTGAGCCAACGTGACCGCCCAATTGTCGGTCAACTGATACTTGCCTTCAATAACCGGGAACTTTGGATGAAGCATCTTCTTGGGCTCTTGAGCACTGGCAAATCCACTGGAAAGGAGTAGTGAAGTCAAAATGGATAGTGCCTTCATTTTCTTGAGCGATTGAGGTAGGGACGCCGGTTGCCCGGTGCCCCCTCGCAGATCCCGGCGTGCGGAATTACCGCACCGGGCTCCTCGGATGGACGCGCAGCCAGTGGGGCGCCGGTCGTTGGTTTTGGTTTTTGGTTCGGATCATGCAGGTTGCCGGGCGGGTTGCAATGCGGGAGTGGGCCGTGTTTCCACGACCCGTGGTGGCGGCAGCTTCCACCCCGGCAGACGGGCGGCGAACTGCTTCCATGTCATCGACCGGCGCTGGCTGCGGCGGTTGAGCCATTTGTAAAGCAGCCGCATCGCTTCCCTCTGATACCTCGCGGTCATCATCGAGTTGCCGATCACGCCGTAGTAGTTCCAGTAGCCCCGCAGCTTCCTGCGAAGCACCGCCAGCAGGGCGTCGAGCCTGCCGCAACGCACCTTGCGAAGCCATTCCTTGAGAGTCCGGAGGCTCGACCGGAACTTCCCCTTGTTGGTGCGCCGCTTGACGAACACCCAGCCGCTGTTGCCTTGGGCTCGCGCCCAGTAGAAGTCGAAGCCGAGGAAGGTGAACTTCCCGCTCCGCTCCGGCATCCTCCGGTCGAAACGCACGAGGGCGCTCTTCTCGGCGGCCAGCGTCAGGCCGAATTTCTCCAGCCGCTTGGGCAGCACGCGCAGGTAGGCCCGCGCGTCGTCTTCCCGCTCGAAGCACACCACGCTGTCGTCCGCATAGCGCCGCAGGAGCACGCGGCCCTTGCAGTGCCTTGCCACCACCTTCTTGATCCACTCGTCCAGAACGAAGTGCAGATAGATGTTCGCGAGAACCGGGGAAATGACCCCGCCTTGCGGCGTGCCCGTCGCCGGGTGCGCCACTTGGTTTTCCTCCATCACTCCGGCCTTGAGCCATTTCACGATCAGGCGGACCAGCGGACGATCCGCGATGCGCGGTTCTAACATTCTAACCAGCCAGCCGTGATCGACGTGATCAAAGAAGCTCCGGATGTCCGCCTCCACGACCCACCGGTATCCGCCGCCCTGGAGCGCCTCGCGCAGCTCTTGCGAGCCTTGCCGCGCGCCCATGCCGGGACGGTAGCCGATGCTTTCGTCGTGGAAATCTTCTTCCCAGATCGCTTCCAAAATCCGCCTCACCGCGTGCTGCACGATCTTGTCTTCCAACACGGGGATGCCTAACGGACGGAGCTTTCCCCCGCCTTTCGGTATCCACCGCCGCTTGACCGGAGTGGCGCGGTAACGCCCCTCCTTCAAGCGCTTTTCCAACTCCGCGAGCCTGCCTTCGAGGTCCTCCGCATACGCCGCATGGGTCACGCCGTCGATTCCCGGCGCAGCCTTGCGTTTGAGCGCGTGGAAGGATTCCCGCAGCATCCCGCGGTCCAGCAGGCGCGAAATCGACCGGAAGCGATGCTTCGGGGCCGCCCGCGCCTTTTCACTCAATGCGGACAGGGAGCGTGACACGCTTGAACCGGGAGAATTCCTTTCCCGCGCGTGGGTGCTTTGTCCGCGTTGTCCATCCGCCCGCCCCGTCGCCATGTGACCGGTGCTACCGTCTCTGACTACCATGGGCGGGTCTGACTCCCGGCAACCCCGAACGGTTCCTTCGTTTCGTTGGAAACCGTTGATCCGCTGGAGCCAAATCGTCTCCTGCGGAACGGCGGCCGGGCCTCCCGAGTTCAAGGTGCCGCCCTCCTCAGGAAGGTCATCTGTTCGCTTCCCTGCATGCGTGCCACGGTCTAGGATCGACCCCGGTGGAACTCCGCCGGCCTCGCCATCTCGGCCGCCGGAATGCTGGATTCCCTCTACTGTTACCAGGTCTCCTTCCACATCTCCATATTTACGGTGGCCAATAATATTCCAGGAAGTCTATCGGAAATTCGTTGCGCCAGTGATGAGTCAAACGTTGGCGTGTTGGCCGACCTTCTTCGCTTCGTCCATGCAGGTGCAGCAGAGGGGCCACCGTCAGCTTGCTTCCTTCCGACCTCCTTCCCCCCTTCTTTCCAGGCGAGGGTTCATTTGTCGTATCCGTCCTTGCGGTTGATGGTGTCGATCCAGGCCTTGGCCGGATCTGTCCCAATTTCCACGATGGCACGGCGGTGTTTACGTTTGCGGGTCATCGAGTCCCGCTTCCGGGCCAACTTGTGTGGAACCCTGTGTCGAAAACCTGTCGCGGCTTCTGCGGAATGATTCTTCGCGGATTTCAGTGGGAACAAGAAGAGCCTCTCACGACAGCGGCGGCACTGGACGAAGCCTTGGGAAGCAGCGTGCCGGGGCGGCCATTCGCCACGAATCCAGCCGGAGCATTTCGTGTTCACCTCCATGGCGAAGGCAGAGAATGCGCCTCGCGGCGGAAGTGACACATGGAGGTTGTATGCCGTCACTCCCAGTGTCGAGCGCCATTACACCGCGCAACTCCCAGCTTTTCGATGCAGCTACGGAACATGGCGACAAACCCCGTGGATTCGCCGTTTTCCCCTGCTCTACAAGGGGGTTTTGGGATCCATCCTGGACGATGGCGGTGAGGGAGGGATTCGAACCCTCGGTAACCTTTAGGGCTACGCTTCTTTAGCAAAGAAGTGCTTTCGACCACTCAGCCACCTCACCTTTGCCCTTGCGGGACCGATTTGTTGGAAGATCGGACTGCCACTGAAGCAGAGATTTGCAGATCGTCAAAAGGAATGACGCGGCAGAGGAAGGAATGGAAAATCCGGTTGCACGGGAGGCGATCGCCGGTAAGCGACGGGAAGCCATGAATCCGAATGCCCTGCCTGTCTCCTGGAGCCGCTTCAATACCCATTTTCTGCGCTATGACGCGCCGCAAATCACGCTCGACACGAGTTTGATTGCCTTTCCCGACGGTTTTGAGGCGGACATGAAGACGCGGGTGGCCGGGGCATTTGCCGCGATGTCAGCGCTGGAGGGCGGAGCGGTGGCGAATCCGGATGAGCAGCGGATGGTGGGCCACTACTGGCTGCGGGATGCCGACCTGGCGCCGACGGCGGAAATCCGGGAGCAGATCGTCCGCGACATTGCCGCAAGCAGTGCCTTTGCCAAGGCGGTGCATGACGGGGTGGTGACTCCGCAGAGCGGCGGGAAATTCACCGATGTGCTGGTGATCGGCATTGGCGGGTCGGCGTTGGGTCCGCAACTGGTGGCGGACGCCCTGGGGTCAGAGAACGACCGCCTGCGCGTGCACTTTTTTGACAACACCGACCCTGACGGAATGGAGCGCACGCTGGCTCGGCTGGGCAGCGGCTTGCAATCCACCCTGACGGTGGTCATTTCCAAAAGCGGAGGCACGCCGGAAACCCGCAATGGGATGCTGGTGGCGAAGGCGGCGTATGAGGCGCAGGGCCTGGCGTTTGGCCGTCATGCGGTGGCGGTGACCGGAGCGGGCAGCCACCTCGACAAGTTTGCGGTGGAACAGGGGTTTGTGCAGCGATTTCCCATGCAGGACTGGGTGGGCGGGCGCACATCCATCATGCACACCGTGGGGCTGGTGCCCATGACCCTGCAGGGGGTGGATGTGGAGGCATTTCTGAAAGGTGCGCGGGCGATGGACCGTCAGACACGCATGCCGGATGCCGTGCAGAACATGGCGATGCGGCTGGCGCTGTGCTGGCATGCCGCTGGCGAAGGGAGGGGCGCCAAGGACATGGTCGTGCTGCCCTACAAGGACCGGCTGGTGCTCTTCAGCAAATACCTCCAGCAACTGGTCATGGAAAGCCTGGGCAAGGAAACGGACCTGACCGGGAACTTGGTGCATCAGGGAATCGCCGTTTATGGGAACAAAGGGTCCACCGACCAGCACGCCTACGTGCAGCAGTTGCGCGATGGGGTGAACAACTTTTTTGCAACCTTTCTGGAGGTGAGCCTGGCGTCCGCCAGCGTTCCGCAGGTGAATGTGGATGCCGGCGTGACCAGCGGCGACTATTTGCAGGGGTTCCTGCGCGGCACCCGCAGGGCGCTGGCGGAAAATGGGCGCCAGTCGCTGACCCTCAGCATTCCGGACCTCAATGCCGAGGCGCTGGGGGCGTTGATTGCGCTGTTTGAACGGGCGGTGGGATTTTACGCCAGCCTGGTCGGCATCAATGCCTACCACCAGCCAGGCGTCGAAGCGGGCAAGAAGGCGGCGGCGCAGTTCCTAACCGTTCTGGCCGGTGCGAAAAAAGCACTGGCCACCACGCCCCGCACCGCCGTGGAAATCGCCGGTGATTCCGGCGTGGAGGACGTTTACCACGCACTGAACCACCTGGCGGCCAATGATCCCACGGTGCATGTCCAGCGCGGCGCCACCCCTGCGGACGACCGCTTTTTCCTCTGATCTTTCGCCGCAATCCAGGCTTGATCACCCCGGTGACACCGGGGTGCCGTGGGGTTCATACTGGAGATTGTAAAGAGTTTGATAGAGTTCGCACGTGGCCAGCAGGTGTTCATGCGGACCCACGGCAACCACGGTGCCCTTGTCCATGACGACGATTTTGTCCGAATTGCGGATGGTGGAGAGGCGGTGTGCGATGGCGAGCACGGTCCTGCCGCGGGCCAGTTCCTCCAGGTCCGCCTGGATGAGCCGTTCCGACTCGGTGTCCAGAGCTGAAGTGGCTTCGTCGAGCATGAGAATGGGGGCATTGCGCAGAAAGGCGCGGGCAATCGCCAGGCGCTGCTGCTGCCCGCCGGAGAGGTTGCAGCCTTTGTCCCCAATGACCGTTTCGTAGCCGTTGGGCTGCGCCAGAATGAAATCGTGCGCATGAGCGCGTTTCGCCGCCTCGATGATTTCCTCCTCCGTGGCATCCAGCCGTCCGTAACGGATGTTTTCGTGAATGGTGTCGTGAAAGAGGAAGACATCCTGACTGACGATGCCGATCTGCTCGCGCAGGGATTTCTGGGTGATGTCGCGGAGGTCGGTGCCGTCGAGCAGAATGCTGCCGCGGCGCACGTCGTAGAACCGCAGCAGCAGGGAAAACAGGGTGCTTTTTCCAGAGCCACTGGGCCCCACCAGGGCGACCCGCTCACCCGATTCGATGTCGAGCGTGACGTGCTGCACCGCGGGTTTGTTTTTTTCGTAGTGGAAGCCGACGTCCTGATACTGAATGTGTCCGGCGCTGCGCTGGATTTCCTTGGCATCGGGACGGTCCTGCACCCGGACCGGACGCTCCATGAATTCAAAGATTTTGGTCGTCGCCGCCAGGCACTTCTGCATTTGGATGGGAATGCGGCTGAGCGTTTTTGCGGGCGGATAGAGCATCATGAGCGAGGCGTTGAGCATGATGAAATCCGAAGCGCCTCCGCGGCCCTGGTATTTCATCCAGACATACACCAGTGCGGCCGCCACGCCGAAGGAGGCCACCACCTCGACGAGCTGGCCGACGATCTGCAGGGCCTTCTGCCACCGCATCATGTTTTCCAGCATCTTGTTGTTGGAGCGGTTGAAGCGGTCGATTTCATATTCCTCGCGTCCGGAGGATTTCACCAGCCGGATGCCCAGAAATGCCTCCTGCATGATCACGTTCATGGCACCAGCCTCCTCTTCCTCCTGGGCGCCGGCTTTGCGGACTTTTTTGCTGACGATGAGCACCGGCAGAATGCACAGGGGAAACAGCACGAGGGCGCCCAGCGTGAATTTCCAGTCGGTGACGCCCATGGCGATGACGGCACTGATGATGGCCAGCGGTTCCTTGATGACGTCGCCGGCGATCTGGGTGAGCGCCTGCTGAGCGACGCGTGTCTGGTTGAAAATCAGCTGCATGAGGTCTGCGGATTTCTGCTTGTTGAAGAATTCCATGGACTGTCCGAGCACCCGTTTGAAGAGGTCGCCGCGAATGTCATCGAGCATCCGCAGGCTCACCCAGGTCATGCAGTAGGCATTGAGGTAGCCGAAGACCGCCCGGATGATCATGGTGAGCGGAATCAGCAGGCAGGTGCCGATGATCAGATTCACCGCCACGCCGTTGTCCTGGGCCGGCTTGCGCTTGGTGAATGATTCCCACCAGCGCCGCAGGAATCCCCGTTCGTCCTTCGGCTTCGACTCCGTGTTCTCCGCGGCGGGCGGTGCTGCCGCCGCCGCTTCGGGGGTGGAGGACGGTACTGCGACCGTGGAATTTGCGGATGGGGATGCGACCGCAGGCGGCGGTGTCGCGGCGGCGGTTTCCAGCGCAGGCGGGGCGGTGGCAACCTGCCCGGTGCTGCCGGGAACCGCCGGTGCTTCTGCAGCTGGTGGATGGTTAGGAAACACCTGGGCGGAAACATGCCGGATGAGCATGGCCAGCCCCCCGTTCAGTGCGCCGTAAAGGGCTCCGAAGAGAATGGCCAGCATGAACCGGCCTTTGTAGGGTTTCAGGTAGGCCCAGAGTTTTCGATAGGGTTCCTTCGCCGCGCTGAGGATCTCCCGCGTGGACATCCGGGACAGTTCTGTTCGAGAAATTCGTTTCATGAAGAAGGCAGCCGGTCGGTCTGAATGGAAACCGGTTCGGCGGCGGAAGCATTATTCCACCCGGAGGAGAAGAGAATCAATGGCACTGGTCACCCTTGCCGGCACCAGGCTGGTCATGGGTGCCTGGATCATGTGCGGGGAGAAGTGCTGCACTGAATCATTTTCCGGACACCCTGCAAGCAAAACGCGGGCGTTGCCGTGCCGGGGTCGCCAGTGGAACGGGTTGGTTGGGCCGAACAGCGCCACCTGCGGACGGGCGAAGGCTGCTGCCAGATGCATGGCGGCGGAATCGACCCCGAGCACCAGGGCGGCCCGGCTCAGCAGCGCCGCGAGTTCGGGCAGGGAGAGCCGTCCGGCCAGGTTTTCCTGAATTACCGCCCCCTGTTCGATTTCGCGCAGGTGGGCGGTTTCGGCGGGATCGTTGGACCCGGTCAGGATGACCGGCAGCCCATGCACGTCCCGCATGTGCCGGATCACTTTCTGCCATCCCGCGGCGGACCAGTATTTCTCCTCACGAGCAGTACCGGGATGCAGCACAACGGCCGGTTTTGTGAGGATGCGCTCCGCGGCCTGCGGAGGAAGGTGCAGGTGGCCCGCGTCCGGCACCCGCGGCGGAACCGGACAACCCAGTGCCGTTAGTGCGGATTCGACAAGGAAATGGTGCCGGTCGATGGTATGCAGATCCCTGACGGATGCAGAACACCGGTGGTTCAAGGCGCGCCGGCGCAGCCAGTTTTTGGCATCCTTTTCAAACCCGCAGCGGAGGGACGCCCGGCTGGCGAGGGCCAGCAGGGCGGTGCGGTCGGTGCCGGAGAAATCAAGGGAAACGTCGAACCGCCTGCCCAAAATTCTGGTTAGGGCATTGCCGCGACCTGGCACCGGACGGTGGAGCGAGACCGTGTCCACCATGCCAAAAGCCGGAGCCAGTTGGGCCGCAGCCCCTGAAAGGACCAGGTGCAGCCGCGCTTCCGGCAGCGCTGCCCGCAGGGAGGCCAGCGCCGGTGCGGTCAGAATGGCGTCGCCGATGCGCTTGAGCTGCAGGATGAGGATGCGCAGCGCACTCATGGCGGGCAGCAGTCGGCCACCCGCCAGCCGAGCGTCCGGCCCGCTTCATAGGGGACGACCACCGGCAGGCCGTTTTCCCCGCCCAGGCGCTCCGGCACCGTCCAGGACTCGCGGCGCAAAGTCACCAGTCTGCTGGGAACATGCAGGTTGTGAATGCGCCGGGCATTGTCGGACAGAAAAGCCTGCAGACGGTCCAGTGCCCCGTGCGCCTCAAACAATTCCACCAGCCGTGGCAGGAGCACGGGCGCCGAATACACCCCCGCTGCGCATCCGCAGCATTCCTTGGACTCCCGCGGGTGGGGTGCGGAATCGGACCCGAACATCAACTTTGGATGCGCCTGCAATGCGGCCTCCAGCAGCGCATCGCGGTCCTCCGGGCGCTTTGGGATGGGCTTGCAGAAAAGATGCGGATTGAGCAGGCCTCCCGCCACATCGTCCAGCGTGGTGAGCAGGTGGTGCAGGGTGACCGTGGCGGTCAGGTTTTCATGCCGGTCCAGGAGGTTCACCGCTGCACGGGTGGTGATGTGCTCCATGGTGATCCGCAATTTTGGATAGGCGGTGGCGAGGTGTTCGTAAACGGCGAGGAACTCCTGCTCGCGGTCCATGACAAAGCCGTGCGTCTCCCCGTGCACCAGCAGCGGGATGTCCATCTCCTGCATCAGGCGGAAGGTGGCATCCGCATCCGTCAGGGAGTGGATGCCAGACTCGCTGTTGGTAGTCACGCCGTGCGGGTAAAGCTTGATCGCGAAGATGGATCCGTAAGCCGCGGCGAGTTCCGCCTCGCTGTAGTTGCGAAAAAACAGTGTCATCAACGGGCGAAACGGAAACTCCCCGCAGGCATCCTGGATGCGTCGGCGGTAGTCCAGCACCATTTCCAGCGCTGTCACCGGCGGCACCAGATTCGGCATGATTACAGCGGCGCACAGACAGCAGGCGCTGTGCGGGGCCACCAGGCGCAGCATGTCCCCATCCCGCAGGTGCAGGTGCATGTCCAGCGGACGGTCCAGGGTGATGGCATCAGGAGCTTTCAACGAATGGTCCGCCGAGCAGCGGAAATGTTTGCCTGCTCCATCCACCTTCAAAGCTCGTTTTGCGAGGGGAAATTCCAGCGGCCCCGACACCGCATCCGGCATTTCAATCCCGTGCGGATCATCCAGGGTCTGCTGCCGGATTATTTGTCGGTTTTTTCCACCGGGGAAATGATCGCCAGCAGTCCGGCGGCGGTCTTTTGCAGTTTGATGACCTCCTCCTTGGAGAACGGTTTGCCTTCCGGCAGATTCACAATCCGCTCGATCTCCGAGAGGCCGGTTTTGAGAGCCTGAATGTGGGGCAGCCGCTGCACTCGTTCGTTGAGGCTGTCGAGCACGTAGAGGAAATATTCGGTGAGGTCATGGCGGGCGAGCACCTTGGCCTTGTCCGCGGAAAACGGTTCCAGGCTGGCGGCGCTGCCGATTTCCAATCCGCGCAGCCAGCCGCCCAGACTGATGAGGTGGACCATGTCGATGTCCCGCAGCAGCACCATTTCGTGCTTCACCTCGCGCTGGGTTCCGGAAAGGTCCTGCTTGAGCTGTTTCCAGTCGGAAAGCGCGCTGTTTTCCAGAATGCTCTTGGTGCGTTCCGCCACCTTGGCTCCCGCGCCCAGCACCTTGCCGTGCTTGAGAATGGCCCGGCCGATGTCCTCGATGTCGGAGATTTTTTCCGACTGCACGGAGAGGAATCCATCGCCAATAAGCACGCCCAGATTCAGCGCCACCAGAGTGCGGTCGCTGGAGGTGGTTTTTGGAATGGTGCGTTTCAGCGAATCGTAGGGCAGGTTGCCCAGGGATTCCAGGTCTTCGAAGATTTTTTTGATCGACGGCGTGGTGTAATCGCTCACGCCGAATTCCTCCTGCACATGCTCGTCATCGAGCAAATCCTCCGGCACGCCGCCATTGGCTGGACGCTCATTTCCCTTGCCGGGAGCTGGCGGTTTCCCGGACGTTTTGGATTTCTCCGGCGCGTCATCCTGAGCGGGGCAGGAAACGATGGAGCCGGCGGAAAGCAAAGCGCACAGGAAAAAAGTGAAGGCGTTCAGTGGCATGGCGGACAGGTGGTGCGGGGCACTATGATGCGGAGCGAACAGATTTCGAGTGGAATATGGCCCCGCGCTCAAGGAATGCCTGCCGGCTTTGGACGGAGCCGGCCGGCAACCGCCGACTGCTTGCAATTTTCCGGTGCGGGCTTCACCATGAGCCATGCGTTTGCGCTTCGTGTCCGTCCTGCTTGCTGTTCTGATTGCCGGTCTGCTTTCGGCATCCCTGGCCACGGCTGCGCATGTCGCACCGTCATGGACCGCGGAACAAAACGGGGGCGAGGCGCAATACGCTCCCTTTCCCAAACCCGTTGGCGCCTACGGCGACAGCGGATTGTCCACTGGGGAGCGGATCAAAAACCGCACCCAGGCGGAACCCTTCAATGTGGTGGCCACCGTCATTTTCGCCTGTGCGGTGCTGCACACTTTTTTTGCCGGGCGCATTCTGGTTCTGGCGCATCGAGTGGAAAAGAAGCACCTGGAAAAAATCCGGCAGCGCGGCCGCACCGCTGCCGACAAAAACTTCCACGGAGCGAAGGACGATGTTTCCTTTGCCGCGACGGTGCTGGAATTTCTCGGCGAGGTGGAAACCGTTTTTGCCTTGTGGGCGCTGCCGCTGCTGGGTGCGGCGGTCTGTTATTTCGGCTGGGACCACGCGCGATCGTTCGTGGCGCTGGATTCCAATTTCACCGAACCGATGTTTGTGGTGATCATCATGGCGATCGCCGCTTCGCGTCCGGTAGTGCAGTTTGCGGAGAAGTGCCTGAGTGTGCTGGCGGGCTGGGGCAAGGGCACGCCGGCCGCCTGGTGGCTGACCGTGCTGATCGTGGCTCCGCTGCTGGGCTCGCTCATCACCGAACCGGCGGCCATGACCATTTCCGCCCTGCTGCTGGGTCGGAAATTTTACGAACTGCGCCCGTCGTCGACCTTCAAATACGCCACGCTGGGCCTGTTGTTTGTGAATGTCAGCGTGGGCGGAGTCCTGACAAATTTCGCCGCTCCGCCCGTTCTCATGGTGGCCGGGCCTGAGCGGTGGAACTGGAGTTCCCTGCACATGCTGGAGCATTTCGGCTGGAAATCGGTCTCCGCCATCCTGCTGAGTTCCGGACTGTATTTTCTTGTCTTCCGCAGGCACTTTCCCCAGCTTGCTCAAACGGTTGTGGCGGAATCGGACAGCCGGACGCGGCTCGACTGGGTGGACCGCCACGACCCGGTGCCGCCCGTGGTCACCATCGTCCACCTGGCCGCTCTGGCGTGGACGGTGCTCACCTCGCATTACCCCCCGTTGTTCGTCGGCGGGTTTCTTTTCTTTCTCGCCTTCGTCCGGGCCACCGGCCACCACCAGAACGAAATCCAACTGCGCGGCCCGCTCATGGTCGGGCTGTTTCTTTCCGGCCTGGTCCTGCACGGACGGATGCAGGGGTGGTGGCTGGAGCCGCTGCTTTCCAGCAATCCCAGCGACTGGGCGCTGCACGGCGGGGCCGCCATCCTCACCGGGTTCAATGACAATGCCCTCATCACCTTCCTGGCGTCGCAGGTGCCCCACCTCGACCCGGCGGCGAAATTTGCCATCATGTCCGGAGCGGTGGCGGGCGGGGGCCTGACGGTCATCGCCAATGCCCCCAACCCCGCGGGACAAAACCTGCTCAAGCGCTACTTTCCGGAGGGCGTTTCCCCGCTGGGTTTGCTGCTGGCGGCGCTGGTTCCCACGCTCATCACCGTCGCTTGTTTCATGCTCACGCCGCGTTAGGAAAACCACCTGCCCATGGCCTTCGCCTTTTTTGACCTTGACCAGACCCTTGTCCCCTGGGACACGCAGGCGCTGTTCTGCCGCCATGTGCTGCGCCGTGAAGGCTGGCGGCGCGCCTACCTGCCGGTCTTTGCCCCGGTGGTTCCCCTGGCCGCAGTGAAGCTGGTGCGCTCCCGCGGACTCAAGCGCGTTTTCCTCAGCTACCTCTGGCGCATGCCGTTAGAGCGACTCGCCCGGCATGTGGAGGAATTTGTCAGCGAGGCCGTACTGCCCATCGTCTATCCGGAAGTCCGCGCGGAACTGGAACGCCACCGCAGCGAAGGGCGCATCACCATTCTCAACACTGCCAGCCCTGACATCTACGCGGAAAACATCGCGGCTGCACTCGGGTTTGACCACTGTTTCGCCACCCGGGTTCCCCTGCCGGCATCCGGCCGGGTGCCCTTCTGCCCGCGCATCGCCGGTCCGAACAACAAGCGCGAGGCCAAACTTTCCGCGATGCGCCACCTGCTGCCGCCCGGCGCCACAGATCCGGGTGCGCCGCCGCTGGCGGATTCGTTTGCCTATTCCGACAGCCATGCGGACCTGCCCATGCTGCGCCTCGCGGAGCATCCGGTCATGGTGCATCCTGACAAAACACTGGCCGCGATCGGCCGCCCCAGCGGCTGGCGGGAACTGCATCCGCCGCGTCCGTTTGCCGGCAGGTGGGGATACCGCCTCGGCTGTCTGCGGCAGGCGGTCGGCGTTTGAACGGTTATGGCTGGGGTTTCCGTGCGCCACGAAACACCAGCACCCCGCTCAGCGCGGTCACGGCACGTTCCAACTGACGATCGCCCAGTTTGGCCAACTGGGCGGGATCCGCACTGCCCAGGGTGTGGCTGCGCCGCCATTCGGCAATGCGCAGTTCCTCCTCCGGCGTCACCGTGGCCACGATGTTTGGAACAACGCCTTTTTCGTGAATCGTCTTGTGGCTCGGCGTGAAGTATCGGGCGGTAGTTAGGCGAATCGCGGCCCCGTTGTCGCCCGGCAGGATCGTCTGCACGCTGCCTTTGCCGAAACTGGTTTCGCCGACCACGATGGCCCGCTTGAGGTCCTGCAGTGCCCCGGCGGTGAGTTCGCTGCCGCTGGCGCTGCTGTGGTTCATGAGGATGGCCAGCGGATATTCGCGGATGGGGCGCTTGCGGTCCTTGGTCTTGTGGGGCGGCGGGCGGTGGTCCGCACTGCGGCCTTCAGTGGTGACCACCAGGGTGTCCGGCGGTAGAAACTCCCCGCAAACTTCGACCGCACTGCTCAGCAGCCCGCCAGGGTTGTTCCGCAGGTCCAGCACCAGCGCCTGCATTCCCTGCTCCTCCAGCTTGTCCAGCGCCTCGGAAAGCTCCCGTCCGGTGGGCTGGTTGAATTGCAGGATGCGCACATACCCGATCTTCGCCTCGCCGGACATGGACTTGTCGAGGATCATCGCATCCCGCACGCTGTCCTGACGCATGATTTCCCTGACCATTTCCAATTCCCTGGTCTCCTTGGTACTCGGACGGAACACCGTCAGCTTGAGTTTTTGTCCGGGCTTGCCCTTCAGCAGTCTGGTCGCCTCCACAAATCCCATCTTGTCCGCCAAAATGTCCCCGATCTTGACCAGCACATCGCCCGGCAGCATTCCAGCGCGAGCAGCCGGGCCGTCCTCCCGCACGGACACGATGACCAACTGGTCGCTTTTCGGACTGATGGTGATGCCGACTCCCTCGTAGGTGTTTTCCTGCGTCTGCTTCAACTGTTCAAAAACCTGCGGCGTCAGGTACTGGCAGTGCGGGTCCAGGTCCTGCAGCATGCCGCGCAGAGCGCTCGCAATGAGCCGGTCGTAGCCGACCTTGCTTTCATCGACGTAATTCTGCCGGATGATCTCCATGGCTTTGGTTAGGGTTTCAATGGCACGGAAACCTTCCTCCACGTCCTTCACCGCCTCCGCTTCCGCGTTCTCCGCCGGCTTTTCGGTTGGTTTTTCCCCGGCCTTAGGCTGCTCCACCGGCTTTTCCACCGGGACGCCCGGCGGCGCCGGCTGCGTTGCGGGTGTCGGCGGTGTTGATTGCTGCGCCGGGGAAGATGCCAGCGAAAGCACCGTCAGAAAAATGCCCGGCAGCCGGAAGTGGGAAGGGCGGAGTCGTTGCATGAGCGTCTTTACGGTCATCCGTTGTGCGGTGCAAGTTCCGCCGCCCAGAGTGAAATCCCGGGTTGCCGGAGACTGGTTCAGGCCGCAATTTCGCGAATGAAGCTGACTCGGAAGTCCTTCCTGGCGGCGCTGGGTGCCGCGCTGGCCGGGACAGCACTGACCAAGGGCACTCGTCCGCCGCATCTGCTGCTGCGCTGCGGATGGCAAACGGTGAACATCGGCGACATTGCCCACACGCCGGGAATGCTGCGCCTGCTGCAGAGGCATCTGCCAGACGCTGCCGTCACCCTCTGGCCCAGCCGGGTGGACAACGGCGTTGCCGAAATGCTGCTCAAGGCATTTCCCAAATTGAAAATCGTTGGCGGAACCACTGGAGACGATGGACTTCCCGACACTCCGGAGCTGGCCAAGGCGTGGAAGGAATGCGATTTCCTGCTCCATGGCTCCGGCCCTAGCGTGGTGGCGCACCGCCATCTTGCCGCCTGGCGCCGCCACACCGGCAAACCGTTCGGCATTTTCGGCGTGACCATGGATCACCTCGACGACGCGCTGCGCGACCTGTTGAATGCCGCACGGTTCGTTTACCTGCGAGACGGCGTTTCCCGCGCCGTTGTCGAACGTTCCGGAGTCACGGAGCCCGTGGTGGAATTCGCCCCGGATGCCGCCTTTGCCTTCGATCTCCGAAACGAATCCGCAGCGGAGGCGTGGCTGAAAACGCACCGGCTGGAGCCGGGAAAATTCGTCTGCGCCATTCCGCGGCTGCGCTACACGCCGTATTTCAAAATCCACCGCCGCGCCCCCAAAGGCCTGGATTTGGAACGGGATGCGGTGAGCGAAAAGTTCAAGGAACCGGACCACGCCAAACTGCGGGAGGCGCTGGTGGATTTTGCCCGGCGGACCGGTGTACGCCTGGTGGCCTGCCCGGAAATGACGCATGAATTGCAGCTGGCTAGGGAGCAGATCATCGACCCGCTGCCCGACGATGTCAGGAAATCCGCGGTCTGGCGCGAGGCCTGGTGGCTGCCGGACGAAGCCGCTTCCGTCTATGCCCGGGCGCTGGCGGTGGTGAGCATGGAAATGCATTCGCCCATCCTGGCGGTGGCAGCGGGCACCCCTGCGCTGCACCTGCGACAGCCAACGGACACTAGCAAAGCTCAGATGTGGCGCGACATCGGCCTCAAGGACTGGATTTTTGAAATCGAGACCGCCAAGCCAAAGGACATCGCAGATTGCTTGGGTGAAATTCATGACAATCCCGCCGCAGCCAAAACGCACGCGGCCGGGGCGATGGATTTTGTCCGGCGCCGCCACGCGGAAACGCTCGCCGCCGTTGGTCGGAAAACGGGCGGTGCCGGGTGAGCCCGGTTTCTCGCCGCAATCCGACGTTTGAAACGCCATGCCGCCGTGGGCACTCCCAACCGGCGAAACCAGATCTGCCCACGGCTCAGACACCCTGAAACCCGGTGCGCCATCCCACGGCGGCCTGATTTCGGGGCTCGACCTCAGCGCATGGTCCGTCTCTGGTGGGGATCGCACCCGCTAGAGCATAACGACGGCCGCCGTCTAGCTGAGCGGATGTCAGCGGCTCCCCATCAGAGCGGGGAGACCGTCAGGCGCAAGAAAATCCGCTGGTTCGCTCCCACGGGCACCCCGAACGTGCAGCCTGTGGGCGCTGGATCGGTGTCGGGAATAGCGATCCAGTCACCAGGATTGCTGGAGAGCGTGGTGCTCCATTCCGCGCCGTAGGTGATGCCGCTGACGCCGCCGGGCTGGGTGAAACGGATGACAAAGTTGCCATCGGTGACCTGGCCATGCGGCAGCAGCTTCGAGGAGGCGAGTGTGGGATTCAGGCCGAAGGCGAACTCCAGCAGGTTCGAGAGGCCATCAAGGTCATAATCAAACAGGTCCGCCGCGTTTCCGCTGTTGCTCGCGGTCCCGAAATGGGTCAGTCGCCACGCCTGAATCGCGGTTGGCTGAATGGTGACGGTAAAAGACTGGCTGGAGGTGGTCAGTGTCGTCCCCGCACCGCCGATGGCACTGTCATCCGTCAGCGAGACGCTGATGCTGGCCGTGCCGGGCGTGCCATTGGGCGTGTAGTGGAGCGTGCCGCTGCTGTCGATCTCAGGTGCGACTGCAAAAACGCCGCCGCCGCTGATGATGCTGACATTGAACGCAAGCTCCTGCGCCACGGTGCTGTCGCCATCGCTGAAAACCGTAATGAAACTTCCCACGTTCTGCGCCCCTGCGTCGCTGGCAATTGTCTGATTGGCACCGATTGTAAAGCTTGGCATCTCGTTGACGTTCGTGATGCTGACAATGATCGCCTCCTCGCAGCTCAATGCCGGTGTGCCACTGTCGGTAGCGCGGAGGCGGACCGAGTAGCTGCTCTTGTTCTCAAAATCCGCACTGCTGGTGAGGCGAAGTTGGTCGCCGCTGAGGTTGAAAGCGCCATTGTCCGAATCTCCTTCTCCTGCGACAAGTTCATAGGTGTGCGACTGCCCGGCATCGGCATCGGATGCGGAGAGCGTGCCGACCACGGCGTTGGCGGGGTGGTTTTCAGCGATGCTGGCGGGGCTGAGTGCGATGTCGGTGGGCGCGGCCAGGCCGGTGCCCTGGATGGCAAAGTCGAAGGGGTTCTCGTCCGCATCGTCATTGGCGATGCTCAACGTCGCGCTGCGCAGGCCTGGGGCAGAAGGATCGAAGGTCACATCAAAAGTGGTGCTGGCGGAGGCGGCGACGGATGTCGCGGGCTGGAGCGTGACGGTGAAGTCTGCCGCATGAGTGCCGCCGACCACCACCCGCGGCGTGCCGCTGAGGTTGAGGTTGCCGTCGCCGGTGTTGTGAATCGTGAAGGTACGCACCACGGTGGAACTGCCGGCGGCAACCGCGCCGCCGAAGTCTGTATGATCGGTGAGGTCAGGCGTGGCGTCACCGTCCGCGATGGTGTTGCCATTGCCGGAGGCGGTGATCTCAGGATTGGTCAGAAGCGTCGCCCACTTCAGATCGATCTCTCCGCCAAGGTAACTGATGGCAGGATTGGTGCCCAGAGCAGTGAGCGAGGGGTTGGCACCGCCGACCTGGTCCACGATCAGCGGAGCACCCCAGGTTGCGCCGTTGCTGTCGTTGGCGCGGATGTAGTTGAGGTTGCTGTTGACGAAGTCGTTGTAGCTGATGGCCGGATGGCCATCAATGACGGCGAGGGAGGCGTAATTGCCGCCGTTCCCATCCACGATCACCGGCGCGCCCCAGCTCCCCCCGTTCGCGTCGGTGGCGCGCACAAACTTGAGGTCGGTGTTGGTCTGGTCGTAGTAGCCGATGGCAGGATGGCCGCCGACCACGGCCAGCGAGCACCCGCTGCCGACAAACCCGGTTGACTCCACCGTCAGCGACGCGCCCCAACTCGTGCCATCGGCATCATTGGCGCGGACAAAAACCAAATTATCGTCGCTCACGCCGCTGACTTGCGTGCGTTGAGTGTGGCAGATCGCCGGTCGGCCATTGACCACGGCCAAGGACAGTTCCTGAGTCAAGGAGAAGTCCGAAGTCGGCATCGTGTCCGCCGTCACGGGCGAGGCCCAGGCCGTGCCATTCGCATCACTGGCTCGGACGTATATAAAGAGTCGGTTGGTGAGATCGAAGTGAGCGATGGCGGGTCGGCCATTGACGACCGCCAGCGAGGCGTCGTAGCCGAGTTGCGCGCCAGCATTGCTTTCGGCAAAGACCGGCGCGCCCCAGGTGGCGCCGTCCGCGTCGTTGGCGCGGATGTATTTAAGGTCGCTGTTGGTCTGGTCCTGATAGGCGATGGCCGGCTGGCCGTTCACGACTGCGAGCGAGCAGTAGGATCCCACATCCCCGATGCTGTCCAAGGTCACCGGTGTGCCCCATGCCGTCCCCGTCGCGTTGGTAGCGCGCACATACCGGAGGTCGCGATTGGTCTGGTCGTGGTAAGCGATGGCCGGGTTGCCATTGACGATGGCCTGGCTGGTCCAATAGCCCGTCTGGCCTCGCACGGAGCCTGTATCCACCATCACTGCCGCGCCCCACGCAGTGCCACTCACATCGGTGGCGCGGATGAACTTCAATTCCGCGTTGGTGTTGTCGAGGCAGGTGATCGCCGGGTTGCCGTCGGCAACCACCATCGAAGTCCAGCGGCCCACATCGCCGGTGCTGGCCACCGTGACGCCTGCCGCGGGCCAGCCCGCTCCGCTGGCGTCATTGGCCCGCAGGTATTTGAGATCAAGATTCGTGCGGTCGAAGTAACTGATCGCCGGCCGGCCATTGACGATTCTCAACGAGCAGTCTTCTCCCACAACCCCGCTGCTCTCCAGCACCAGCGGCGAACTCCAGGACGCGCCATTGGCATCGCTGGCGCGCACATACATGAGATCGCCGTTCGTGTTGTCATCATAGGCCACGGCGGGATTGCCGTTCACCACCGCGAGCGAGAAGTCCAAAAGACCGGCAAAGCCGCCGGTGCCCAACACCACGGGACCGCCCCAGGTCGCGCCATCGGCATCCGCCGCGCGGATGTATTTGACCTGCTTGTTGGTGCCCTCACCGTAGGCGATGGCCGGGTTGCCATTGACCACCGTCATGGAGGGCGCGTGACCAACAATGCCGGCGCTGTCCAGAGTGATGGGCGCGCCCCAACTCGACCCGGTGGAATCGCTGGCGCGCACGTATTTGAGATCGCCCACGGTGACAAACGATCCACCGACGAGGGCTGTCGTGCCATCGTAATAGGCGACAGCCGGGCGGCCGTTGACCACGGCGAGTGAAACGGCGGCGTTGGAGACCACCTCGACCGTGACCGGTTCGCCCCAACTGCTGCCATTTGCATCATTGGCGCGCACATACTTGACCCCGCCGCTACCGCTGGTAAAAGCCAAGGCCGGGCGGCCATCCACCACGGCCAGCGATGGCGGCATGGACAGGAAAGACTGGCCTGACACCACCGCCACGATGCTCCAGACGCCCGAGCCATCGGCGGCGCTGTTGCGGGCATAGTAGATCGTGGCTCCGGTGCTGCTGTAGAAGGCAATGGCGGGATTGCCATTGACCACCGTCATCGAGTTATAGAATCCCGTGGTGCCGCCGCTGCCGACATCCAGCGTCTGAGTGACAAAGACCGGCGCGCCCGGTGTCGAGGAATTGCGGGTGACGGTGATCGTGTAAGTGCGTGTCGGAACGCCACCTGTCGCCGTGCAGCGCACACGGATTTGATTCGGGCCGACATTGAGTCCCATCGGACTGCTCGGGCTGCCGGAACCCAGCGGGAACCAGCCACCTGCATTGAGTTGCACCTGCAAGGTCGCACCTCCCTGCGCAGGCACGGCGGTGACGGTAGTCGTGTCCGTAGTAAAAGGCACCGTTGCCGTGTAGCTGTCCGTGGTGGGAGAGAACAAAGGCGAGATGGCCGCCGCGCTCAGGCTGAGTGACGCGAGGTTCGCCGTGTCCGTCATCGTGATGGTGAAGGTCTGCTCGACCGTCGTCAGAGCGGTGCCCGCGCCGCCGATGCTGGTGTCGTCGGTGAGCGTGACGCTGATCGTTGCCGTGCCTGCCGTGCCGTTCGGCGTGTAGCTCAGCGCGCCATTGCTGCTGATGGCGGGCGCGACGGTGAAAAGTCCCGCGCCGCTGGTGACGCTAACATTGAACGAGAGCGACTGCGCCACCGCGCCATCGCCGTCATCAAACACGGTGATGAAGCCGCCGACGCCCTGCACTGTTGACGTTGTCGGGATCAGTTGATCCGCGCCGATGACGAAGCTGGGCGGATCATTCACATCAGTGACGCTGACATAGACAATCGCATCATGTGTGCCCGAGCCGCTGTCGGTCGCGCGGAGGCGGAGGCTGCAAACGCTCTGCGTCTCGAACTCGGCGCGCCCGTTTATCTTGAGCGTGCTGCCCGCGATGGTGAACGCGGCGTTGTCCGCGTCACCCGCGCCAGCCACGAACGCGAAGGTGTGCGGCCCCGCCGCGCCGGCATAGGTCGCGGAGAGCGTGCCGACCGTCGCGCCGGGCGCGTTGTGCTCCGCGAGGGTGGCGGGGCTGAGCGTGATGTCGGACGCGACGCCGGAGGGCGGGCCGAGTCCGGTGAAGATGCAGGCCGCGCCTGCGTTGGTGGCGGCCTCATCCGGCGTGGTGTTGATGCCGGTGGTGTTGCTGTCCTCGAAAGGCGCGCCGACGATGGCGGTGTCACCTGAGACGGCGACCGAGATGCCAAAGTTGTCGGACTGCTGTTCCGTACCGGCGAATTGCGTTTTAAGAAACGCCTGCTGGCTCCACGTCGTCCCGCTGCGTGTGAACACGAACGCCGCGCCCGCGCCCGTCGCGCCTTCGTCCGGCGTGGCGTTCACGCCGACGGTGCTGCTGTTTTCAAACGGTGCGCCGACCGTGAGCGTGTCGCCCGCGACTGAGACGGACGAACCGAAAGCATCGCCTGCCTGCGTGACGCCAGCCGCGCCGGGTTTCAGGTAGGCCTGCTGCGACCACGTCGTGCCGCTGCGCGTGAACACATAGGCTGCTCCCGATCCCCCTGCATTTTCATCGGGCGTGCTGTTGACGCCGGTGGTGCCGCTGTCCTCGCCCGATGCTCCGACGACGAGCGTGTTGCCTGACATCGACACGGCGCTGCCGAAGCTGTCGCCCGCCTGGGTCGTTCCCACGGCGGCAGGTTTCAGATACGCCTGCTGGCTCCATACGCCGCCGCTGCGCGTGAACACATAGGTGGCACCGGCCTCCGCCGCGCTTTCATTGGCACTGCTGTTGATACCGGTGGTGCTGCTGTCCTCGCCGACGGCGCCGACGATCACCGTCTCCCCCGAGGCGGCAACCGAAAAGCCAAATCCATCGCCCGCCTGCGTGGTACCGACCACCGCTGGTTTCAAATACGCCTGCTGCGTCCACACACCGCCGCTGCGTGAGAAGACATAAGCCGCACCGGCATTCGAGGCGCTCTCGTTGGCCGCGCTGTTGATGCCGGTGCTGCTGCTGTCCTCCTGGGGCGCGCCCACCACGGCTACATCCCCATCCACCGCGACGGAGAAGCCGAAGCGGTCATCCGCCTGCGTGCCGCCCACGGCCGCAGGCTTCAAATACGCCTGCTGGCTCCACGTCGTGCCGCTGCGCGTGAAGACGTACGCCGCGCCGCTTTGCCGCGACTGCGGCACCGGCGGATCAGTCGGCGTGCTGTTCACGCCAAGTGAGTCGCTGTCCTCGAACGGTGCGCCGACGATGAGCGTGTCTCCTGAGAGTCCCACCGAAGAGCCGAAATAATCCTCCCGGTGCGTGGTGCCAATGGTGGAGGCCTTGACGTAAGCCTGCTGCGTCCACACACCGTTGCTGCGCACAAAAACATAGACCGCTCCCGTGCTGACGTAGCCGAAGACATCGTCGGCGGCGCTGTTCACGCCAGTGGTGCTGCTGTCCTCACCCGGCGCACCCACCGCCACAGTGTCCCCAGAGATCGCCACCGCCTTGCCGAAGGTATCGCCCGCCTGGGTGAGTCCATTGGTCGCCGTGGCCGCCTTCACATAAGCCTGCTGCGTCCACGTCGTGCCGCTGCGCGTGAAGATGTTGGCTGCTCCGGCTTTGGCGGCGCTTTCATCGGGCGTGCTGTTCACGCCGGAGGAGTTGCTGTCCTCCAGAGGTGCGCCTGCGATGGCTGTGCCACCCGAAACTGCCACGGCATAGCCGAACAAATCCACATCCTGCGCCGTACCGATGCTGCCGGGCTTCAAATAGGCCTGCTGGCTCCACACCGTGCCGCTGCGCGTGAACACATAGGCTGCGCCCGCATCCGCGGCATTGCCATCAGGCGTGCTGTTCACACCCGTGCTGCTGCTGTTCTCGTAGGGTGCGCCCACAATCACTGTGTCAGCGGAGATGGCGACAGAATTGCCGAATTGATCACCCGACTGCGAGGTTCCAACCGCGGCAGGCTTCAAGTAGGCCTGCTGGCTCCACACCGTGCCGTTGCGGGTGAAGACAAACGTCGCCCCTGAATTCAGTGCGTTCTCGTCCGCCGCGCTGTTCACGCCCAGGCTGCTGCTGTCCTCGCCCGCCGCTCCGACCACCGCGGTATCGCCGGACACGGCGACGGAGTAGCCGAAATTGTCGCCTGCCTGCGTGGTGCCGACGGCGGCGGGCTTGAGCACCGTCTGCTGGCTCCAGACCGTGCCGCTGCGGGTGAAGACATAGGCCGTGCCGGCGTCGCCTGCCCCTTCGTTAGGCACTGCATTGATGCCCGTGGTGCTGCTGTCCTCGGTCGGTGCGCCGACGATGACCGTGTCCCCGCTCACGCTCACCGAGGCTCCGAAGTTGTCGCTGGCTTGCGAAGTGCCCACCGCCGCCGGTTTCAAATACGCCTGCTGCGTCCACGTCGTGCCGGTCCGGGTGAAAACATAGGTCGCCCCCGCGTTCGGCGCGTTTTCATCAGGCGTTGTGTTGACGCCCGTGGTGCTGCTGTCCTCGCCATTCGCCCCGGCCACTAGCGTGTTGCCGTCGATGGCCACCGAGAATCCGAACTGATCATCCGCCTGGGTGGTGCCAACCGCGCCCGGCTTGATGTAAGCCTGCTGGCTCCAGGTGGTACTGCTGCGTGTGAAAACGAATACCGCCCCGGAGTTGAGCGCGTTGTCATTGGCCGCGCTGTTTACGCCCGTCACACTGCCGTCCTCCCAGCGCGCACCGACGACTGCCGTGTCACCCGAAATGGCGACCGACCAGCCAAACTGGTCATAAAGGAGCGAGCCGCTGCCAAACGGTGCTTTGAGATACGCCTGCTGTGTCCACACGCCGCCGCTGCGCACAAAGATGTAGGCCGCCCCGGCGTTCGTCGCGCTTTCATCCGGAGCCGAGTTCACGCCGGTCGAACTGCTGTCCTCCAGCGGCGCGCCCACGATCACCGTGTCGCCCGACACGCCCACGGCGAACCCAAAATAGTCCGTCGCCTGCGACGCACCCACATGGCTCGGCTTCAAATACGCCTGTTGAGCGATAGGATCGACCGTGATCGGATACCGCGCGCCGCGTTCGTCCACACGGATCACCACCGTGTCGTCCCCGCCGCGCTCGAAGCGTGCGGGCAGCGTCTTGCCATCCGCGTCCCAGACCTTCAGGCCGGAATAAATCACCACGGCGGCGCCTTGCTGGTCGCGAAATTGCACCGCATCCTTCGCCACATCCGCTCGCAACGATCCGCGCACCCCCAGTTCAAAGCACAACTCTCCTTCCGCCGAGCCCGCCGGTGGCTCCTTCACCGTGAAGCCATGCTCCAGCCCGCGCTGGTCATTCACATGCCACTCCTCCAGCACTTCACTCCATTGATACGTGAACCGCTGCCCCTCGGTCCGGGCCTTCGGCTGCCCGCTGATCACACGCATCTCATTGATGAAACCAAAGCGTCGCAACGCCAATCCCCATCGCCACCGGGCATCGCGGGGCTTCGTTTCAAACCCGCGTCCATCAAACGTCGTGGCCCACTGCTGTTCGGGATTGCGCGTCTGCCACCTGCCGGATTCACCGTCCACCGCCCGCACCTCATAACGCCCCGCTTCGTAAGCCGCACGGATGCTCTGCCAGTCTGATTTTGCCAGCCCCTTCGGCACTGCACCCGGCGAAGGTCCTGGTGAGAAGTCGTGGCCGAAAGATTTCTGCGCCTCCAGAGCGGTGCTCGATGCCCCTGGGCTTGCAAGCAGCGCAGCCACCGCAAGGAGCGCCAGCAATGGATGAAACCTGGAATCGGGAAGTTTCATGGTGGTGCGGGATTGGGAGCGAACCCCGCCGCCGGGGGAAGGCCGCGGGAATTGAGGATTGCATCACCAAACAGGACCCGGCCTTTCATGGGATCGCTGTTTTTCCCTCGCAGGACAAAACGCATTTCCGTCGCGGCTTGGATCCATCCGCAACCAGCAGCGATCTCCCTCGCCGCATGCCCGGAAGCCATGCTCCGGTGGTTTCATGAGACGCCTCCAACGTGCCCGCGATCACACAAAGCTCAAGTGCGGATTTTGCTCGCACCCGCCTCCGTTCCGGCGCTGCCGACTTGCCTCGGCAGGATTTCAGCGGGACGCTCCGCACCCGGCATCCCGGGGATCATCGAGGGCAAGAATGGCGAGACTGGTGGTTTCGACATTGGCCATGCCGACCGGTGTGCCATTGCGCTGGTAGTCGGTGATCCAGCCTCCGGAGGCCGCCTGCATGTGGAGCAGACGCTCGCGCACGGCTGTCAGCGCCGGTGATGACAGTGCGAAGCGCCGCGCCGCCTGCAAAGCAAGGGCCAGTTTGTAGGTGGCGTAAAGTTCTGACTTTCGGGCGGCGGCATCCATGAACCCGGTTCCGTCCCACATGGCCATTGCCACATCGAAGCGGGCCCGGGCCTTTACGGTGTCCGGTTCGGCAATGGCCGCAAAACACAGCAGGTCTGCGTAGCGCTCAAAATCCGCATTTGCCTGGTCGGTGGCGAATTCGGAATGAATCGAGAATCCGCCTGTTTTGGCGACCTCCCGCAGCTGATAGTGCCGCAGGGGCAGCTTTCCTTCGCCGAAGAGAAGTTCTATTTTCCCGGAACGTTCAATTCCGAATTTGCGGATGGCAGCGGTGATCTTTGCGGCAATTTCGGGGTGTGTTTTGGCCAGCACCTTCGCGGCGAGGTAATTGTCATGATAAAGCCAGACGACCTTGTGCCCACTGAACTCCGGCAGCAACTGCAGGGTCGGGTCAACGAGTCCGATCAAAAACGCGCGCCCCCGCACCGCTGCCGATGCCGCCTCGCGCCGGGTTCCGCCTGCCCAGGCGGGAAGATCCCCAGCATGGGCTGTCAGAGTCGTCAGGCTGGCGATGGCGGGAAGCAAAAAGCGTCTCATGAGGTCGCAGGGTGCGAAAGATATTCGGCACGGCTGCACACCGATGGCAACTGATTCGTCCGGAACCGACAGATCGGGTAGGAGGCGGGGTTACCCCCGCCGTCCTCCCACACCACCGGACGTGCGGTTCCGCATCCGGCGGTTGAGTGATGAGTTGGTGTTCATGAGTCGGTTTGACGTTGATAACGTTGGATGACT